>DATBRV010000104.1:0-8201 GCA_036560145.1 Myxococcota bacterium
AGTTCGTGTTCATCCAGTGGGTGGCGCCCTTCCTCTCGGAGTTCCCGGAGTTCTTCTCCGCGTTCCGCTGGGCGAAGAGCGTGCGCAAGGCGCCGATGGCGCTCATGAACCTCGTGTCCTCGAACATCAACCAGTGGACGATGCTGGTGGCGATGATTCCGGTTGCCTACGCCTTCGGGCAGGGCCACGTCCAGACGATCCCGTTCGACGCGATGCACCGCACCGAGATCCTGCTGACGATCCTGCAATCGCTGCTCGGCGTGGTGCTGCTGCTCAACATGCGCTTCTCGGCCGGGGAGGCCGCCGTGCTCTTCGCGCTCTGGGCGCTGCAGTTCGGCGTGCCCTCGCTGCGCGAGGAGCTGATCTGGGTCTACGGGGCGCTCGCGCTCCTGGGAGTGGCGCGGATCCTGGCCGACCGCCGCCGCGCGGGGGCCGTCTCGGCCTTTGGCCGGCAGTGGCGGCGCCACGCGGTGGCGGGCCCCGACGCCGCATAGGAATGGGAAACATGGACGATCGCGTCTCCAAAGAGATCACGCCGAAAGCCAAGGACTACTCGCAGTGGTACCTGGACGTCGTGCTCAAGACCGACATGGTCGACTACAGCCCGGTGAAGGGCTGCATGATCATCAAGCCCTACGGCTACGCCGTCTGGGAGAACATGCAGCGCGACATGGACCGGCGCATCAAGGAAACCGGCCACGTCAACGCCTACTTCCCGCTCTTCATCCCCAAGAGCCTGCTCGAGCGCGAGAAGGAGCACGTCCAAGGCTTCTCGCCCGAGTGCGCGTGGGTGACGATCGGCGGCGGGGCCGAGCTCGACGAGCCGATCGCCGTGCGGCCCACCTCCGAAGCGATCATCTGCTCGACCTACGCGAAGTGGGTCGGCTCCTGGCGCGACCTGCCGGTGCTGATCAACCAGTGGGCGAACGTGGTGCGCTGGGAGAAGGTCACGCGGCCGTTCCTGCGCACGACCGAGTTCCTCTGGCAGGAGGGCCACACGCTCCATGAGACGGAGGCCGAGGCCGAGGAAGAGACGCTGAAGATGCTCGACGTCTACCGCGCCTTCTCGGAAGAGCAGCTCGCGATGCCGGTGCTCACGGGGCGCAAGACCGAGAGCGAGAAGTTCGCGGGGGCGCTCCGGACCTACGCGATCGAGGCGCTGATGGGCGACGGCCGCGCGCTCCAGGCCGGCACCAGCCACAACCTCGGCCAGCACTTCTCGGAGGCCTACGGCATCGAGTACCTCGACCGCAGCCAGCAGCGCGCGAAGCCCTGGTCCACCTCGTGGGGGACCTCGACTCGCATGATCGGCGGGCTCGTCATGAGCCACGGCGACGACATGGGGCTGATGCTGCCGCCGCGGGTGGCGCCCTACCAGGCCGTGATCGTGCCGATCCCGCCCAAGAAGGGCGACGTCGCCGAAACGGTGCTGCCGAAGGCGCGCGAGGTGCAGGCGATGCTGCGCGGCGCGGGCCTGCGCATCCACCTCGACGCGCGCGACCAGTTCCAGCCCGGCTACAAGTACGCCGACTGGGAGATGCGCGGCGTGCCGGTGCGGCTCGAGCTCGGGCCCAAGGACATCGAGAAGGACCAGTGCGTGCTCGTGCGCCGCGACACGCGCGCGAAGGAGTTCGTGCCGCTCGCGGGCGCTGCGGCGCGGCTCGCCACCCTGCTCGAGGAGATCCAGAAGAACATGCTCGAGCGCGCGCGGGCGTTCGTCGCGGCGAACACCACGCGGGTGAAGAGCTACGACGAGTTCAAGCAGGTGATGGCCGACAAGCGCGGCTTCATCGTCGCCGGCTGGAACGGCGACGCCGCCGTCGAGGCGAAGATCAAGGAAGAGACGAAGGCCACGATCCGCGTGATCCCGATGGGCGAGGCGGTCGAGGCCCCCTGCGTGAAGACGGGCCAGAAAGGCCGAGAAGTAGTCTTCGCACAGGCTTACTAGCGTTTCTTTTCGCGCCGCCGCGTAGACGCGAAAAGAGACGCTCTCTAGCTATTTCGTCGTCTTGTTGTCCGTTTCCGTTGTCCGTTTCCGTCCCACCTCCAGCCGCCAGCGCGAACTCGCCCCGGGGCGAGTTGCAGCACCCAACCCCCGAGCACCTCCGGCGTCTCATGTTCGAGTGACTGTTGCTCGGATTATATGAAGTTATATAATCCAGCTTCCGACTCGAATGGCTCCGACTCCCAAGACGCGGCACTTCCTGATTCTCGTGGCGCTGCTCGCCGGCGACGCGTACGGGCTCGAGATCGCGCGTGAGGTCGAGCGGCTTTCCGACAGCCGGGTGCGGCTCTGGCCGGCGACGCTCTACGGGGCGCTCGAAGACCTCCTCGCTTACGGCTGGATCGAGGAGCGGCACGAGCCGGGCGTGGGCGAGCGCAAGCGCGTCTACGGCATCACGCGCGCGGGGCAGGCCGTGGCGCGCGGCGAGACGCGACGGCTCGCGCTGCTCGTGAAGATCGCACGCTCGCGGGTCCGCCCGCGCGGAGAGACGGCGTGAGCCCGACGGCCGCGCGTCGCGCGTATCGGGCCCTTCTGCGCCTGTGCCCGCGCGCGCTCCGCGAGCGGCACGGGGAAGAGATGGAGGCGCTCTTCCTCGAGCGCTGGTCGCAGGCGCGCTTCGGCCTTTCCGCCTCTCTCTGGGCGAGCGCCGTCCTCGACCTCGCGGGCGCCAGGGTGCGGTCCTGGCGCCGCGCCGTTCGTCGTCCGTGGGAACCCAGGACCACGGCTCGGAGGACCGACATGATCGGACACGACCTGCGTTACGCGCTTCGCTCGCTGCTGCGCCAGAGGCTCGCCGGTGCGCTGGTGGTGGCGATGCTCGCCCTCGGGCTCGCGGCGAACGTGGCCGTCTTCGGCCTGATCAACGGCCTCTTCCTGCGGCCGCTGCCGTTTCCCGAGCCCGAGCGGCTCGTCTACATCAACGAGCGCGCGCCGCGCTGGAACCTCGACGTGGTGGGCATCAACTACCCCGACCTCGACCAGTGGCGCCGCGAGCAGCGCCAGTTCGAGGCGATCGCCTACTACGACGGCGCCAGCTTCAACGCCGCGGACGGCACGAACGCGCTCCGGATCGAGGGCGCGCAGGTGACCCACGACTTCGCGGCCGTGCTCGGCGTGAAGCCGATCCTCGGCCGCTTCTTCACGGCGGAGGAGGATCGTCCGCAAGGCCCAGAGGTCGTCGTCATCAGCTACGGGCTCTGGCAGGACCGCTTCGGCGGGGAGCGCGACGTGCTCGGCAAGGCGCTGCGGCTCGACGGCGTCGCGCGCACCGTGATCGGCGTGATGCCGCGCGGCGTCGACTTCCCGGGCGGCGTGCGCGTGTACGTGCCGCTTGCGGCCGAGCTCCGGAACGACGGCCAGAGCTACTCCGGCAACGGGATCGGCCGGCTCAAGCCCGGCGTGACGGCCGCACAGGGCGAGGCCGACCTGCTGCGCACGCAGCAGCCGATCTGGGACGCGCGCGACAAGGAGAGGGTCGTCTCGCCCTACGCGATCCCGTTGCGCGAGGAGCTGGTGCGCGACTTCCGCACGAGCGCCCGGGCGCTCGCCGGGGCCGTCGGGCTGCTGCTGGTGGTGGCGTGCGCCAACGTCGCGAGCCTGATGCTGGCGCGCGCGCTCGCCAGGCGCCGCGAGATCGCGATCCGGGTCGCCGTGGGAGCGAGCGGCGGGCGGCTGCTCGTCCAGCTGCTAGTCGAGAACCTGCTCTTCGCGCTCGCCGGCGGCGCCCTCGGGCTCGCGCTCGGCTACGCCGCTCTGCGCGCGCTGGTGAGGGCGCTCCCGGACGAGGTTCCGAGCTGGGCCGTCTTCGGGCTCGATGCCCGCGTCGTGGGCTTCGCCTTCGCGGCCACGGCGCTGACGCTCGTGCTCTTCGGCTGGGCGCCGGCGCTGCATGCCCTGCGCGGCGATCTGCGGCAGGCCATGTCCAACGCTGCCTCCGGCACTACCGCCTCGCCGCGCGGACGCCGCACGCTGCGGCTGCTGGTGGGCGCGGAGTTCGCGCTCGCGGCGCTGCTGCTGGTCTGCGGCGGCCTGCTGCTCCAGGCCTACACGCGCGTCCGGCAGATCGACCCCGGGTTCGAGCCGCGCGGCGTGCTGACCTTCGGCGTCTACCTGCCGGCGGCGTCCTATCCGGACGACGCCAAGCGGCTCGCCTTCTGGGATCGGCTCATCGAACGCCTGCAGGCGCAGCCGGGTGTCGCCTCGGCGGCGGCGATCACGTGCGCACCGCTCGGCTGCCATTGGGGCAACTTCTTTGCGGTCGAGGGCGCGCCGCCGCGCGGGAAGGACGACAAGAACCCGGTCGTGCTGCAGCGCTACGCCACGGTCGACTACTTCAAGACGATGGGCATTCGGCTCCGGGACGGGCGGATCTTCGAGCCCGCGGATTTCGGCCCGGGCGAGGCGCGCGGGGCGATCGTCAACGAGGCGTTCGTCCGCGAGTTCCTGCCGGGCGAGGCGCACCCCGTCGGCCACCGCTTCCGCAGAGCGAGCTCGGGCGAGACGCCGCCCTGGATCCCGATTCTGGGCGTCGTCGGCGACGTGAAGCACTACGGGCTCGAGCGCCCGATGCGTCCGGGCGTCTATTTCCCGATCACGGCGCGGCCCGTCGACAGCCTGACGCTGGCGCTCAAGACGGCGGGCGATCCCGAGAGCCTGGTGGCCGGGGCGCGAGCGGCCGTGCGCGAGCTCGACCCCGACCTGGCGGTCTTCCAGGTGCGCACGATGGAGCAGGCGCTGCGGCGCTCGATGACCGCGCGCGCGACGTACTCGTGGCTGCTCGCCGTCTTCGCGCTCCTCGCGCTGCTGCTCGCGCTCGGAGGCACCTACGGCGTGACGGGCTACCTGGCCTCGCAGCGGACGCGCGAGATGGGAATCAGGATCGCCCTCGGCGCACGCACCGCCGACATCCGCCGCAGCGTCCTCAAGGGCAGCCTCGGCGTCGTGGTCGTCGGCATGATCTTCGGCGCGCTGTCGTCGATCGCCGCGGCTAGCCAGATCTCGAGCCTGCTGTTCGGCGTGTCTCCGCGCGATCCCGTGGTGCTCGTGGGGGCGGTGCTCGTATTGGGGCTGACCGCGCTCGCGGCGAGCTGGTTCCCGGCGGTGCGCGCTTCTCGCGTCGATCCGATGACCACGCTCCGGTCCGAGTAGCTCTTCACACTTCTTCATCTCTCCCACACACCGGCGAAAGCCGGCCGCCCCATCCTTGCTGTTGTCAGGGGCCGCAGAAGCCCCGGGGGAGAGGGAGAAGAAGTCATGGTCGACACGAACCAGGGATCGCAGGCAGGGGGAACGCCGCTCTGGCGGCGGCGCACGTTCTGGCTGGGCGGCGGGGCGCTCGCCGGGCTCGCCGCGCTCGGCGTGATGGCGCCGCGGGCGATGGCCTTCCGCGGGCTGCACGGCTCGTTCGGGCACGGCCGCCACGGGTTCGGCGCGCAGATCCTGAAGGACCCGGCCGCAGCCAAGGAGCACGCGGGCATGGCCGTCGAGTTCGCGCTGCGCGGCGTGAACGCGACCGACGAGCAGAAACAGCAGGCGCGCCGCATCACCGACAGGCTCGTCGACGAGCTCGGGCCGATGGCCGAGTCGCACCGCGTGAACCGCGAGGCGATCGCGAAGGAGTTCGCGAAGCCGCAGATCGACCGCGCGGCGATCGAAAGGCTGCGCCAGCAGGAGCTGGAGCTCGCCGACCGCGCCTCGAAGCTGGCCGTCACGGGCTTCGCCGATCTGGCCGACGTGCTGACGGCCGAACAGCGCCAGGACCTGATCGCCTTTGCCCACCGCTTCCACGGGGAGCACGAGGAATAACGCCACGGGGGCTCGGGGGGGTGTGATACCCCCCCGCTACTCTTTCGTTGGCCTCCGTTACCGTTGACCGTTTCGGTGGTTCGTTGTCCGTCCAGCCCCGTCCCTCTCGTACTACGATCCCGCCCAATGGAGCGCATCCTGATCATCGAAGACGACGCGGCGCTCGCCGGTCTCGTGCGCGACTACCTGAAGCCCTTCGGCTATGAAGTCACGCCGGCGCCCACCGCGGCCGAGGGCCTGCGGCGCCTGCCCGAAGGGTGGAGCGCCGTGCTGCTGGACGTGATGCTGCCGGACCTCGACGGCTTCGAGGTCTGCCGCCGGATCCGCGCGGGCTCCGACGTGCCGGTGCTGATGCTCACCGCACGCGGGCAGGACGAGGACCGGATCGTCGGGCTCGAGATCGGCGCCGACGACTACCTGCCCAAGCCCTTCAACCCCCGCGAGCTGCTGGCGCGGCTGCGCGCGGTGCTGCGTCGGCGCGAGTCGGGCCGCTCGCAGGCCGCCGTCCTGCGCTTCGGACGGCTGGAGATCGACCAGGACGCTCGCGCCGTCCGCCTCGACGGCGAGGAGCGCGTGCTCACGAGCTACCAGTTCGACCTGCTGGTGGCGCTCGCGGAGTCGGCGGGGCGCGTGCTCGGGCGCGAGACGCTGATGGCGCGCGCGGGACACGCAGCGAGCGAGGCATTCGACCGCTCGATCGACGTTCACGTCTCGCGCATCCGCGCCGCGATCGAGGACGACCCCAGGCGCCCGCGCCGGCTGCTGACCGTGCGCGGCGCTGGCTACGTCTTCGCGCGCAAGCAGGACGAGGAGTGATGCGAAGGCTGCGGACGCAGATCCACCTCACGATTGTCGCGGTGCTCGCGCTCTTCGTCGTGCTGGCGGGCGCCGCCTGGTGGCACGCGGCGGGGCTGCGCGAGCAGGCGCGGTTCGCGGGCGCGGTCGCCGACACCGCGGCCGAGCTGCTGCCCGGGCCCGAGCGCCCGGTCGCGGAGCTCCAGGCGACACTCGACCGCCTCGGCCCGCGCTTCGGCGTGGACGCCGCCGTCTACTCGCCGGGAGGAGAGCTCGTCGCCTGGGTGGGGCGCCCGCTGCCGCTGCCTGCGGAGAGCGGTGCGCGCGGGCACTGGTCCCGGATCCGGGGCCACGTGCTGCTCGCCGTCCAGCTGGCGGACGGGCGACGGCTGGTGGCCGCGCGCCAGACCGACTTTGAGCACGGCCTCGGGCTGCTCGCGACGCTGGCGCTGCTCGCGCTGGCCGTCGGCGTCGGCGCGTGGCCGCTCGTGAGGCGTCTGACGCGAAGGCTCGAGCGCTTGCAGTCACGCGTCGAGGCGCTCGGGCGCGGCGACCTCGCGGCGCGCGCGCCGGTCGAGGGCCGGGACGAGGTGGCGGACCTGGCGCGCAGCTTCAACCGCGCCGCCGAGCGCATCCAGGGGCTGGTGGACGCGCAGCGTCGCCAGCTCGCCTTCGCCTCGCACGAGCTGCGCTCGCCGCTCGCGCGGCTGCGGATCGCGCTCGAGATGCTGCGGGGCGACGACGCGGTGCGGGCGGGAGCTGCGCGCGACGTCGCGGAGCTCGACGCGCTCATCTCCGAGCTCTTGGAAGCGAGCCGGCTCGAGGCCGTGGGAGCGGGGGAGCGGGCGGAGCTCCTGGACCTGCTGGGGCTGGTCGCCGAGGAGGCCGCGCGCACCGAGGCCGTCGTCTCGGGCGAGCCCGTGGAGCTGCGCGGCGACGCGCGCCTGCTGCGACGGCTCGTGCGCAACCTGCTCGACAACGCGCGGCGCCACGCCGGCGGCACGGAGGTGACGGCGCGGGTCGAGCCCACGCCCCAAGGCGCGCGGCTGCGCGTGGCGGACCGTGGGCCCGGGGTTCCCGAGAGCGAGCGCGAGCGCATCTTCGAGCCGTTCTACCGGCCGCCGGGCGCGCCGGAGACGGGGAGCGGCTACGGCCTCGGCCTCGCGCTCGTGCGGCAGATCGCGCGCGCGCACGGTGGAGACGTGGCCTGCCGGCCGCGCGACGGCGGCGGCACGGAATTCGAGGTCGTGCTCGCGTCCGACGCTCGGCACTAGAATAGGGGTCGGTGCACGCCGATGTCCCTCGTGCCTGGGCTTCTGGGCATGGCCTTCTTCGCTAGCCTCGCGGCGAACGGCGCCGACGATTCGGCGTTCGTGCGCGCGCGGGAAGAGATGGTTGCGACGCAGATCGCCGCGCGCGGCGTCAAGGACCCGAAGACGCTCGCGGCGATGCGCACGGTGCCGCGCCACCTGTTCGTTCCGGAGAGTGCGCGGGGGCAGGCCTACGAGGACCACCCGCTGGGGATCGGCCACGGCCAGACGATCTCGCAGCCCTACATCGTCGCGTTCATGACCGAGGCCGCCGGGCTGCGCGGCGG
>DATBRV010000105.1:0-78102 GCA_036560145.1 Myxococcota bacterium
TCGCCGCCGTCGAGGCCGGCGCCGACTTCCTGCTGCTCGACAACTGCACGACTGCGCAGCTGCGCGCGATCGCCGCGCGCGTCGGCGACCGCGCGCTGCTCGAAGCCAGCGGCGGCATCCGCCTCGAGAACGTGCGCGAGATCGCCGAGACCGGCGTCTCGCGCATCTCGATCGGATGGCTCACCCACTCCGCTCCCGCCGCCGACGTGGCCCTCGAGATCGACACCGGAGGGTCCGGGAGCCCCCGGGCATGAAGCCCGGTCCGGCGCGCGTGCTGGCTGCCCTGCGTCGCGCCGGTGGCCAGACCTGCTCCGGTGCCTCCCTCTCCTCCCAGCAGGGCGTCTCGCGCGCGCAGGTCTGGAAGGACGTCGAGTCGCTGCGCGCGCAGGGCTACACGGTCGAGGCGACACCGGGCGACGGCTACCGGCTGTGCGCGGTTCCGGACCTGCTGCTCCCCGAGGAGATCGACGCGGGCCTCCAGACCCGCTGGCTGGCGCGCGATCTGCGCTGGCTCGAGACCACCGATTCGACCAACCGGGTGGCGCTCGATCTCGCGCGCGCGGGCGCCGCGCACGGCACCACCGTGGTGGCCGAGGCGCAGACCGCCGGTCGCGGCCGGCTCGGCCGCGCCTTCTTCTCGCCGCCGCGCCGGAACCTCTACGGCTCGAGCGTGTTGCGCCCACGCCTGCTCACCGCCGAGGCGCCGCCCTGGATCCTGGCCAGCGCGGTGGCGGTCGCCGAAGCGATCGAGCAGACCGTGGGCGACAGCGGCGCGGTCGAGATCAAGTGGCCCAACGACGTGCTGCTCGGCGGGCTCAAGACGTCGGGCATCCTGATGGAGCTCTCCGCCGAGGCCAGCCGCGTGGTCTTCCTCGTGCTCGGCATCGGCGTCAACCTGAACGTCGACCGGCGCGACTTCCCCGAGGAGTTCCGGGCCACGGCGACCAGCCTCGCGAGCCACTGCGGGCGCAAGATCGACCGCATCGCCTTCGCGCAGCGGCTGTACAATGCGCTCGAGCGCGCGCTCGACACCTGCGCGGAGCGCGGCTTCGAGGCCCTGCGCCCGCGCTTCGAGGCGCGTTTCCGGATGCGCGGCCGCCCGCTCACGGTGCTGGAGCTCGACGGGGCCCGGCAGAGCGGCGTGGCGGAGGGCGTCGCCGCGGACGGCGCCCTGCTGCTCCGGCGCGACGATGGCTCGCTCGTGCGCGTCGTCGCGGGCGACGTGACGATTGCGAAGGAGAAGACGTGACCACGCTGCTCGTGATCGACATCGGCAATACCAACGTCTCGCTCGGTCTGTTCGACTATTCCGACGAGAAGACCGGCCAGCTCGCCCACCACTGGCGGATCGGAACCCACCGCGAGCAGACCTCGGACGAGGTGGCGCTCACGCTCTCCGCCCTCTTCGCCCACGCGGAGCGGGACACGGCGGAGGTGACCGACATGATCATCTCGAGCGTGGTGCCTCCCCTGCTGCCGATCTGGGAGCGCGTCTCCGCGAAGCTCTTCGAGCGCCCCGCGCTGGTCGTCGGGCCCGGCATCCGCACCGGCATGCCCGTGCGCTACGAGAACCCGCGCGAGGTCGGCGCGGACCGGATCGTGAACGCGGTGGCCGCCTTCGAGATGTTCGGAGGGCCGGTGATCGCGGTCGACTTCGGCACCGCCACCACCTTCGACTGCGTCTCGCGCGAAGGCGAGTACCTGGGCGGAGCGATCTTCCCGGGCATCCACATCTCGATGGAGGCGCTCTTCGAGCGAGCCTCCATGCTGCACCGGGTCGAGCTCGCGCGCCCGAAGTCCGTGATCGGCAAGACCACCACCGGCGCGCTCCAGTCGGGCCTGCTCTTCGGCTACGCGGGCGTGGTGGACGCCATGGTCGAGCGGATCCGCGGGGAGCTGGGCCAGGACGCGCGCGTGGTCGCCACCGGCGGCCTCGCGCACCGCGTCGCCGACGAGACCCGCAGCATCGAGCGGGTCGAGCCCTTCCTCACGCTGGAAGGCCTCCGGATCATCTTCGAGAAGAACCGACCCTCCCCCGAGACCTCGCGAAAGGAGCGGGCCACATGAAGAACGTGAAGGTGAACGACACCCACAACTTCGCCATCGTCGGCCATTCCGGAGACGGCAAGACCTCCCTCGGCGAGGCGCTCCTCCACGCCGCCGGCGCCACCGCGACGCTCGGACGCGTCGACGACGGCAGCTCGCAGCTCAACTACCTGCCCGAGGAGAAGGAGCGGCGCCACACCATCACGAGCTCGGTCTACGCCTTCGACTCCGGCGGACGCCACCTGACGCTGGTCGACACGCCGGGCGACTCGAACTTCCAGGCCGACGGCCAGATCGCCCTGCACGCGCTCGACGGCGCGGTGCTGGTCTGCTCGGCGGTGGGCGGCGTCAAGGTCGGCACCTCCCGCATGTGGCACGCCTGCCAGCGGCTCGGGGTTCCAGCGCTCGCCTTCGTGAACGGGCTCGACCGCGAGCACGCCGATTTCGAGGCGGCCCTCGAATCGCTGCGCGCGCTCGAGCTGAAGCCGGTGGTTTTGACCCTGCCGATCGGAGCGGAGTCGCGCTTCCAGGGCGTGATCGACCTGCTGCGCATGAAGGCGCTCACCCGCGAGGGCGAGCGCGAGATCCCCGCCGAGCTCGCGGGCGCCGCGCGCGACGCGCGCCAGCAGCTGGTCGAGACCGTCGCCGAGTGCGACGACGCGCTGCTCGAGAAGTATCTCGAAGAGGGCGCGCTCGCCGAGGACGAGATCCTGCGCGGCCTGGTGGCCGGCACGCGCGCGCGCTCGATCACGCCGCTGCTGTGCGGCTCGGCCACGCTCGAGCTGGGCGTCGCGCCGCTCCTGTGGGGGGCGACCGAGCTGCTGCCCTCGGCGGCAGACCGCGGGCCCTGGCCGGTGGTGGAGGGTGGCAGCGGCGGGACGGTCGAGCCGGCGCCCGAGGCCCCGTTCTCGGCGCTGGTCTTCAAGACCATGATCGACCGCTACACCGGCACGCTCTCGGTGCTGCGCGTGGTCTCGGGCAGCCTGCGCCCGGACCTCACCCTGCACAACGCCACCCAGGGTTCCAAGGAGCGGATCGGCAAGCTGATGCTGCTGCGCGGCGGCGAGCACGTGGACATCCCCGAGGCCGGGCCCGGCGACGTGGTGGCGGTGGCCAAGCTGAAGAGCGTCCACACCGGCCACTGCCTGACGGCCGAGAAGGGGGGCGTCCGGCTGCTGGAGATCCCCATTCCGCAGGGTGTGATTTCCTACGCCATCCAGGCGAAATCAAAGGGGGATGAGGATAAAGTTTACGCTTCGCTCGGCCGACTCGTGGAAGAAGATCCGACGCTCCATCTCGGGCGCGAGGCCTCGACGGGCGAGTTCCTGCTCACGGGTATGGGCGAGCTCCACGTGCGCACCACGGTGCAGAAGCTACAGCGCATGTTCGGGGTGGAGGTCCAGCTCAAGACGCCCAAGGTGCCCTACCGCGAGACGATCACGCGGAAGGCCGAGAACGTCGAGGGAAAGCTCAAGAAGCAGAGCGGGGGCAAGGGGATGTACGGCGTCTGCTACCTGACGGTCGAGCCCAGGCCCCGTGGGGAGGGGATTGAGTTCGTGGACCAGATCGTGGGCGGCGCCATCCCGCGCAACCTGATCCCCGCCGTCGAAAAGGGAGTGCTGGAGGCCTGCGCGGCGGGGCCGCTCGCCGGCTTCCCGGTGGTCGACATCCGCGTGCGCTGCATCGACGGCAAGCACCACTCGGTCGATTCCAACGAGATGGCCTTCAAGCTCGCCGGCTCCTTCGGCTTCAAGACGGCGGTCGAGCAGGCGCGCCCGGTGCTGCTCGAGCCGGTCATGAACGTCGAGGTCTCGGCGCCCACCGCGTTCGTGGGCGACATCATGGGCGACATCTCGAGCCGGCGCGGCCGCGTGCAGTCGAGCGAGGCGCAGGGCATGACCCAGATCATCCGCGCCCAGGTCCCGATGTCGGAGATGCTCGAGTACGCGAGCCAGCTGACCAGCATGACCGGCGGCCAGGGCGAGTTCCACATGGCGTTCTCGCACTACGACGAGGCGCCGGCGAACGTGCGCGACAAGATCGTCGCAGAGGCGGGCGCGGCCCGGGCGACGGCGTCCTAGCGCCGGCCTGGGGGATGCCGGCCGGAGCCGGCGCGAGGGCCGGGGCAGCTGCCCCGTGCGAGTGGCGGGGACGAATCGGTGCAGCAAGAGCCTTCCAAGATCCGCCTGAAGCTATCGCCCCAGGCGGAGCGCTACGCGCGCCGGGATGCTCCCCGCGAATCGCGGCTGATGGCCGCGCGCGGAGCGCTGCCGCTGCCGGCGCTCGAGCTCGCCACCGTGCTGTTCGCCCTGATCCACGATCCCGACGCGGAGGTGAAATCCACCGCGCGCGAGAGCCTCGAGGCGCTGCCCGAGAGCGTGCTGGCGCCGGTGCTCTCGGGCCCCGCGCATCCCGCCCTGCTCTCCCACTTCGCCCATGCCTTCCGCGAGAACGAGGCGCGGCTCGAGCCGATCGCGCTGAATCCCGCGGCGGACGACGCCACCATCGCCTTCCTGGCCGGCCTGCCGTTCAAGCGCGTGGTCGACATCGTCTCGAACAACCAGGAGCGGATGATCCGCGCGCCCGAGATCGTCGAGGCGCTGGGCGGCAACCCGCTCACCGGCCGCGCGGTGATCGATCGCATCCTCTCGTTCCTGGGCGTCCAGCTCCCGGGCGAGGACGAGGAGTGGGATCCGGCCGAGATCAGCGAGGGCGACGCCGAGGCCGCCCTGCGCGCCGTGCTGGGCGAGGAGCTGGGCGGCTTCGCGCGCAGCCTGGTCGAGGAGAGCGAGGGCGAGGCCGGCGAGGGCGACGCCTCGAACCTCTACGCGCTGATCCAGAAGATGACGGTGTTCCAGAAAATCAAGCTCGCGCGCCTGGGCAACAAGGAGGCGCGCGGCCTGCTGGTCAAGGACCGCAACAAGGTGGTCGCGATCTCCGCGATCAGCAGCCCGAAGATCACCACCAACGAGGTGATCTCGATCGCGCAGTCGCGCAACGTGCACGACGAGGTGCTGCGCCTGGTCGCGATGAACCGCCTGTGGACCCGCGCCTATCGCGTCAAGCTGGCGCTGGCGACCAACCCGAAGTGCCCGCAGGTGATGGCCATGAAGTTCGTCAACTACCTCCAGGACCAGGACCTGAAGGCGATCATGAAGAGCAAGGACGTACCCACCGCGGTGTCGACCCACGCGCGCCGCACGCTGATGAAGAAGGGAAAGATCTGATGGCGAAGGTCAGCTCGCGCGACGCGCAGGTGAACGCGCGGATCGTCTACTGGGGGATCGAGGGCGCCGGGAAGACGGCGAACCTCCACGCCGCCTACGCGAAGCTGCGGCCGGACCATCGGGGCGAGCTGCGCGTGGTGCCCACGCGGCTGGATCCCTCCGTGAGCTACGAGGTGCTGCCGATCGAGCTGGGCGACATCGCCGGCGTGCGCACCCAGATCGAGCTGATCGCCGTGCCGGGGCCGGCCGAGCAGGCCCCGACCCGCAAGCAGCTGCTCGACCAGGTCGACGGCGTGGTCTTCGTGGTCGACGCCCAGCCCGGGCGCGTCGACGCCAACATCGCCAGCTTCGAGGAGCTGCGGCGCGCGCTGCGCGCCTACGGCCGCCAGATGGAAGACGTCCCCCTGCTGGTGCAGTACAACAAGCGCGACCTCGCCGACCCCTACGCCCTCGAGGATCTGCATCGCAAGCTCGATGTGAAGGGCGCGGTGGTGTTCGAGTCCATCGCGACCGACGGCACCGGCGTGCTCCAGACCCTCTCCACGATCTCGAAGCGCGTGATCCGCACCCTGCGCGAGACGGGGCCCGGCGCGGCGCAGGCGCCGGCCGCGGCCGCGGCGCCCGCGGCGGCGGCGCGCACGGCCGAGCCCACCCGCGAGATCGCGCTGGGAAGCCCGGCCACGCGCATGGAGCAGGCGATCCTCGAAGAGGGCGATCACCCCGAGACCGCCGCGATCGGCGCCGCCGCGCACGAGACCGAGACGCTGCTCGACGGCCCCGCCTGGGAGCAGGCGGCGGACGAGCGCGCGGAGGACGAGGTGCACGGCTCGCTGGGCCGGCTGCGCGTCGAAAGCGTGGGGCGCGCCAGCGCGACCGGCGATGGCGGCGTGCGCGTCGAGCTGGTGATGGCGGACGAGGACGGCCGGCGCTCGAGCGTCGCCCTGACCTTCCGGATCGATCCCTTGCCCGAGGACCACCGCAGCTGATGCGCAAACGGATCGGCATCTACTTCGCCTCCGAAGAGGCGCTCGCGCTGCTGCCCGGGCTCGAGTCGAACCCGGACGTCGAGCTGGGCGCCGTCTACGACCCCGACCCGGACGCGATCCGGGAGCGGCTGCGGACCCTCGAGCGCGGACTCGCGCGTTCGCTGGAGGCGCGCCTGACCTCGGACCTCGCGGCGCTGGCCGCGGACCCGGCCCTCTACGCCGTGGTCGACGCCAGCCCCGACGGCGGCTTCGCCGCGCGCTTCCCCGACGTCTCCGAGCGCGGCGTGCAGATCGTGACGCCGCTGGTCGCGCGCCTGCTCTGGGGCTTTGGCGGAAGCCAACCCGACCGCAAGGCCGAGCTGTTGCAAGCGCTGCACGAGGTGGTCGAGTCCTACAACCTGACGGTCGACGCCGACGAGCTGTTCCGGCGCATGCTCGAGATCGCGCTCGGGGTGACCGGCGCCGAGGGCGGATCCCTGATGCTGCTCGACGCGGAGGCGCGCGAGCTGCGCGTGCGCGTCGCGGCCGGGGTCGAGCCCGAGCTGTGGCCGAAGATCCGCGTCAAGATCGGCGAGGGGATCGCCGGGCGGGTGGCCGCGGACGCGCGCCCGCTGCGCCTGCGCGGCAAGGCGGATCGCCAGGCCTTCCACATCGTGCGCGAGCGTCTCGACATCGAATCGGCGCTCTGCGTGCCGCTCGTCCACGAAGGCCGCGTGCTCGGCGTGCTGAACCTCCACCACACGACCCGCCCGGACGCCTTCTCCGATGCGGACCTCGAGTTCACCGAGCAGCTCGCGCATCTGGACGCCAAGATCATCGCCCGCGCCCAGGAGCACGAGGCGATGCGCAACCAGGCCGCGCGCTACGGCGCGGTGCGCGAGGTGCGCGCCCTGCTGGGGGCCAAGACGCCGCTGCCCGAGCGCCTGCACAGGCTCTGCCTGTTCGTCGCGCTGCGGGCGGGGCGGGGCATCGTGAACGTCTACCTGCACGATCCCGAGGAAGGCGACCTCAAGCTCGCGGCCAGCTCGCTGGAAGGCGGCGGGCTCGGCGGCGAGTACCGGGTCCCGCTCGGTCAGGGGGTCGACGGCGAGGTCGCGCAGCGCCGGCAGCCGGCTTTCTTGCGCGGTCCGGACGGCTCGCTCGCCTATGCGGCGCTGCCGCTGGTGGCGGGCGACGCGCTGGCGGGCGTGCTCTCGATCCAGACCGGCGGCGCGGACGCGACCCGCGGGCGCGCGCTCGAGGAGACGCTGCTCGAGGTCGGCGCCGCCGCCGCCGAGGAGATCGCCGCCGCGCAGCGCGAGGCCCGCATCGCCACGCGCGCCACCAAGGTGGGCGCCATCAACGAGACGGGCCTGCGCATGATCGCCGCCACCGATCCGGCGGAGGTGCTGCGCCTGGGCACCTCCTCGGCCGCCATGGTGCTGGAGGCCGACCACGCCATCCTCCGCCTCAAGGACGAGGACACCGGGCGCTTCGTGATCCGGTCCTATTTCGGCTCCGCGGACGGCCGTCTCCAACAGCAGCTTTTCCGGCTCGACAAGCGCGCCTCGGTCGACGCCATCAAGCGACGCACGGCGCTGCTGGTGCGCGACGTGTCCGAGCACCCGACGCTGCGCGAAGGGCCCTCTCCCGTGCGCTCCCTGATCGCAGCGCCGCTGCGCAGCGAAGGGCGCGTGACCGGCACGCTCGCCATCTACGACAAGGTCGCCGCCGATCGCTTCACGACCGGAAGCTTCAGCGAGGAGGACCTCCAGCTCTTCACGAAGTTCGCGTCCTACCTCGAGCGCGCGATCGCCAACGCGCTCTTCTACGCCCACGCGCGCCGCTTCCGGAACTTCGACGAGGAGACCGGGCTCCCCAACGCCGCCTACCTCGAGAAGCGCATCCAGGAGGAGATCGCGCGCGCGGGCGGGCGCGACGCCGCGCTGGCGCTCGCGGTCTGCTGCATCGAGAACCTGGCCGAGATCGAGCGGGCCAAGGACGCCGCCCACGCCCGCCGCGTGGTCGAGCGCACGGCGGCCGCGCTGCGCGAGCACCTGCGTGACTTCGACGTGGCCGGGCGCACCGGCGACGCCGAGTTCACCCTGCTGCTCCCCGAGCCGGGCTTCTCCCCGGGCGACCGCGTGCTCGCGATCGCCCGCAGCGTGGCCGACGACGTCGCCAAGGACGAGAGCCTGAACGAGCCGCTGCGGGTCGCGCTCAGCTTCGGCTACGCCGTCCACCCGAGCGAAGGCGCCGATCACGCCTCCCTGCTGGCCCGCGCCCGCGTGCCCCGCATCCGGATGGTCTGAGCAGGGGACGTTGCTTCCCCGCTCAGCTTCGGTAGGCCTCGATCAGCACGTCGGCGACCTCCGGGCGCATGATGCGCGGGTCGGGGCGCTCGCCGCCCTGGAGCTGCTCGCGAACCCGGGTTCCGCTCACCACCACCGGCTTCTCGTTCGGGTGATCCTCGGTCAGGCCCACGCGCCCGATCGATTCGTAGAAGGCGGCGAAGCCGATCTTGCAGGGCCGCAGATGCAGCTCGCCCTTCAGCTCGTCGAAGATCTCCTGGGCGTCGAAGTCGCCCCAGATCGGCTTGCCGTCATCGAAGGGCGCATCCGCGTGCTTGCGCCCGATCACGAGGTCGCTGAAGCCGTAGTTCTGGCGGTAGATCGCGTGCATCACCGCTTCGGAGGGCCCGCCGTAGAACATCCGGATGTCGAGTCCGATCAGCTCGAAGACCTCCGTCAGGTCGTAGCCGCGCGCCTGCCAGAGCGCTTCGTCCTTGTCGCCCTCCCCGAGCAGGCCGCGGTCGTGGAGCACCCGGTAGCAGCGCATCCGCATCAGCGCGGGGACGTCGTCGCCCTTCACCTCCCCCACCAGCGGGTTGAGCACGACGCCCGTGAACCAGCCCTCGCGCGTCAGGCGCTCGGCCCCCGCCACCAGCGCGTACTCGTGCGCACGATGCAGCGGATTGCGCGTCTGGAAGGCGAGCGCCCGCTCCCATTTCCGTTCGCGGATCCGCGCGCGCACCAGCCGCGGCGTGAGCATGAACTCGCCGTACTCCGCGTTCACGGCCTGCGGCAGCGCCCGCAGCCGGCCGCCCACCAGCCGGCGCCGCGGATCGCCCGAGATCAGCCGGCCGCCCGGGTGATCGAGGCGCTCGCTTCGGTAGACGCGCAGCGCGTACTTCGGCTTGTCCCAGTCGAAGACCTCGATCCCGTCGAGGATCCCGATCACCGCCCCGTCCTCGTCCTGGAGCGCCGCCGAGCCGCCGCGCGCGAACTTCGCCGCCTCCGAATCGGTGGCGGGCAGCGAGAGCGGGATCGTCCAGGCGAACGGGCGCCCCGACACCAGGATGCGCTGCTCGTCGAGCACCCGGTGCCAGGTCTCGCCGTCCATCGGACCCTCGAGCGGCGAGAGCGCGCCGTCGGCGAGCCGGTGCACCGTCGAGAGGTCGGCGCGCGTCACGCGCAGAGCCGGCAGCTTCTCGGCTTCCTTGCGCAGGCGCGAGCGCTGCGCGAGCGGGACCACCCGGTCGACGGGCTCCGGCAGTCCGCCGTGCACCGGCACCAGCTCGCCTCGCAACCCGCTCGGCTTCCATTCAGAGTCGTTCATTCCGATTCCCCTCTCGTTGGCGGTCTCACCAGACCGGATGCGTCGCGCTGCTGTCGTTGTAGAGGATCCTGTCGCCGCTGCCGTCAAATCGTTTTACGTAGAGGATCTCGACGCGCCCCTCGACCACGTTGTAGGCGACCAGGCGCCCGTCGGGGGAGCAGGTCGGGGCCGTCTCGTCGAGCACGCCGCGCCCGACCGGCGAGCGGCCCGTGCCATCCGCCCGCATGCGCCAGATCTTGCTCCCGCGCTGGATGGGAGCGGTATAGACGAGCCACTCGCTGCTCCCGCAGAACTGCGGCTCGCTCCCCGGACCGAGCCGCCGCGGCGCCTGGTCCCCGCGCAGATCGCGCGCCATCACCCACTGCACCCCCTGGCTCGGCTCGGTGACGTAGACGACGACGCTCCCGTCGGAAGCGCAGGTGGGCGAGTGGTCGCGCGGGCCGGAGGTGAGCGGGCGCGGACGCGTGCTGCCCGGCTCGAGGATCTCGATCCGCGAGAGAGGCTCGTCGTCGATCACGTCGGCGGTCATCATCACGTAGCTGCCGCCCGGCCCGTGGCAGCCGGCCGGATGCGCTTCGGGCCCGTGCGTGATCGGGCGCATCTCGCCCTTGCCCACGTCGAACTCGAAGAGCTGCGCGAACTCGTCGACCAGGGCGGTGAAGAGCAGCTTGGAGCGATCGGCGGACCAGGCCTGCGGGACGGCGTCCCCCCAGGCGGCCGCGAGCGTCTCGATCTTCCGCGTGCGCGGATCCAGCAGCGCGAGACGCCCGGGAAACTTGCGCTCGATCGCCTGCATCGCCTCCGGCGAGACCACCGACTTCAGATATCGCTGGACGTCCTTGACCCGCGCGACGGTCTGCCCGGCCTGCCCGGCCTGCCCGGGCGACTCGACCGGGCGCCCCCGCTGCGCGGCCTGGTCCTTCTCCTGGTCGGCCAGCGCCTCGGCGCGCTGTCGCGAATCCTCGGGCGTCCGGTTCACGATCGCGATCGGCGCCTGCGGAATCTCCGCGTCCGGGAGGCCCGAAATGCTGCACGCCGCCGCCGCGAGCGCGGCGAGGCCGGTCGCAAGCCGTCGCATCACGGCGCCACCGACACGACGCCGCGTCCCGTGAACGGCTTCCCCGCCCCTTCCCGCTGATAGAGGGCGAGGCTCACCACGTGGCGTTCCTGGACGGCGATCACGATCTGATCCGCGGTCGGAAACGGGAAGAGCGCATGCTCGGCGTACTCGAGATCGAGCTCCGAGAGATAGGCGCCGACGTCGACGTGCGAGTGGTAGACCGCCGTCACCTGCTCGCCCTCCGCCTCGGCGAGCGCCTGCGCATGCAGGTAGTCGCCTTCGTTCATCCAGAAGGCCGCGCGCCCGTCCCGGGGGTGGATCAGCGGATCCGCCAGATGCCGGCGCGTCATCTCGTTGCGGCAGCGGACCAGGCGGCCGTAGCGCGCCTCCGCCCGCCCGAGGATCAGACCGCAGCACTCCTCGGGCAGCGTCTCGAGCGCGTGCGCGCAGAGCTCGTTGAGGATCCGCCCCGGGAGCGTGATCGGAGGCAGGGATGCGTCGACGTCCACGCGCCGGGCCAACGTCTCGCTCCCGATCTCCTCCCTCGGCTTCGAGGGGCCTGCCTGCGGAGCCGGCAGTCTACGCGACACGCCGGCCTCCCGCGAGAGTGGGGTGGCGCCGGGCTGGAGCGGGATATGCTCCCGTCCCGTTTTATGCGGCTCGACGCCCTGCTCGATCTCGACCGCGCGCTGTTCCTGCTCGTCAACCGCGTGCAGGGCGTCCTCTGGGATTTCGGCTTCGGCTACCTCACCTGGCTCGGGCAGGGCATCGGCGTGCTGCTCCTGCTCTGGATCGGCCTGCGCAGCTTCGACCGCCGCCGCTTCCCGAAGAACCTCCTGCTGATGGCGACCGCGATCGGAATCGCCTCCTGCGCCAACTCCGGCCTCAAGGATTGGGTGGACCGCCCGCGCCCGTTGCGCGATCCGGAGTTCGCCGTGGCGCGCCGCGCCGCGAGCGTGCGCGAGCTGCCCGGGGGCCTGCGGGTGGTGGAGTACGCGATCGGGAGCCCGCGCTGGGCCGCGCTGGCGCCCGCCATCAAGCGGATCGGCCCGCGGCTCGCGAGCGAATCCTTCCCGTCGGGACACGCAGCAGCGTCGTTCGCAGCCGCCACCGCGCTGATCTACGGCTTCCGCTCGCGCCGCCGGCATCTCTTCCTCGTCCCGGCCGCGCTGATCGGCGTCTCGCGCATCGCCTGCGGCGCACACTATCCGCTCGACGTGGCGGTCGGCGCCGCGCTCGGCGCCGCCGTCGCCTTCGGATTCCTGCGCGCCTTCGAGCCGTTCCACGGGCTCGCGAGCCATCCCGACCCGGCGCCGCGCCCGCCGCTGCCCGCCGGGCGAGGTCCCCGCGTGATGATGGTCGTCGGAGAGGCCAGCGCGGACGTGTATGGCGCGCGCATCCTCGAGCAACTGCGCGCGCTCGACCCGCGCACGCAGGCCTACGGCATCGGTGGCGAGCGCCTCCGGCGCGCGGGCCTGCGCAGCCACGGCGAAGCCCATGCGCTCGCGATCGTCGGCTTCACGGCGGTGCTCGGTCGGCTGCTGCCGGTGATCCGCCTCTATCGGCGCCTCTTGCGCCTGTTGCGGGAGGAGCCTCCCGACGTACTCGTCTGCATCGATCTGCCGGATTTCAATCTGATGCTCGCCGCGCAGGCGCGCGCGCGCGGGATCCCGGTGCTGTTCGACATCAGCCCGCAGTTCTGGGCCTGGCGCCCCGGGCGCATCGAAAAGATTGCGGACCGGATCAGCAAGATGATCGTGGCCTTCCCCTTCGAGGTTCCCTTCTACCAGCGCGCCGGGGTGCCGGTCGCGTTCCACGGACATCCGCTGCTCGAGGGGCTCGCGCGGCGCTTCCCCGTCCGAGACGCGGCGCTGCGACACTTCGGCCTGGATCCGAAGCGCCGCACGCTGGTGCTCGCGCCGGGCTCCCGGCCGAACGAGACCGCGCACCTGGTCTCCGCGCTCTTCGGGGCCGCGGCGCGGCTCGCGCAGGCGCACCCGGGTTGGCAGCTCGCGGTGCCGCTCGCGCCGCAGGTGGCCGAGGAGCCGATCCGGCGCGCCGCCCGCCGGGCCGGGATCGAGATCGTCTGCACCCGCGGCGACGTCTTCGATCTCTTCGCCGCCGCCGACTTCGGAATCCTGTGCTCGGGCACGGCGACCCTCGAGGCGGCGCTCGCGGGGCTGCCGATGGTGATCGTCTACCGCGGCAACTGGCTCAACCTGTTCCTGGCGCGGCGGCTGATCCGGATCGATCGCATCGGCCTTCCGAACATCGTGCTCGGCGGCGAGCGCTGCGCCTTTCCGGAGCTGATCCAGGCGGACGCCGCGCCGGAGCCGCTGGCGGCGCGGGTGGACGGGATCCTGCGCAGCGAAGTGGCGCTCGCCGAGCAGCGCGCCGCCTGTGCGCGGGTCGCGTCCCGGCTCGCCGCGGGGCCCACCAGCCGCGCCATCGCGGAGGAGGTGCTCCAGCTCGCGGGGAGCACCGCCACCCGATGAAGCGGGAGGCGGCGCTGCTGGCGGCCTTCGCAGCGTTCCTGTTCGTGCGCCTCGGGGCGGTCGGTCTGATCGACTACGACGAGGCGGCCTACGCGCAGGCGGCGCACGAGATGCTCGAGCGCGGCGATTGGCTGGCTCCCACCCTGAACGGTGAGCCCTTCTTCGAGAAGCCCCCGCTCTTGTATTGGGGACAGATCCTCGGCTACCGCGCGCTCGGCGTGGGAGAGGCGGGCGCGCGCGTGGGCAGCGCGCTGGCGGCGCTCGCCGCGCTGGCGGCGCTCTACGTCTTCTCGAAGCGCCCCCTCGGCGCGCGCGTGGCGGGGCTCGGCGCGCTGGCGCTCGGATCCTCGCTCGCGTTCGCCTCGCTGGCGCGCGTCGCCCTCACCGATCTCTGGTTGCTGCTCTGCATCGTGCTCGCGCTCGGCTGCTTCCATCGCGCGCTGGAAGCCTCCGCGCGCGCGGGCGGGAGCCGCTGGTTCGTGGCCTTCTGCGCCTGCTGCGGGCTCGCGATGCTCGCCAAGGGCGCCGTGGGCGCCCTGCTCCCGCTGGCGGCCGCGGCGGCGCAGCTCGCCCTGCTGCGCCGGCTCTCGCTGCTGCTGCGCCCGGGCTGGTGGCTCGCGGGCGGCGCGGCCCTGCTCGCGATCGGCCTCTCCTGGTACCTGCTGCTCGGCCTCACACAACCGGACGGATTCGCCTTCATGAGCGAGCTCTTCCTCGAGCACCATCTGGATCGCTTCACGAGCCCGAAGGAGGGCCACCGCGGGTCGATCTTCTACTACCTGCCCGTGCTCGTGCTCGCCTTCGCGCCCTGGAGCGCGCTGCTGCCCGTCGCGCTCGCCCGCCGCTTCGGCGCGGCCAGCGAGCGCGAGCGCTGGCTTCGCCTGCTCGGCCTGCTCGCCGCCGTCACCCTCGTGTTCTTCTCCGCCGCCGCGACCAAGCTCCCGCACTATTTGCTGCCGGCGCTCCCCGGCCTGGCCCTGCTGGTCGCCGACCGGCTCGCAGGGAAGGGCCCGCCGATCGACCGCCGCGCCCTCGCCTGGAGCGTGGCGGGGACGGTGTTGCTGCTGTTGGCGCTCGCGGGCGGCCTCGCGGCGGCGGAGGCGATCGCCGCGCGGCTTCCCGACTGGCTCGGCGAGCAGGCGCGCAAGGCGCCCGGCCTCGCCTTCCCGCTCGACCTGGGCCCCGCGCCTGCCGCCGCGGCGCTCGCCGCGCTCGCGACCGCGGCCGTCGTGATCGCGTGTCGGCGCAGCCCGAGCCGGCTCGGCTTCCGGCTCGGCGCGGGGTCGCTCCTGGTCTGGGCCCTGATCGCGTGGGGGGCGACACCGCGTTGGGATTCCCACTTCCAACGGCCGCTCCGCACGCTCGCCCTCGCCGCCGCGGCGCAGCCGGACGCGGGCCAGCGCTTGCTGCTGGTCGGACTTCGCCGCAAGCCGAGCGTCGTCTTCTACGGCGGCCGGCGCACCGACACCACCAGCGGCCGGCGCCCGGAGCGCGTCGCCGCCCGGCTCGCCGGCCCGCGCACCCGGCTCGCGATCGCGAGCCAGCCCGACTTCGAGAAGCTGGCCCGTTCGCTGCCGCTGGAGACGATCGCGCGCGACACGGGCTACGTGCTCTTCCGCGCCGCCGCGCCTCGCGACGGCGGAGCCGCGCTACCCTGATCCGGAGCTTCGACGCCGTGAGCCAAGCACCCGTCCCCGCCTCGCAGATCGACGTCGCCTTGCAGCGCGTGCGGCGCGCCGTCCTCCTCACGTTCGCGGTCTGCGCAGCCGTGATCGCGGTCGCCGCCCCGAGCGGACCGGGGACCCCGCCGGCGAGCGGATTCCCGATCGCCGCCATCGGGCTGGGGCTGGCCTCGGTTCTCTCGCGACAGCTCTCCGTCGCCGCGCCGGCGCGGGTCCGGGTCTACCTCTCGCTCGCGAGCCTGCTGCTGGCCGGGGGCATCGGGCTGGTCGGAGTCGCGCTGGCCTTGCAGGGAGGCCCGCGCGCCACGGGGCTCGCCTACGCCCTTGGCGGGGCGATCCTCTGCCTGCGCCCCCCCGCCCGGCTCGCGCCAAAATGATGAACTGGGAGCGCATCCGCAGCTTCTTCCCCGTGACGCGGACGCTCGCCTATCTGAACCACGCGGGCGTCGCGCCGATCTCGACGCGCGTCGCGGAGGCGCTCGCCCGCTACAGCGCCGAGGCCAGCGAACGCGGCGCCTTCGATTACGCGCGCAGCATCGACGACGAGGTCGAGCGCGTGCGCGGGCGCGCCGCCAGGTTGCTGGGAGCCGGCGCGGACGAGATCGCCTTCGCGAAGAACACCAGCGAGGGCCTCGGGCTGGTCGCCGCCGGGCTCGACTGGCAGCGCGGCGACCGCGTCGTCACCTGCGACCTCGAGTATCCGTCGAACGTGTATCCATGGTGGAGCCTGCGCCCGCGCGGCGTCGAGACCGTGATGCTGCGCAGCCGCGACGGCGCGCTCCCGTTGGAAAGCGTCGAAGAGGCGCTCCGGCATCCGCGCACGCGCCTGCTCTCGCTCTCCTCGGTCGAATTCGGGAGTGGCGCGCGCAACGATCTGCCGGCGCTCGGGCGCCTCTGCCGCGAGCGCGGCGTGCTCTTCTGCGTGGACGCCATCCAGAGCCTCGGCTGCTTCCCGCTCGACGTCGCCGAGTGCCACGTCGACTTCCTGGCGGCGGACGGCCACAAGTGGTTGCTCTCGGTGGAGGGCTGCGGCTTGTTCTACTGCCGGCGCGCCCTGATCGAGGGGCTCACGCCGCGCGTGGTCGGCTGGCGCAGCGTCGCCAACAACCTCGACTTCGACCGCTATCACCTGGAGCTCCAGGCGGGCGCGGGCCGCTACGAGGAGGGCACGCCGAACACGCCGGGCATCTTCGCGCTGGGCGCGGCCATCGACCTGCTGCTCGAGCTCGGCCTGCCGGCGATCGGGCAGCGCGTGCTCGAGCTCAGCAACGAGCTCTGCCAGGGTCTCGCGGCGCGGGGAGCCGAGATCGCGAGCCCGCGCGCTCCGGGCCAGGCCTCCGGCATCGTCGCCTTCCGGATTCCGGACGAGGCGCCCGGGCGCACGGCCGCGCGACTGCGCGCGGCGGGCGTCTTCGTGGTCGAGCGGCGCGGCTGCGTGCGCGCCTCGCCCCACTTCTACAACTCGCACGAGGATCTCGAGCGGCTGTTCCGCGCTCTCTAGCGCAATGAACTCCGCTCGCCTACGGCTCGCTGCGCGCTTCGCTTGCTCGATGAACTCCGCTCGCCTACGGCTCGCTGCGCGCTTCGCTGGCTCGATGAACTCCGCTCGCCTACGGCTCGCTGCGCGCTTCGCTGGCCAGAGAAAAATCGATGCGCCCGCGGATCGGGTCGGAGGCGTCGATGCGCACGCGCAGGCGGTCGCCGAGGCGCAGCCGCCGCCGCGAGCCGCGCGCGACCAGCGCGTGCGCGCGCTCGTCGAGCTCGAAGCGGCCGGGCAGGCGCGAGCTGTGCACGAGGCCCTCGACGAAGAAGGCGTCGAGCGTCACGTAGAGGCCGTGGCGGGCGACGCCGCTCACGGTGCCGGCGTGCGATTCGCCCACGTGCGCCGCCAGGAAGACGCACTTCTTGATCCCGATCATCTCGCGCTCGGCCTCCATCGCGACGCGCTCCCGCCAGGAGAGGCGCGCGGCCACCGCGCGCAGCCAGGCGGCGTCCGCGGGCTCGCCGCCCAGGCCGAGCAGCGTCTTCACCGAGCGGTGCACGGTGAGATCCGCGTAGCGCCGGATCGGAGAGGTGAAGTGCGCGTAGTGGCGGAAGGCGAGCGCGAAGTGTCCGCGCACCTCCACCTCGTAGCGCGCCTGGCGCATCGAGCGCAGCGCCACCTGGTGCACGAGCCGCTCCTCGGGCCGCCCGGCCGCGCCACGCAGCGCGCGCGCGATCTCGGCCGGGGTGATCTCGCGCATCCCGCCCGGCGGCATCAGGCCGAGCCCTTCCAGCAGCTCCCGCAGCGCTTCCAGATCCTCGGGCGCCGGCGTCTCGTGGTTCCGGTGGATCGAGGGCAGGCGCGCCGCATCGAGCGCTTCGGCCACCGCGCGGTTCGCCGCCAGCATCGCCTCCTCGATCGCGCGGTGCGCCAGCGTGCGCGGCGTCTCCACGATGTCGACCGGCTGCGCCTCGTCGCCGAGCACGATCTCGGCGCTCGGCAGGTCGAAGTCGATCGAGCCGGCCGCGCTCCGCCGCGCCAGCAGCGCCTCCGCCACCCGCCGCAGGCTGCGCAGCTGCCCGGCGATCTCGTCGCTCTTGCCCTCCGCCGGAGGCCCGCCTTCCATCACGCGCGCCGCGTCCTCGTACACGAGCCGCGCCCGACTGCGGATCACCGCCTGCGCCAGACGGAGCAGCCGGGCTTCGCCCGACGCATCCACCGCCAGCTCGGCCGCCAGCACCAGCCGGTCGACGCCGGGACGCAGCGAGCAGAGATCCCCCGAGAGCGACTCGGGGAGCATCGGGATCGCCCGGTCGGGGAAGTAGACGCTGTTGCCGCGGCGCAGCGCCTCGCGGTCGAGCGGCGAGCCGGCCGCCACGTAGTGGGCGACGTCCGCGATCGCCACCCAGAGGCGCGAGGCGCCGGCCGGAAGCGGCTCCACGCAGACCGCGTCGTCGTGGTCGCGGGCCGTCGCGGGATCGATGGTGAGAAAGGGCCGGTCGCGCAGATCGAGCCGGCCCTCGAGATCCTGCGGCCGCAGCCCGGGCGCGAGCTTCGCCACCTGCTCCAGCACCGGCTCCGGGAACCGGACCGGGAGGCGCCGCCGCCAGGTCAGCGCGCGAAAATCGGCTTCCGGCGAGCCGGGCGGGCCCAGCACCTCGACGATGCGTCCCTCCGGATGCCGCGCCTCGGCGCGGGCGCCGCGCCCGCGCGGCCTCGGCTTCGCCGCGCGCGCCAGCGGCGCGGCCAGCACCAGATCGCCGGGCCGCGCCGCGCGCAGCTCGCGCGGGCCGATCGCGAGCGTCGGGGCGACGGTATCGCGCCAGGGCACCACCAGGCCCATGCGCGGGCGGGGTTCGAAGACGCCGACCCAGGCGTCGCGGCGGCCTTCGAGCACCTCGAGGATCTCGCCCTGCCGTTCCGCGCCCAGCGGCTGGAGCAGGACCCGATCGCCGGCGCCGGCGTCACCAGATTGCGTCACGTGCCAGGTGCGGCCGCTCTCCTCCTGCACGCGGCCGCCGGGCGCTCCCGCCCGCCCGGGTGTGAAGACGCCCTCCACGAATCCGTCGGCGCGGCGCAGGCGATGGCGCGCGCCGACCCGCTCCAGCTTCCCCTCGTCGACCAGATCCTGGAGCGCGCGCCGCAGCGCGCCGCGAGCGCTCGGCGGAAGCTCGAGCGCGCGCAGCAGCGCGGGGACCGCGAGCGCGGGCCGTGCGCGCCCCGCGAGCGCGCGCAGCACATGCTCGGGGCGGACGCCGGCCTCCTCGCGCGGCCGTGCACGAGCGCCGCGCCGCCGCCGGGCCGGCGCGTCCGGATCGCCTCGGTCCCTGCGCCGGGCCAAGCCAGCCTCCTCGCGGCGAAGAGCCGCGCAGTCTACGCCACGCGGGCGATTGACGCGCACCGCCACGCTCCGTAGTCTCCGGCCCCGGTCGCCCGGGTGGCGAAATTGGTAGACGCGCCAGATTCAGGGTCTGGTGGCCGCAAGGCCATGCTGGTTCGAGTCCAGTCCCGGGCACCAGCCTCGCCGCTCCGCTCGCCTCCCCTCGCCTTTCGCGGCCCCCTGGGCCGGCTTGACCCCCCTGCCTGCGCGCTTAGGTTTGGCTGCAATTTCCAAGCCCCGGGGGTGGTGTGCCGGACAGCGGAGACAGCGGTCAGGAGCGCGAGCGGCGGAGCCTGCTCGGCGCGGGAGAGGAGCGCGTCGAGGTTCCCGCGATCCTTCCCGTGCTGCCCGTCCGCGACTTGGTCGTGTTCCCCGGAGTCACGGTTCCGCTTTCGATCGGCCGGGCGAAGTCCCTGGCCGCGCTCCAGCGCGCGGGCAGCGGCGGCTTCCTGATCGTCGCGACCCAGCGCGAAGCCGGCATCGAAGATCCCGGCGTGGAGGATCTGCACCCGATCGGCTGCGTCGCGCGCGTGATGCGTGTGATCGACGCCCGCCAGGAGAGCAAGCAGGCGATCGTGGTGGGCGTGGCGCGCACGCGCCTGGGGCCCGCGCTGGCCGAGAGCCCTGCCCTGCTGATGCGCCTCGACCCGGTGCCCGACAGCGAGGGGAACGCGGCGGCGCGCGACGAGGTCTGGAAGCGCGTCGTCGAGCTCGCCCATCGCGTGATCGATCTCCACGATGATTACCCGGACGAATGGAAGGGATTCGTGGCGGGGATTCCCAGCGCGGGCCTGCTGGCCGACGTGATCGGCTCGACCCTGCCGCTTCCGCCCGAGGAGAAGCTCGCGTTGCTCGCGGAGCCGGATCCCGTCCGGCGGCTCGAGCGGATCGCGCGTCACCTCGAGCGTGAGGCCACCATCGCCGAGGCGCAGCGCACGCTCTCCCGCCAGGCCGGCACGACCGAGGTCGATCCCAATCAACGGGAGCGCCTGCTGCGCCGTCGCATGCGCGACATCGAGAGCGAGATCGGCGACAGCGACGCCGGGCTGCGCGAGGCCGAGGAGCTCCAGGAGAAGATCGAGGCGGCGGAGCTGCCCGCAGCCGCCAAGGCGCAGGCGGAGCGCGAGCTCCAGCGGCTGAAGGCGCTGCCGACGCACGCCCCCGATCGCCACCTGATCCGCACCTACATCGAGTGGATGGCAGAGCTGCCCTGGTCGAAGGAGACCGAGGACAAGCTCGACCTGCGCGCCGCGCGCGCGGTCCTCGATGCCGACCACCACGACCTTCAGAAGGTCAAGGATCGCATCCTCGAGTTTCTCGCGGTGCGCAAGCTGGCGCCCCAGGCGAAGAGCCCGATCCTCTGCTTCGTGGGCCCGCCGGGTGTCGGCAAGACTTCGCTCGGGCGCTCGGTGGCGAAGGCGATGGGGCGCAAGTTCGCGCGCGCCTCGCTGGGCGGGGTGCGCGACGAGGCCGAGATCCGCGGTCACCGCCGCACCTACGTCGGCGCCATGCCGGGGCGGATCCTCCAGAGCCTGCGCCGCGCGGGCTCGCGCAACGCCGTGTTCCTGCTCGACGAGATCGACAAGATCGGCTCGGACTTCCGGGGCGACCCTTCCTCGGCCCTGCTCGAGGTGCTCGACCCGGAGCAGAACGCGACCTTCAGCGATCACTACATCGAGGTGGCCTTCGACCTCTCGCGCGTGATGTTCATCGCGACGGCCAACACGCTCTCGACGATCCCGCCCGCGCTGCTCGACCGCATGGAGGTGATCGAGCTGCCCGGCTACACCGAGAACGACAAGCGCGCGATCGCGCGCGAGCATCTCGTCCCGGCGCAGCTGGAAGCGCACGGCCTTTCGCCGCAGCGCGTGACCGTCACCGACGGCGCGATCGACAAGGTGGTGGGTGAGTACACCCGCGAGGCGGGCGTCCGGAACCTCGACCGCAGCATCGCGACGCTGCTGCGCAAGGCGGCCCGCCGGGTCGCCACCCAGGGCACGCAGTCCGAGCTGGTGATCGACGAGGGCTTCGTGAGCGAGGCGCTGGGAGCCCCGCCGCACCTGCCGGAGACGGCCGAGCGCACCACGCTGCCCGGCGTCGTCGTGGGACTCGCCCACACCAGCCACGGCGGCGACATCCTCTTCATCGAGGCGACGGTGCTGCCGGGCGGCGAAGGCGTGCGGCTGCGGCTCACGGGCCAGCTCGGCGAGGTGATGCGCGAGAGCGCCGAGGCGGCGCTCTCGTGGGTGCGCGCAAACGCCGACGCGCTCGGCCTCGCGGGCTCTCCGCTCTCCGCCGCCGAGATCCATCTCCACGTCCCGGCCGGCGCCGTCCCGAAGGACGGGCCGTCGGCGGGGATCGCGCTCGCGACCGCGCTGGTCTCCGCGCTCTCGGGGCGCCGCGCGCGCGGCACCGTGGCGATGACGGGAGAGATCTCGCTGCGCGGTCGACTGCTGCCGGTGGGCGGCATCAAGGGCAAGGTGCTGGCCGCGGCGCGCGCCGGAATCCAGACCGTCGTGCTGCCCCGCCGCAACGCCAAGGACCTGGTCGACGTTCCCGAGGAGGTCCGCGAGAAGCTCGAGATCCGCCTCGCCGACACCATCGAAGAGGTTCTCGCGATCGCGCTCGAAAGCTGAATTCCCGTGCGGCTGCAAAGTCGCAGTCCTGTGACGTCCATCACGTTGACCCCTTCGGGCCCTACCGAACCTAACCCCAGATCAGTCATGGGCTCCCGTGGAGCCCGGCATGGGGCGCAGCGGTGCCGCCGCTGCGCAGGGGGGTTCAGATGGTCCGGTCTCGATGGGCACGCGGCGCGGCCCTGCTCACGTTGCTCCTCGCGATCGCAGCTCCGGCCCGCGCCGACCGCGATCTCGTCGGTGTCACGCAGGCCAAGTTCGCCTGGAGCGCCGCCTCGGGGCCCGTGATCGGTTATCGGATCTACGTCGAGCGCAACGGCGGCGGCTTCCTGCCGCACCCCACCACCCCCACCAAGCTCGCAGGCGACCGCATGGTCGTCGTCACCGGAAGCTACGGCGACGTGGTCCGCGTCCAGGTCGCGGCGGTCTCGTCCTTCGATGCGCCCGAGGGCCCGCGCTCGGATCCCTCCGAGCGGATCCGCTTCGTCGCGCCGCCGCCGCCGCCGCCCGTCCCGACGCCGACCCCCACGCCGACGCCGACGCCGACCCCGACGCCGACCCCGACGCCTACGCCGACGCCGGCTCCGGCTCCGGCTCCGACCCCGACGCCGGCTCCCACGCCGACGCCGCCCCCCTGGACGCCGACCCCGCTGCCCCCGGCCGAGACCTCGCCCGACTTCGACGGCGATGGCCAGGCGGACCTGCTGCTGCGCGAAGGCGGCAGCGGCAGCATGGTGGTCTGGACCATGGACGAGAACGGGCCGAGCCATTCCGTGCGCGTCGGGGCGCTACCCCCGACCTCCGCGATCACGGGCAACGGCGACTACAACGGCGACGGCCACGCCGACCTGCTCAGCCGCGACGACGTCACCACCGCCGTCTCGATGCAGCTGCTGGTGGACGGCGCGGTCGTGGGCGGCGGCCAGCTGGTGGCGGCGCTCTCCCCCGACTGGGAGCTGGCCGGCTCGGGCGACTTCGACGGCAACGGTCGCGACGACGTGCTGCTGCGCAACCTGGGCGCCAAGCGCCTCGAGATCTGGTTCATGAACGGACCCCAGATCGAGTCGCGCACGCAGCTGCGCGATCCCCTCTCCTGGAAGTGGCAGGTGGCGGGCGTCGCCGACTTCAGCGGCGATCAGCGCGCCGACATCCTCTGGTACAGCCAGCTCAAGAAGAAGGCCAGGGTGTCGGTGCTCGACTCGCGGCTCCAGCTCCGGAAGAGCGTGAAGCTGTTCAAGTCCACGCCGGCGGGCGACGTGGTGGCGACCGGCGACACCGACGGCAACGGGCTGCCCGACGTCGTGGTGCGCTCCCGCGACACCGGCCAGCTGCGGATCTGGTTCACGCAGCTCAAGAAGGGCCTGCCCAAGGCCGAGACCGCGCTCGCCCTCGACCACGAGACGTTCGTGCCGGGCGGCAGCCAGGGCGACGGTCTGGCCGGCTTCGAGGTGCAGGGCGGCGGCGACTTCGACGGCGACGACAAGATGGACCTGGTGGTGCGCGACACGAAGGCCGGCGACCTGCGGGTCTGGTTCCTCGACGAGGCCACCGTCGAGGGCGAGGTGAAGCTCACCGATCCGGGCAGCAACTGGGTCTTCGAGGGCGTCGGCGCCGAGAGCCCCTCAACCCACCGCTAGCATGCGGAGCGCGCGCAAGCGGAGCGCGCAGCGAGCCAAAGGCGAGCGAAGTCCACTCAGGCCGGCCAAAGGCGAGCGAAGTCCACTCAGGCCGGCCCGCAGGCGAGCGAAGTTCACTCGGGCCGGTCTTCAGCCGGTTGCGGCGCGGCGGATCACGTCGGCGATGTGCTCGATGGTCGCCGGCGAGCAGCTGGGGCGAACCGGGATCGAGAGCGCTTCGGCGCAGGCCCGCTCGGACTCCGGGAAGCGCCCCGGCGCGCAGCGCGCCTCGCCCAGCGCGGGCTGCGAGGCGGCGGGCATCGGATAGTAGTGCCGCCACTCGATCCCCTCGGCCTCCAGCGCGGCGCGCACCACCGGCGCTCTCCGACAGCGGATCGTGTAGTGATTCCAGACCGGCGTCTCGTCGGCTCCCGCGCTCGGGATCGAGATCTCCTCGCAGCCGGCGAACGCCTCGGCGTAGATCCGCGCGTTGCGCACCCGCGCCTGCGTCCAGCCTTCGAGGAAGGGAAGCTTCGCGCAGAGCGCCGCGGCCTGGAGCGCGTCGAGGCGGGCGGTGGTGCCGAGCACCTGGTGGGCGCCGTCCTGGGCGCAGCCGTGGCTGCGATAGAGGCGCACGCGCTCGGCCAGCTGGGGGTCGTCGGTGGTGACGCAGCCGCCGTCGCCCACCCCGCCCAGATTCTTCGAGGGGTAGAAGCTGAAGCAGCCGGCGACCCCCCAGGCCCCCGCCCGGCGACCCGCGCGGCCCGCGCCGATGGCCTGGGCGGCGTCCTCCACGATCGCGACGCCGCGCGCCCGCGCCAGCGCCTCCAGCCGCGGCATGTCCGCGCAGCGGCCGAACAGGTGCACCGGCAGGATCGCCTTCGTGCGGGGGCCGATCGCGGCCTCGACGCCCGCCGGGTCCACCCCGAAGCCGTCCGGCTCGATGTCGGCGAAGACCGGGTGCGCGCCCGCCAGCAGAATGGCCTCGACGGTGGCGAAGTAGGTGAAGGCGCTCGTCACCACCTCGTCGCCGGGCCCCACCCCGGCCGCGCGCAGCGCGAGCACCAGCGCATCCGTGCCCGAGCTGACGCCGACCGCGAATTCGACGCCGATCCGCGCCGCCAGCTCCGCCTCCAGCGACGCCGTCTCCGGGCCGAGGATGTACTGCTGCGAACGCAGCACGCGCAGCACCGCCGCCTCGACGGCCGGGCCCGCCTCGAGGGATTCGGCGGCCAGGTCGACGATCGGGATCCGCCACGCCATGCCTAGATCGAATCGCTCGCGTCGGTCTCGACGGCCTCGCGCAGCTCGTCGAGGAACTCCGGCAGCGCGGACGTGACACGGTTCCAGTTCGGGATCTGCGGGGCGCCCATCGGATCGCGCACGAACCCCAGGCCGGCGGCGCGCAGGGCGCCCAGGAACGTCTCCACCGCGAACTCCTCTTCGTGGCGATCGAAGACCAGGCCGTTCAGGGCGGCGTCGTCGCTGTAGGAGGCGATTGCGTCCTGGGCGGTGCGCAGGTAGGCGGCCGTCAGCGTGTTCAGGAAGCCGGCGTCGAACTCGACGCCGTAGCTGGCGAGGTTGCGGATCAGCGAGGAAGCGATGTCGAGCACCATCCGGTGGAGGCCCCGGGTGGCGTCGGACTCCGACAGCTCCTGGTGCTTGTGGTCGTAGTTGTCGGTGAGCTCGACCTGGCAGATCCGCTTCGGCGAGCAGTTGCGATAGACCTCGACCAGCAGACCGACCTCGAGCCCCCAGTCGCTCGGGATCCGGTTCATGCGCGCCTGGTCGACGGTCATCGAGCACTCGCCCGCCAGCGGGTACCGGAAGGAATCGAGGTATTCGAGCAGCGGATGGGAGCCCAGCACCGCCTTGAGCGCCCGCAGCAGCGGCGTCACGAAAAGCCGCGTGACGCGCCCGTACAAGCGCTCGGTGACGCGGCTGTAATAGCCCTTCGCGAACTCGTAGTGCAGGTTCGGGTTGGCGGTCGGGTAGCAGAGGCGGGCGAGCATCTCGCGCGAGTAGTCGCGGATGTCGCAGTCGTGGACCGCGATCACGCGCGAGACGTTGGACGCCAGCACGTAGCCGTAGGCGAGCCAGGTGCAGCGCCCCTTGCCGTTGCTGCCCGTGTCGAGGCCTTCGTTGCTGAGCCGCTGGAAGAGGTTCTGGACGCGCGGGCCGTCGTTCCAGAGCAGGATCGGAGCGTCTCCGTTCAGCGTGCGAACGCCGTCGAAGAAGTCCCGCATCTCGTCGTACTCGGCGCGCTCCCGGGTGCCCGAGAGGCTCACGACGATCTGCCGCAGGTAGCGGACGCCCCGCAGCGCATCCACGATGCCCTTGAGGCCGGGGCCGCGGATCTCGGAGAAGAGACAGGGGAGCACCAGCGCGATCGGACGGGCCCGGCTGTAGGACAGGAGCTGGCGTTCGAGGCGCGCGAGGTCGGGCGCGCCCAGGCGGTGGAGCGTGGTGATCACCCCACTCTGATGGAAATCGGACATGTGGGGCGGGAGGCTGGCATCCGGGACGCCCGCGTGTCAACCCGCGTCTGGCAGGATTACTGGAGCGTGGCTTCGTTCGCGAGCTCTTCGATCAGGCGCAGGACGCTCGGATCGATCTCCAGGAATTCGATGCCCACGTCCATCGTGATGGGGTCCATCTCGGTGGCCCAGACCACCGTCCCCACCGCAACCGCCGTGTACTCGCCGATGTTGAAGGTGACGCGCAGGACGTCGCCGAGGTTGATCTCGCAGCCCACCGCCTCGAAGCGGATGCCGCCGGGCGACACGTTGCGGCTGACGCCGAGCAGGTCCCGGGTGTCCACGGGCGCGAAGGAAATCACCTGGTCGGTCGCGATCCGCCGGTACTTGCGCCGATCCCGATCCTTTTGCGACTCCATGCGTACCCCGCCGCGGCGCAGGCCGTTCCGTCCCCCTTTCGGCCGGCAGGTGGCGGCCCTTGAGGCGAAGGGACGAAAGGCGGTCAGCGGCGGGGGGAGAAGAGATCGAGTTGCCGATCGGTCTCGCGCTGGGGAACCAGCTTCGCGAGCTGGATGCCGAGGCCACGGATCGGCCGGACGGAGGCCTGGGCCCGCCCGAGCAGGTGCTGGGCCACGGCGTGGATCTCGGCCGCGCTCGCAAGCGGGGTGGAGAGCGCCTGGCTGCGAGTGGCGGTGCCCTGCTCGGCGTAGCGGATCTTGAGCGTCACCCGGCGCGCGCCGAGCCCCTGGACGCGGAGCTCGGCCTCCAGCTGGCGCGCGAGCTGCTGGAGGTGATCGACCAGGGCTTCGCGATCGAAGGGCTCGCCCGAGAGGGTGGCCTCCCGGGAGAGGCTCTGGGGATGGCGTGCGGCGCGCAGCGGCGAATCCTCGGCGCCCGTCGCGCTGGCGTGGATGCGCAGGCCGTGCATCCCGAAGAGCGCCTCCAGCCGCTCGCGCCCGAGCGCGGCGACCTTCCCGATCGTGTCCGCGCCCTGCTCGGCCAGCAGGCTGGCCGTCTTCTGGCCCACGCCCTCCAGCCGGGTCACGGGCAACGGGCGCAGGAAGGCCACCTCCTCGGACGGCGCGACCCGGCGCACCCCCTCCCCCGCCTCCTCCGCCGCCAGCCGGGCCAGCAGCTTGGTGCGGGCGATGCCCACCCGAAGCGGCAGGCCGAGCTCGGCCTTCACGCGCGAGACCCAGTCCTGCGCGACCGCCTCCGGGCCGGCCGGCAGCCCGCTGACGTCGGCGTAGACCGCGCCGAGGCCCGCGGCCTCCAGCTTCTCGACCTCGCGCCGCAGGCAGGCGACCAGCCGGCGCGAGACCTCGCGATAGCGCGCCATGTCGGTGCGCACCGCGCGCGCGGGCGGACACAGCGCGAGCGCCTCGAGCATCGGCATCTCGATGCGCACGCCGGCGGCGAGCGCGTCCGGGGTGGCGGCCTGCACCAGCCCGCGTTTGCGCGGATCTCCGCCCACGATCACGGGACGGCTCGCCAGCTCCGGCGAGGCGGCGCGCTCGACGCTGGCATAGAAGCCCGGCACTTCGGCGTAGAGGACGACCCGCGCCACCTAGCGCTCGGCCACCGGCTCGAGCACGAGCCGGGAGCTGCTCAGCTCCTCGACCAGCAGCGGGCTGGTGGCGAGCAGGCCGGAGCGGCCCTCGCGCCAGCGCTCCAGCCCGTCGCTCGCGTGCGGATGGCGGGGATGCTCGGACTGTCCGGGCGCGAGCGCGACCAGCGCCTGGTCCATCGCGGCGGTGTCGATCGCGAAGCGATACGTCGACGCCAGCAGCACGTCGTAGTCGCCCCCCTCCGCGTACTCGGCGGTGTAGACCGTGCTGCCGCTGCCCCCCGCCGCGAAGGGGCCGAGCACCGCGAGCTCGGCATCCCGCGGCGCGGCCCCGCCGAAGGGACGGAAGCGGAGCTGGTGGAGGCCGCCCCAGTTCCAGCGGCGGCGGTTCGAGCCGAGCCGATAGGAGAGCTGAAGCCAGGCCTCGCGCAGGCTGGCGCGCACCGCCGAGCCCACCACCACGGGGTCCGCCCAGCCGCCGCCGGCGTCGCGCTCCGCCGCCGCGTTCACGATCCCGAACACGACCTGACCCGGGTCGACGAACGGGAGCGCCAGGTAGCGCCGCGTCAGGTCTTCGCCGAGGTGCCGTTCGAAGAGCTCCTCCGTGAGACAGGACAGGAACACGTGGAAGGCCGCGGCGCCGACGCTGTCGGGTGTCGAGCGCCCGTCCCATTCCCGCAGCAGCCCGATCAGCTCGTTCGCCTCCGGCGGCAGGCGCTCGCCGCGCTCGGCCAGCACCAGCGCGCTCTTGACCAGGCTGCGGGCCCGCGGCTCGCCGACGTCGGCCTGGAGCAGCGCCACCTCGCGCAGCTCGAGCGGCCCCTCGCCGGTCGCCTCCCGCAGCAGCGCGTCGATGCGCTGCGCGCGCTCCCCCGAGCGCCACAGCCACTCCGCTGCCGCCCCGTCCGCGCCCGTCACGAAGGAATTGTCGGCCGCGATCGCCCAGCCGCGCCCGGCGGCGAGGCGCTCGCGCGGAAGCTGCGCGAAGTCCACCGGCCCCTGCCAGTCGTACCAGCGCGCCCGGCCCGGCAGCGGCACCAGGCCGGTCGAGAGCGCGTGCCGGGGGATCCACCCCGCCACCTGCATCCCGGCGGCGCCATCCGCCCCGGCGTAGACCACCGCGACCGCGGGCTCGCCGACGCGCTCGAGCGCCGAGATCAGCTCCCCCTCGCCGCTCGCCCGCGCCACCGCGAGCCAGGCCGGAAGCCCGCCGGCGGCCGCCACCCGCGACCCCGCCCAGGAGATCGCCAGCGGCGAGCGCTCCTGGCCGAGCAGCGGGTCCAGCAGCGGCCCGTGGCGCGTCGAGCGCACGCTCAGGGTCTCGTCGTCGTCCCCGCGCACGCGCAGCACCTCGACGCGCTCCTCCAGCTCGCTCCAGCCGCGGCCGTCGTGATAGCGCGCCGGATCCGCGGGGTGCAGCGTCTCGGTGTAGAGGTCGACCGTGACGGCCCGGGCGTTGGTCACGGCCCAGGCGATCTGCGGGTTGCGCCCGGTCCAGACGATCGGGACACCCGGAAGCGTCGACCCCGCCACGTCGAGCCCGCCTCCCTGGACGTGCACGACGTGCAGCAGGGGCGGCCAGGTGGGCTCGAGATGCGAGTCGCCCGCCAGGATCGGGCGTCCGGAGCGCGTGTGCGCCCCTCCCACCACGAAGGCGCTGCTGCCCAGGCTGCGGCCGGAGAGGTGCGCCGCCCGGCGCAGGCCGCCGAGCGCGTCCGATTCGGAGGCGGTGAGCGGGAGCGGTTGCCAGTCCGGAGCCGCGGCATCGCCCGCGCGCGGCGGGAAGAAGGGTCTGGCGCCGAAGCCGCCCAGACGCTCGATCAGATCGCTGAGCACCAGGCTGACCTCGAGCGAGTCGGCCAGGCCCCAGGCGTAGAGCTCCAGCACCGCCAGCGAGTCCTCGGCCCTCCAGTCCTCGAGCGGAAGCGCGCGGCGCTGCGCGGCCACGGGCGCCGCGGCCTGCCCGTCGCGGATCCGCTCGATGCGCGCGTTCACGCCGCGCGCATAGGCGACCAGCAGGGCGCGCGTGCCGCGATCCAGCTCGGCGAACTTCCGCTCCGCGAGCCCGCCCAGGTCGAGGATGCGCGCCAGGCGATCCGCCGGCAGGCCCTCGCGCCCGACGATCTCGGCCGTGCGCCCGCGCGCGAGCCGCTGTAGCCAGAGCATCTGCGCCAGCCGGTCCTGCGCATGCACGAAGCCGAGCGCGAAGAACGCGTCCGCCTGATTGCGGGCCCGGATGTGGGGCACGCCGTTCGCGTCCCGGAACACGTCGACCGGCGCCGAGATCCCGGCGGCGGCCAGGCGGCCCTCGGACTCCGGAAAGGCAGCGCGGATGGCGGCGTTCTCGCGCAGCCTGGAGAGCGAAGCGCCGATCCCGAGCAGGAGCACCGCGACCAGCGCGAGCCCGCCGGCGAGCTGCGTCCGCCGCCGGCGCACCACGAGGGCGGCCGCCGCTTCGCTCACGGCGCCCTCCGCGCCGGGTCGATCCCGCCTTGGCCCCTCAAGTCCCCCCCCAGAAAAGCCTTGCCGCGAGCCAGGGTAGCCTCCGGGCCCGAGCGATGGCGCCCCCGGGGCAGGGTCGTTACCCTGCCCGCCTTCCCTGCTAGCGGAGGAACGCGCCGGTGGCGACACGTGTCGGCATCAATGGATTCGGACGGATCGGGCGACTCGCCTTCCGGGCGGCCCGGGGCAAAGACCTCGAGATCGTCGGCATCAACGATCTCACGGACGCGAAGACGCTCGCGCATCTGCTCAAGTACGACTCGATCCACCGCCGCTTCCCGGGCGAGGTGGAGGCCGCCGACGGCGCCATCGTGGTCGACGGCCGGAAGATTCCCGTGACGGCGGAACGCGATCCGGCCAAGCTGCCCTGGAAGAAGCTTGGCGCCCGGATCGTGATCGAGTCCACCGGGGCCTTCACCGACCGTGCCGGAGCCGCCAAGCACCTGGAGGCCGGAGCCGAGCGGGTGATCATCACCGCGCCGGCCACCGACCCCGACGTGACGATCGTGCTGGGCGTCAACACGGACGCCTACGACCCCGCCAAGCACCGGATCGTCTCGAACGCCTCCTGCACGACCAACTGCCTGGCCCCGGTCGCCAAGGTGCTCCACGACGAGTTCGGCATCGAGAGCGCCTGGATGACGACCATCCATGCCTACACCAACGACCAGGTGACGCTCGACTTTCCCCACAAGGACCTCCGGCGCGCGCGCGCCGCGGGTGTCTCGATGATCCCGACCAGCACCGGGGCTGCCCGTGCGATCGGCCTCGTGCTGCCCGACCTGAAGGGCAAGCTCGACGGCTACGCCATGCGGGTGCCCACCTCGGACGTGTCCGTGGTCGACCTCTCGGCCAAGCTGCGCCGGCAGACGACCGCCGAGGAGATCAACGCGGCGATGAAGCGCGCCGCGGGCGGGCCGCTCAAGGGCATCCTCGAGTACTGCGACGAGCCCCTGGTATCGGTCGACTTCCTGGGCAATCCGCACTCTTCCATCCTCGACGCGCTGAGCACCAAGGTGATGGGCGGCGACTTCGCGAAGCTGCTGGCCTGGTACGACAACGAGTGGGGCTACTCGTGCCGAGTGGTCGACCTCGCGGTCCGGATGGGGTCGCGATGACGCCATGTCGATTCCGACCCTGGGCCAGCTGCTCTCCGCGGGGGTGCGCGGCGAGCGCGTGTTCGTGCGCGCCGATCTGAACGTGCCGTTCGAGGCGGGGGCCATCTCCGACGATTCGCGCATCCGCGCCTCGCTGCCGACGCTGCGTCGCCTGCTGGAGGGCGGGGCGCGGGTGGTGGTCGCCTCGCACCTCGGCCGGCCGAAGGGCAAGCCGAGCCCGGCGCTCTCGCTGCGGCCGCTCGCCCCGCGCCTGGCCGACCTGCTCGGCACCGGCGTCGCGTTCTGCGAGGACTGCATCGGCGAGCGCGCGGCCGCCGCGGTCGCCGAGCTCGGCCCCGGGCAGGTGCTGCTGCTCGAGAACCTGCGCTTCCACCCGGGCGAGGAGAAGAACGATCCGGACTTCGCGGCGGCGCTCGCGGCCCTCGCGGACGTCTACGTGAACGACGCCTTCGGGACGGCCCACCGCGCGCACGCCTCGACGGTCGGGATGGTCTCGAAGATGGCGCGGGCGGCCGCCGGCGATCTGCTGCTCTCCGAGCTCGAGCATCTGGGCGTCGTGCGCGAGCCGCAGCGCCCGCTGCTCGCGATCGTAGGAGGCGCCAAGATCTCCAGCAAGCTCGGCGTGATCGAGGCGCTCGCCCAGCACGCCGACACCACCTGCATCGGCGGCGCCATGAGCTACACGTTCCTCGCCGCGCGCGGCGAGCCGGTGGGCGCCTCGCTCGTCGAGGCGGACCAGCTCGACGCCGCGCGGCGCGTGATGCGCGCCGCCGAGTCCCGCGGCCGCCGCCTGCTGCTCCCCAGCGACCACGTGATCGCGCAGCGCATCGAGCCCGGAGCGCCGACCCGCGTAGTGGATCGGATCCCCGACGGCTGGCTCGGCGTCGACATCGGCCCCGCCACCGCGCAGGCCTACGCCCGCGAGGCGCAGGCCGCGCGCACCGTGTTCTGGAACGGCCCCATGGGCGTCTTCGAGATCGACGCCTTCGCGCGCGGCACGCAGACGCTGGCGAAGGCCGTGGCCTCCTCGCAGGCGGTCAGCGTGGTGGGCGGAGGCGATTCGCTGGCGGCGGTCCACAAGCTCGGCGTGGCGGGGCGCATCACGCACCTCTCGACCGGCGGCGGGGCCTCGCTCGAGTTCGTCGAGGGCCTGACGCTCCCGGGCGTCGCGGCGCTGGAGCGCTGAGTGCGCCGCCCGATCTTCGCCGCCAATTGGAAGATGCATAAGACAGTCGGCGAGGCGCTCGATTTCGTCGAGCGCTTCCTGCCGCTGGTGCGCGGCGCCACGGACGTCGAGGTGATCCTGGCGCCGCCCTTCACGGCGCTCGACGCGGTGGCCCGCCGGATCGCCGGCAGCCCCGTGCTGCTGGCGGCGCAGAACGTCCACGCCGAGCCGAAGGGGGCCTTCACGGGCGAGATCTCGGTCCCCATGCTCGCCGACCTCGGCTGCCGCTACGCGATCGTCGGCCACAGCGAGCGCCGGACCCTGTTCGGGGAGACCGACGAGGCGGTGGCGCGCAAGGCGCTGGCGCTGCTGGCCAAGGAGATCCGGCCGATCGTGTGCATCGGCGAGAGCCTCGCCGAGCGCGAAGCGAACCAGACCTTCGCCGTGCTCGAGCGCCAGCTCGCGGGAAGCCTCGCGGGAGTCCCCGCCGCGCGCGCCGAGGAGGTGGTGATCGCCTACGAGCCGATCTGGGCGATCGGCACCGGACGCACCGCAACGCCGGAGATCGCCCAGGAGGCGCACGGATTCGTGCGCGACCGTCTGGTGAAGCAGTTCGGGGCGGTCTCGAAGAGCATGCGCATCCAGTACGGCGGCTCGGTCAAGCCCGAGAACGCGGCGACGCTGATGGGGATGCCCGACATCGACGGCGCGCTGGTCGGCGGCGCCAGCCTGGATCCCAAGGATTTCGCCCGCATCGTGCGCTACCAGAACCAGGAGTCCCCGAGATGACCACCTTCCTCACCATCCTCCACGTGATCGTGTGCATCTTCCTGATCGCCGTGGTGCTGCTCCAGCGCGGCAAGGGGGCCGAGATCGGCGCGGTCTTCGGCGGCGGCGGCAGCTCCACGGTCTTCGGCAGCCGCGGCGCCGGCAGCTTCCTCTCGAAGCTGACCACGGGCGCGGCGATCGTCTTCATGATCACCAGCCTCTCGCTCGCCTACCTGTGGACGATGTCGTCGAGCGAGCGGCTCTTCGAGAACGAGGAGACGGCCGAGGAAGCGTCCGACTTCGAGGAGCAGCCGGCCCCGGAAGCGGCGCCCGCCCCGGCGGACGCGGCCGCGCCGGCGCCCGCCCTCCCCGCGCCGCCCGCCGAGCCCGCGGCGCCCTGAGGGGCCGTCGGGTATCTTCGGCGCGTTTTTCTCGAACCGAGCGGCAGTGGCGAAATTGGTAGACGCACCAGCTTGAGGGGCTGGCGGGAGCAATCCCATGGAGGTTCGAGTCCTCTCTGCCGCACCACTTTGAATGGAGAGTCAAGGCCATGTCCCAGCTCGCAGACACCGCCCGCGCCCTGGTCGCCGCCCACAAGGGAATCCTCGCCGCCGACGAGAGCTCCGGCACGATCGAGAAGCGCTTCAAGAGCATCGATCTGGCGTCGACCGAGGAGAGCCGCCGCGCCTACCGCGAGCTGCTCTTCACCACCCCCGGCGTCGAGCAGTACATCAGCGGCGTGATCCTCTTCGACGAGACGATCCGCCAGAAGGCGAAGGACGGCACGCCCTTCCCGCAGCTGCTCGCGAAGCGCGGGATCATCCCCGGCATCAAGGTCGACAAGGGCACCAAGGCCGTGCCCTTCTCGAAGCTCGAGAAGCTCACCGAAGGGCTCGACGGCCTGCGCGAACGGATCAGCGAATACCGCGGCCTCGGCGCCGGCTTCGCCAAGTGGCGGGCGGTGATCGAGATCGGCGACGGCATCCCGAGCGACACCTGCATCGAGATCAACGCCCACGCGCTGGCGCGCTACGCCGCCCTGTGTGTGGACGGCGGGCTGGTTCCGATCGTGGAGCCTGAAATATTGATGGACGGCGCGCATTCGATCGAGCGCTGCTACGAGGCGACCGACCGCACGCTGCGCGCGGTCTTCCGCTGCCTGCACGAGCAGCGCGTGCCGCTCGAGGAGATCCTGCTCAAGCCGAACATGGTGCTCTCGGGCCAGAGCGCTCCCAAGCAAGCGAGCGTGCGCGAGGTGGCCGAGCAGACGCTGCGCTGCTTCCGCAACACGGTGCCCGCGGCGGTGCCGGGGATCGTCTTCCTCTCCGGCGGCCAGAGCGACGAGCTGGCGACCGCGCACCTCAACGAGATGAACAAGTTGGGCGGAGGCCCCTGGGAGCTCTCCTTCTCGTATGGGCGCGCGCTCCAGGCCCCCACGCTCAAGAGCTGGCGCGGCAAGCCGGAGAACGTCGCCGCGGGCCAGAAGGCCTTCTTCCACCGCGCCCGCTGCAACGGCGCCGCCCGCACCGGCAGCTACACCGAGGCGATGGAGAAGGCGGCGTAGCTCTTCGAGAGCGCCGGCAAGCGGGCGAAGCCCGCGCGCAGCGAGCCGCAGGCGAGCGAAGTCCACTCAGGCCTGCCGCAGGCGAGCGAACTCCACTCGGGCCTGCCGCAGGCGAGCGTGGTTCACTCAGGCCGGGCGAGTTCCCGGTAGGCTCCGCCGTAGTAGACGAGCGGCGCGCGCTCCGAACGGCGCAGGTCGACGACCTCGCCCACGTAGATCACGTGGTCGCCGGCGTCGTGCGCGGCGCGGACGCGGCAGTCGAGCGTCGCGACGGTGCCCGCGAGCAGGGGCGCGCCGGTCACGCCGGATTCGTAGTCGAGCCCCACGAAGCGCCGCTCCTCGTCTTTCTTGGACGCGAAGCGATCCGAGAGCGCGGCCTGGTCGCGCGCGAGCACGTTCAGCGCGAAGACCCCTCCGCGCGCGATCACCGGATGCGTGTGGGAGGACTTCTCCGCGCAGACCAGCACGAGCGGCGGCGTGAGGGAGACCTCCGCGAAGGCGGAGACGGTCATGCCGTGGATCACGTCGCCCGCGCGCGCGGTGACGACCGCGACGCCCGAGGCCCGCTTCGCGAGCACCTGCTTGAGCTCGACCACGTCGACGGCCAAGACGGGATTCCTCAGCGGGCCGAAGGGGGCGAGGCGGCCCCGCCCCCCTTCGCGTGCAGCCTGCTCCGAACGCTACTCGGCCTTGCCGTACTTCTCGTCGAGCTCCTGCTCGCTCATGATCACGTCGATCTTGCGGGCGAACAAGCCCTTGGGATCCTTGACGTCCGGAACCCAGTAGACGAGCACCGTCTTGCCGGCCGGGATGTCGGTGAGCTCGCCCTTCTTGCCGTTCACCGCGACGCTGGTGCGCGTCAGCACCGTGCCCTCGGGCTGGACGGCGAAGACGGCCTGCTGGCCGACCTTGAGCTTCGCCGCGCCGGGCCCGAGCCCGGCCTTCTTGATCTTCATGGTGACGGTCTTGGCGGTGGCGTCGTACTTGACCCACTCGGCCTCGTTCCGCGTGCTCTTCTTCTCCGCCGCGAACGCGCCCTCCGCCGAGGCAAACGCGAACAGGCCCGCGACGACGGCCGCCGCGAAGGAACCGATGACTCGCTTGGCTCGCATCTGCATGCCTCCTCCTGCCATCTCCTGGGACGGCCTTCTCGGGCGGGCCCGGAACGCGCTGCGCCGGGGCCGCCTGGTGGGCCCAGAAACTACACGGATTTCGACGGGGTGGAAACGCCGATATTCGATGCCGCCGGGGCCCCGCCCTGCAGGAATTCGGCCACGAACGGCCCCAGCACGTCGAGCGGCCGCGCGCCGGGCGCCAGCTCCACCAGCAGGCCGTAGAGCAGCGAGAGCCCGCGCGACCACATCACGAGCCCGTCGGGGAGCCGGAAGCTGCCGATCCGTTTGAGGTGCCCCCGCATGCGCCCGAAGTACTCCCCGAAGTCGAGCTTCGCCATCTCCTGGGGGGTCAGGTTGTAGTAGGCCGGGTCGAAGCTGAGCTTCGCGATCTCCCTCACCACCGGGACGTCGGCGGGCCCGATCATGCCGGCCTCCACCAGGGAAGCCGCGTAGAGATCCGGATCGCGCCAGACCGACGCCAGCACGTTCTTGCGCACGGCCGCGAGCACCTCGGGGGCGATCCTCCGGTTCATGCCGAAATCGACGATCCCGACCCGCCCGTCGAGGGTCAGCATCAGGTTGCCCGGGTGCGGATCGCAGTGGAAGAAGCCGTCGCGGAACATCATGTGCAGGAAGGCCCGCGAGATCCAGAGCACCAGATCCGGCACCCGCGCGCCGAGCGCCGCGACCCCCGCGACGTCGTTGATCTTGACGCCCTCGATGAACTCCATCGCGAGCACGCGGCGGGTGGTGAGATCCCAGTGGATGCGCGGCACGCGGACGTGCGCCGCGAGCTCGGGGTCGCGCGCCAGGTTGGCCGCGATCTCCTCGCCGGCGCGCCCCTCGCGCAGATAGTCCATCTCGCCGAGCAGCGAATCCCTCAGTTCGCGGTAGACCTGCATCAGGTCCGCGATCGCGATCCAGTCGAAGAGCCAGAGCGCGAGCTTCGTCATCGCGAGGTCCACCGCCACCGAGCGCTCGATCCCCGGGTAGAGCACCTTGACGGCCAGATCGCGCCCATCCGCGGCCTGCGCGCGGTGGACCTGGCCAAGGCTCGCCGACGCCAGCGGCTCCTCGGCGAAGGCCGCGAAGCGCGCCGCGAGCGGCGCCGCCAGCTCGGCCTCGAGCTGCGCCCGGATCTCCGCGAAGGCGTGCGGCAGGGCGCGGTCCTGGAGCTTCGCGAGCTCGTCGCTGACGGCAGCGGGCATCACGTCGACGCGCAGGCTCGCCACCTGTCCGAGCTTGATCAGGCCGCCGCGGAAGCGGCTGGCGGCCGCCACGTAGCGGCGCGCGAAGCGGATCATCCGCTCCGCCGAGCGCTCCGGATCGCCGCGCAGCCAGCCCCGCCCTTCCAGCCAGCTGATCGCATAGATCCCGCAGGCCCGCGTGATCAGCCCGAACAGGACCAGGGCGCGCAGGGCGAGCGCGCGGAGCGTGGGGGCGTCGCGGCGCGCCATCGCCTATCTCTCGATCCAGAGCAGCGCGAGATCCATCACGTTGGTCCGCGTCGGACCGGTGACGAAGAGGCCCCCCTCGGCGGCGAAGAAGGCGCCCGAGTCATTGCGCGCGAGGGCGCCGCGGGCGTCGAGTCCGAGCGCGCGGGAGCGCGCCAGCGTTCCGCCGTCCGCGAAGGCGCCGGCTGCCGCGGTGGGGCCATCGCTGCCGTCCGTCCCCGCGGCGAGCAGCGTCGAGCGCGGGTCGCCATCGAGGGCGATCGCGGCCGCCAGCGCGAGCTCCTGGCTGCGCCCGCCCTCGCCGGAGCCGCGCACCGACACCGTGGTCTCGCCGCCTGCGATCAGACAGAGCGTCGCTCGGGAGGCCGCCGCGCGCGCGAGCCCCGCGAGCCGCGTTCCCGCCACCCTCGCCTCGCCTTCCAGCACCCCGCCCAGATCGATGCCGCGCGCTCCCGCGGACCGGGCGGCCTCCAGCGCGGCGCCGCGCGCCATCGCATTGCCCGCGAGCACGCGCGCCCGCACCCGCGCCAGCGCCGGATCGCCGGGCTTGGGCGTCTCCGGGAGTCGACCCTCGGCGCCCGCGCACAGGTGCGCGAGCACGCGCGCAGGAAGCCGCTCGCGCGCGCCCCGTCTCTCCACGGCGGCGAGGGCGTCCGCGTAGCGCGTGGGATCCGCGCTGAGCGGACCCGATCCGATCACGTCGAGGCGATCGCCCGGCACGTCGCTGACGACGAGCAGCTCGATCCGCGCGCAGGCGGCGCGCTGCGCCAGACGCCCGCCGGCGAGCGCCGAAAGGTGCTTGCGCACGGCATTGAGCTCTTCGATGTCGGCCCCGGCGGAGAGCAGCGCGCGCGTGGTTTCGGCCAGATCTTCCAGCGTGAGCCCGGGCGCCGGACACGCCAGCAGGCTGGAGGCGCCTCCCGAGAGCAGCACCAGCAGCAGGTCGTCCGGGCGGGCGCTCTCGACCAGCGCGAGCGCCTCGCGCGCGGCCCGCTCGCAGCGCGCGTCGGGGACGGGATGGGCGGTCTCGCGCAGCCGGATCCGCGCCAGCGGCGCGCCGTGACCGTCCTTGGTGACGGCGAGGCCCGCGGCGATGCGATCGCCGGCGACGGCCTCCACCGCAGCGGCCATCGCCGCCGCGGCCTTGCCCACCGCGAGCACCACCAGCCGCCGTGCGTCCGGCAGCGCTTCGCCGGCGAGGAGCAGGCGCGTCCCGTCGCGCGCCAGCACGCGGCGCACGGCGGCGCCCGCGTCCACGGCGAGCAGCGCCGCGCGAAAACAGGTTTCCAGGCGGGCCCGGGCGCTGGCGCCCGGGATCACGGAGCGGCGCTGGCCTCCGGCGGAGCGGTCTTCGCCGGCGGCGTCGCTTCGGCGGCGGGCTCCGGCCGCGTCGGCTCGAGCGCGATCTCGATCCGGCGGTTCTTCTGGCGGCCTTCCGGCGTTTCGTTCGGGGCGATCGGCTCGTACTCCCCACGCGACACCGAGACCAGCCGGGTGGGGTCGATCTTGCGCTCTTGCAGGAAGCGCACGACACCGCTCGCGCGCGCCCCGGCCAGCTCCCAGTTCGAGGGGTAGCGCGAAGTCAGGCCGCCGCGGATCGGCACCGAATCGGTGTGTCCGCGCACTTCGATCCGGTGGGGAATCTCCTTGAGGCGCTCCGCGACCTTGGCGATGACGGAGCGGCCGGCCTCGTTCAGCTCCGACGAGCCCGAAGCGAACAGCACGTCCTGGGTGAGATTCAGCTGCAATCCCTGGCGAAGCTGCGAGATCTCGATCTGGCCGGCGGCGACCTCGGACTCGAGATCGGCCACCAGCCCTTCGTAGGTGCCCTTGAGCTGCGCGACCTCCTGGTTGCGCGCCGCCAGCTCGGCTTCCCGCGCCTGGAGGCTGTCGGTGAGCTCCGCCTTGGCCGTGCGCAGGCCGTTCACGTCGCGGTCGAGGACGGCGTGGGCTTCGCGCAGCGTCTCCATCTCGTCGATGATCTGCACGCGCTCGGTGCCGAGGCTCTCGTTGGAGGCCTCCAGCAGCTCGACGCGCTCTTCCAGCGCCTTCTTCTCGAGCGTGAGCGCGTCGCGCTGGCCCTCTACCTCCTGGTAGGCGCCGCGCGAGACGCAGGCGGCGAGCGCCAGCGGCAGCACCGCACTAACGAATCGGGGCCAGGGTGTGTCGCAACGCTTCATCGATCATCCCCACATACTGGAGGTCGAGCCCCTCGAGCAGCTCCTTCTGCACTTCTTCGACGTCGCGGCGGTTGCGCTCCGGAAGCACCACGCGCTCGATGCCGGCGCGCTTGGCGGCCAGCACCTTCTCCTTGATCCCCCCAACGGGTAGCACCTTGCCGCGCAGGGTGATCTCCCCGGTCATGGCCACACGCGGATCCGCCGGGCGCCCGGTCAGCAGCGAGGTGAGCGAGGTCACCATCGCGACCCCTGCCGAAGGCCCGTCCTTGGGCACGGCGCCGGAAGGCACGTGCAGGTGCAGGTCCGATTTCGCAAAGAGCTCCGGGTCGAGGGCATAGTCGCCGGCGTGCGCGCGCAGCCAGGAACGCGCCGCCTCGGCGGATTCGCGCATCACGTCGCCGAGCGAGCCGGTCAGCTTGAGCTCGCCCTTGCCGGGCATGCGCGTGGATTCGATGAAGAGGATGTCGCCGCCGGAGGGGGTCCAGGCGAGGCCTGCGGCGACTCCCGGTTGGCCCACCCGTTCGGCGATCTCGGGCTCGTACTTCACGGGTCCGAGCAACGCCCCCAGATCCTCCACGGCGATCCGCTGCGGGCCGCTCACACCCTCCTCGGCGATCCTGCGAGCGACCTTGCGGGCCAGCGCCGCGATCTCCCGCTCCAGGTTGCGGACGCCGGCCTCGTGCGTGTAGCTGCGGATCAGCACGCGCAGCGTGTCGTCGGGAATCTCGAAGCCGATCCGGTCGACGCCGTTCTGCTCCTTCTGGCGCGGCACCAGGTAGCGCTTGGCGATCTCGAGCTTCTCCTCCTCGGTGTAGCCGGGCAGCTCGATCACCTCCATCCGGTCGCGCAGCGCGGCCGGCACGGGATCGATCACGTTCGCGGTGGCGACGAAGAGCACCTGCGAGAGGTCGAAGGGAACCTCGAGATAGTGGTCGCTGAAGGTCGAGTTCTGCGCGGGGTCGAGCACCTCGAGCAGCGCCGAGGACGGATCGCCCCGGAAATCGGAGCCCACCTTGTCCACCTCGTCGAGCACGAAGACCGGATTCCGGGTCCCCGCCCGGCGCATTCCCTGGATGATCCGGCCCGGCAGCGCGCCGACGTAGGTGCGCCGGTGGCCGCGGATCTCCGCTTCGTCGTGCACCCCGCCCAGCGAGATGCGCTGGAACTCCCGGCCCAGCGCCTTGGCGATCGAGCGCCCCAGCGAGGTCTTGCCGGTGCCCGGCGGGCCCACGAAGCACAGGATCGGGCCCTTGAGGTCGCGCTTGAGCGAGAGCACCGCGATGTACTCGACGATGCGGTCCTTGACCTTCTCGAGACCCCAGTGGTCCTGATCCAGGATCCGGCGCGCCTCCTCGACGTCGAGCCGATCCTGCGACGCCTTCGACCAGGGCAGATCCACCATCCATTCCAGGTAGGTCCGGATCACGGAGTGCTCGGCGGCCGCGGTCGGCATCTGCGCCAGCCGATCCAGCTCCCGCCGCGCCTGCTTCTCGGCCTCTTCGGGCATGCCGGCGGCCGCGATCCGCTGCTCGAGCCGCTGCGCCTCGCTCTCGCCGTCCTCCGATTCGCCCAGCTCCTGGCGGATCGCCTCGAGCTGCTGGCGCAGGACGTAGTCGCGCTGCGACTTGCCGATGTCGCTCTGGACCTTCTCGCGGATCTCGCTCTCCACCTTCACCGCGTCGTGCTCGCGCGCGATCTGATCCAGCACGCGCCGCAGCCGCTGCGGGACGTCGAGCTCCTCGATCAGATCCTGCTTGCCGGCGACGTCGAAGTCGAGGCTCGAGCCCGCGAGGTCGGCGAGCTTGGAGGGATGGTCGGTGTGGGCGGCGAGCACCTGTAGCTCGTCCGAGAGCCGCGGGCTCTCGGAGACGAGCGAAGCGAACTGCTGCGCCACGTTGCGCATCAGCGCGAGGGACTCGACGGACCCCAGGTCGCCGGTCTCCTCGAGCACGCGCACGCGGCCGCGCAGGAAGGGCTCCTCGCTGGTGAACTCGGTGATCTCCGCGCGCGCGACGCCCTGCACCAGCAGCCGGTAGGTGTCGTCCGGGAACTTCACCATCTTCGCGATCCGCATCAGCGTGCCGACGCGGTGCACGTCGTCGGCGCCGGGGCTGCCCTCGACGGGGTGCTTGACCGCGACGCAGATCAGCATGCGCTGGGGCGAGACCAGCACCTCTTCGATCAGCTGCTTCGAGCGCGGCGAGCTCACCAGCAGCGGCGAGAGCAGGTGCGGGAAGAGCACGGTGTTCTTGAGCGGGAGCACCGGCAGGATCGCAGGCACCTCGTCGCGCGCCGCGGTCTCGTCGCCCGCGCGGCCCACCACGACCGCGGTGCCCGGCGCGGGCTCGCGCCCGGTCGGCTCCACTTCCGCCACCCGCTGTTCGGATGCCATCGCGCGCCTCACGTCTCGAGCTTGACCTGTCGCCGCTGGGGTCCGCGGCGCGGCAGGGTCACGGTGAGAAACCCGTCGCTCAGATGCGCCGAGACCTTCTCCCGGTCGAAGGGGATCGCGATCCGCAGGCGCCGCTCGAAGGGTCCGGCGGCGATCTCCATCTGGAGCAGCCGCTTCACGTCCGTGCGCTCGGGAACCCGCCGGATCCCGCTGATGCGAACCTCTTCGCCATCCACCGTCACGCGCAGGTCCTCGCTGCGGATCCCCGCGATCTCGGCGAGCACGACGACCGCGGCCTCGGTCTCGAACACGTCGATGTCCGGTTGCCAGCGATCGCCGCGCAGGCGATCCGAGAACTCGCCGTACAGCTCCGCGAAGGGGTCGTTGCGCTTCGGATCGCTCAGTTGGGTTTCTCTTCGGTGTATTCCACGTCGACGACGTCGTCGCCGTTCTTGGGGCCGCCCGGCGCAGCGCCGGCGTCGCCGGGCGCGCCGCCCGGGGCCGCGCCGGCCGCCTGCGTCTTGTAGAGCAGCTCGGCGATCTTGTGCATCTCGCGCTCCAGGCGCTGGCGCGCGGCGTCGAGTTTGGCGGCGTCGCCGGAGTCCAGTTCTTTCTTGCCGTCCTCGATCGCGGACTTCACCGCGGCGGTGTCGCCGTCCGAGAGCTTGGCCGCGTTCTCGGAGAGCGTGCGCTCGGCCTGGTAGAGCAGCCCGTCGAGGGCGTTGCGCTTCTCCACGCTCTCGCGCTGCGCGCGGTCCTCGCTGGCGTGGGCCTCGGCCTCGCGGATCAGCCGATCGATTTCGTCTTTGCGCAGCCCGCTGCTGCCCTCGATCCGGATCGACTGCTCGCGACTGCTGGCCTTGTCCTTGGCCGCCACCGAGAGGATGCCGTTGGCGTCGATGTCGAAGGTGACCTCGACCTGCGGCAGGCCGCGGGGCGCGGGCGGGATGCCGTCCAGGATGAAGCGGCCGAGCGTGCGGTTGCCCGCCGCGACCTCGCGCTCGCCCTGGAGCACGTGGATCTCCACCTGCGGCTGGTTGTCGGAGGCGGTCGAGAAGACCTGGCTGCGGCGCGTCGGCACCGTGGTGTTCTTCTCGATCAGCTTGGTCATCACGCCGCCCAGCGTCTCGATGCCGAGCGAGAGGGGGGTGACGTCCAGCAGCAGCACGTCCTTGACGTCGCCCGAGAGCACCCCGCCCTGGACCGCGGCGCCGATCGCCACCACCTCGTCGGGGTTCACGCTCCGGTTCGGCTCCTTGCCGAAGAGCTGCTTGACCTTCTGCTGGACCAGCGGCATGCGGGTCATGCCGCCGACCAGGATCACCTCGTGGATGTCGGCGGCCGCGAAGCCCGAATCCTTGAGCGCCACGCGGCAGGGCTCGAGGCTGCGGTCGATCAGGTCCTCGACCAGCTGCTCGAACTTGGCGCGGGTCAGCTTCAGCGTCATGTGCTTCGGCCCGGTCTTGTCCGCCGTGATGTAGGGCAGGTTGATGTCGGTGGTGACGGCGCTGGAGAGCTCGACCTTGGCCTTCTCCGCGGCCTCGCGCAGGCGCTGGAGGGCCATCGAATCCTTCGAGAGGTCGATCCCCTGGTCCTTCTTGAACTCAGCGATCAGGTAGTCGATCAGCCGCTGGTCGAGGTTGTCGCCACCCAGATGCGTGTCACCGTTGGTGGCCTTCACCTCGACCACGTTCTCGCCCACTTCGAGGATCGAGATGTCGAAGGTGCCGCCGCCGAAGTCGTAGACCGCGATCTTCTCGTCCTTCTTCTTGTCGAGCCCGTAGGCGAGCGCCGCGGCGGTGGGCTCGTTGATGATGCGCTTGACGTCGAGACCCGCGATCGCGCCGGCGTCCTTGGTGGCCTGGCGCTGGGCATCGTTGAAGTAGGCTGGGACGGTGATCACCGCCGCGGTCACCTTCGCGCCCAGATACGCCTCGGCCGCGGCCTTGAGCTTCTGGAGAATCATCGCCGAGATCTCGGGGGGCGTGTGCACCTTGTCGCGCACGCGCACGGCGGCGGCGCCCTCCTTGCCCGCGACCACGTCGTAGGGAACCAGCTTGATCTCCTCGGGGACCTCCGCCAGCCGGCGGCCCATGAAGCGCTTGATCGAGTAGATGGTCGCCTTGGGATTGGTGATCGACTGGCGCTTGGCGATCGCGCCGATCAGGCGCTCGCCTTCGTCGCTGAAGCTCACCACGGAGGGGGTGGTGCGGCCGCCCTCTTCGTTCGGGATCACGGTCGGCTGGCCACCCTCCATGATGGCGACCGCCGAGTTCGTGGTCCCGAGGTCGATCCCGATCACCTTGCCCGAATCCGCCATCTGCCTGACTCCTTCCAGGCGCCGCCCCGTCCCGGGGAGACGCGAAAACGAGCCGGAAGGGTGGTCCCGACCTCCCCCCTGTCAACGCTGGGGGCGGATTCGAACGCTGCTTTGGTAAGCGGTGTCACAAGGTCGCAGGTCGGTCCGCCGATAAGCTGGAAGCTGTCCGCCTAACTCCTTGGAATCCCGATGGATCCCGTTGAGCGGACCCGCGGGCAGGCTATACTGTGAAGCCTGTTCGCGCGCCCGGCGACTCGCGTGCAAATTCGAGCTCGCAAGCCAGCCGAGCGAGGGTCCGGGGCGAAGCAGCGCGGGGATCCAACGACGCATGGCGCGATACCTGAGCTGGCTCGCGAACTCCGTTCTATTCGCCTTGTGCTGCCTGTTTGCCGCCAAGACGGTGAACGCCGTGATCGGCTCGACGCTGGCGGAGGCGTCGGAGCCGGCCGTGTCGCCGACGGAGACGCAGCTGGCGACGGCGGCCAGCTGGAATGATCGGCAGGTGATCCTCTCACGCAATCTCTTCAACGCCTCGCTGCTCGCGCCCAGCGCTGGGGCCCCGATCGAGGAGGACCTCGAGGCGACCAAGCTCCCGCTCACGCTGCTGGGAACGGTCGCCGCGCTCGAGCCCGAGAACGCCTGGGCTGCGATCGAGGATCGCGAGACCAAGCAGACCCGGACCGTGCGCGTGAACGACGTGGTGAAGGCGGGAGCCACGGTCCAGCGGATCGAGCGCAAGCGGGTGGTCCTCATCGAGAATGGGTCCCCGCGGGAACTGGTGTTGGCCGAGGAAGGCGGCGTGCAGCTGGCCGCCGTCGCTCCGACCCCGTCGCGCGGGGCGCCCCGACCCCGCCGCGCCCCCGGGCCGATGGACCGCCAGGCGACGCCCCCCGAGGCCCCCCCGCTCGACATCCGCAACCCCGCGACCCTGTTCTCCCAGGCGCGGATCCTGCCGAAATACGAGAACGGTCAGATGGTCGGCGTCCAGCTGAACGCGATCAAGCCGGGCAGCATGTTCGAGCAGATCGGGATCAAGAACGGGGACGTGATCAAGGAGCTGAACGGGATCAAGATCGACAGCCCCGAGCAGAGCGCGAAGATCCTGCTCGAGTTCGTGGACGCCAAGAGCTTCAACGTGGTGGTCGAGAACTCGAACGGCACCCAGAACTTCACGTACACGCCGAACTGAGATCCGATGAACGCGCGTCGCAAGACCGCAGGGAGGGATGAGGGGGTGCTTCGCCGATTCGGAACGATCGCGGCGGCGGGGATCTGCGCGTGGATCCTCGCGGGCCCCGCGCTCGCCCAGGCGCCCACCCGCGGCCTGGACGACGCTCCGCCCGGCGTGAAGCCGATCGACGGCGATCTCTACGCGCTCGACTTCAACAACGTCGAGCTGGCGGTGGTGATCGACGCGATCGCCAAGCTGACCAACAAGAACTTCATCTACGACGACCGCGTCCGCGGCCGCGTGACGATCGTCTCGCCCACCCCCATGACCATCGAGCAGGCCTATGCCGTGTTCGAGTCCGTGCTCCAGGTCAAGGGCTTCACCACGGTGACGAGCCCCGGCGGCGCCATCAAGGTGATCCCGGTGCGGGAGGCCAAGGAATCGAACATCGAGACCGTGCGCAGCTCGCTGCCCCCGCCCGACCGCGACCGCTTCGTCACGCGCCTGATCCCGCTGCGCTACATCGACGCCGAGTCGATCGTCAACACGCTCAAGCCCCTGGTCTCGAAGGACGCCTCGATGGCGGCCTACGTCGAGACCAACACGGTGATCCTCACCGAGTCCGCCTCGAACATCCGGCGCCTGCTCGCGATCCTGGAGGCGATCGACGTCGAGACGTACAAGGAAGAGCTGGCGGTGCTGAAGGTCGAGTTCGCCGACGCCACCGTGCTCGCCGAACAGGTCTCGCAGATCTACGGAGCGGAGGTCTCGGCGGCGACCGGCTCCGGGCTGACGCCGCAGGCGGGCGGACGGCGCGCCGGGGTTCCGGGCGCGGCCCCGGCTCCCGCCGCCAATCCCACGCGCGGCCGCGTCCGCATCATCACCGACGGCCGCACCAACTCGCTGATCGTGCTGGCCGCGCGCGCCCAGCTCGATGACGTACGCGACCTGGTGCGCAAGCTCGACGTGCCGGTCACGGGCGGCGGACGCATCCACGTCTACTACCTCCAGTACGCGGACGCCGAGGAGCTGGCCCAGACGCTGGCCGCGCTGATCAGCGGCCAGGCCACCTCGCCCCGCACCGGAACCGGAGGCGGCGGCCTGGGCGGGAGCCAGCCCGGCGGCATCCCGCAGGTGCAGGGAGCGCAGACGCTGCGCACCGCGGTCTCGGCCCTCGCCGAGGGCATCAGCGTGACGGCCGACCCCGCCACCAACGCGCTCGTGATCCAGGCCAGCCAGGAGGGCTACGCGACCATCGCGGGCGTGATCGAGAAGCTCGACATCGAGCGGCCCCAGGTGCTGGTCGAGGCCCTGATCATGGAGGTCGACATCACCGACGGAACCGAGCTCGGCTTCAACGGGCTGTTCCGGCTGATCAACGGCGACACCGACATCACGATCGCGCAGGTCACCGACGGCGCGGCGACCGGCGCGGCCCTTGGGGGGCCGTTCGGCGCAGCGGGCGGCGCCGCCTTGCCGTTGTTCGTGAATTTCTTCCGGCGAACCTTCGACGTCGATGCGATGGGCACTCCCGTGGATGGCTCCGATGGCTCCCTGATCCAGGGCATCATCCGCGCCGCCGCCTCGGACGCCGGCACCAACATCATCTCCGCGCCGCACATCCTCACCTCGGACAATGAGGAGGCGGAGATCCGGATCGGCAACAACATCCCGATCATCAGCAGCCGCGTGCAGGCGCCGACCACCGGCGGCACCGTCGACGACACGGGCCTCTCGACCTCCGTCAACGTCGAGCGCCAGGACATCGGCGTCACCCTGCGCGTCACGCCCCAGATCACCGAGGGCGACAGCCTGCGCCTCGACATCTTCCAGGAGATCACCAGCATCAACAAGGCGCTCCAGGTCGACGTCGGAGACGTCAACGAGGTCGGCCCCCCGCTCGCCAGCCGCAAGGTCGAGAACACCGTGATGGTGGGCGACGGCGAGACGGTGGTGATCGGCGGGCTGATCAGCGACGTCTACGAGGACACCACCACCAAGGTGCCCTGGCTGGGCGACATCCCGTTCCTCGGCTGGGCCTTCAAGACCACCTCGCGCAACCTGAACAAGGCCAACCTGCTGGTCTTCCTGACCCCGCACATCGTGCGCACGCGCTCCGATCTCGAGCACGAGACGATCCGCAAGCGCGAGGAGTTCGAGAACCAGACGGGACCCACGCTGGAGCTCTCGCAGGACGAGATCGAGGAGGCCACGCAGCAGCGCGACGCGGCGGAGGCGGCGGGCGAGGTCTACGTGCCGCCGCCCGGGCGCAACCCGGTGCGCAACCGGCTGCTCGAGCAGGAGGCCCGCTACCCGCTCGAGCGCATGCGCGAGATCGAGCAGCAGAAGGGCGAGGCGCGCGAGCGCGCCCGCGCCGAGGCCGGCCAGGCGGGCGAGCGCTACCTCGTGCAGGCGCCCGTGCTCGGCGACGAGGCCGAGGCCATGCAGATGCTCACCGAGCTGGTCGACGCCGGCTTCGACGGCACGCTGGTCTCGAACCAGACGGCGGCGGGGATCGTGCTCTACGAGATCCGCCTGGGCCCCTTCGAGACGCTCGAGGAGGCGCAAAAGGTGGGCGTGGTGGTGCAGAGCGCGCACGGCCTCAGCAGCTCGGTGCTGGTCGAGCCGGCGCCTGCGCCCGAGGAGGAGCCGTGAGCGAAGCCCCGCTGCGCACGGGCCGCAGCGGCCTCGAGCCGCTCGATCTCGGCTCGATCCTGCTCCGCAGCACGGAGCTCACGGAGGAGCAGCTCGCGGAGGCGCGCGCCGAGCAGGCCACCCGCGGCGGCCGCCTCGCCGACTTGCTGGTCGCGAGCGGCAAGGTCAGCTCCGACGAGGTGCTCCAGGCGCTGGCGACCCAGCTGGGCCTGCCGATCCGCCCACAGATCGCTGCGAGCGTCGTCGACCAGACCCTGGTCGAGACGGTGCCGATCGGCTTCGCCAAGGCGCACGTGATCCTGCCGCTGCAGCGCGATCCGGATGGCGCCGTGCGGGTGGCCGTCGCAAACCCCCTCGACATCGGGCCGCTCGACGATCTGCGCATGCTCTTCGGAGGCGCCGAGGTGCGCCTCGAGCTGGCCAACCAGCGCACCATCCTGGGCGCCATCAACGAGGTCTACGACCGCGGCGTCAACTCCACCGACGCGCTCGCCGAGGACGCCGCCGAGGACCTCGACCACCTGGTCAACGACATCAGCCAGGAGCCCCAGGACCTGCTGGAGGCGTCGGACGACGCGCCCATCATCAAGCTGGTGAACTCGATGCTCCAGCACGCCGTGAAAGAACGTGCCAGCGACGTGCACCTCGAGCCCTTCGAGCGCGAGATCCGCGTGCGCTTCCGGATCGACGACGTGCTCTACGAGCCGATCAAGCCCCTCCCGCGCGGATTGCAGGCGAGCATCGTCTCGCGCATCAAGATCATGGGCGGGCTCAACATCGCCGAGAAGCGGCTGCCGCAAGACGGCCGCATCCGCCTCAAGATCGCCGGCCGCGACTACGACGTGCGCCTCTCGACGGTTCCGATCTCCTACGGCGAGCGCGTGGTGATGCGGCTCCTGCCCCGCACCCAGGAGATGCTGAACCTGGAGCGGATCGGGTTCAATCCGCAGCAGCTCGCGGTGATGGAGAAGCTGATCTCGCGCCCCAACGGCATCATCCTGGTCACCGGGCCGACCGGCAGCGGCAAGACCACGACGCTCTACGGGGCGCTCTCGCGCATCAACGCCACCGACAAGAACATCATCACGATCGAAGACCCGGTCGAGATCCAGCTGCGCGGAATCGGCCAGATCGAGGTGAACCCGAAGATCGGCCTCACCTTCGCCGGCGGGCTGCGCTCGGTCCTGCGCCAGGACCCGAACGTGATCCTGGTGGGCGAGATCCGCGATCTGGAGACGGCGGAGATCGCGATCCAGGCCTCGCTCACGGGGCACCTGGTCTTCTCGACCCTGCACACCAACGACGCGGCCAGCGCCATCACGCGGCTCGTCGACATGGGCGTGGAGCCCTTCCTGGTCGCGTCTTCCCTTGTCGCCGTGCTGGCGCAGCGCCTGGTGCGCGTGCTCTGCAAGGACTGCCGCGTCGCCTACGAGGCCAGCAAGGAGGAGCTCTCCGAAATCGGCGTGCGGCCTCCCGACCGCCCCGTGAAGATCTACCGCTCGGAGGGCTGCGCGGGCTGCAACTACACCGGTTATCGCGGCCGGCTGGGGATCTTCGAGCTGATGCTGGTGGACGACGAAATCCGCGCGCTGGTCGCCCAGAACGTCGACTCGAAGACGATCAAGCGACAGGCGACCCAGAAGGGAATGCACTCGCTGCGCACCGACGGCGCCCGCAAGGTGCTCTCGGGCGTCACCTCCGTCGCCGAGGTGCTGCGCGCCACCGAGGAAGAGGGCGTCGTCGCCCAGATCTGATCCGAGCCGACCCCAGCGAGGTGAGCATTGCCCGTCTTTGCCTACAAGGGCGTCACGGCGGCCGGGAAGAACACCCGCGGCCACCTCGACGCCGAGAACGCCCGCGGCGCGCGCGCCAAGCTGCGGCGCGACGGCATCTTCGTCACCGAGTTCAGCGAGCAGGCGGGGCAGGCCTCGCTGGCGGCGACCTCGACCGGGCGTCGTTTCGCCCTGCCCTCCTTCCAGCGCATCTCGAGCCTCGACCTCGCGCTGCTCACGCGGCAGGCCTCGACCCTGGTCGGCGCCGGGATCCCGCTGGTCGAGAGCCTGGGGGCGCTCACCGAGCAGGTCGAGAATCCCCGGCTCAAGTCGGTGCTGGGCGAGGTGCGCGACCGCGTCAACCAGGGCACCTCGCTCGCCGACGCGTTCGCGCAGTCGAAGGCGTTCCCGGACCTCTACGTGAGCATGGTGCGCGCCGGCGAGGCGGGCGGCGCGCTCGAGACGGTGCTGGAGCGCCTGGCCGATTACCTCGAGAGCCAGGTGCGGCTGCGCAACAAGGTGAGCTCGATCCTGATCTATCCGGTGGTGATGTTCCTGTTCGCGATGCTGGTGGTGGGCCTCTTGGTGACGCTGGTGCTGCCCCAGATCACTGAGCTGCTGGAGAGCCTGAACCAGCCGCTTCCGTTCTACACGCGCTGGATCATCTCGATCTCCCGATTCGTGCGCGGCTGGTGGTGGGCCCTGGCGCTCGCCGGGGTCCTCGGGGTCGTCGGAATGCGGGCCGTCGTCCGCACCCCGCGCGGCCGCGACAGCTGGGACCGTCTCTCGCTCCGCTTGCCGGTGGTGGGCCGCACGGTGCGCCTGATCGCCATCTCGCGCTTCACGCGCACCCTGGCGACGCTGCTCGCCGGCGGGCTCCCGATCGTGCGCGCCCTCGACACCGCCAAGCACGTGGCCAACAACACCGTGCTCGGGCGGGCGATCGACGCCGCGCGCGTCAGCATCACCGAAGGCGCCAGCGTCGCCAAGCCGCTGCGCGAAAGCGGGGAGTTCCCGCCGATGGTGACGCACATGATCGAAGTGGGAGAGCGCAGCGGCGAGCTGGAGGCGATGCTCGCCAAGGTCGCCGACACCTACGACGAGCAGGTCGAGACGATGGTCACCCGCCTCACGGCCCTGCTCGAGCCGCTCCTGATCCTGATCATGGTGGGGATCGTCGTCGTGATCATCCTCGCGACGCTGGTTCCGCTGCTCAACATCACGAGCTCGCTCGGCTGAGCGGGCCCCGACTTCGAAAGGAAATCCAATGGACCGACGCGAGACACGCGCAGGCTTCACGCTGATCGAGATCATGGCCGTGGTGCTGATCATCGGACTGCTCTCCACGATCGTGGGCGCCGCCGTCTTCCAACAGGTGGACAAGGGGCGCGTCACCGCGGCCCGGGCGCAGGTCAACAGCCTGGAGGGCGTGCTGGAGATCTACCGGATGGACAACGCGCGCTTCCCCAGCACCGAGCAGGGGCTGGAGGCGCTGATCACGGCCTCCAGCAGCGAGCCGGTGCCGCGCAACTTCCCCAGCGGCGGCTATCTGAAGGGAGGCCGCCTGCCGATGGATCCCTGGGGCGAGCCCTACCACTACGAGTCGCCCGGCCAGAACAACCCGGAGTCCTTCGATCTCTGGTCCTTCGGCGCGGACGGCGCGCCGGGCGGGGACGGCGTGGACGCCGACATCGGGAACTGGTCCGAGCCGACGGCGGTAAACTGAGCTTGCCGGCCGCGCTGCGGCGGCGCGCCGCCTTCACGTTGATCGAGATGCTCGCGGTGGTGGCGATCTTCGCGCTGCTGGCGGCCTTCGTCGCGCCGAACCTCGGGTTGGTGTCGTCCCGCCGCCTCCAGCAGCAGGCGCAGCGGCTCACGGCCCAGCTCGAGCTGGCGCGCCAGCGGACGGTCGTGACCGGCATCCCGCACCGGCTCGCGATCGATCTCGACCGCGGCAGCTACTGGCTCGAGTGGTTCGTGACGCAGGCCGAAGCGCTCGGCGAGGTGGAGACGCCGGCGGCGCTCGACCTGCGCGGCTCGGCGCAGATTCCGATGTCGCCGCCGCCCACGGCCGCGCGCGAGTTCCGCCCGCTGCCGGGCATGTTCGGGCGCGAGACCGCGATCGAGGAGTCGCTGCGCTTCACGTCCGTCGAGACGCTGGGCGGCAGCGTCGGCGAGGGCGAGGCCTTCGTCGTCTTCGAGCGCGACGGCACCGCGAGCCCGACCGAGATCATCCTGGCCGACGAAGACGACCACGCGCTCGCGCTCGAGGTGCAGCCCCTCGCGGAATCGGTGCTGATCCACGATGTCGAGAAGTAACCGGGCCTTCACGCTGCTCGAGGTGATGGCGGCCGTGGCGCTGCTCGGGATCCTCTACACGGTGCTGGCCCGCGTCGCGATCGAGGCGCTGCGCGCCGAGGGCGAGAGCCGGCGCCGGCTGGAGGCCGCCCTGATCGCCGACACCAAGCTCGGCGACTCGTTCACCGCGACCGAGGGCAGCGTGGTGATCCCGCCGCTCGGTCACAGCGAGATCACGCAGGGGGATTTCAAGGTCGCCCTCGACGTCGCGCTGTTCCAGCCGCCGGTCGAATGGGGCCTCAGCGACGAGTCCCTGGGCACGCCGCAGCTCTTCGCCTCCTCGCCCGGCGTCCCCGGCGCCCAGGCGCTGCGAACCGTGCAGCTCACGGTCTCCTGGCTCGAGGGGGCCGAGGAGCGCCACGTCTCCCGCACCATCTTCCTGGTGGATTTCGAAAGCGTTTCGGGGCTCGCGGCCGGGGCGGAGCAGGCGCCGAGAGCCCCCGAGGAGGGCGCCGCGCCGCCCCAGCTGCCGGAGTCGGCCCTCCCGCCCAGCGAGCTGGAGGCGCCGTGAAGAGGAGCGGCGGCTTCACGCTGATCGAGGTGCTCGCGGTGGTGCTCCTGACCGGGATCGTGGTGGGCGTCGCGCTCGATTTCTATCTCGATCTCTCGCGCGCGAGCAACCGCGCCGCCGACGTCACCCGGGAATCCCGCCGCTCCGCGGCGGTGCTCGACCGGCTGGCTCGAGACTTCGAGAACGCGGTCTTCGTGCACAAGCCGGACTCGCTCGACCCGCTCGCGCATCCCTGGGTCTTCCTGGCCGAATCGCGCGGCTCCGCGCTGGGAGCCGACCGCGTGAAGTTCGTGACGCGCGGCCACGACCCGAGCCGGAGCGGGCGGCCCGAGTCGGACCTCGCGGTCGTCACCTATTCGCTGCGCCGCGGCGAGGAAGGCGGGCTCGAGCTCTGGCGCTCGGAGATCCCCGGCTTGCCCGATGGCCTCGACCGCGAGTTCCCGGCCCCGGGCAGCCCCGGCGACGTCCTCTTCGCCGACGGCGTCGGCGCCTTCGGAATGGTCTTCCGCGACTCGGCGATGCAGGCCAAGACCAGCTGGGATTCCTCGAGCCTGGTCGACGAGAGCGAGCTGCCCCAGGTGGTCGAGATCCAGCTCGCGATGGCCGAGCCGGGCGAGCCGGCGTCGCTCGACGAGCTGCCGCTCCAGCGTCGCCGCGTGCGCCTGCCGGTCCGTCCGCTCGACCTCCAGGCGATGTTCGATGCGAGCGGCGACGAGGAAGGCAAGAGCGACCTCGCCAAGACCGTGTGCGATTGCATCGACTGCAAGTCGCTCGCGGCGAGCCCGTCGGGGGCGCGGCTGGTCGAAGCGGTCGGCTCGAAGCCCGCCAAGGTGGGGATCCGGCTGCTGCCGACCGCGATCCGCAAGCAGGTCGATCCCGAATGCCTCCTCTAGCCGGGCGAGGCCCCAGGCAGCGCGGCGTCGTACTGCTGGTCGTGCTCTTCTTCGCGCTGCTGCTCACCAGCAGCGTCGCCACCTTCGTGCGGCGCTCGACCGTGGATTCGCTGATCGCGCGCAACCTCGACGCGCGCTCCGAGGCGGACGCGCTGGCGCGCGGCGGACTCCTGCTCTCGTGGGCGCTGCTCGCCGAGGATCGCCTCCAGGAGCTCTCCGGCGCGGCGCCGCCTGGCGACAACCTGCTCGACATCTGGGCCCGCGTGTCGGGTTACCCGCTGGTGACGGCGACCGGCACCACGCTGCGCCTGCGGATCGAAGACGCCGGCACGCGCCTCAACCTGAACGCCCTCTTCCAGATGGACGAGGCCGGCAACTGGACGGTCCGCGAGGAGACCCCGGAGTTCCTCAGCAAGGTGCTCGAGAAGGTGATCGACGAGCTGCCCGTCACGTCTCGCCTGCAGCGCTACGAACCGGCGGAGCTGGCCGCGAACCTGATCGACTTCGTGGACGGGGACGACCTGACCCCGAACGGCGGCGCGGAGGACGACTACTACCAGCGCCTCAAGCCCCCCTACCACGCCTTCAACCGGCCCCTGCTCAGCTTCGAGGAGCTGCGCCTGGTGGAGGGCTTCGACGCGCAGCTGGTGGAGGCCCTCCGCCCCTACCTGACGGTGTACCCCTTCGCCGCCCTCGGCTGCGGCGACCCCAGCAAGGGCTGCGGGGTGAACCTCAACACCGCCCCCCCCCACGTGCTGGCCCTGCTCTGGTACGACGACGGCGTCGAGAAGCGGCTCGCCAACGAAGACACGGTTCGCCAGATCCTGCGGGTGCGCAGCGAGGGAGGCGTGCTCTGCGGCGAGGGCCCAAGCCTCACGGGCTGTACGCCGATACGGGAGATCGTGCCCAACGCGATCTTTCCGCCGCCGACGTTCTCGACCCAGATCTTCGAGGTCAGCGCCGAGGCGAGCGTGGGGGACGTGCGTCGCACCTTCGTGGCGGTGGTGGACCGCACCGCTCCGGCGCTGCCGACGCTGCTATCCTGGCGGATTCGGTGAGGGGGGAACACCGATGCCGATGCTGAAGAACGTGCTCGGGCTCGACCTGGGCAGCCACAGCATCAAGGCCGTCGAGCTCCAGCAGACCTTCCGGGGCGCCTCGGCCGCGCAGCTGCGCTGCCTGCCCCGCGTCGGCGACGAGGTGCCGCTGCCGGAGATGATCCGCCGGTTCGTGGTGCTCCACCAGCTCTCCACCGCCCATGTCGTCTCCGCCCTGCGCGCGGATCGGATCTCTTCGCGCCGCCTCTCCTTCCCATTCGCCGACCGCCGCAAGCTCGACCAGGCGGTCGCGTTCGAGGTGGAGGGAGACGTGGCGCTCGACCTCGAGCAGGTGGTGGTCGACTGGGCGATCGTGGGCGGCGACAAGAGCCGCGCCGACGTGGTGGCGTCGATCGCGCCGCGCGCCGAGGTCTCGGAGCTGATCGAGACCCTGCGCGCCGGGGGCTGCGAGCCGCGCACGCTGGAAGCCGAGGGCTTCGTGCTCGGGAATCTCACGGCCGCCTTCGACCTGCCCGGCACCCGGCTGCTGGTCGATCTCGGGCATCGCAAGACCACCTTCTGTCTGCTGGTGGACGGCAAGGCCGTCGCGGCGCGCAGCGTGCCGGTGGCGGGCGCGGCCCTGACCGAGGCGCTCGCCAAGGATCGGCTGATCGGCCCGGCCGACGCGGAGCGCGTCAAGTGCGAGGACGGCGTCTTCGGCGGCAGCCTCGCGGATGCGCCGGCCCGCACCGCGGCGGTGCTCGACACCCTGGCGCGCGAGGTCGTGCGCACGCTGGGCGCCTTCGAGCCGCTGATCTCGGGGGGCGGGCCTCCGGAGCTCACGCTCTTCGGCGGGACCGCGCAGCTGGACCGCATCGACGAGTATCTCTCCGAGCGCACCGGGCTGGCTGCCGCGCGTCTCGGGCTGCCCACTCCGGGGGGCATCGAGGGGCTGGCCGCCAGCGGCTCGCCCGTGCTCTACGCCCCCGGCATCGCGCTCGCGCTGCGCGGCACGGCGCAGGCGACCACGCGCATGAACTTCCGCCAGGACGAATTCGCGCTGCGACTCGACCTGGTGCGCCAGCTCCGCGACTTCCGCCCCACGCTCTGGCTCGGCGCCGCCGCCGCCGTGCTCGCGGCGGTCTCCTTCGGAACCTCGACGCTGCTGGAAGCGCGCCGCGCCTCCGCGATCGAGGACCAGGCGGGCAAGCTCTGGACGCAGGCGTTTCCGAGCAAGCCGGTTCCCGCCAACCTGCTCGCCGCCATGCGCGAGGAGGTCGCCGCGGCCGGCGAGCGCGCCGAGTTCCTCGGGGTCTACGCGGGCAACCTATCGGCGCTCGACGTGCTGACCGAGATCTCGAAGCGCGTGCCGGCCGATCTCGACGTGGTCTTCGAGGAGCTCGCGATCGACAAGCAGATGATCCGGATGCGGGTGCAGGCCAAGAGCTTCGAGGCGGCCGACCGCTTGGGTCAGGAGCTCGCGAAGTTCCCGCCCTTCGCGAAGGCGCGGATCGGCGCGATCGAGACCGACAACAAGACCGGGGCGAAGCGCTTCAACGTGACGATCGGACTGGCCCCGGAAGGCGAGCGCGAATGACGAAGCCCTGGACCCGCGCCTGGACCGCCTTCCAGGGCCTCTCGGCCCGGGAGCGTCTGCTGATCGGCTCGGCGGGGGGCATGCTGCTGCTCGCGCTGTTCTGGCTCGGCTTCGTGATGCCGCTGCTCTCCGCGGGCGATCGGATCACGGCGCGCGCCGACGCAGCCGAGCAGCAGGTCGCCGCGATCACCCGCCTGCGCCGCGAGTACGACGACGTGGCGCGGCGGCTCGGCGACGTCGAGCAGCGGATCCGGAGCGCGGCGCGCGGGAACCTGCGCACGACGCTCGAATCGCTGGCCAGCGTCGCCTCGGTCAAGGTCGAGTCGATGGAGCCGCAGACGACCCCCGCCAACGATCGCTATCGCGAGACCAAGGTCGAGGTCGGGCTCGCGGGCGTCACGCTGCCCCAGACGGTGAGCTACCTGCACCAGATCGAGTCGGCGCCCCAGGTGCTCTCGATCAAGAGCCTGCGGATCCGCACGCGCCCGGACAAGCCCGAGCTGCTCGACGTCACCTTCACCGTCTCCTCCTTCGAGCCGCTCTAGGGTGGTCGCGGCGCGCGGCGGCCAGGCCGAAGCGCTGCCGGGCCTGCTGCGGTTCGTCGCGATCCCGCTGGCGGGCGCGCTCTTGTTCCTGCTCTTCCTGCACCTCGGCTTCCCCTACGACCGCCTGGCGGGGGGCCTCGCCGAACGGCTCGGTCAGGCCACCGGGACGCAGATCCGGTTCGCCGCGCTGGCGCCGCGGCTCTCGCTGCTGGGGCCCGGCGTGGAGGCGACGGGCGTCACGGCCACGCTTTCCGCCGGCGAGCGCATCGAGATCGAGCGCGCCTTCCTGCGCCCGGCCTGGTCGCTCGCGTGGCTGCGCGGCCGCCCCGCGCTGCACTTCGATCTGACGGCGGTCGACCTCGCGAACCTGCCCCTCGCCGGCGCGCTGCCGGGAGCCTCGCTCGAGGGCAAGGCGGATCTCCGTGTGAACCTCGTGCTCGGCGGCGAGGACCTGGCAGCCGACTTCGATTTCAGCGCCCGCGACGGTTCGCTCGCCCTGCCGGGGCTGCCCATGGCAGTCCCGTTCACGAGCTTCGCGGGCGAGCTCGCGCTGGGCGGCGAGAGCCTGCTCGAGCTCGCGAACGTGGCGCTCGAGGGACCGCTGGTCTCGGCGCTCGCGAGCGGCACGCTGGGCCGCGGCGCCAGCGTCGCCAGCTCGCCCCTCGCGATCGACCTCGAGATCACGGCGCAGCCGGGCATGCAGGCGCCGCTCCAGGCGGCCGGGATCGAGCTCGGCCCGGAGGGCAGCCGGAAGCTCCAGCTGACGGGCACCCCGATCCGCCCCGAAATTCGCTAGACAGCCGCCAGAGGCCCGCCGCCATGAGCGCCGACATGCTGCAGAAGGTCTTCAAGACGTTCTCGGACCCCACGCGCGTGCGGATCCTGGCCCTGCTCGCGCACGAGGAGCTCGCGGTCCAGGAGCTGATGGACGTGCTCGGGATGGCGCAGTCGCGGGTCTCGCGTCACCTCGCGATCCTGCGCGACGCCGGGCTGGTCCAGGATCGCCGCGACGGCACCTACGTCTTCTACCGGGTGGTCGCGCCCCAGGCGGGCGCGTGGCAGGACGCCTGGGCCCTGGTCTCGCGCACGCTCGCCGACGATCCCACCAGCGAGCGCGACCTGGCCGCGCTCTCGCAGGTGATGGAGGCGCGCGCCGAGCGCACGCGCAGCTTCTTCGATTCCGTGGGGCCCGAGTGGGACGCCCTGCGCAAGGTCTTCAACGACGACGCGCTGCGCTCGCGCGCGATCGCGCGGCTGGTGACCCCCGGCCAGCTCGTCGCCGACGTGGGCACCGGCACCGGGATCCTGGCCGCCGAGCTGGCGCGCCTCGGGCTGCGCGTGATCGCGATCGACAACTCGGCGCGCATGCTCGACGCGGCGCGCGCGAAGCTCGCCGCGGAGCACGCGCTGGGCGTCGAGCTGCGGCGCGGCGAGGCCCGCGCGCTGCCGCTCGCCGACGACGAAGTCGACGCCGCGCTGGCGCACATGGTGCTCCACTACCTGCCCTCCCCGGCCGAGGCGATCCGCGAGATGGCGCGGGCCGTGAAGCCGGGTGGCAGCGTGGTGCTGGTCGACTTCGTGCGACACTCGCACGAGTGGATGCGCCAGGAGCTCGGCGTCGCCTGGCTCGGGTTCGAGCCCGAGGAGATCGCGGCCTGGTGCGCCGAGGCGGGGCTGGCGCAGCTGCGCCAGGAATCCTTCGAGGGGCGCACCGGCGCTCGCGATCTGCCCGCGACCTTCATCGCCTCGGCGCGCAAGCCGCGCGCCTGAGCTCAGGGACGCGCCTCGTCGTCCGCCGAGAGGCTCGTCTGCTCGAGGGTCACGAGCCGGAGCCGGTAGCCGCAGCGCTCGTGCTCGATCGTCACCTCGTCGCGACTCGGGCGTTCGATCGCGACGCCCGGCTCGGGCGGCGCCGTCTCCGGCAGGAAGCGCGCCCGGTGCAGATCGCGGAGCAGATCGATCGGCGGCAGCGGGAGGCGGCCGCGGGGCCGCTCCACGGAGACCTCGCTCCCGCGCTGCGTCAGCACGAACGACTTCGCCCCGAAGGCGTCGAGGCCGATCAGCACCAGCGCGTCCCCTCGCTTCTGGGCCACCAGCTCGAGCCGCCAGTCGAGATCGTCTCCTTGCGCGCGGGCGCGCAGGCGGATCTGGAACTCGCCCTCGATCTGCCCCGTCGGCAGCAGCGCTCCCGGGCAGTCGCGGCCGCCATCGGGCAGCGCGCTCGCGAGGCCGAGCGCGAGCGATGCGCAGCCCGTCGCCAGCAGCAGCCCCGCCAGGGCGAGGCCGAGGGCGCCCGCCGCCCTAGCCACGCCCGGCTCCCGGCCGCACGCGCAGCAGCAACAGCGAGAGCGGCGCCAACAGGAACGAGAGCAGGATTCCGACCCCGATCGTCACCCCCAGCGCGCGCAGGGCCGGATGCTGCGAGAGCGCGAGGACGCCGAAGGTGAACACCGTCGTGATGCTGCCGAGAAAGGTGCTCAGCATGGTGGTCCCCATCTCCATGGGGTCCGAGGCGCTGTCGACCACGAAGACCCCGTAGTCCACGCCCATGCCCAGCACCATCACGAGGCCGACCACGTGCAGGAGGTTGGTCTCGACGCCGAAGGCCGCGAAGCCGCCGAGCAGGAGCAGCGAGACCAGCACCGAGGGAAAGAAGGCGGCCAGCGCGGGCCGCAGGCGGCGATAGCGCACCAGCAGGAGCCCGATCACCAGCAGATTGCCCGTGAAGATCTGCTGCACCGTGGTGCTCCGGAACTGGGCATACACGTCGTTCAAGAACTGGCGCTGATCGAAGAAGTGAACGCCCGGCAGACCCTGGATTGCGTGGCGCACCGCCTCCGGCGACTTCACGTCCTGTAGATAGGTCTGGACCGCGAACTCGCCCCCGAAATCGGCGAGCAGCGGACGCACCAGATCCGCGAGAGGCGACTGCGTCAGGTCCTCGAAGCGGAGCGGGGGCGGCGGCTCCTGCGCGAGCGTCTGCGCAAAGCCGGCGAGGCCGCCCTCGCGGAAGCCCGCCGCCTGATAGGCGGCCTGCACCCGGGCGGGCAGCCCCGCGTCCGCGCGCAGCGCCGCGAGGTTCGCGCGCTGCACGGCCTCGGGCCACAGGAAGGAGTGGAGCGAGCGAAAGCCGCCGAGATCCCCCGCCTCGACCAGCGGCGCGAGCCGCGCCTGCACGACCTCCCCGAGCGCGATCGCCTGCTCGCGGTCCGGCGCGACGCCGATCACGAGACGCCCGGTCTCGAACTGCGAGACGCGATCGCGGACCCGGCGGTCCTCCTGCAACAGCTCCGGATCCATCCGCCAGAGCCGGCTCATGTCGTCGACCCAGACCAGCCGCGGAAGCCAGGGGGCCGAGAGCGCGAGCAGGCCGAGCGCGAGCGCCGCCATCGTCTTGCGCCGCGGCGCCAGGGCGAGCACGGCGCGCCCGAGATGCTCCGAAACGACGCGCGAGGCGAGCGGCACGCGCGCGACCGAAACCACCAGCGGCGGCAGCACCCACAGCGTGATCGCGAGCGCGATGCCGACACCGGCGGCGGAGAAGAACGCGATCTGCCGGAAGCCGGGGAAGGCGGTCAGGCCCAGGCCCGCGAAGCTCGCGATCGTGGTGAGCCCGCCGAGCGCGAGCGAGGGCGAGATCCGGCGCAGGACCAGGCCGCGATCCGCGCGGTGCGGCGAGAAGCAGAGATGGCAGAGCAGATGCGTCGGATAGTCGATCACGACGCCGATCAGCGCCGCGCCGAAGCCGAGCGTGAGCCCGTCGAGACGGCCGAACACCAGCAGGCCGAGACCCGTCGCCCCCACCAGCCCGCCGAGCATGGGCAGGCCCGTCAGCAGCAGGTTCCGCCAGGAGCCGAGGAAGAGCTGGAGACACACGAACACCGAGACGATCGAGAAGGCGGTCACGAAGTTGACGTCGCTGCGGATGCTGCGCTCGGTGGCGACGGCGAACACGTTGGCGCCGCTCCACTCGAGCAGGAGCCCTCCGCCCAGGCGCTGGTCGACCCCGGCGAACGCCGCGGAGAGATCCGCGAGCAGCGCCTTCTGGCGATTGCCGTCGAAGGCCGGCGCGCGGGTCCCCAGGAAGAGCACGCCGAAGCGGCCGTCGCGCGTGACGAACTGCCCGTCCACGAGGTCGAGGGAGGGCTGCTGGCCCGAGATGCGCGCCAGGATCCCGCGGAAGCTCCCGAGCGGATCGGAGGTGACCAGGCGCTTGCCCAGCGCCGCGACCGGAAGCGCCAGCTCCCGCTTCGCGCTCTCGGCCTGGGCGCGCAGGGCGGCGTCCGTGGTGAGCTCCGCGATCCGGGTCGGATCGGAAGCCAGGAAGTAGAAGCGGCGCGGGAAATACAGCTCGAAGACCGCCTGCATCTGCCCGTCGTCGACGCCGGTCCGCAGCCACGCCACCTCCGGATGCTCCGCGATCGCCTCGGCGAGCGCGCGGGCGCCGGCCACCGCGCGGGCGGTGTCCGGCCCGCCCACGGTGAGCACCATGCTGCGCGCGAGATCGCTCCCGGTCAGGCGCCGGGAGACGTCGGCGAGCGAGCCGGCGCCGCCCTCCGGCATCAGGTTGGTGATGTCGGTCCCGAAGCTGAGGCGCGTCGCCACCGCGACCGTGAGACCGCCGAGCGCCACGAGCAGGATCAGGATCGAGCGGGCCGGGGTCACGGAGCCGGGGCGGACGCAACCGGAGGGAAGAGCCGCGCGAGCTCCTCGGGGCTGAAGCGCCGGTCCGTCTCCACGCGCTGGAACCGGGTGGTGGTGAGGTCGCCGTCGGCTTCGCGGATCAGCATCTGCTCGAGGGCCGGCCCCACGCCCCGCATCTCGACCGAGGCGATGAACTGCGAGAGCGGGGCTGCCTTCGGCGTCAGCCGCATGCGCCAGCGCGCTCCCTCGGCGTCGAATTCGATCGCGTAGCGCTCGCGCAGCGCCGCCAGATCACCGCCGAAGAGCACCACGAAATTCTCGACCACGCTGCGGGCGACGCGGCTGCCGGCGAGGTCGACGTCGCTCGCGCCGGCTTCGTCCGTGTACGACATCCTTCCGCCGTCGATCACCAGGGTCGAGGCCCCCGGGCGCGACGTGATGCGCGCCAGCCGGGAAGGCGGAATGAAGTAGAGGGTGCCCTCGCTGACCAGCGGCGCCGCGAGCAGGGCGAGCTGCTTCTCCTCGCGGAATTCGGCGCGCACGCCCGGCGTCGAGGCCATCCGCGCCATCATCGCCTCGAGCGTGAGGGGACCGCTGGGGATGGCGGGCGATTCGGCTCCGGCCGACGCCGCCAGCAGCAGCGCCAGCAGGGCGAGACCCGGCGCGGGCCGCCGCTCGCTCATTCGGGGTCGAGATCGCCCGTCGGAAGCTCGCACGCTTGGTAGAGCGCCAGCACCTGCGCGATGTCGACGTCCTGGCGGCGGTCGGCCGTGTTCGTGGGAACGGCCTTGCGCACGGCGTCGCGCAGCCGGGTGCTGCGCAGCGCGTCGGCGTCGCCATCCCGCAGATCGACGGCCTGGCAGAGCGCGAGCGTGTGCACGGCGGCCACCGTCTCCGCCAGCTCGAGCACGCGCAGGGAGTCGCGCGCCGCGATCATCCCCATGCTGACCTTGTCCTGGTTGTGCGATTCGGTGCTGCGGCTGAAGACGCTCGCCGGCATGCTGAGCTTGAGCGCCTCGGCGGTAAGGGCCGACGCCGTGATCTGCATCGCCTTGAAGCCGTGATGCGCGACGCGTTCGGGCTCGGGCGCGGCCACCAGGTTCGCGGGCAGCCCGCCGCTGGTGGCCGGGTCGCAGAGCAGACAGAGCTGCCGATCCAGCAGGTCGGCGACGTTCGCAACCGCGGCCTTCAAGCCGTCGAGCGCGAAGCAGAGATGCCCGCCGTAGAAGTTTCCGCCGTGCAGGATGTCCCCCGAGTCGGGATCCACCAGCGGGTTGTCGCTCACGCCGTTCAGCTCGATCTCCAGCATCGAGCGCGAGAAGTCGAGGGCGTCCAGCAGCACGCCGATCACGTGCGGCGCGCAGCGCAGCGAGTAGCGGTCCTGGACCCGCGCCGGCTCGACGGGCGAGGCGCCGGCGGGCCGCGCCAGATCGGCGCGGATCCAGGCCGCGCAGCGCTGGGTTCCCGGGTGGGGCTTGAGCGCGAAGATCCGGGCGTCGAAGTGCGCGGGATTGCCGCGCATGCCGTCGCTGGCGACCGCGGTGAGCGCGCTGGCCCAGCGCGCGAGGCGCAGGGCGCGCGCGAAGGCGAGGCAGCCGAGCGCCGCCATCACGCTGGTTCCGTTCATGATCGCGAGGCTCTCCCGAGCCCGCAGCGCGAGCGGCTCGAGGCCCGCCCGGGCCAGCCCGTCCGCGGCGGAGAGCACCTCGCCGCGCAGGCTGACCTCGCGCTCGCCGAGCACGGCCGCGGCCAGATACGAGAGGGGCGTGAGGTCGCCGCTCGCCCCCACCGAGCCCTCCGCGGGAATCCGGGGCAGCAGGCGGAGATTCAGGAATTCGCAGAGGCGCTCCAGCAGAACCGGCCGCACGCCGGAGAAGCCCCGGGCCAGCGAGGCGAGCCGCACCGCCACCACCGCGGCGGCTTCGCTCTCGTCCAGGATCCGGCCGGTGCCGCAGCCGTGGAAGCGGACCAGATTGACCGGAAGCAGATCCCGCACCCGGTCCGGGATCGCGTTGTCGACGCTCGCGCCGACGCCCGTGGAGATGCCGTAGATCACGCGGCCCTGGTCGAGGGCCCGCTCGACGGCGGCCGCGCCCCGCGCGAGCTGCGCGCGGTAGCCGGGATCGGGATCCAGGGCGACCCGGATCCTCCCCTCCGCCAGCTCGACGATGTCTTCGATGCACAGCGGCGCGCGTCCGACGCACAGCGAGTCGGGTTTTCCGTCGTCCCGGATCGACACCACGCGCATCTTATAGCAGCCCGGACCTCGCGAGCGCCGCACGGCGGCCATGCGCGTGCAGCAGCTGGAGCGCTCCCGCGAGGCCGAGCGCCGCCGCCACCACCCACGCGATGCCGGCCGACGAGAGGCGCGCCTGTGCGCAGACCCACGCCAGCTGGGCGAGGCAGAGCAGCGCCACCAGGCCGAGCGTCCCGGTGCGTGGAATCAAGCTCACCGCGAGCGCGCCGAGCGGCGCGCCCAGCACCACCACGGGAGCCGCCGCGAGCCAGTGCTCCGCCACGCCGGGATGGAGCAGCGGAAGCGAAGGATCGAGCGCCGCGACGAGCGCGCCGGTCGCGACGGCCACCAGCGAGGTGAAGGCCATCAGCGCGACCGCGGTCGGGATCGCGAGCCGCGCATCGGCGCGGAAGAGGAGCACCAGCACGCTGTAGAGCAGCATGTCCGCGCCCACGCCGGCCACCGAGGCGATCGCGCCTCCGCCGATCGCGCCGGCCAGCAGGCCCGCCCCGCGCTCGGCGCCGGGGCCGAGATCCCGCATCCCGGTCTGCCCGGCGAGCTCGAAGAGCCGCGAGAGCGTGATCAGGCCGAAGCTCGCCCAGACCACCGCGTAGACCAGCTTCACCCCCAGCTCGGGAATCCGGGGCGCCAGCCAGGCGACGCCGATCGGCGTCGCCAGCAGGGAGCCCAGCAGCGCCCAGCGGAGCACGCCCCACGCCAGCGGGCGCCCGGCGGAGAGCAGGTACAACACCGCGGAGCTCATCCCGAGCGCCTGGATCGCGAAGGCAAAGCTGCGGCCCAGCGCGGCCGGCTCGCCCAGCAGGAGCACCAGCACGGGGAAGGCGACGCTCCCGCCTCCCATCGGCGTGGAGCCCGCGAGGTACGACCCGAACAGCATCGCCAGCGCGATCGGCCAGTGGCCGAGGACGCTGGGCCAGCTTCCGCTGGCGGTCACGAACAGCAGCCAGCCGCACTCGAAGCCGAGCACCCAGAGGCCGAAGGCGCGCTGCCTCACCCGCGCGCGCGAGCGCTCTGCGCTGCCTCCTCGCGGTAGCGCTGGATGTACGCCGCCGAGCGCCGACCCCGCTCGGTGTTCTCCGCCGGAAACAGGCTCGACCAGAAGCGGTCAAAGGGGCCGCCGTGGAAGTAGTACCGGAACCAGGTCTTGCGTACGAAGAACTCGAGCCCGCAGACCCCCAGCATCAGCGCGTAGATTCCCCAGCCCGTGACCGCCTGCCAGAGGTTCCCGGACCCCGCCAGCGCGAGTCCGGCGATCGCGACGGCGCTCGCGGCGAAGAGCGCCGCCCACAGCCCGGTGACGCCGCGGCAGTAGCCGCGGATGAAATCGGGCGCCTCGGGCACGATCCAGCGCGCGGCGCGCTCGATCAGCGAGTCCTCCCGGGAAAGGCTCCTGCGGAACAGATCCGCCAGCCCCAGGTAGACGATCGCGGGGATCAGCAGGAGGGCGTCTCCCCGGCCGCTGATCGCTCCCAGCGCGAGCACGCCGGCGATCGCCGGCCCCGGCCAGGCCGGCAGGTCGAGCTCCCAGCGGGCGCGACGGCGCAGCGCGAGGGAGGCCAGCGAGACGACCAGCAGCGCGCCGCAGCTGGCGCGCACGCCGAAGCGCGCGATCAGCCCCTCGACGAAGAATGGATAGGCGAGCAGACCGATGGCGGCGGCGGCCGTGAATCCCGCCAGCAGCCCCCTCCCCCAGCCCTGCTCAGACCAGGGCACGCGGCGCCAGGAAGGCCGAGAGGGGCAGCGGCTCGACGTCCCCGGGCGACTCCGCCTCGCCGAGGATCTGGAGCGCCTTGGCGCGTACCTGGTTGAAGGTCTCGCCCGCCTGCGCGAAGACCACTCCCTGCGAGCGCTCGGTTCCGACCTCCTGCATGAAGCGGATGCCGTCGAGCCCGCAGTAGAAGCGCCCGGCGTTGCCGCGGAAGTACTCCCCGCGCTCGCGCAGGCGCCCCTCGACGCTCTGGAAGAGCGTCGCGAAGTTGCGCAGCACGTTCAGCACGAAGGGGCGCAGGCGGAGCTGCTCGCGCAGGAAGTCGAGGTCGAGGTGCCGATCGCACATGTACGCCGACACCCACAGGTTGTAGTAGCTGCCGATGTCGAAGTCCCACTTGGCGCCGGCCAGCTCGAAGCTGCCGAGGCCGTCGTAGAGGCCGCTGTAGAGCAGCATGGTCGACTCGTGCCGGAAACGCATGAAGCGATCGTAGAGGTCGCAGCGCTCGGCCAGCAGCGCGGGCGCCTCGCCGGCGAAATCGCGCGCGATCAGGTCGGTCAGGAAATCGTTTTCGAGCGCGATGAAGTCGCTCCCGGGGCTGTACAGGGGATCCGCGGAGGTGGCCGCCTCGCCCGTCAGACCCCAGCGGCAAGGATCGAAGAAGCGGCGGGTTCCGTAGGCAATCCTGGTATAGCTGCCGACGTCGAGGAGCTTGGCGGGGGCGAGCAGCGAGGCCACCGCGCGGTGCTCCTCGAGGAAGGCGCGGAAGCCCTCCGGCCGGCGCAGCTCGCGGTCGCGCGCCACCCGGGCGCCGGTGACGCCCACGCTGGTCACGTCGTTGCGCAGCGGGATGAACCAGATCCAGTAGCCGGGATAACAGAAATGGATCGTCGAGAGCCGGCGCGGCGTGTGGCGCACGCGCGCGCGGAACTCCTCCGGGCCGAGCGTGTCGATGTCCACCACCGACTCGAAGCGCCCCCAGACCGAGCCGATGGCGTGCTCCGGCTCGGAGACGCGCAGGCCCTGGCGCCGCGCCAGCAGGCCGCTTCGCCCCGCGGCGTCCACGATCCAGCGCGCGCTGGCGCGCGTCTTGCCGCGCTCGTCGCTCACCTCGAAGGCGTGCGGCGCGCCCGGCTCCCCCAGCTCGACCGCCCCCACCCGAGCGCCGCGGCGGACCTGGACCCCGTCGCGCTGGTTCAGCTCCAGCAGGTCCTCCTCGAGGCGCGCCCGGTTGAGCTGGAAGGCGGGATGGAAGGGAAGGTTCGAGGTGCCGATCTCGCTCATCTCCTGGAGCGGAAGCGAGCGGCGTTCGTCGTCGAAGAAATAGCGCAGGCCGTTCTTCGGAAGCTGGTTCTCGTAGAGATAGCTGGAGAGCCCCAGCTTGCGGATCAGATAGTTCGCCGCGATCTCGACGGTCGCCTCGCCGACCTTGTACGAGCTGGCGGTCGAGCGATCGAAGAGGCCGATGCGCAGCTCGGGAAGCGTGCGGCGCAGCTGGCGGGCGAGCAGGTTCCCCGCCAGGCCCCCTCCCAGGATGGCGACGTCGAGCTCCGGGGCGGAGCCGCTGGTCTCGCGGCGCTTCTTCACCGGATGCCCCCGTTCACGGAGAGCACCTGGGCGGTGATGTAGGCCGCCCCCGGCGAGAACAGGAAGGCGACCGCCGCGGCGACGTCCGCCGGCGTGCCCAGCCGCTGGAGCGGCACCAGCGCGGCCAGCGCCGCCGGGTCGGCGCCCGCCAGCATCTCGGTCTCGACCCAGCCGGGCGCCACGCAGTTCACCGTGATCTGGCGCGAGGCCAGCTCGAGGGCCAGCGACTTGGTCGCGCCGATCAGGCCCGCCTTCGAGGCCGCGTAGTTCGTCTGACCGCGGTTGCCGGAGATCCCGGCGACCGAGGAGATGGTGACGATGCGGCCGCCGCGCCGCGCGCGCACCATCGGGAGCACCAGCGGCCGCAGCACGTTGTAGAAGCCGTCCAGATTCGTCCCCAGCACGCGGTCCCAGGATTCCCCGGAGAGCCCCGCGAAGGGCCCGTCGGCGGTGACGCCGGCGTTGCTGACGGCGCCCCAGTAGGCGCCGCGGCTCTCGATGTCGGCGCCGATCGCCTCCGCGCAGGCGTCGCGGTCGGCGACGTCGAAGCAGAGCGGGCTCGCCGCGCGCCCCAGCGCCGCGATCTCGCCCGCGAGCGCCTCGGCCTCCGTCTTGCCGCGCAGGTAGCCGAGCGCGAGGTCGAAGCCTTCGCGCGCCAGCGCGAGCGCGACGGCCCGGCCGATCCCGCGGCTCGCGCCCGTCACCAGCACGCGCCGCGGCGCATCCGTGCTCGCCACCTCACGACGCATCGGACGAGCCTCCTGCGCTTCGCGGCCGCCCCGTCCAGAGGTCGGCGCTGTAGACGTTCAAGCGGCCTTCGACCAGCGAAGCGCCGTCGGCAGCGTCCTCGATCCGCCCGTCGAAGGCCACCAGCCCCCGGTCGCCGCGAAGGTGCCGCACCGTGACCCGGAGCACCTGGCCGGGTCGGAAGCGGTCGACACGCAATTTAACGCGCCGCCCTCCGATGAAGGGGCCGAGCCGCGGCGGCCTTCCGGCGGTCCTCGCGACCAGCGATCCGTAGACCGCCATGCACTGCGCAAGGTATTCGATCCCGACCCAGGCGGGAACGCAGCCCTCGGCGTCCTGGAACAGCTCGCTGCCGTCCACATGGACGGCGCACACGGTGTGCTCGGGGCCGTGCTCGAGCACGCGATCGAGCAGCAGCATCCGGCGCGCGTGCGGAATCAGGTCGGCCACCTCCGGGAAGTCCGCGGCGCTCATGGGCGGGTCTCCGCGTCGTCGCCCCAGAAATCGTAGAAGTTGAACCACTGGAACGGCAGCCGCGTGCAGGTGGACTCCAGCAGGGCGGCGTAGCGCTCGAGCAGCTCCTTCGCCCGCTTCTCGCGCTCGCCGCGCGGCACCCGCGCCGCGTCTCCGATCGGCCGCAGCACGGTGTCGTAGCGCGCGGGCCCGGTGCAGACGCAGAGCGCGAAGAGCACCGGGCACTCGAGCACGCCCGCCAGCAGGAAGGGGCCGAGCGGAAACCGCGCCGGATGGCCCAGGAAGCCCGCCTCCCCGGTGCGCGCGGTCTTCCCGGGGGCCACGCGATCCGCCAGCATCACCACGAACTCCCCGCGCTCGATGCACGCCTTGATCTCGAAGGCCGCGTACACGGAGTTCGGATCCATGTCGATCATCCGCACGCGCTCGCCCGGGGCGAACGACTCGAGGAACGCGTTGATGCGTTCGGCGTTGCCGTGGTAGCCGATCACGTTCACCGTCAACTGGTACTTGCGCGAGAGGAACCACAGCATGTCGATGCTGCCCAGGTGGGCGCCCAGCAGCAGCGCGCCCTTCCCCGCCCGGGCCACCCCGAAGATCTTCTCGCTGCCGTCGTGCCCGACCGCGAGCGAGTCGAGCTCGCCGCTCCAGACCACCAGCCGGTCGTAGAGCGCGACCGCGAAGGCGTGCAGGTGGCGCAGCGACGCCGCCAAGCCGGGCCGGCGGCGAAGCGCGCGGCGCCCCTCCGGCGTGGCCCAGACCCGCCCGAGATAACGCTGGGACGCGCGCCGCGTCGTCCCGCTGCGGACCAGGAAGTAGGCCGCCGCCAGCCAGAGCAGGGTCACGCTGGGGCCCCGGCCGAAGGTCCGGTGGGACCAGCCGACGAAGCGCAGCGCGCGCCAGGTGCCGCTCTCGGCGATCCGGGCCCAGCGGTCCTCGCTCATCGGCCCGGCTCCCGGCGCGCCGCGAAGAGCCGGCGCGCGAGCAGCCAGGGCAGCCGGATCAGCATGCCGAAGAGCGAGCGCGTGTAGACCCAGGTCATGCGCGCGTTGTCCCCGAGCATGTGGAAGTGCGACAGGCCTCCCGGCCGGTAGACCACCCGCGTCGGCAGGTTCCGGATCCGGAGGCCGCGCCAGTGCAGCCGGATCACCAGCTCCGGATCGAATTCCATGGCGTCGCCGGTCGGCGCCGAATCGATCAGCGCCAGCGTCGCGGCCAGCGGAATCCCGCGGAATCCGCAGAGCGGGTCCGTGACGTCGAACGAGAGCGTCGAGAGCCAGACCATCGCGCGCGAGAGCTGCCGGCCGTAGAGCCGGCTCCTGGGCGCGCTCTCGTCGAAGATCGGCGCGCCGAGCACCAGGGCCTCGGGATCGCGGGCGATCTCCTCGAGGAAGCGCTTCACGTCGCCGGCGTCGTGCTGGCCATCCGCATCCAGCTGGATCGCATGGCTGTAGCCCGCCCGCGCCGCCAGCCGGTAGCCGGTCTTGAGCGCCGCGCCGCGCCCTCCGTTGCGCTCGCGGTGCGCGACCTCCACCCAGGGGTAGCGGGCCTCGATCGCATCCAGCACCGCGCGCGTCGCGGCGTTGCTTCCGTCGTCGATCACGAAGCAGTGCAGCCCGCACGGCTCGAGCGAGCTCACCACCGGACCGATGCCGTCCTTGTGGTCGTAGATCGGAATCAGCAGGCACGGCTTCAACGCGAATCTCCCCGGGCCGTCGCCAGGCGGCAGCGACCCGACGCGAACGAACGCGGGCCATCGTACAGCCTGAAGTGTAGAACGTCGCCGGCGCGGCTCCGCTCGACCCGCAGGGCGAAGCCCTGCTCCGGCAGCAGGATCTCGGGGAACTTGAGTACCTCGAACTCGCGCACGCGCGGCGCGCATCCCAGCAGGTCGAAGGCGGCCTCCATCACCCAGCGCAGCTGAGCCACGGCAGGCAGCACGGGCTGCCCGTCGTAATGGCCGTCCAGGTAGACGAGATCGCGGGGAACCTCGAGCCGGCGCTCGAGCCAGCCCTCCCCTCGCGTCTCCTGGCGCAGGATCGGCTCCCGGTCGCGCGGCTCGAAGACCGCGGCCAGCGCCGCGAGCGGCAGCTTGCCCTGCGGGTTGCGGGGCAGCGCGTCGATGGTGCGCCAGACGCGCGGCAGCAGCACCGCGTCCCAGCGCGGCGCGAGGAACCCCGCCAGCCCGCGTCCGAGCGCACGCCGGCCCTCACGCACCAGGAGCTGGCGGCCGACCTCGCTGAGCACGACCGCCGCGTGCACGCGCAGCTCCCCCGCCTGGGGCAGCACGATCAGCGCCACCTCGGCCAGGGCCGGGTGCTGCGCGAGATCCTTCTCCATCTCGGGCAGCGAGAGCCGCTTCTCGCCGATCTTCACGGTGCGATCCGAACGCCCGAGCAATCGGAAGCCTCCGTCCGCCTCGAGCTGCGCGCGGTCGCCCATCCGGAAGCGACGCTCTCCGGTGTGGGTGACGAGGCCGACGCTCACGAAGGGCGAGGTCACCACCAGCCCGCCGTCCGGAGGCTCGAGCTCGACGCGAACCCCCGGCAGCGGCGTGAAGAGATCCCCCTGGCGCGAGCGCTGGCGGGAGCCGACGCCGCCCGTCTCGGTGGAGCCGAGGATCTCGATCGGCGCGTCGCCCAGCTGGCGGGCGACGCTCGCCGCCGCCTCCGCCTCCAGCGGCCCCCCCGAGGAGAAGACCGCGCGGCAGACGGGCGCCAGCGCCCGGAGGCCTTCCGTCGCCGCCATCCGGCGCAGGTGGACCGGGGTCGTCACCAGCACCGCGTCGCGGCACTCGAGCATGCGCGGATAGAGCTCCTGGGGGTGGAGCAGCAGGTTGTCGTGGAACGCGCGCCCGGCGCAGAGCGGCCAGAGGACGCGAAACAGCAGGCCGTAGATGTGCTGATGGGAGACGGTCGCGAAGACCCGGACGCCCTCGGGCAGGCGCGCCCCGAAGGCGGCCTCGAGGGCGAGGCCCTCGTCCTCCAGATGGCGCAGCGACTTGGGGATCCAGCGGCCTTCGCCGGTGGTCCCCGACGTCTCGAACTCGGCGAAGGGCGCGTCGCGATCCAGCTTCCAGCTCGGCAGAGGCGCCGGCGGCTGGGCGAGCGGCGCGAGCCGCGGGAGCCCGGCGAGCGCGCCGGCGTCGCGCGCCGGATCCATCAGCGCGCCGACCAGCTCGGGGCGCAGCCGGCGCAGCGTCTCCGGCTGTCGATTGGTGGCGAGCACCGCCACGCTGCCGGCCTGGGCCAGGGCGATCAGGCCGACGGCGGCCGCGTAGGCGCTCTCGGTGTCGAGCAGCCAGCGGCCGGCGCCATGCTTCTGCACCGCCGCCGCCAGCGCCGCCGCGTCGGCGGCGAGGTCTTCGAAGCGGCGCGCGCCGTCGCGCCCGAACGCCACCGGCCCGGCGCTCGGACGCGTCTCGCGCAAGCGGCGTGAGAGCGGGATGGGGCGAGGAGGCATCGGCGTGGCTCCCCTACCGACGCTCGCTACTGCACACGATTCTCGCTCACGAAGGCGGCGAGCTTCCGCACCGAGGCGAAGATCTGCTGATTCTGCTCGGGATCCTCGCCGATCTTGACCCCGTACCGCTCCTCGAGCGCCATCGCGATCTCGAGCGCATCGATGGAGTCGAGACCCAGCCCTTCCACGAAGAGCGCGGCCTCGGGCTCGATGTCGGCCGGGGTCACGTCTTCGAGGGAGAGCAACTCGATGATGAGCTTCTTGATCTCGTTCTCAAGCGCTTCCGACTTCGGCAATGTCGAGCCCCTTCAGAAAGACTTCCCGCAGCTCCGCCGTCAATCGACGGGCCGCCTGCGCCAGCTCCACGCCACGGTACCGCAAGGGCTGCGGAGCGACCGGCTCTCCGACGCGGACCCGCACGTGCAGCCGGCCCGCCGGAACATCGTACCAGCTCCGGCCCTTCGTCTGCGTCGGCGGGTCGCAGCTCATCAGAACCGGGACCAGCTCGCTTCCGGTCCGCAGCGCGACGAAGGCGGCGCCAGCCTGGAAGGCCCCGAGCCCACCCGCCGGGGAGCGGGTGCCCTCGGGAAAGATCACGACGGATCGCCCGGCTTGCAGCTGGCGCGTGCAGGCCCGGATCACGCTGCTGCCGTCGTCGTTGCGGCCGTAGCCCGCCGCCAGCACCACCCGGCGCAGGAAGAAATTCTCCGCCCACGCCGCACCCACGATGCAATCCGCCTGCGGCATCGACGACAGGATCAAGGGCAGGTCGAAGAGCGTCGGGTGGTTCGCGACCACCAGCAGCGGGCCCCCCGCGCGGAGGCGGGCGGTGCCGACCCGCTCCAGGCGCGCCAGGCCGATCCCCTGCAGGAAGCCCACGAAGACGCGCGCGCCGCGGTGGATCCAGCGCTGGGCGCGCAGGTCCTCGGGCTCCCGGCCGCGCGCGAACCAGCGGCTCGCCGGAATCGCGACGAAGGCGAGCGCGAGCACGACCGCTCCGAAGACGGCGAAGCTGAGGCCCGTCTGGACAAGACGCCAACGCTTCTCGAGCTGACTCGCCATGCGACTCGTGGGCAACCCCGCCGTTTTCGATTCTACCCCACGTGCCCCGCGAGCGGCGAGTTGGTATCAAGCCCCGGGATGCAGCGCCTCTTCGAGACCGCGGTCGAGATCGAAGTCCCGTTCCGCCACGTCGACCTGATGGGCGTGGTCTGGCACGGCCACTACTACGAGTACCTCGAGGAAGCCCGGACCGCGCTGCTCCGCTCGCGCTCGCTCGACGACGGCGACCTGATCGGCGGGCGCTACGCCTTCTTCGTGATCGAGAGCCGCTGCCGCTACAGCTATCCGCTCTTCTACCGCGACCGCATGCAGGTCAGCGCCTGGATCCAGGACGTGCGGCATCGCGTCTTCATCGGCTACGAGATCACGAACCTCACGCGCGAGCGGCGCTCCGCGCGGGGACACACCATCCTGGCCACCACCGATCTGGAGAGAAACCTCCTGCTGGAGACGCCGGACGAGATCCGGCGCCGCCTCGAGGCATAGCCTGGCCGCGCTCCTCGCCGCCGCCCGCGCGCTGCTCGCCCACCGCTCCGCCACGAGCCTCGGCGTGCGCTCGGCGCTCGCCCATCTCTGGTTCGCCCTGAACTTCTTCCTCGCGATCCCGGCCCTGGTGCTCTACGCGTCGGGCGCCGGCCTGCGCCCCCTCCCCGGCGCGCTCGCCGTCCTGGGCGGCGCCGTGATCGCGCTGGCGCACCTGGCGCTGCTCTTCCTGATCGCGGACTTCGTGCGCGTCGGGCGCGGCACGCAGCTTCCGCTCGACCCGCCGCGGGAGCTGGTCGCGCGCGGCCTCTATCGCTGGATCCGGAATCCGATGTATCTGCTCTACGCGGTCATCGTGCTGGGCGAGGCGATCCTCTACCGCTCGCCTCCCCTTCTCGTCTACGCCGGCGCCTTCTGGCTGATGACGCACATCTACGTCGTGCAGGTCGAGGAGAAATCGCTGAAACGGCGATTCGGGCAGGCCTACGCCGACTACTGTCGCCAGTCCGGCCGGTGGCTCCCCCGCTGGAAGCCCTGATCCGAAGCCTCGCGCGCCTCGAAGCGAGAATCCGGGCTCAGTCGTCGCCCGCGCCGCGGCGTAGCTTTCCGCTCGACGTCCGCGGGATCTCCTCGACCACGCGGAACTCGCGCGGGATCTTGTAGCCCGGCAGCCGCTCGCGGCAGTAGGCGGTGAGCGCGCGCGGATCCGGCGGCTGCGCGGGATCCGCGGGCACTACCTCCGCCACCGGGATCTCGCCGAGATGGGCGTGCTCGCGGGCGAAGACGCGGCTCGCGCGCAACGAGGGATGTGCGTCGAGAACCTCCTCGACCTCCTCGGCGAAGAATTTCATGCCGGCCATGCTGATCCGGTTGGCGCGCCGGCCGACCAGGAAGAGGTTGCCGTCGGCGTCGAACCAGCCCTGGTCGCCGGTCCGGAAGCCATCGGGCTCCAGGATCTCGCGCGCGGTCAGCCAGGGGTCGAGATAGGCGTCCAGCATGCCGGGCCCGCGGATGCAGATCTCGCCGGTCCGTTCGGGGGAGGTCGGACCGCGCAACGGCTGCCCGTCCTCGCCGCGCAGCCAGACCTCGAAATCCGGCAGCGGCTGCCCGAGCGCCTCCGGGTGCTCCGCCGCGGCCGCGAGATTGGCGACGGGCAGCCCCACCTCGATGATCCCGAGGGCCTGCGACACGGGGATCCCGAAGCGCTGCTGGAAGGCGCGCGCTACCGCCGCGCGCAGGCCGTCGGCGGTCGAGATCGCGAGCCGAAGGTCCGGGAGGCCGAGCGAGGAGGCGTCGCTCGCGAGCAGCTTCACGTGGTTCGGCGAGGCGTAGCAGACCGTCGCGCGGCCGCGGCTCGCGAGCTCGAGCACCGGACGCGCCAGCGAGCTGGCCGGCAGCAGGATGGCGGCGCCGTAGCGCAGGTAGAGCAGGATCGAGACCACGAAGTGGTGTGCCATCGGCAGCAGCCAGAGCACCCGATCCCCGGGACCGATCGCGAGCGCCCGGTTGGCGGCGGCCAGCCGCGCCAGGATCGCGTCGTGGCCGAGGATCACGCCCTTGCGACGGCTGGTGGTGCCCGAGGTGAAGCGCAGATAGGCGGGCCGCAGCGCGCGGAAGGCGGCGTCGCCGGCGCCGTCGACCGCCTCCGGCGTTCGGCGGCGCAGCGCGAAGCCAGCCTCCTCCTCCACCACCACGTGGTGGAGCCGGGCCCGCTCGAGGAACGCGTCGAAGGCGGCGCCGCGGTGATCGTCGGGGATCGGCGCCAGACACGCGTCCGAGGCCAGGATCCCGAGCGCCAGCTCGATGAAGCCGCGTCCCTGGCGCGCCAGCAGTCCGCAGCGATCCGCCGGACGCACGCCCTCGGCGCGCAGGCGCTTGGCGTGCGCCTCGAAGCTCCCCACCAGCTCGGCGGCGCTCACGGTCCGGACGCCGCCCTGGCCATCGTCCAGCAGGAGCGCCGGCTGCTCGGGCGCCCGAGCCGCCTGCTCACGGATCCGATCGATGACGGTCACGCGTCCCCCTGCCCGGCCAGCGCGAGGAGCTTGCGGCGCACCTCGCCCGCCGGAACCGCGCCGAGCGCGATCCCGGCGTCGGCGGCCAGCGCGGCGGCGATCCCCACCGCCTCGCCCGTCGCCAGCGCGGTGCCCACCACGCGCAGGGCCCCGAGCGCCTCGTGCGTCGCCGACAGGCAGCGGCCGGCCATGCCGAGGCGCGGATGGGAACGGCTCACCAGCGCTCCCAACGGGATCGAACAAGGCCGCACAGGGTACTCGAAGCTCGCGCGCCGATGGTCGTGCCACAGCTCGATCGGCCAGGTCGAGGTAGCCACCTGGTCCACGTGCGCGCGGCCCTCGAGCACGTCGCCGCGCGCGAGCAGGGCGGCTCCGGCCAGGCGCCGCGTCTCGCGCACGCCGATCCGGCGCGGCCAGGCCTCGATCCGGCTGGCGGCGAAGGCCGGCCGCGTGCGGCGCAGGAAGTCGGCGATCCGGACGGCGCTCTCCCGCGCCCCCTGCTCGAGCGCCGCCAGCTGCGCCGGGTCGAGCGGTGCATAGGCGGCGCGCTCGGGCCTGGGCACGTTCAGCGTCAGGTAGACCTCGCCCGTCGCGGCGCCCGGCCGCACCAGCACGGACTCGCAGCCCTCCGGAAGCTCGAGCGAGCGGACCGCTCCGGCCACCGCATGGGTCAGCCGCAGGCGGGCGAAGCCGCTCAGCTCCGAGGTGTCGACCCCGCCCATCTTGAAGATCAACGACGGCAGCTGGAGATCCTCGGCGCTGGCTTCGGCGACCTCCGCGCCTCCCAGCCAGCCGAGGCTGGCGTCGCCGCTCGCGTCGACCAGCACGCCGGCCGTGAAGCGGGATTCCGCCGCCCCCTCGCTGCGCAGCGTGATCGCCTGCGGCGCGGCGCCCTCCGCCGCGAGCGTCGCCGCCACCAGCTCGCTGCGCATCCGCACCTCGAGCCCCGGCGTGCCGGCGCACAGCTTCGCCGCGAACTCGGCGAACCCCGGAGGCTCGATCGGGAGCACCCACACCCGGCCCGCCCGCTCGGCGCTTCCCGCGGCGCCCGCCGCGCGCAGCCCCTCGGCGAATCGCTGGGGAAAGCCCGGGTGCGCGTGCTGCGCCTCGGCCTGCTCGGCCGGGAGGTAGAGGCCGCAGATGGTGTGCACGAAGGCGTTGCCGACATTGCCGCCGAGCACGTCGCTGCGCTCGACCAGCAGGCTGCGCGCACCGCTGCGGGCGGCGGAGACCGCCGCGGCGACGCCGGCCGATCCGCCGCCCACGACCGCGACATCGAAGTGCGACGGCCTCGCCACCCGACTCACCCGAGCAGGTCGGCCCGCAGGCGTTCGTGGAAGATCGCGAGCTCGCGCTCGGAGAGAACGCCGCGCTGGTGCACGTGCGTCAGATTGAGCCGCTGCTCGCGCAGGCTGATCGCGAGACAGCTTCCCGGGGACGGCGGCACCGGCGGGACATGAAACCCGTTCCGGATCCCGGCGCCGAAGAAGCTCGCGAGACCCGGCAGGAACGCGTCGGTGTAGGCGAAGAAGAAGGAGCAGAGCTCTCCGCCAAGACTTTTTCGCGCCATGTGCGCGTACAAGCGCCGCGGCGCGAGGCGCGCGAAGTCCATCGCGTGCACCCCGTTCTCGATCTGACCGGCGCGGATGGCGGCCACGCGCTGCGCCTTCAGATCCGCCACCAGGCCGTCGAAATCGTCCATCTGCTCCGGAAAGGCCTGGAACCAGATCAGCGAGACATGGGTGCGGAAGACCGCCCCCTCGCCTCCCTTGGGCCGGAGATTGACCGGGAGCGGAACCACGTAGCTGCCGGGATCGACGCCGCGCGCCTGGAAGACGGCATGGTGGGCGCGCAGCGCGGCGGCCAGATAGAACAGCATCGGCGTCAGGAATCCGGCGCGGCGCCGGGCGGCCTCGACCACGCGCGCCGTCTCGTCCGCCGTGAAGGTGCTCACGGTGTAACGCAGCGCCTGCGGCGTCCGGCGCAGCGGGCCGGCCAGCGAACGCGGCGGGCGGGCGCCCATCGCATCGTGCCAGCCCTGCCAGGCGCGGGCCGCCCGGCCCCGCTCGCCGAAGGAGGGCTTGGGGCTGCGGACCGGAGCGACCTCGCCCGGATCCGGCAGCTCGGCGAGCGGCCGCTGGCCCTGGAAGCACTCCTCGAGCCAGCGCAGGAAGCGCTCGCTGCCGGCACCGTCGAAGAGCAGGTGCAGCCAGCTCGCCGCCAGGTCGGCTCCGGCCGCCCCCCCCGCGTAGCGGACCAGATCGAAACGGAGCAGCTCGCCGCGGCGCAGCGAGAGCGGCTGGTTCAAGCGCGCGAAGAAGAGCTCCGGCAGGGGGGGCTCCCCGTCCGCGGGCGCCTCCGCCTCGTGGATCTCGATGCGCGGCATGGGACAACGCGCCGCAGCCGCGAGCCGGAAGACCGGCGCCCCGAGCCCGAGACGCCGCGCCACCGGCGCGCGCAACAGCGGATGCGCGCGCGCCGCCGCTTCGACCATCCCCTGGAAGCCAGAGACGTCGAAGCCGGGGCCCAGCCGCAGGACCAGCTGGGAGACGTGGCTGGCGCCGTTCATGCGCCGGATCTCGTGATCGAAGGCGCGCAGGAAGCAGTCCGCGCCGGTCAGCGGGAGGGTGCCGGCCGCTCCGGCGGCGCTCATGGCTCAGCTCCCCTGGAGCTGGCGATAGACCAGGCCCGCGAGGGACTCCGCCGATTCGAGGTTCTCCGGCGTGAGCAGGCTGTCGTCGACCCACACGCCGGTGCTCTCCTCGATCGCGAGCATGAGCTGTGTGACCGCGAGTGAATCGAGTCCTGCCGCCACCAGGTTCGAGCGGGGCGTGAAATCGGCGCCCGCGTCCAGAAGGTCATCACGCAGGATCTCGAAGACGCGCTGCGTGAGCTCGGCCTGCGTCGTGCCCGCCATGCCGGGCAGGTTACAACACCCGGAGCGCGCGTTTCCGGCAGCTTGAACACCTCTAGCGTGTCGTTTATGTTGCCGCGCATGAGACGCCCGGGCCGCTCCGTCGCGATCCTCGGCGGAGGACCGGCAGGGGCCACGCTCGGCACGCTGTTGGCGCGTGCCGGCTTCGAGGTGGTGCTCTTCGCGCGCGGCGGGCGCCCGCCCATCGTGATCGGCGAATCCCTCGTGCCGGCCTGCATGCCGTTCTTGAGCCTGCTCGGCGTCAAGGAAGAGGTCGCGAGCTACAGCGTCTGGAAGGGCGGCGCGACCTTCGTTCTATCGCGGGACGCGCGCCTGAACTTCCGCTTCGCAGAAGTGCGGGGCGCCCGCTCGACTCATTCCTA
>DATBRV010000106.1:0-15610 GCA_036560145.1 Myxococcota bacterium
CGTGATGGCGCGCTCGACGTACGGGAGCGCGGCCAGCTTCGCGGCCGTCGTCCGCGCGTGCTCGAGGTCGGGCGCGATCACGTCCACGGTCCAGGGAGAGGTTTCGCTCCGCTCCAGCATGTCGAGGAACGCCTGAACCGACTCGGTGTTGGGATCGCGCAGGCTGACCGGATTGTGATCGAAGTACGCACGCGGCAGCAGCGCGAGCGACCCGAGCGCGACGGCGAAGGCGATCCAGCGGACCGCTCGCGCATGCACCACCGGCAGGCGTAACCAGCCCGCGATCCGCGAAGGCTTCGCTCGGGCGGATTCGGACTGGGCGGGCGCCCCCAGCGAGATCAGCGCGGGCAGCAACGTCAGGCTCGAGACCAGTGAGATCAGCACCCCCGCCCCGGCGAGCAGGCCCAGCTCCGCGACTCCGCGGTAGTCGGTCGGCAGGAAGACCAGGAAGCCGATCGCGGTGGTGACCGCGCTCGAGAGCAGCGCGCTGCCGATGGTGGCGCCGGCGAGCGAGAGCGACTCGGCGCGCGGGCGCCCCCCGGCGGCGATCTCCTGGTAGCAGAGGCAGAAATGGATGCCGAGCTCGCCGCCCAGGCCCACGATCAGCACGTTGAAGGCAACCGAGACCTGGTTGAGATCCCCGATCACCGCCGCGGCGAAGGCATTGGTCCAGACCAGGCTCGCGATCAGGCTCGCGACCAGCGCGCACAGCAGGCGCAGCGAGCGCAGCCCGAAGCTGACCGAGAGGGTGAACAGGGCGAGCGACGCCAGCGCCGCCAGCCGGCCCTGTACTTCGACCACCTCGAGCTCCTCGTAGTTGAGCACCGTGGTGCCGGTGACGCGCACGCGCAGGCCGTGGTCGGCATCCAGCGCGAGATCGCGCGCCGCGTCCCGGATCGCATGGATGGCCGGCTCGGCGAAGAGCAGCTGGTCGAAGTCGGAGTTGGCGCGGATCGTGATCACCCGGTTGCGCTCCGGCTCGGAGAGCGAGCCGCCGATCAGCGCGTCGCCCCAGGGATCGGGGGACGCGCGGCCCTCCGCAGCCGCCAGCGCGGCGGTGCTCACGCGGTCGAGCGCCGCCGCCAGGTCCAGCCCGACGTCGGTCCCCTTGCGGCTCGCGAGCACCGCCTGGCGCAGCAGATCCGAGACGCCGGTCGCGCTCGGATCGCGCGCGATCTCGGCGAGAAAGGGCTGCACGTCGGCGAGCCGGTCGGTCAGGTCCTCCAGCTCGGGTACGTCGAGGTAGAGCAGCGCGTTGCGCCGGAAGAACCCGCCTCCGCCGGCGACGTGCGCGCCCGCGAAGAGGTCCGTGCGGGCGGCCAGCCGCGCGGCCAGCGCGTCGGCGGCCTTGCCGGCCTCGGACGCGCTCTGGCCCTCGACGAGCACGAGCATCTCGTCCCAGCCGGCGGGGAAGGTGCGCTGGAAGTCACGTTCGCGGGCGCGGAAGGGCAGGTCGCCCTCGATCATGGCATCGGGGTCCGCGTTGACGCCGAGATGCGTCGCTGCGTAGAGGCCGAGCAGCGCCGTCAGGATGGCCACCGCGAGCGCGGTGCGGCCCGGCCGTCGGCTCACCAGCGCCACCCAGCGACCGGCCGCGCGTCCGACGCCCTCCTCGAAGCCGTGCGCCGCCACCGCGAGTCCGGATCAGCCGCCGGTCTTCATCCGGATCGTCGCGCCCGCCAGCTGCTTGCCGAGGTTCCAGATCGCGCCGCCCACGTGGTGGGCGTCGGCGATCACGGCGCGGGTGGCCGACACGATCCATTCCCGGTCTTCCTGGGTGATGCCCAGCGGGGGAAGGAACTTCACCACGTGGACGTGCTGGCCGGCCAGCTGGCAGAGGATCCGGTGCTTCTTGAAGAGCGGAATCGTGATCAGCTGGCCGAAGAGCCCGTCGTTGGCGGCCTCGAGCAGCTTCCAGGCCGCGCGCAGCCGCAGGCTCTCGGGGCGATCGAACTCGATCCCGATCATCATGCCCTTGCCGCGCACGTCCTTCACGAACTCGAACTCATCGACCAGCGGCTTCAGATCGTCGACGATCTGCTGGCCCACGAGCGCCGCGTTCTCCATCAGGCCTTCCTCGTCGATCACCTCGAGCGTCGCGAGCGCCGCCGCCATCGCGAGGTTGTTCTTCGAGTAGGTGGAGCCGTGCACGACGGCGCGGTCGAGCCGGTCATAGACCGCGTCGAACACCCACTTGCGGCAGGCCACCGCGCCCACCGGCACGAAGCCGCCCGAGAGCGCCTTCGCCATGCAGACCATGTCGGGCTCGACGCCCCAGTGCTCGACCGCCAGGAACTTTCCGGTCCGGCCCAGGCCCGTCTGCACCTCGTCGCAGACCAGCAGCGCGCCATACTTCTTGCAGAGCGCGGCGGCGCCCGGAAGGTAGGCGTCGTGGGGGATCGCCACGCTGTGGCCGACGATCGGCTCGACCACGAACGCCGCGACGTCGCCCCCGCGCAGCGCGTTCTCGAGCGCCTCCAGATCGTCGAACGGGATCCGGACGCAGTCCGGCAGCAGCGGCCCGAAGCCGTCCCGGAACTCGTCCATCCCGTTGATCGAGAGCGAACCGTAGCTGAGGCCGTGATAGCCGCGCTCGACGTACACGATTTTTGATCGCTTGGTCGCGTAGCGGGCGAACTTCATGGCGGCCTCGACCGCCTCGGTGCCCGAGTTGCAGAAGAAGATCTTCTCGAGGCCGGGCGGCATCTTCGCCACCAGGCGTTCGGCGACCAGTCCGGCGAGGATGGTGACGTCCATCTGGATCAGATGGGGGAGCCCGCCGTGCAGGACCTCGCTCAGGACCGAGACCAGCTTGGGGTGATTGCGGCCCAGCGCAAATACGCCCCAGCCGGAGAGCAGATCGAGGTAGCGGTTGCCCTGCGCGTCGAACAGGTATTGCCCGCGGGCTTCCGTGTAGGCGACGTCGTAGCCGATGGTCTTGAGCAGCCGCACGAGCTGGCCGTTCAGGTAGCGGTCGTGCAGGTCGTATTTCTCGGGAAGGCGCTCGGCGATCAGGTCGAGGATCTTCAAGCCCCGGGCTCCTTCGAGAGAATCGAAGGCCGGAGTGTAGCGGCTAGTCCTGGTTCCAGGCGTAGGCCTCGGCGTTCTCGCCGTCGACCATCAGGACATCGCGGTGATAGCTGGCGAGGTCGTCGAAGCCGGCGAACGGAAGCCCCTGGGCCGACTGGAGGTCCGGAAGCGGCGTCGCGTTCGACTCGCGCAGCAGCCGCGCGATGATGGCCCGCAGCGCGTCGACCGGCGCCGTGTGATCCGGCTCGAGGCGGCGCGGATCGAAGCGATCGCCGCGCAGGCGGATGATGCGCAGGGGCTCGTCGGACATGCTCATCCAGTTGAGGATCAGGTCGACCAGGATCACCGGCTTGGGCCCCAGGTTGCTCACCGCGACCACCGAGATGGCGGCGATCCTGTCGTAGCGCACCCGCTTCTTTACGCCGTTCGAGGCGGTGATGCAGAGGCCGTCTGCGTCGAACTGGGTGGGCGCCGCGAAGATCGCTTCGAGCGTGCGGCTCGCGGTCTCGATCTCGATCGCGTCGGGCTTGCGGGTCGCGGCGGCCTCGGAGGCGTCGGCCGCGCAGCTCGCGGCGGGAGCTGGCGCCGCCTCGGGCTCCGGATCGGGGTCGGCATCGACCATCTCCAGCAGCTCGGATTCGGGATCGACGACCGGGGCGGCGGGTTGCGCGACCGGACGCCGCACCGGCGCCGCGCGCGCGTGCAGCGCGGGGCTGCGCGGCAGCACCTCCGCGAGCAGGCCCTCGAGGCTCTGGCGCTCCGCGAGCGTGAGCTCGACGGAGCCGAGCGCCCGCCAGGCCGCCTCGGCAGCGGTCTCGGGGTCGATCGAAGACGCCGCGCGCGCGAGGCGCGACGCGAGCGCGGGCCCGGCCGCGCCCTCGGAGCGCGCGAGCGCGTGCTGAAGCGCGTGCGCCGCCGCGTCTCGATGGTCGGCGGCGGCGAGCAGCGTCGCCATCCGGATCGCGAGCGCGGCCTCGGCATCGCGCTCGAGCCCCACCTCGGCGAGCTCGAGCCAGTGCTGCACCGCCTGCTCGCTGGCGCCACGTTTTATTTCGTCGCGGATCACGCCGAGCAGGGCCGGCGCCGCCGCGGCCGGGCGCCCGAGGTCGCTGGCGACGTCCCAGAGCGCGAGCGCCGCGTCGCGATCGCTCGGATCCTGGCGCAGCCGATTGGTGAGCAGCGTGAAGGACTGGTCGAGGCGTCCGGCCGCCCGGTGCTCGAGCGCGCGGTCGAGCTGCTCGCGGTTGCCCGAGGCCCGCACGCTGCCCGGCGCCCGGCGCCCGAAGACCCGATCCAGCTGCGCCACGCGGATGCCCACCGCCGCCGCCGCGCCGAACGCGAACGCCGCGGACAGCGCGAGCCAGGAAGCGCTCGCGGCCACCGCGCCCGCCTCGCGCACCACGGCCCACTGGACCCCGATCATCAGCGGCACGGCGAGCAGCAGCGAGGCCGCCGCGAACACCAGCGCGCGCGAGGGGTCGCGCCAGCCCCCGCCGAAGCGGACCGCGAAGGCGCCGAGCAGCCCGGCGATCAGGCCCGAGCTGCCGATCCAGGTTCCGGCGCCCGGCGCGACCAGCGCGCCGAAGGCGCTCGCGCCCGCGACCAGCGAGCCGATCACGACGCCCGTGAAGAGCGAGGCGCCCCAGGATCCCTCCAGGTAGAAGCCCAGCAGGAACAGTGCGACGAGGCTCCCGAGCAGGTGCAGCCAGGACGCGTGCAGGAGCACATGGCTGAGCAGGGCCTGCGGCCGGTGCGCGCCGGCCCGCATGCCCCAGCGCTGTGTCGGGTGCTCCGAAAGCCGGCCGGCCGCCTCGCCCACCAGACCCTCCAGCCGCTCCTGCTCCCGCCGCTGGATCCCAGCCGGCACCGGCAGAGCAAAGCGGCTGCGCTGGTCCTCCAGAAACCTCTCCCGCATCTGCCCCGCCTGAGCCTCTCCCACGCGCGCCCCAAGTAGCTCCGGCAAAGTCAAATAAGGATGGGCGGTGAAGTACTCCTCCGCCTCCCCAAGCGCGCTCCCGAGCTCGGCGTCGATCTGCCTCTGCTCGGAGCGCGCGTACACGAAGCTGGAGACCAGCAGCAGGATCAAGGCGAAGGTGATCCACGGCGGCTGCCGGATCTCGACCCCGTCTTCGCGCCTGGCTTCACGCATCCCATGCCCCTGTAGCGCCTGCGCATGGCAGGGCGCCGGATCCCTCTGCGGAAGACGGGGCCCCGAACTGAAGACGCCCGCGGGCCGCCGCTATCCTGGGGTCCCTGCTCAATCTGGAGCCCCATGATTCGATCGACCCGGCGAACCCTTTCGCTGGCGGCGGGGATCGCGCTCGCGCTGATCGCCTGCGGCGATTCCGGGTCCGAGAGCGCCCGGAAGCCCGAGGCGGAAGCGCCGGCAGCAAAACCCTCGCCCGAGGGTGTGCCTCCCACCGCCAAGCTCGACGTCGCCCGGATGCTGGAGGAGGACCTGGCCGCCAAGCGCAGCCCCTCGGACGGCGGAGGGCGGGCCTGGCTCGAGCCCACGCCGGAGGGTGGGGCCCGCGTGAAGGCCGGCACTTCGGCGAGCTTCCGGCTGGTCTACGAGGTGGGGCCTCTCGGGATCGCGCAGCAGGGCGGGATCTACCTCCAGATCTCGCCCTTCTGGGGCTGGAGCACGCCGCAGGTCGAGGACACCGACGCGCCCGGCTACACCACGCTGGAAGCCAGCGCCGACGACATCGAACTCGATGCCAAGACGCTGGGCCCGCAGATGCTCGGGATCGAGGTCGTGGGGCGGGCGCTCGTCGCGGGCGAGCGCGTGACCCTCGTCTACGGAGCGGGGCCCCCCGGCGCCACCACCGATCGCTTCGCCGAACGCGGCTCCAGGTTCTGGTTTGCCGTCGATGGCGACGGCGACGGCATCCGCGCGGTCCTGCCCGATTCCCCCGAGATCGAGGTGCTTGCGGGCGATCCCGCCCGGCTCGAGGTGACGCTTCCCGGCGTCGCGCGCCCGGGCGAGCGCGTGGCCGTCACGCTCGCGCTGCTCGACCGGCTGGGCAACGCAGGGGCGCCCGTGGAGGCGGTGATCCGCTTCCCGGACCCGCCGCCCGGGCTCGAGCTCCCGCCGCGCGTCAAGCTGACGGCGGCCGATCGCGGGCACAAGACCATCCTGGCGCTTGCGCGCGAGCCCGGGATCGTCCGGCTACACGCCGAGGGGCCGAACCGCCTCTCGGCCGAGAGCAACCCGTTGCTGATCTCGCGCGACGGGCCGCGCGTCCTGTGGGGCGATCTACACGGGCACTCGAACTTCTCGGACGGAACCGGCACGCCGGAGGACTACTTCCTGTATGCGCGCGACGTCGCCGGGCTCGACGTCGCCGCGCTCACGGACCACGACCACTGGGGCATGCTTCCGCTGGACGCGGAGCCCGGGATGTGGGACGAGATCCAGCACCAGACCAAGCGCTTCCACGAGCCGGGCCGCTTCGTGACACTACTCGGTTACGAATGGACCAGCTGGATCCAGGGCCATCGCCACGTGCTCCACTTCGAAGACCAGGCGAAGCTGCTCTCCTCGCTGGATCCGGACTACGCATCGCCCGTCCAGTTGTGGCGCGCTCTAGAAGGACGGCCCGCCCTCACCTTCGCGCATCACTCGGCGGGCGGGCCGATCGCCACCAACTGGGCGATCCCCCCCGATCCCGTCCTCGAGCCGATCACCGAGATCGCCTCCGTCCACGGGAGCAGCGAGGCCGCGGACTCGCCGAGGCCGATCTACGACCCGGTCGCCGGCAACTACGTGCGCGACGCGCTCGGGCGCGGCTACCGCTTCGGCTTCATCGGAAGCGGCGACAGCCACGACGGGCATCCCGGCCTCACGCAGATCGCCAGCCTCGACGGCGGCATGGCGGCGATCCTGTCCGAGGAGCGCACGCGCGAGGGCGTGCTCGCCGCGCTGCGCGCCCGGCGCGTGTACGCCACCAACGGCCCGCGGATCCTGCTGCGCACGGCGCTGGGCGCCCATCCGATGGGATCGAGCGTCACGGTGCCGCCGGGCGGGAGCGCGAGCGAGACGCTCTTCGTCTCGGTGATCTCGCCCGGGCCGCTCGCGCGGGTCGACCTGATCCGGAGCGGGCGGGTGGCCGATTCGTTCGAGCTGGCGGGCGAGCGCGACGCGACGCTCGAGCGGCGCGTCGAGAACCTCCGGCCCGGGGAGTACGTCTACGTCCGCGCCGTGCAGCGCGACGGCGGCGCCGCCTGGTCGAGCCCGATCTACATCGACTGAAGCCGGGGATCAGAACTCGTCGACCATCCAGGGAGTGGGGCCGGCGAAGGCGGCGTCGAGCTGCGCGAGCTGCGCGTCGCTTCCCCCTACCAGCTTGCCAGCGCGGCGCAGCATCTCGGCCGACGCCCAGCCGGTGTAGAGGGAGGAGAAGGCCCCGATCGCGAGCGCGGGGCCCCCGCGGCCGCCGGGCTCGAGCTGGCCGCGGCCGTCGCGCACTCGGAGCACGAAGTGCCCCTGGTTGCCGTCGAGCAGCGAGTCTCGCAGCTCGAGGGGAACCTCGACATCGATCCCCGGCGCGAAGCCGCGCGCTGCGACGGCGCCCCGCGCGTCCACCACGCGGGTCAGCCAGCGGATCTCCGCCAGCACCGAGAGCTCCTGCTCGGGCAGCAGCAGCAGGAGGGGATCCTCGGCGGGGCCGCGGTAGACGATCTGCGCCACCTGCGAGGCCCAGGAGCCGAGCAGGCGCCAGAGCGCAAGCGAGGCGTCGCGGGTGACCGCCGCCAGCTCGTAGACCGCGATCCGGAACGGCCCTCCGAGCGCGGACCATTCGCCGTCGAGCTGGCGATAGACGACGTAGCCATCGACCCTGCCGTCCGGTCCCTCGGCGACGAAGACGCTTCGCTCGCTCCATAGATCGGCCTGGCGGCGCCACCAGGCCTCGGGGCGATCGACCTGCCCGTTCTGCGGCGCGGCGAACCTGGTGTAGCAGCGGCGCAGCAGCTCGAGATCCGCGGCGCCGCCCGGGCGCAGGCGGACGTTCGCCGGGCGATCGAGCCGCTGAAGGCTCCGCGGCGCGACTCCGCGCCAGAGATAGCTCCCGCCCAGCTCCCATCCGAGCCCGCGGTAGAGGCTCGTGACCGCCGGAAACAGGCTCGAGATCACCTCGCCGCGCTCGCGCATGGCGTGGAGCAGCGGCGTCATCACCTCGCGGGAGAGCCCCTCGCCGCGGCGCTCGGGCACGACCGACACCGAATGGAGCCCCCCCATCGGCACCGAACGCCCGCCGAAGAATTGGCCGAAGCCGTGCACGGCCGCCGCCGCCACCAGGCGGCCCGCGTCGAACGCGCCCATCCAGCGCGCGGGATCCGCGAAGCGAAGAAAGTGGGCCTTGCGTTCGACCGGGACGTGAAAGGCGTCGTGGTCGAGTGCCCAGGCCTGCTCGAGATCGCTGTCGCGTAGCGCTCGGATTTCCACGGCGGGGTACCCTAGCAGGAGCCGTGCCGGGTTTGGAGGCGAGCGAACCAAGTGGCGCCGCGCATCTCCGTGCTGCTTCCGGTCTGGAACGCGGCGACCACACTACCGGCCTGCCTCGCGAGCCTGCGCCGACAAACCGCGACGGACTGGGAGTGCGTGATCGTCGACGATGGCTCGAGCGACGGGAGCCTCGCGATCGCGCGCGCCTGCGCGGCCCGCGACCCCCGCCTGCGCGTGCTCGCCCTGCCCCACCAAGGACTGGTCGCCGCGCTCAACGCCGGGCTCGCGCAGTGCAGGGGCCACCTCATTGCGCGTATGGACGCCGACGACGTGATGCACCGGGAGCGGCTCGCCGCGCAGGCCGAGGCCCTCGCGGCGTCGCCCGCGCTCGCCGCGGTCGGCTGCCACACGCGGCTCTTCCCGAGTCACCGGCTCGGCGCCGGCATGCGCGCCTATGCGCGCTGGCTGCGCTCGATCGATTCTCCCGAGCGCGTGCGCGAGGAGGCGTTCGTCGAGTGCCCCGTCGCGCACCCGACGCTGATGCTGCGGAGCGAGCGGCTCCGCGAGCTCGGCTATCGCGACCGCGGCTGGCCGGAGGATTACGACCTCGTCCTCCGGCTGCTGGAAGGAGGGGCGCAGATCGGCGTGGTGGCGCGGCGCCTGCTCTCCTGGCGACACGCCCCGGGGCGCCTCTCCCGGAACGACGCCCGCTACTCGCAGGCCGGCTTCACGGCCTGCAAGGCGGATTTCCTGGCGCGCGGCTTTCTGGCGGGCGGCGAGCGCTACGGACTCTGGGGATATGGCGGCACCGGCCGCGCACTGGCGCGCGCGCTGCGCGGACACGGGAAGCGGCCCCGCGTGATCGTCGAGCTGCACCCGCGCCGGATCGGGAAGACGATCCAGGGCGCGCGCGTGATCTCGCCCGGCCAGCTGGACCGCGACCTCGGCATCCCGCTGGTCGTCTCGGTCTCCGGCGCGACGGCCCGGGGGCTGATCCGGGCCGAGCTCGCGAAGCTGGGATTTCGGGAAATGCGCGACTACGTCTGCGCGGCCTGATACCCTCTGCACAGTGCCCGACACGGGCATGCGAGGGGGGGCCTCGTGCCTTGGTGGGGATGGATCGTGGTGGGGGCGCTGCTGCTCTCCTCGGAGCTGTTCGTCCCGACCGACTTCTTCCTGGTGTTCCTGGGCGTCGCGGCGCTGCTGGTCGGAGGGCTCGGGCTCACCGGCCTCGCGCTTCCGGCCTGGGCCCAGTGGCTGCTCTTCGCCGCGCTCTCGCTGGTGCTGCTGGTGACGGTGCGGGGACGCCTCAAGAAACGACTGCCCACGGGCGACCCCCGGGTGGACGATACGCTGGTGGGCGAGGTCGCCGTGATCCGCGAACGCCTCGAGGCCGGCGCCACCGGAGCCGCCGAGCTGCGCGGATCGCGCTGGAACGCGCGCAATCTCGACGCGACGGCTCTCGAGCCCGGCGCGCGGGTCCGGGTCGAGCGCGTCGAAGGTCTCGTGCTGCACGTGCGGCGCGCGAGCTAGCTGGGAGCGAGGAGGAGGAGCCGCATGGAATCCGTGATCGCCGCCGTCGTGGTCGTGATCCTGGTGATCATCCTGATCGCGCGCACCGCGATCGTGGTGCCTCAGCAGAGCGCCTTCGTGGTCGAGTATCTCGGCAAGTACAGCCGCACGATCTCGGCCGGCTTCCACATCCTGATCCCCTTCGTCGAGAAGGTGGCCTACCGCCATTCTTTGAAGGAGCGCGCGATCGACATCGCCGAGCAGATCTGCATCACCAAGGACAACGTCCAGGTCGGGGTGGACGGGGTGCTCTATTTGAAGGTCCTCGATCCGCACCTCACCTCGTACGGCATCAGCGACTACCTGTTCGCCATCACGCAGCTCGCGCAGACGACGCTGCGCAGCGAGGTGGGCAAGATCGATCTCGACCGCAGCTTCGAGGAGCGCGGCGCGATCAACATCTCCGTGGTGACGGAACTCGACAAGGCCTCCGAGCCCTGGGGCGTGAAGGTGCTCCGCTACGAGATCAAGAACATCAATCCCCCGACGGACGTGCTCCAGGCGATGGAGAAGCAGATGCGCGCGGAGCGCGAGAAGCGCGCCATCATCCTCGCCTCCGAGGGCGAGCGCGACGCCAAGATCAACCAGGCCGAGGGCCAGAAGCAGCGCGTGATCAAGGAATCCGAGGCCTCCAAGCAGCAGCAGATCAACGAGGCGGAGGGCGAGGCCGAGGCGATCCTGGCGGTGGCGACCGCGACCGCCGAGAGCCTGCGCCGGATCGCGATCGCGCTGCGCGAGGAAGGCGGCAGCAAGGCGATGGAGCTGCGCATCGCCGAGCGCTACCTCGAGCAGTTCGGCCAGCTGGCTCGCGCCGGGAACACCATCGTGCTGCCGGCCACGGTTTCCGACGTGGGCTCCATGATCGCGCTCGCGCGCGGGATGCTGCGCTCGGACGGCGCGGGCAACACCACCCCGCGAAGCTGATTTGAAGCTCTTCCGGCAGGCGCTCTGGGTCCTGGTCGCGGTCTCCGGCGCGGGCGCGCTCGCGGTGATCGCGACCGCGCGCGGCGAGAGCCTCTCGAGCGCCTGGTTCCTGGTGGCGGCGCTCTGCGCCTACGCCCTCGCCTATCGCTTCTACTCGGCCTTCCTGGCGGCCAAGGCGTTCGCGCTCGACGACAGCCGCATCACCCCGGCGCACCGGCTCGCCGACGGCAAGGACTTCCTTCCCACCAACCGCTGGGTGGTGTTCGGCCATCACTTCGCGGCGATCGCCGGCCCCGGGCCGCTGGTGGGCCCGATCCTCGCGGCACAGTTCGGATACCTGCCCGGGACGCTCTACATCCTGATCGGCGTGGTGCTCGGCGGCGCGGTGCAGGACTTCACGATCCTGGTCGCCTCGATCCGCCGCGACGGCAAGAGCCTCGGGCGGATGATGCGGGAAGAAGTCGGCCCGATCGGTGGCATCGCGGCGCTGATCGCGATCCTCGCGATCCTCGTGATCCTGATCGCGGTGCTCGGGCTGGTCGTCGTGAACGCGATGTACGGGAGCCCCTGGGCCACCTCGACCGTCGCGGCCACCATCCCGATCGCGGTCGCGATGGGGATCTATCTGACGCGCATCCGCCCCGGCCGCGTGCTGGAGGCGAGCCTGGGCGGCGTCGCGCTGGTGATCCTCGCGGTCTTCGCGGGGCGCCTGGTCGACGCGAGCCCCGACCTGCGCGTGTGGTTCGATCTCGATCGCCGCACGCTCGCGATCCTGATCGTGGCCTACGGCTTCGTGGCGAGCGTGCTGCCGGTCTGGCTGCTGCTCGCGCCCCGCGATTATCTCTCGGCCTTCGTGAAGATCGGGACGATCGCGCTGCTCGCCGCCGGGCTGCTCGCGGTGCAGCCCCCCGTGCTGCTCCCGGCGCTGACGCCGTTCATCGACGGCAGCGGGCCCGTCTTCGCGGGCAAGCTCTTCCCCTTCTGCTTCATCACGATCGCCTGCGGCGCGATCTCGGGCTTCCATTCATTGATATCGAGCGGCACCACGCCCAAATTGCTGGACCGCGAGACGGACGCGCGCTTCATCGGCTACGGCGCGATGCTGATGGAATCCTTCGTCGCGATCATGGCGCTGCTCTCCGCGGCGGTGATGGACCCGGGCACCTACTTCGCGATCAACGCGCCCGCGGCGCTGCTCGGAGAGAGCGTCGAATCCGCCGCGGTGGCCGTCCGCGGCTGGGGCTTCGCCTTCGACCCGGTCGCGTTCGAGACGCTCACGCGCGAGATCGGCGAGCACACGCTGCTCTCGCGGACCGGCGGCGCGCCCTCGCTCGCCGTCGGGATGGCGGAGATCTTCTCGCAGGCGCTCGGCGGCCCCGCGGTGAAGGCGCTCTGGTACCACTTCGCGATCATGTTCGAGGCGCTCTTCATCCTGACCACGCTCGACGCCGGAACCCGCGTGGGGCGCTTCCTGATGCAGGACTTCCTCGGCCAGCTGCATCCGGCGCTCGGCCGCACGGGCTCGCTAACCGGGAACCTGCTCGCCTCGGCGCTGGTCGTCGCGGGTTGGGGCTACTTCCTGTACCAGGGCGTGGTGGATCCCTTCGGCGGCATCAACTCGCTCTGGCCGCTCTTCGGAATCGCGAACCAGCTGCTCGCGACCACCGCGCTCGCGCTCGGCACCACGGTCCTGATCAAGTCGCAGCGGCCCTGGTTCGCGGTCACGACCCTGATTCCGATGGTCTGGCTGCTCAGCGTGACCATGACCGCAGGCTGGCAAAAAATACTGGACGCCGACCCGCGGATCGGATTCTGGACCCAGGCGGAGCAGCTCTCGGCAAAGCTCGCCTCGGGCGCGATCGCGGCGGACCAGGTGGCCCGCACCCAGGCGCTGATCTTCAACAACCGTCTCGATGCCGCGGTGACGGCGGTCTTCATGCTGCTGGTCGCGATCGTGGTGGCCGACGCGGCCCGCGCCTGGTGGCGCGTGCTCTCGGCCCCGCGGCAGACTCAACCGGGTCTGGAGGTGCATGCATGAAGGACCACCTGCGAGCCGCGGCGCGCGCGCTGCGGGACTTCCTGCGAGGCTTTACCGGGATCGCGTCCGTGCGACCGGGCACGCACGACCACGAAGACGACGGCTCGCGCCGGCCGTTCTGCTGCTAGCGCCGAAGAAGGCTCGTCCTTCCGCCGGGAAGCTCATCGCCGCGGATCAGGCCATGTCGCCGCCAGCCCGCCCGCAACAACCACGTCTGAGCACCGGTAACCGCGGGGCGATCAGCGGGAGGAGCCGGGCGCTCGGCCCAGCCCTCGAACCAGCGGCCCGAGGAGGCAGGGTCGACCCAGGAACTGGAGTCCGGGGCAACCGGGGCTGGCTTGCCCGCGTGCTTACGCGCGTTGAGGAGTGTATACGCCAGCGCAGCTCGGACCTCCCGGGGCGTACGAAGCGCGCGGTGGTGATAGCGCCCGTCGAGTACCGGTCCCCGCCGATCGAAGATCCGATTCACGGCTCGAGCGATGCGCGCGGCCAGGCTCTTCATCCCATTCGACAAGGCCACGACGCTCTCCGCTTCGACCAGCATATGGACGTGATCGTGCTGGAGCGAGTAATGGACGACGCGGAAGTCCGCACGTTGCGCGATCGCGCGGAGCGAGCGCTCCACTTCGCGAACCAGGCGGACCGTTCGCAGAGACGGTACGTCCCGTCGAACGCGAATCGTGACCAGGCCAGGGTGGCTTTCTGGAAACTCCATGCGCTCGCGATGCCAAACCCGCGCTCTCGCGACAGCCTTTCGCCCCGCCCCTTCCCTCGCTCCACCCCAGCACACCGGCGCCTTCAGGTCCAGCTCGAGTTGGCATCGACACGTCATACACTTGATTGTGGCTATGTTCTCCCGAAATGTCAAGAGCGAATTCGATCGTACTCTTCTCTTGTCTCTCGAAGGATAGACGCTCGGTTGCAGGCTGCGTTGGGCAGCAGCCGAACTTAGGTGCGCGCCGAGCCTTCGCGCTCCCAGCAGATGAATTCGCGGTTTGAAGTACATCCCATGGCAGCGATCACTTCGTTGTCGCGCCAGCCTGGGAGCTTCGAGAGCTCTACGAGCATTTCTTGCTCGCCCGTCGCTCCACCGGGAACGACAAGGGACACCTCGCCGGACGCTCGGTGGAAGCCCCAGAGTACATCGGTACCCCAAGGCCCTGAATCGTTGGTGTGGATCCGAACGGAAGCGACATCAGCCCAAGGAATCGAGCGCTGATTCCCGTTGGGTTCGGTACAACTGATGTGATCCGAGGTCAGAAGGACTTTGAAGAGCGACTCGGGAATGAGTGGTCGCCGAGACCGTCTCCAAACAAGTAGACAGAGCAGTGCGATTCCGGCTACAGCGATCAATGCTTCGATCATCACCGCTCTCGCTGCTGCCCGACGAACAGTGTACTGGGCAGCGATCACCTCAAAGGAAACTCGACGCGGCTTGCCGGACAGGAGTCGGAAGATCCGCAGAATGCGTTGAATGCCAGTGAGGTTGGACGATTGTTGGTCTTGAAGAGCTCAATAGATGGATCGTCAGCGTTGTACCACCTTACGTAATTGCTGATCGACTCACTGCACAAGGACTTCTGGAGGCGCTGATCGGCGCAGCAAATCTGCTCTTCATGAACGAATCGGCCGTCGCGGCTGATGATGAATAGCTGTACTTGATTGCCGACCTTGATGTTGGAAAGACCAACGAGGTACTGACCGTCAGCCGTTAGCCAAAGCGTCGTCAAGGGAGGGCTCGGACGTTTGAGCACCTCACTCCCGGACTCGGAGTCTACGATTCGAACGTAGGCTTCCCGCTTTCCCCAGTTGTGATGATGTTCGGCAGCAGTAGGGCCGGCGATTACGCGAAGATCTCGTGTACCGCTGTAGGCCACGCGATCACCGGTGGCGGGTTGCGCCATTAGGGCGATCGAAGCCAAGAGGAGCGATTGTCGAGCAATTCTCACGGCTGCCCAACAGTGTATTCAACGGTGGACCGTTGCAAGCGCTTCCCGATTCGCTTCGCGATCGATCCCCGGCACCCAATCCCCGCACCCCTACCCTCAAAGCCTTCTTCAACACTACTTGACGATCTCGACCTTCCCGCCTTCCGCGAGATCCTCCGCGTCGCCCACCACCAGCGCTTCTCCGCCCGCAAGGCCCTTGCTGACGATCAGCTGGCCGGAGCCGGCGTCGCCGGCGGTCTCGATCGCCTGACGGCGCAGGCGGCCCTGCGTCACGATCCAGACGAAGGAGGCGCCCGCCTCGCTGCGCACCGCCTCGCGCGGCGCCAGCACCACGCCCTCGCCGCCGGGCGCGGCCTGCGCCTCGCGCAGGAAGGTGATGCGCACGCTCATGTCCGGACGCAGCAACGCGTCGGGCTCGAGGATCTTCGCCTCCACCTTGAGGGTGCCCTTCTGGCGGTTGATCTGGGGATACAGCTTCACCACCGAAGCGCGGTATTTCCGATCGACGTAGGCGTCGGGGACGACCTCGGCCGCCTGTCCGATCTCGATCTTCGAGAGGTCCGATTCGTTGATGTCGACCTCGGCGCGCAGCTCGTCCATGTTGGCCAGGCGGATCAGCTCGCCCGAGCCGGCGAAGCCGCCCGGCAC
>DATBRV010000107.1:0-7384 GCA_036560145.1 Myxococcota bacterium
CTCCACCGCGCTTCCGTTGCCGCGGGTCTTGCTGCTGGCTGCCATGTCTGGATTCCTCCGATGGTCCTTGGTTTCAGGGGTGATGGGAACTCTGGAAAGCGCCGCCCAAACGAACGCGCTCGAGCGGGGTGTAACGGGAGCCGGAGGGGTGCAGCTCGCTCGCGAACAGCACCGACTCGGTCACATCGAAAGCCACCGCGGGCACGGCGAGCGCCGCGAGCGAAGGCGGCCTCCCGCGCTCGCGCACGCGCCCGAGCGTCAGGTGCCCGCGGAAGGCGCGCGTCTCGGGGGCGCAGCCGGCCGCCACCACGCCGCGCTCGACCGCGCCAGCGAGCGCGGCCAGCGGCTCGCGCGGCGCCAGCTCGAGCACCACCACGCGCGGGCGGCGCGTCTCCGGAAAGCTCGCGAGCGCGCCGAGCTGGAGCGCGAACGGCGCGAGCGCCGCGGTCTGCGCGCGCACCTGCGCCGCGAGCGGGGCCCGCAGCTCGGGCGCGATCTCGCCGAGAAATCGCAGCGTCACGTGCAGGTTCTCCGGGCGCACCCAGCGCACGGCGTCGCCGCCCGGGCGCGCGCGCAAGGCGGCGCCGACGTCCGCGGCCGCGCGGCGCGCAGGCTCGCCCAGCTCGATCGCAAAAAAGGCTCGCAGCGTCGCAGTCTCCTCATTTTTTCGGCGCCGGGGCGCCCGCCCGGCCGCGCATCAGCGTCGGCCCCACCAGCTCTACGCCGAGCAGCGCCCGCCGCACCCAATCGAGGGCGAGGCGCGCGCTCAGCTGCCGATGCCGCACGCGGTCGAGCGGGAACAAGAAGCCGGCAGCAAAGGTGCCCTCGGCCCGGGCCAGCGCCACGTGCACCGTGCCCACCGGCTTTTCCGGCGTGCCTCCATCGGGGCCCGAGATGCCCGTGATGGCGACGGCGAGGTCCGCGCGCAGGCGCGCCCTCGCCCCCTCCGCCATCGCGCGCGCCACCTCGTCCGACACCGCGCCGTGCTGGTCGATCAGCGCCGCGGGCACGCCGAGCAGCTCCGTCTTGGCCGCGTTCGCGTAGGCCACCACGCCGCCCCGGAAATACGCCGAGGCCCCCGGCACCTCCGTGATCTGCTCGGCGACCAGCCCCCCGGTGCAGGATTCCGCCAGCGCGAGCGTCCTGCCCTGCTCGCGCAGCAGGCGCCCGACCACCGCCTGCAGGGTCTCCTCGCCCTCTCCGTACACGAGCGGGCCGAGGCGGCGGCGGATCGCGGCGCAGACTTCGGCGAGCTTCGCCTCGGCCAGCTCGGCGCTCGCCGCGCGGGCCAGCGGGCGCAGGTAGTTGTCCGGGAAGGCGGTGCGGAAGCCGAGGGTCACGTCGCCCGAGGCGGCAATGTCTTTCAGCTCGTCGTCGAGGCTCGATTCGCCCATGCCGAAGGTGCGCAGCAGCTTCGCGCGCACCACCGGGCCGCCGCCGCGCCGCGCCGCGAGCCTCGGGAGCACCTGCTCGCGCAGCATCCGCTCCAGCTCGCGCGGCACGCCGGGCATGCAGAAGAAGAGCGCGCGGCCCTGCTCGAGCAGGAAGCCGGGCGCGGTGCCAACTGGATTGGGCAGCACCTCCGCCCCCTCCGGGAACCACGCCTGCTGTGCGTTGTTCTCCGACATCTCGCGCCCGACGCTGCGGAAGAAGGCGCGGATCGTCTCCAGCACGGCCGGATCGAGCCGGTGGGCCCGGCCGAAGGCCTGCGCCAGCACCGCCGAGGTGAGGTCGTCGCGGGTCGGCCCCAGGCCCCCCGAGACCAACACCACGTCGCTGCGCTCGGCCGCGCGCCGGAAGGCGTCGATCATGTCGGCCGGAACGTCGCGCACCGAGGTGTGGTAGTGCGTCTCGATGTCGAGGCCGAGCAGCTGCTCGGAGAGCAGCGACTTGTTGGTGTCGACGATCTCGCCGCGCAGCAGCTCGTCCCCGATCGTGAGGATCTCCGCCCTCATCGCGACACCGCGAGCCGCGCGGCGACGAGCACGAGCGCCGCGAACGCGCCGGCCACGACGTCGTCGAGCATCACGCCTGCTCCTCCCGCGAAGCGCCGTTCCGCCCAACGCACGGGCCCCGGCTTCCAGACATCAAACAATCTGAATGTGACGAATCCGGTCACGAGCCAGAGCGGGGAGCGCAGGGAGGCCGGGTCGCCGAGCAGCGGCGCGAGCGTGATCAGCTGCCCCACCACCTCGTCGATCACGATCCGGCCGTCGTCTTTGCTGCCGAAGGCGCGTTCGGCCTCGCCCGCCGCCCAGATGCCCGCGGCCAGCAGGGCGGCCAGCAGGGCCGCATACGGCAGCGCCCCGGCTGCGCTGAGCGGCAGGTAGAGCAGGACCCCCAGCGCGGAGCCCCAGGTGCCCGGCGCGATGGGCCCGTAGCCCGCTCCCGCGCCCGTGGCGAGGAAGATCGCCGCACGCGGCGGGGATCCGGCCGGATGTCGGTCGGGGGATTCGATGGCGCTTCTCACGGGACCGCGGGTACTTCGCGGCTCCGCTGGGACCACGGCGGAGGTTGCCGCAGCCTTTCGGCGCCGCGGCGGGGGCAGCCGAGCGCCAGCCGGGAGATTACTCTCCGGGGGCGCTGGGCGTCAACGAAATCGAGGCGAAAAAAACGAGAAAGTTCCGGCTGAAGCTGCTGGATTCCCGAGCCTTTGGGATTCCGGGGCGGCGCCGGACCTGGCGGGGAGGCGATGGCAGCGATCCACGGGCGCGGCTGCGTGCTGGGCCTCGACTACGGGAGCCGGCGGATCGGACTGGCCGTCTCGGACGAGGCGGGCGTGTTCGCATTTCCGGCCGGGGCGCTCGAACGAACCGGCCTCCAGCGCGACCTGGTGGCGCTGGCCGCCCTGATCGCCGAGCGGGGGGTCACCCGGGTCGTGGTCGGGCTCCCGCTCCACCTCTCGGGCCGCAGCGGCGTGGAGGCCGAGGCCGCCCGCGCCTTCGCACGCGCGCTCGGCGAGGCCACCGGGCTCCCGGTCGATCTGCTCGACGAGCGCTGGACCACGCGCGAGGCCGAGCGCTCCCTGCGCGATGCGCCGGGCAAGCGCAGCGCGCAGCGAGCCGGAGGCGAGCGAAGTTCATCGGGCCGGCGCAAGCGAAGCCGCGGATCGGTCGATAGCGTGGCGGCCACCCTGCTGCTGCGCACCTATCTCGAGCGCGAGCGAGGGGCGGCCGGAGGATCGTCGGAATGAGACGCGGAGGGCTGCTGCTCACGGCGATCGCGTTGCTGGGCGCCGGCGCCGCGGCGGTCGCGCTGCACCGGGCGCTCGCGCCTTCCGACCCGAGGGCCGGCGAGGTCGTCTTCACGGTCGCCCCGGGCCAGCCGCTGGGCGCGATCGCGCGCCAGCTCGAACGCGATGGCCTGGTCCGCAACGCCACCGCCGTCGAGTGGATCGCGCGGCTCAAGGGACTGGACGGCTCGCTGCGCGCGGGCGAGTACGCGCTCTCGGCCTCCCAGTCGCCGGGCGCGATCCTCTCCCAGCTCGCGAGCGGCCGGACCGTCAGCTACCCCGTCGTGCTGCCGGAGGGCTTCACGGCCGCCCAGATCGGCGCGCGGCTCGCCTCCGCCGGGCTGGCGGACGAGGCGGCGTTCGCGGCGGCGGTGCACGACCCGGCTCTGATCGCCTCGCTCGGAATCCAGGCCCAGAGCCTCGAGGGCTACCTGTTCCCCGAGACCTACCGGCTGCCCAAGGGGCTCGCCGCGGACGATCTGGTCCGGATCCTGGTGCAGCCCTTCCTGGCGGTCTGGCAGGAGATCGAGCCGCTGGCCGCCGCGCAGGGCCTCTCGCAGCACCAGGTGGTGACGCTGGCGTCGATCGTCGAGAAGGAGACCGGCGTCGCCGAGGAGCGCGGGCTGGTGGCGGCGGTCTTCCGCAACCGCCTGCTGCGCCGGATGCGGCTCGAATCGGATCCCACCGTAATCTACGGCATCAAGGAGTTCGACGGCAACCTGCGGCGCCGAGACCTCGAGGACGAGGGCAACCGCTACAACACCTACCGGATCGCGGCGCTGCCGCCCGGCCCGATCGCGAGCCCGGGCGAGGCGTCGCTACGCGCCGCGGTGACGCCGGCCAAGAGCAAGCACCTCTACTTCGTGGCCCGCAACGACGGAACCCACTTCTTCTCGAGCAGCTTCCGCGAGCACGCGCGCGCGGTGGATCGCTACCAGAAGAAGGCGTCGCGATGAAGCCCGGCCCCCCCGCGGATCCCCGGCGCTTCTACACGGAAACCATCCCGCTCCAGTTCAACGGCGCGCTCGACGCGCAGGAGCGGCTCGGCGAGACCGGCCGCGAGCTCTTCCAGGCGATGCGCGCCGTCGACGCCACGCTCTGCGTCGAGGTGCGCGGCGAGGGCGGGGGCCGCTTCTACCTCAATATCCTTGCTGGGCGGATGACCGCCGGCGACGCGCCCGCACGGCTGCCCTTCCTCACCGTCGTGCAGGACCGGGCCGGCTTCCAGAGCCTGGCCCGCGAGGCGGGGGATTCGGCGCTGGCCCTGCTCGGCGGCCTCTCCGGCCTCTCCGGCGAGCTACGGCTGACGCGCAAGCGGATCGAGAGCCTCGCGCAGCTGAGGGGCGCGGTGCGCTTCGCGGTGAGCGGCGAGGGCGGGTTCGCGCTGATCACACACTTCGGCGACGGGCCGGTGCCCGATCCCCCGAATGCATCGATCGAGGTCGGCGCCGAGGCCTACGGAGAGCTTCGCAGCGGCAAGCTCGACCCGGGCGAAGCCTTCATGAACGGGAAGATCAAGGTCGAGGGCGACCTTCAGCTCGCCATGCAGCTGGCGCTGGCGGCCCTCTCACCCGATTAGGCAAGCGAAGCGCGCAGCGAGCCGCAGGCGAGCGAAGTTCACCTAGGTCAGGGCGACTTCCTTCAGGAGCTGGAGATCCTCGAGCGCCTTGCCGGCGCCGTGGACGACCGCGGTGAAGGGATCCTCGCTGCGCAGGATCGGGAGCTTGGTCTCCTGGCGCAGCACCTGATCGAACTCGCGCAGCAGCGAGCCGCCGCCCACCAGCATGATGCCGCGGTCGACGATGTCGGCCGCCAGCTCGGGCGGTGTCCGCTCGAGCGTCAGGTGCACGGTCTCGACGATCGAGTGGATCGGCTCGATCAGCGCCTCGCGGATCTCGTCGCTGGTCGCGACCACCACCTTGGGGATGCCGGCCACCAGGTCCCGCCCCTTGACCTCCATGGTCTCGGTCTTGGCGGTCGAGGAGGCGGTGCCGATCGTCATCTTGATCTGCTCGGCGGTGCGCTCGCCGACCAGCATGTTGTACTTGCGCTTCACGTAGTTGATGATCGCGTCGTCCATCTTGTCGCCGCCGCAGCGGATCGAGCGGGACGTGACGATTCCGGAAAGGGAGATCACGGCGACGTCGGTGGTGCCGCCGCCGATGTCGACGATCATGCTGCCGGTCGCGGCCGTGACGTCGAGGCCGGCGCCGATCGCGGCCGCCATCGGCTCTTCGATCAGGTAGACCTCGCGCGCTCCGGCCGAGAGCGCCGACTCGCGGACGGCGCGCTTCTCGACGCTGGTGATGCAGGGCGGCACGCAGATCACGATGCGCGGCCGCACCAGCTTGCCGCGGTTGTGCGCCTTCTGGATGAAGTAGCGGAGCATCGCTTCGGTGATCTCGAAGTCGGCGATCACGCCGTCCTTGATCGGGCGGATCGCGCGGATGCCGTTCGGCGTGCGCCCGAGCATCTCCTTGGCTTCGTGGCCGACCGCAATTACTTTTTCGCCGCGGCCGCTGGGGTCCTTGGCGACGGCCACCACGCTCGGCTCCGAGCAGACGAGGCCCTTGCCGCGCACGTAGACGAGGGTGTTGGCGGTGCCGAGATCGATGGCGAGATCGTGGGAGAACGCGCCCGCGATGAAATCGAGGTACATCGACGCTGTCCTTCTGCTGGCGGTGGGCCCCGGAGTACGTCTGGCGTATCGGCGAGGGTCGGCAGAAGTTGAGCGGAAGGCGCCCCGGAATCAGTGGAAACCGGACGGCGTGTAGCCCGGGCTAGGGCTCGGGGGCTTCGGCAGCGTCGGGAGGGGCGGAAGCGTCGGGAGCCGCGGCGGCGGGCGCCTCCAGGTCCTCGGCTTCGGGCGGCGCGAGGGGATCGCGGCGCACCAGCTCGTCGAGCTGGCCGACGCGGCGCGAGAGCTCGCCCACCACCTCCCGCACGGTCGCGAGGCGGCCCTCGTAGGCGATCAGCGTGGTCCGCGCGCTGACCAGGTCCGACGACAGCCGGCTCACCTCGCCGGAGAGCGCGCCGACGCGCCGGGTCTGGATCACCAGGGCCAGGCAGGCGAGCGCCAGCAGCGCCACCAGCAGCCAGGTGGTGCGCCGCGTGCTCTGGGCCTCCGGCTCGGGCCGGCGCTCCGGGCCGGTAGCGGGCGCGGCGCCGTTCCCGTCGGCCCCGACGGCCTTCAGCTTGGGGCGGATCTCGCTCACGTCAGGACTGGATCACGAGCTTGGAGAGGCTCGTCTTGCGCAGGTTCGTCTTCTGGATGGTGCGCACCAGCTCCGCGACCTTCTCGATGTCGGTCTCGAACGGGTTGTTGCAGATCACCCGGACGTTGAGCAGGTTGCCGAGCCGGATGTTCGACCAGTCGAGGTCGTACTGGATCGAGTTCTGGCGGGCGAGCTTGATGAACTCCCCGCGCATCCGCGCCCGCGTGTCCGGGGGCGGCTCGGTCTTGGCCTTGATGATCTCCTCGTCTTCGAGGACGCGCTCCACCTGCCCTCCCCGCTCGAGCAGGTAGTAGATCCCGCGGTTCATGCGGATGTCGTGGTACTGGAGATCCAGCATGAACACCCGCGGATCGCTCCAGGTGGTGTTCCGAGAATCGATGTAGGACTGGATCATCTGGCGCTTGATCACCCAGTCGATCTCGCGGTCGAGCCGGCCCGGATCGTCGTCCAGGCAGTCGAGCACGTACTGCCACTTGGCCACCGCGTCGCGCAGCTCGTCGGAGACCGGGTACTGCTCGATGTACTTCTGCGCCATCTCGCAGTACTCGCGCTGGATCTGGATCGGCGAATACTCGCGCCCGTTGTCGAGGCGGAGCTTGCGCTTGCAGGTCGTGTCGTAGGAGATGTCCTTGATCGCCTTGACCGGATTGCGGAGCGTGAAGTCCTGGTTGATGTAGTTGTCCTCGATCATCTGGAGGACGACCGCGCAAGCCCCGACCTTCAGGAAGTTGGTGTACTCGGACATGTTCGAATCGCCGACGATCACGTGCAGCCGGCGGTACTTCTCGCGGTCGGCGTGCGGCTCGTCGCGCGTGTTGATGATCGAGCGGTCGTTGGTCGTGGTGCCCGAGATCTTCTGATAGATGTGCTGCGCGCGCTGGCTGATGCAGTAGTGCACGCCGTCCTGGGTCTGGAA
>DATBRV010000108.1:0-3799 GCA_036560145.1 Myxococcota bacterium
GATCCCGACTTCGATCCCATCTCGAGCTGCGTCCTCCTCGTCAACGCCTATCGTGAGGACCACGCCGGCGAGATCCTCTGGGACTACGACCAGGAGAATCCCCTCGCCGACGCGCGCGGCTTCCAGGTCGAGGGCGAGAAGTACACGCCCAATCAGCAAGAGAACATCGCCCGCAACAAGACGCTGATCAACGGCGCGCGCTACTACGTCGATCACGCCCACCCCGAGTACTCCTGCCCGGAGGTCACCAACGCCCGGGATCTGGTGATCCACGAGAAGGCCGGGGAGCGCATCATCGAGGCCAGCCGGCGCGAGGCGGACACCCTGCTGCCCGCCGGCGCGCAGATGCTGATCTACAAGAACAACAGCGACCGCAAGGGCAACAGCTACGGCTCGCACGAGAACTACCTGATGGACCGGCGGACGTCCTTCAAGCAGATCGTCGAGCACCTGATGCCGTTCCTGGTCACGCGCCAGGTCTACGCCGGGGCGGGCAAGGTGGGCAGCGAGAACCGCGGCCACCCCTGCGATTTCCAGCTCTCCCAACGCGCCGACTTCTTCGAGACCGAGGTCGCCCTCGACACGATGGTCAAGCGCCCGATCATCAACACGCGCGACGAGCCGCACGCGGACCGCGAGAAGTACCGCCGCCTGCACATGATCGTCGGCGACGCCAACCTCTCCGAGTACACCATCTACCTGCGCACCGGCGTGACCACGCTGGTGCTCGAGATGATCGAGGACGGCGCGATCCGCAAGAACCTCTCCCTGCGCGACCCGGTGCGGGCCATCAAGGAGTACTCCCACGACGCGACCTGCCGGAAGGAGCTGCCGCTCGAGAGCGGCAAGAAGCTGACCGCGGTCCAGATCCAGGCCGAATACCTGGAGATGGCGCACCAGTACGTCGCCTCCCGCTCGGTCCTTCCGGAGACCAAGGACATCCTGGCCCGCTGGCAGCACGTGATCGAGGCGCTCGGACGCGATCCGATGGAGCTGCGCGAGCAGATCGACTGGGTGATGAAGCGGTCGCTGATCGAGGGCTTCATGGAGCGCAAGTCGCTCGACTGGGATTCTCCGCAGGTCCAGATGCTGGATCTCCAGTACCACGACCTCCGGCCCGACAAGGGTCTGTACTATCTTCTGGAGCGTCAGGGGAAGGCCGAACGGGTGGTCACCGACGAAGAGATCACGACCGCGATCCGGAGACCTCCCGAGGACACGCGGGCCTACTTTCGCGGGGAGTGCTTGCGCCGGTATGGTCCTGCGGTGTTCGGGGTGAACTGGGATTCGATCTCCTTCAGCGTGGACGACGAGCCGATCAAGCGGATCCTGATGGCGGAGCCGCTCAAGGGGTCCAAGGTCCACGTCGAGGAACTGCTGGCGAACTCGCCGACGGCGGCCGATCTCGTCAGGAACCTTCGGGCCTGAGCCTGCGGGCGAGAGGGAACGCGATGGAGCGAGTCATGCGCACGACGAAGCACCGGGAGCGAGAGGCGGAGGCCGGGGCTGTCCCGATCTACTTCGCCTCGGACCAGCCGCAGAAGAAGCTGCCCGCCAAGCGCTCGGACGAGGGCGGCGAGGGCGAGCCGGACAAGGAAGGCGGGCCGCAGAAGCTCGCCAAGCGCGGCAAGGAGCTCAAGGAAGAGATGGACGCCCTCGTCGACGAGATCGACGAGGTCCTCGAGGAGAACGCCGAGGAGTTCGTCAAGAACTACGTCCAGCGAGGCGGCGAATAACCGGGGCGCGCCGCTGCGCGACGCCGCAGGGGGGGCGGGTTGCAGGTTCCGAGCAAGTACCAGGGCGCGAGCTTCACGGAGCTCCTGGCCACGGATCATCGACATCTCGTTCCCGACCTCGCTCGCTTCTCGCAGGGCGAGGCGCGGCTCCGGGTTCCGGAAGGCACCACCGTCCTCGCGCTCAAGTACGCCGACGGCGTGATCGTCGCGGGCGATCGCCTCGCGACCGAGGGCCATCGCGTCGCGTCGCGGGACGTGCAGAAGGTCTACGCCACCGACCAGTACTCGGTGATCGCGATCGCGGGCGCCGCGGGACCCGCGATCGAGATGGCGCGCCTGATGCGGATCGAGCTCGAGCACTACGAGAAGATCGAGGGCGAGGCCCTCGAGCTCGACGGCAAGGCCAACAAGCTCTCCCAGATGATCCGGGCCAACCTGCCCGCCGCCATGCAGGGGTTGGTGGTGGTGCCGCTGTTCGCCGGCTACGACCGCCGCCGCAAGCAGGGCCGGCTCTGGAAGTTCGACGTGACGGGCGGCCGCTATGAGGAGACCGACTTCGAGGCCACCGGCTCGGGCGGGCTCTACGCCCGCGAATCGATCAAGAAGACCCACAAGGCGGGCCTCTCGCGGGAGCACGGCCTGCGGATCGCGGTGGAGGCGCTGGTGGATGCGGCCGACGAGGACCGCGCCACCGGCGGCATCGACGTGCTGCGCGGAATCTTCCCGATCGTGAATTTCTGCTCCACGAGTGGGGTGGAGCGCGCGGCCGATGCCGAGATCGAGCAGGTCTACCGCCAGATCCTGGCCGCGCGACCGGGTGGGGTGCAGGGATGAGCATGCCCTTCTACGTCTCCCCCGAACAGGTGATGACGGAGAAGGCGGACTACGCCCGCAAGGGCATCGCCCGCGGCCGTTCCAGCGTCACCCTGGAGTGCGCCGAGGGCGTGCTGCTGATGGCGGAGAACCCCTCCAGCCTGTCCAAGATCGGAGAGATCTACGACCGCATCGGCTTCGCGGGGGTCGGCAAGTTCAGCGAGTTCGACCAGCTCCGGAAGATCGGGGTGCGCTTCGCGGACGTGAAGGGGTACGCCTACAGCCGGGACGACGTGCGCGCGCGGGCGCTGGCCAACGCGTATTCGCAGGCGATGGGCGACGTCTTCACCCGCGAGCTCAAGCCCCTCGAGGTCGAGGTGATCGTGGCCGAGGTCGGCGACGACACGCTCGCGGGCCACGAGAAGAACGCGATCTACCGGGTGCAGTTCGACGGCAGCATCAGCGACCACCAGGGCTTCTGCGTGATCGGCGGCGCCGCCGACGAGCTGACGAACTTCCTGAAGGACCAGTTCCGCACCGGTCTCCCCCTGAGGGAGGCGCTGCAGCTGGGGCGCACCGCGCTCCAGCGCGCCGCCGAGGGGCAGCCGCGCGTCGGCCCGGAGAACCTGGAAGCCTGCCTTCTCGAGCGGAGTCGCATGGGGCGAAAGTTCCATCGACTGTCGGCCGATGTGCTAAGGGAATTGCTGGGCAGCTAAGGCAGTTTCCTGCCGATCGGCGGAATCGTGCAGAAGCGCATCTACGGAATCGAGACCGAATACGGGATCATCTTCACGCCCGACGGGCGCAAGACGCTCCCGGTCGAGAAGGCGATCCGCTTCCTGTTCGAGAAGCTGATCACCACCGAGCACTTCCTCAACGTCTTCCTCGAGAACGGCGCGCGCTTCTACCAGGACACCGGCTGCCACCCGGAGTACGCGACCCCGGAGTGCGCGTCGCCGCGCCAGGTCATGCTCTACGACAAGGCGGGCGAGCGGATCCTCGAGGACCTCCAGTTCTACGCCGAGGAGAAGATCCGCGAAGAAAGAATTGCCGGGAAGCTCTCGATCTTCAAGAACAACACCGACTTCGTCGGGAACTCGTACGGGTGTCACGAGAACTACCTGGTCGACCGCGACGTCGATTTCTATTATCTCGCCGAGCAGCTGATCCCGTTCCTGGTCACGCGCCAGATCTACACCGGCGCCGGCAAGGTCTTCCAGACCCAGGACGGCGTGCACTACTGCATCAGC
>DATBRV010000109.1:0-3545 GCA_036560145.1 Myxococcota bacterium
GCGCCGCCCGCCACGATCGAGCCCGCGCCGATCACGGCGCCGTCCATGATCACGGCGCCGATCCCGACCAGGCAGGCGTCGCCGAGCGTGCAGCCGTGCACGGTGGCGTGATGGGCGATCGAGCAGAAATCGCCGACCGTGGTGGAGTCGCCGTAGCCGACGTGCAGCATCGAGAAGTCCTGAAGGTTCGTCATCCGGCCGATCCGGATCTCCTGGCACTCGGCGCGCAGCACCGCGTTGTGCCAGACGGAGGAGCCCGCGCCGATCGCGACGCGGCCAAAAATCTGGGCGCTGGGGGCGATCCAGACGCTCGCGTCGATCGCCTGCATCTGCATGTAGACGGCGCCGCCGCTGCGAACGCTCACGCGGGCTTGCCGATCTCGAAGGCTTCGCGCGCGCTGCGCCGCAGCGCCTCGTCGTAGAAGAAGTCGAGCGCCGTCATCGCGAGGGCCTTGGCGCCGTCGATCGCGGCGGCGTCGCCCAGCTCGGAAGCCGCCCACTTGGCGAACTCGGCGTTGTGGATGGTGCAGTGCAGGGGCGCCGCCGCGAGCATCGGATGAATGGACGGCACGCGGTGGCTCACGTTGCCCATGTCGGTGCTGCCCTGGATGCTGGCCGGGAGCTTGTCGTAGGGGAAGAAGACCCGCCCGAGCTGCTCGGCGTTGCTGCGGAACGCCGAGGCGAGCGGCTCGTTGAAATGGATGTCGAGGTAGTCGGCGGGATCCCAGCGGATCTCGGCCTCGGCGCCCGTCGCCTCCGAGCCGGCGCGGAAGCAGGCCTCGACCCGCAGCTTGAGGGGCGCCAGATCCTCCGCGTTGGCGGCGCGCACGTAGAAGCGGCCGGCGGCGCGTTCGGGGACGATGTTCGGGGCCTGGCCGCCGTCGGTGATGATGCCGTGGATCCGCTCCGTCGCGCGGATGTGTTGGCGCAGCGCGGCGATCCCCTGATAGGCGAGCACCAGCGCGTCGAGCGCGTTCACGCCGCGCTCGGGCATGGCGGCCGCGTGGGCGGCCTGCCCGTGGTAGGTGACCTCCACCTCGGCCATCGCGATGCAGGGCATCGAGACCAGGTTCACGCTGGAGGGGTGCATCATCAGCGCGGCGTCCACCCCGTCGAACGCGCCACGGCGCGCCATCAGCTCCTTGCCTCCGCCGCGCTCCTCGGCCGGCGTGCCGAGCATGCGCACGCGCCCGGGCAGGCTCGCGGCGAGCTTTGCTAGCGCGAGCGCGGCGCCGACCGCGGAGGCGGCGATCAGGTTGTGCCCGCAGGCGTGGCCGATTCCGGGCAGCGCGTCGTACTCGGCCAGCAGCGCGACGCAGGGGCCGCGCGCGCTTCCGAACTCGGCGGCGAAGGCCGTCGGGAGGCCGTACGCGCCCGGCTCGACGGTGAGGCCCGCCTCGCGCAGCGCGGCGATCAGCAGCGCCGACGCCCGCTGCTCCTCGAAGGCCAGCTCCGGGTGCGCGTGGATCTCGCGCGAGAGGCGGAGCAGCGCGTCGCGGGACGCCTCGATGGCGTCGCAGACCTCTTGCTTGAGCGCGCGCAGATCCATCGGGTCCTCGCCGTCGGAAGGGGCCTCCATTCTACCACCAGAGCACGCCGGCCCGGGCGGTGTAGAATCCACCCCCACATCCGGGGAATGGAGAAAGCATGCGCGCGATCGTCGTCGACCGTCTGATGGAGCCGCGCGATCTGCGCGTGGCCGAGATCCCGGCGCCCGCGGTGAGGCCCGGCTGTCTCGAGATCGAGGTGCACGCGGCCGGCTGCAATTTCTTCGACATCCTGATGGTGCAGGGCAAGTACCAGGTGAAGCCCCCGTTTCCGTTCGTGCCGGGGGCGGAGGTGGCCGGCGTCGTGCGCGCCGTCGGGGAAGGCGTCAAGGGCTTCGCGAAGGGCGACCGCGTGCTGTCCTCCGCCGGGCTCGGCGGCTTCGCCGAGATCGCGGTGGTTCCGGCCGCCAGCGCGTACCCGATGCCGGAGGGCATGTCCTTCGCCGAGGGCGCCGCGCTCCCGATCATCTATCCGACCTCGTACGCCGGCCTGGTCTTCCGCGCGCACCTGAAAGCCGGCGAGACGCTGCTCGTGCACGCGGCCGCGGGGGGAGTCGGGATCGCCGCGGTGCAGATCGGCAAGGCGCTCGGCGCGCGTGTGATCGCGACCGCGGGCGGGCCCGAGAAGCTCGAGATCGCGCGCGCCAACGGCGCCGACGAGACGATCGACTACGCCAAGGAAGACTTCGTGGAGCGCGTGAAGCAGCTCACCGGCGGCAAGGGCGCCGACGTGATCTACGACTCGGTGGGCGGCGACACCTTCGACCAGTCCCTCAAGTGCATCGCCTGGAACGGGCGCCTGCTCGTGATCGGCTTTGCCGGCGGGCGGATTCCCGAGGTGAAGGCAAACCGGATCCTGCTCAAGAATATCTCGATCGTGGGCCTGCACTGGGGCGCGCACGTGCAGAACGAGCCGGCGCGCATCCCCGAGACCTTCCGCGCGCTCTTCGATCTCTACCGCCAGGGCAAGATCCGCCCCGTGATCTTCAAGACCTATCCGCTCGAGGAGGTCTCCGTCGCGCTCGAGGCGCTGGCCTCGCGCAAGACCTGGGGCAAGGTGGTGGTCTCGCCGCGCGCCAGCCGATAGACGAGAGAGCGATGCAGATCCGGGCGCCGCGCCTCCGACGGGGAGACAGCGTGGGCATCGTGAGCCCGTCCTGGGGCGGCGCCGCCAGCTTCCCGCATCGCGTGGCAAGGGGCGTCGCGCAGCTCGAGTCGCTCGGATTTCGCGTCAAGATCGGCCGTCACGCCCTGAACGAGCGCGGTTTCGTATCGGACTCTCCCGAGAATCGCGCGAGCGACCTGCACGAGCTCTTCTCGGATCCCGAGGTGGGCCTGATCCTCGCCGCGATCGGCGGGGACCATTCCTGTCATCTGCTTCCCCACCTCGATTTCGACGGGATCCGGGCGCATCCGAAGCTCCTGATGGGATACTCCGACATCACGGTCTTGAACGTCGCGATCTGGAAGGAGACGGGGCTCGTCACCTTCAACGGTCCGGCCCTGCTGACGGACTTTGCGGAGCATCCGCAGATGCTCGAGTACACGAGGTCCTGGTTCGTGCGGGCGGTCTGCAACGCCGCTCCGATCGGTGCGATCGAGCCGGCGCAGACGTGGACCGAGGAGTTCCTCGACTGGCGCGAGAAGAAGGATCTGGAACGACCGCGGAGCCAGCAGCCTTCGGAGGGCTGGGTGTGGCTCAAGCCTGGGGTCGCGGACGGCGTCCTCGTGGGGGGCTGCCTCGAGTCGCTCCAGCATCTCCGAGGCACGCGCTTCTGGCCTTCCTGGGACGGCGCGATCCTGTTCTTCGAGACCTCGGAGGAGGAGCCGCCTCCTGCGAAAGTCGATGGGATGCTCATGGACTACGAGAACATGGGCGTCTTCGCGCAGATCCGGGGCATGCTGGTGGGGCGACCGATGGGCTACTCGCGACAGGAGAAGAGAGAGCTCCATCAGGTGCTCCTCGAACGGACGAAGGGATACGCGTTTCCGATCGTG
>DATBRV010000110.1:0-8856 GCA_036560145.1 Myxococcota bacterium
CGAGAACCGGGTGCTCAACAATGCGATCGACGGGTCTGGGATCTCCTCGGAGAAGACGCTTGAGGCGTTCTAGCACCGGCCACCTCGAACGCGGCTGAGCCGCCTAACAGGTCTTCTACTGCAACCCGCCATCCATTTTGCTCCGCGATTAGACTGCGATGCAAGCTTCTCTCGTCCCGTTTCACGCACTTCTCGCAGCCTAATCCGTCGTATGGGGTGGTTATGCGGCGGGAGCTGGCTGCGTTTGCGCGGTCGAGGCGAGAGGAGTAGGCTGCGAGGCGCCGAGAAGATCTCACCCCGTGGTGTCGCGTTCGTGGAACGCAACGGCTGGGAGTCGCCGTGAACGGAAGTTCACGTCCGCCCGGGGGACGCGGGAGAGCGCGGACCGGACGGTGGGCTGGCGAGCGAAGGCCCCCTACTCAATCCTTGCTCTTCTCCAGCTCGAGCGAAGCCGAGTTCATGCAGTAGCGCAGGTGGGTCGGCCGCGGACCGTCTTCGAAGACGTGGCCGAGGTGGGCGTCGCAGCGCGCGCAGAGCACCTCGGTGCGGGTCATGCCGTGGGCGCGATCCGTCTCGGTGCGCACGGCGCCTTCCGCGATCGGCTTCCAGAAGCTCGGCCAGCCGGTCCCCGATTCGAACTTGGTCTCGGAGCTGAAGAGCTCGCTCCTGCAGCAGGCGCAGCGGTAGATGCCGTCGTCATCGCAGTCGTGGTAGCGGCCCGTGAACGGGGGCTCGGTGCCCTTGCGGCGGGCGACCTCGTACTGCTCGGGCGTGAGCTGCGCGCGCCACTCCGCATCGGTCTTCTGGATCTTGTCGGCCATCTCGGATCCTCCCGGGTGGGGATAAGATGCCGTCTAGGCCAGCCCCGCCGCCACGCGCTCGAGAATGAGCGCCGCCGCGGTGGTGCCGATGGCGTAGGCGGGGGCGCGCGCGAGCCAGGCGGGCGTGCGCGCGCTCCACGGGCGCAGCCCGGCGCGCAGCGCGAGCAGCGCGGCTACCACGGCGAGCTGGCCGAGCTCGATCCCCAGGTTGAACGCGAAGAGCGCCAGCGGAATCTCGCCCGCGGGAAGCCCCGCCTGCGCCAGCGCGCCCGCGAACCCGAGGCCGTGCAGGAGCCCGAACAAGGCCGGCGTCCGCCAGGCATGCGGGAGCCGCTCGCCGGCAGGACCGGGCTGCGCGAGCCGCGTCGCCAGCCAGAACAGGCTCGCCGCGATCCCCACCTCGACGAGCCCGACGGGCACGCGGATCAGGCCGAGCGCCGCGAGCGAGAGCGTCACGCTGTGCCCGAGCGTGAAACCCGTGACAGCCGCCAGCAGGCGCCGGGGGCCGCGGACCAGCAGCACCAGACCCAGCACGAAGAGCAGGTGGTCGAGGCCGCCGAGGAGATGGCCGAAGCCCATCGCGAGGTAGTCCGCCGCGACGCCCAGGCGCGGCGCTCGCCGCGGAATCGTGTACGTGTCGGCGCCCGGCCGCAGCACCGCGCGGACCAGCACGCCGTCCGCGAGCTCCGCGCGCAGCAGCGCGTCGGTGCCGGCCTCGCGCAAGCCGTGCACGCGCAGGGCGCCGCCCCGCAGCCCCTCCGGCCCGCACTCCACGAGCCAGCGCAGCGTCGCGCTGCTGGCGTCGGTCTCGAGCTCGGGCGCGCCCAGCGCGCGGCACGCGGGCGGCAGCTCGGGAAGCAGCGCAGCGCCATTCCTCTGGATGCGCGGCATGCGGAACCGGACCGCGACCACGCCGTCCGAGCGCTCGCGCAGCTCGAGCAGGGAGGGCGCCAGCGGATGCGCGCCCGCCGGCGCGACGAGCGCGAACGCGCCGAGCAGCGCGGCGAGCCCCGGCCCGAGCGCACGGGCGAGACGCCGCCGCATCAGACGGCCTCGCCGCGCAGCCGGCGCAGCCAGTCCGCGAGCACCGCTTCGGCTCGCTCGGCGAAGACCGCCTCGCGAAGCGCGCTGCGGACTTCCTCGAGCCGCGCCGGGCGGCCGGGGATTCGCTCCTGCACGTAGACGCGATGCAGCCCGTAGCTCGAGGCGATCGGTCCGCTCCAGCGCCCCTGCGAAAGCCCGGCCACCGCTCCCGCGAAGCCTGCGCCGAAGCTCCCCGCGAGCTCCGCGTGGGTGCGCGGCGGCAGCTGCGAACCCAACAAGAACGGATCCCCGAGCCGGAGCGCCAGCTCGGGCGGGAGCGACGCGAGCTGCTTCGCGAGCGCGCGGTCGGCGGCGGCCAGTCCGGCGCCGTGGCGATCGCGCGAGAGGAACACCTGCGTGAGCCGCACCCGCGCGGGCAGCGCGAAGCGCTCCTGCTCGCGCGCCAGCAGCTCGGCGAGCTCCGCGTCCGAGGGCTCCGTCGCGCGCGCCCAGGCGAGCGCGCGCAGCTCGAGGCGCTGGACCAGGCGGCGGCGCACGACGAGATCGCTGCGATCCAGACCGAGCGCGAACACTTCCTCGTAATCGGCCTCCTCGTCGCCAGGGCTTCCTTCGCCGAGGAAGCGGAGATTGCGCAACAACCGGCGCCGCACCGCGCTGTCGTCGCGGTCGAGCCCGAGACGGCGCGCCTCGCTCTCGAGCAGCTCCTGATCGGTAGGCGCCGCCGCTCCCGCCGGCGCCGGCGCGGCCCCCTCCCCGCGCCAGGTTCCGGCGACGAAGACCAGCGCGCCCAGCGCGGCGAAATGGACCGCCGGCGCGTGCAGCCAGCGCCACCTCATCGCGGCGCGCCGCCGGCCGGGTCGGGCGCGTACCAGATCGGCGAGGTCCACGAGCGCTCCTGGACCGTCTTCGCGCGGCCCGGCTCGCAGCAGACCGCGAGCTCCTCGGGAACGCTCGCCGGATCGCTGCAATCCACGCCCTTCTCGTTGCAGACGATCGTGCTCCAGCGGCAGCTCGGGTTCTCGACCACGCGCGCGTAATAGAACGCGCGCTGGCTCGCGTCGAAGTCCGGATCGCGCCAGACGCTGCACAGGCTGTCGCTCCCCGAACCCTCGGGGATGCAGCTCTTCAGATCGACGCTCGCGCCGTTGTGCGGATCTCCCGCCACCTCGTACACGCGCTCCCGGGAGACGCCGTTCTCGAGCCAGCCCTTCACGATCTGCACGCGCTGGAGCGCCACGCCTGGCGACTGCTCGGTCCCGGGATCGCGCAGGGCGGAGACCGCGAAGGAAGGGCGGTCCCCCGTGCGCGCCGGCAGATCCCCGCCCATCGGCACGCCGCTCGCGTAGCCCGAGGCCGCGAACGACTCCTGCGCACAAAGATCGGCCGGCAGCCGCCAGCCGCCGAAGAAGCGCACGACGTGGCGTGGGCCGCTGGTGCCATACACCTCTCGGCGTCGCATCGCCTCGAATAGCGAGTCCCGCGAGTTCTCCTCGGCCCAGATCACCGCGAGCCCGCCCGGGTTGAACTCGAAGTCGTCCGGCAGACCCTTCGGCAACTCGCGGGCGGCGGGCGCACCCGCCCCGCCATGGCCCGGATGGCTCGCCTCGTCGACGGCGCCCGGCGTTCCCAGGTGCGTGTCGGTGCTGGCGATCAGCCCATACTTGAAGGGGTTCACGCCCAGTCTCGCTTCCTCCGCGAGCCCCACCCCCAGCGTTTCGCGCACGAAGCTGAGACGAGCAGGTTGCTTCGCGAAGTACGGAAAGAACTTCTGCCCGAAATTCGCATAGGGGAGCTTCTCGAAACCGCACAGCTCGTCGGTCGTGTCCGGCGAGAGGCGGCACTCGGAGTCGCCCTTGTGCTGCATCACCTCGACCAGCCGCTCCAGCTCGGCGCGCGTGCGCGCCTCCTCCACCGTGATCGGCAGGCCCCCCTGCCCCACCGTCTGGAAGATCAAGCCGTTGCTCAGGTTCGAGTTGTGCGGGATCGCGATCACGTCGCAGCCGTCGCCGCGCGCGAGGCAGCCCTCGCGCAGCGACTTCCAGAGCGCCTCCGCGCTGGACGCCTCGTAGAAGCTCGTCGGAAGCTCCGGCACGCGCTGGTTGCGGAAGATCACGTTGCGGTGGAGGTTGTTGGTGTCCACGGAGCCCGTCCACTCGTAGCCGACAAAACTCGTGAAGCGGCAGGCCGAGCTGCGGTCGTAGGCGCCCTCCGCGGCGTCCTGGATCTCCTGCCACGGAATCCGCGCCGCCTCCAGGCAGCGGCGGCCGCCCTCACCGCAGAATCCGAAACGGGTGGGATCGTGCATGGAGCTCTTGGTGTTCATGATGAAGAACGCGGCGCGCGGGTAGTTCCGGTAGATCCAGCAGGGAATGGAGCGATATCCCGGGAGCTCGGGCGTTCGGCAGATCTCGACCTCGCCGATCAGCTCCGCGTGGTCCGTGACGGCGGCGAAGTCGAGCGGACGTGCGAGCTTCAGGCGCCGCAGCGCGCGGCCCTGATCGTCGTAGGGCTGGATGCCGAGCGCTTCGCCGCGCGCGAAGCGATAGGCCTCCCGCGGTCCGTTGCGGGTGCCCTGCGTGCTCGCGTCCTGCGAGAAGCTGGTGTGGACGTGGAGATCGCCGAAGAAGGGCGAGCGCAGGGGGGAGCGCGCCGCGCAGGGCTCGCGCGCCTCGGTCACCCGGAAGGCGGGCGGCGCGTCACCGGCCGCCGCCGGAGATCCCAGCGCCGCGGCCAGCCAGAACCAGAGCGTCGGGCGCGAGCCCATCAAAGGGCGCCCTCCGCCAGCGCATCGAGCCCGCTGCGGAACGTCCGCAGATGGGCCGGCCGGCAGGCGCGGCCCAGCTTGCGCACCATCTGCTTCGCGGCGATCAGGTGATCGTAGAGGAGCCCGCTCGCGGCGAGCGCTGCGCTGCGCGCGGCGGACACCTCCCGGAGGAGGCCCTGCCGCTGCACGGCTTCGAGATAGGCGGCGATCACGGCGCCGCGGTCCCCGGGCGCCAGCCAGCGCAGCAGGTGGGCGAGCTCGATCCAGGGAGACACCCGCGACATCGCGATCCAATCCACCACGAAGATCCGGTCGCCCTGCGAGCGCAGGAGATGCCGCGGCTGGAAATCGCCATGCCCGAGCACGCAGGCGTCCCCGGCGGCAGCGAGATCGGCGACCAGCCGCCGGATCCTGTCTTCGTCGAGGGCGCGGCGCCAGCCCGCGGGCACGCTCCCCTGCTGAGCCTCCCAGCGCGCGAAGCCGCGCGCCTCGATCTCGTGCCAGGCGCGCTGCACCCGCTCGGCGAGGAGCCCGGGCGCACAGGGCTCCGGAAGCTCGATCTCGCCGAGCGCCGCGCGCCGGCTGCCGTGGATGGCGGCCAGCACGCGCGCCGCGCGCAGGAAGAGCGCCACGCGTGCCTCGCCCGCCGCGTCCTTCGCGAGCGCGTCGAGCCCTTCGCCGGAGACGAAGTCCTGCACCAGATGGTGTCTGGTGGCGCCGCGCAGCCGCGGCGTCTCGACCCCCGCCAGCCGGTTCGCCGCGGCCAGCCGCGAGGCCTCGCGCGCCACCCGCTCCGCGCGCCAGTCGTACTTCACCACGAAGCGCGATCCGTCCGCGAGCTCGATGGCGACGCTGCGCCGGTTGCGGCGCCGCTGGAGGTCGCGTCGCGACGCCACGCGCGCGCCCGGACCGAGCACGGCCCGCAGCGCGCGGGTCTCGCGCAGCTCGGCGAGCAATCAGATCTCCCGCTCGGCGCGCCGCGATCTCACGGGAGGCCCGGCGGAGTCCAGCTTCCGTCGCCGTCGGCATCTACGAAGATCGGGTTCGAGAAGGCGAAGGGCGCAAACTTCGGGAGCAGCGCGGAGTAGGTGGCGTCCGCGCTTCCCTCCACCTCGACCGTCACGAAGCCGTCGCGCTCGAACCGGAGCGGGAGCTCGAGCTGGCCGCCGGCGGCGATCGGCTCGCTGCGCATGAGCCGGCCGTCGAGGAAGACCCGCGCCTGGCGCACCGGCACCCAGGGCGCCGCGTTCACCCGGAGCCGCAGCAGGCCCTCGCGGCCGCGGAAGCGATCGCCGATCCCGGCCTCGCCGAGCGTCAGCTCGAGCAGCGGTCCGGTGCTCCCGTAGCTGCGCCCTTCGCGGATCGCCTTCACGAAGGCGGCCTGGTCGAAGGCGGCGATGCCGTCGTTCCGGACCGACACGAAGTTGCGCGGAGCGGCGACCGGGTTCTGGAGGGTGTGCGAGTCGCTGTTGGCGGTGGCGGTCAGCACCACGCCCTGGCGCAGCAACGAGAACCAGTCCTCGCGCAGGGCCGGGTAGGCGCCGACCCGCGCGCCGTTCAGGAGCTCCATCGCGTCGAAGTCGATGTCGCGCACGCCCGTCTTCGGGTCGGGCTGGGCGAGCTCGGAATTCGGGGCCGCCGTGAGTGGAAGCGACGGATCGTAGGGCGCGCCCGCCGCCGTCAGGTGCGAGAAGTAGGCGCGCGCGTGCAGCTCGCCCTCCGCCGTGCGCGCGTGGTTGAGCTGGATCACCCGCTCGCCAGGTATCGCGTTCAGATCGGCGATCACGTCGCGCCAACGCCGGCCCTCGTTGGGCACCGCCCCGCCGCGATAGGCGAGGGGAGCGAGGGGCAACGGGAAGGCGTTCGCGTGGCCGAGCGTGTTCGGCGCGACGTCCGTCTTCACCTCGCTGGTGATCTCGCTGCCCACGATGCTCGCCATCCGCCCGGCCAGCCCGAGCTCGCGGATCAGCGGCGCATAGTCCGTGATCATGTCGTGGTCGGTCGAGACGATCACCTCGGCGCCCTCGGCCGTGTAGCTGGCCAGCCGCGCCGGCAGCGCGAGCGCGGTGTCCGGGCTGGGCGCCGCATGCACGTGGAAGTCCGCGCTGATCCAGCCGGGGGTCGCGAGCACGCGACGCGGCGGCTCGATCTCGAGCGGGACCGTCGCTCCCGGGCTCAGCTCGAGCCGCGTCTCGGTCACGGAGAACTCGGGCCCGCGCGTGGCAAGCACGCGATAACGGCCGGGCGGCACGGCGACGCTCTCGGGATCCGCGGCCGTCCCGGCCAGCGAGAGATCGCGCACGCCGGCGGTGCGCCGCAGCTCGCGCGCCTCGACCGTGAAGCCGAGCAGATCGTCGCCAAACTTCGGGTCGGGCGTCCCGTCCTGGCCGAGGAAGGCGAGCCGCATCGGCTCGCCGCGCGGCAGCCGCACCTGAGCCGGCGCGCCCACCTGCACGCGGCCGAGCTCGAGCTCGGGCGCTTCGACGCGGAACGCGAGCGACGCCTCGCGGCCTCCCGGAGCGCGCGCCCGCATCGAATAGCTGCCGCGGGGGAGCCGCATCTCGAAACCGCCGTCCGCGTCGGGGCGCGCCTGGATCGCCGGCCGGCCCTGCGCATCGTCGACCGCGAGGCTCGCGCGGGGATCGTCGACCTGCCCGCGCACGAGCGGCTCGGCGGCCCACAGCCGCGCCGTCGCCGAGGCCACGTCGGGGCGGTCTCCGATCCAGATCTCCTGCTCGATCACGATCGCGTCGCCCGCCGCGAGATCCATCAGCTTCGCCTGGAGGAGCTGGAGCAGGCCGAGCGAGCGACCGTCTCCGATCCAGAACGGCCGCACGAAGACGGCCGAGATCGAGGCGACGTCGTCGGCGAGCAGCAGCCGGGGCAGCGGGGTGCGCTCACCCGACGCGCGCTCGAGTTGGGCCGAGACCGGCTTGACCGCGTAGGCGATGCCGGGCGAGAGGCCGGCGTCGCCCACCAGCACCAGCAGATCGGCCGGCACGGCCACGCTCGCGATCGCGCTCCGGTCGAGGCCGAAGAACGGCCGCTGCGTGAAACCGCGCGAGGGACCGAGCCCGCGCGTGTCGAGCGTGAAGGGCGTCAGCGAGTTGATGTTCGCGAGGGCGGTCGCGAAGGCGAAGAGCGGATCCCCAGGCCCGACGCGCTCGACCCGCGAGCGGATCCGCAGCCGGGTCGGCTCCGTCAGGTCGACGGCGTAGCGCGTCTCGAGCGCGAGCCCTCCGAGCGCGCCGTGGGTCACCAGGCGCGCTTCGGACGCGTCCTGCTCGGCGACCACGCGAGTGATCGGCACCAGCGTGCGCGTCGAGAGATTCACGAGCTGCTCGAAGACCAGGAATTGATCGTCGCCCCGACCGCAGCGCCCGAGATCCATCAGCGTGCCGCCGGTGACCGAGAGATCGTTCTCGTGGGTGGGATCGCTCACCCCGGCGCAGAGCGTCCCGTTCGAGAGCGCCCAGTCGCCCAGGCCGACCGCGGCGTCGGGGCCGCCCGCGCGCAGCCGCGCATGATTCGCCGCTTCGATGCGGGCCGCGACCAGCTCGCCCGCCGCCGGAGCGGCGAGTGCGAGACCCGCCGCGATTCCGGCGAGCGCGGCCTGGAGACGGGTAGTGGCGGAAATGGCGGTGCTCCGGCGGCTCGTGCGAGCCGTTACCCTAACCCCGGCCCCGCGCGCCTGCACCTGCGTCGCCCGTGCGGGCCGTCGCTTCGGCCAGCGCCTTCAGGTCGAGAAGCTGGCGCCGCATCATCAGGAGGTCGCCCCAGGGCAGGAAGGCGCGCATCGCGCGGCCCCACGCCCCGGGCGCCGGCGCGACGCGCAGCTTGACGAGGAGCCGCGTGCGGCGGGCCTCCTCGGCGCGCGCCCAGTAGCTGACGCGCACCACGCCGAACAGGTGCGCGCCGCGGGAGCCGATCGGCGTCGCGAGCGTCACCTGCACGCCCGGCTCGAACTCCTCTAGCCGGAAGATCCGCATGAACGTCTGCCCGCGCTCGAGCCGCAGCAGCGAGGGGTCGAGCGTGCGCGGGCTGCGGCGCCCGCCGTTGTCGATCCAGTCGTAGCTGTAGGGCGCTACGCGGAGCTGGCACAGCCACTGGAACACGATCGTGTGTGGAGCCTCGATGCCGACGCCGCGCCAGAGCAGATCCGCGCCGGCGTCCGCCGGCCGATCGCCGGGAAAGGCCAGCGCGCGCTCGGCGGACGTGGTGCCCCAG
>DATBRV010000111.1:0-5661 GCA_036560145.1 Myxococcota bacterium
ACGCGGAGCTGGCACAGCCACTGGAACACGATCGTGTGTGGAGCCTCGATGCCGACGCCGCGCCAGAGCAGATCCGCGCCGGCGTCCGCCGGCCGATCGCCGGGAAAGGCCAGCGCGCGCTCGGCGGACGTGGTGCCCCAGTGGCGGGCGATCATTCGCGCAGCCGGAGGCGCATGCCGGAAGAGTAGGCGCTCGCCGAAGGGAATCCGCCCCCGGCCTGCGACGGCCGTGGTATAGAGTGGCGCGTGATGGTCGGGAAGCGCGGCATGCGGGATCGGACGCGCGGATGAGCAGCGAGGCTCGCCCGCGCCACGCGGGAACGGCCGCCCTCGTGCTCGGGCTGCTGGCGCTCGCCGTCGCGATCTGGGTCGGCGCGTCGGAAGCCCCTCCGCCCGCGAAGCAGGCCACGCTCACCTCGGGCCCCCCCGGCACCAGCCGCGCCCTGGTCGCTCGAGCGCTCGCGCACGAGGTCAAGGCGCTCGGCACGGAGGTGGCGATCGTCGGGGAGACGAGCGAGCAGACCGAGCTCGCGAACGTGGACTCCGGAGCGGTGGATTTCGCGCTGATCTCCGGCGCCTATCGGATCGAACGGTTCAAGAACGTCCGCGAGGTCGCGCCGCTCTACGTCGAGGCGCTGCACCTGCTGGTGAAGGCGGAGCTGGCGGGATCGATCGGCAGCGGCCTCGGCGGCCTGCGCGGACGCGTGATCAACGTGGGGCCGCTCGATGGCGCGACCGCGGGCCTGACCGCCGCCGTGCTCGCCTTCGCAGAGGTGCCCGTCGCGGACGACGCAGCGCCCCGCGGCGTGGCGCTGCGCACGCTCGAGCCCCTCGAGCTGGAGGCCCTCGTGCAGCGCGGCGATCTCGGGGCGCTGCCGGACGCCGTCTTCAACCTCGCCACCGTGCCCTCGACGCTCGCGCAGAAGCTGCTGGATTCGGGGATCTACCGCCTCGAACCCCTGCCCTTCGCCGACGCGATCCGCGTGTCGGCGCTGGTCCGCCACGATCCGAAGGAGGGCGTGGCGTCGGAGATCGAACGTTCGGGCGTGGTGGACACCGTGATTCCCGGCTTCGTGTACGGGATGGACCCCGCCTCTCCGCCGGAGCCGATGCACACGCTCGGGACGCGGCTGCTGCTGGTCGCGAACCAGCGCGTATCCGCCGAGACGGTCGAGCGCTTCCTCGAGGCCTCCTTCCACTCCCGGTTCGCGCGGATCGTCGAGCCGCCCCTCGACGCCTCCGTGCTCGTCCTGCCGCACCGGCACCCCATGCATCCCGGAACCATCGCCTTCAAGAGACGGGACCAACCGGTGATCACACCGGACAGCGTCGCCGACCTCTCCAACTCGCTGAGCGTGCTGGGGGCGCTGGTCGGCGGCTCCATCTTCCTGTGGAGCGCCTGGCAGCAGCGCCGGCGGGCCCGCACGGACCAGCTGTTCGGCGCCTACATTCGGCGCGTGGCCGAAGTCGAGCGGAAGGCGGTGGAGATCGAGCTCACCGCGAGCCTCGAGCTCGAGCCGTTGATCGCGCTCCAGCGCGATCTGCTCCAGCTCCAGAGCGAAGCGCTCGAGCGCTTCGCGGCCGGCGATCTGGGCGGCCAGTCGGCGCTCTCCGATCTGCTGGCGCCGGTGAACGCGGCGCGCGACCACGTCGGAGATCTCCTGCTGCACGTGCGCGAGAACATCGAGGAGAGGGCGGCGTCCGAGGGCCGAACGCCCGGGGCGCTCTGGCTCGAGGCCGTCGCGAAGGCGACCCGCCCGAAATCAGCTCCCTGAGTCCGCCTGCCTGAGCGTCGAGAGATGGCTCTGGGCGGTGATCGGATCCATCGGCGTCAAGGAAGACTCGATCCAGACCGGCGTGACCTCGACGTCGAAGCGAACGTAGGTGGTCTCGCCGGGCGCGAGCAGGACATCGACGGGACGGGTCGGGGCCTGGCCTCCGAAGGCGGACACGTTCGGCTGCTTCTTGATCGCGATCAGGTGAACACCCGGCGCCCGATCCACGTAGCGGAAGGTTCCCAGCGGCAGGTCCCCGACCGGCTCGCCGTCGACGCTGAGCGGCGGATGGAACATCGCGGCGTCGTCGCCGTTGGTGTGATAGAGGATGAGGCGGCCGAGGTCCGGGGCGAGCGCGGGAAGCCCGGCCGTGCCCTGCGGCCGCGGGGGGCCGCTTGCGCAGGCGAGCGCCGCGCAAGCGACCACCCCCACGACCGTCGAACGAAGGCGCATCAGCGAGGGCTCCTCAGGGCTGGATCCAGCCCTGCTGCGCGAAATAATTCTGGAGCTGTTCGGCGACGTCCGAGGCCGTGCGCCGGGCGTCCGCCTCGATGTTGGCGCCGAGCGCTTCCGAGGCGATCGCGCCCCCCGCCGTCACGGCCGCCGAGACCGCGAGCGTGCCGGCGGCGGCGCCCATCCCCATCGTCTCCGCGGCGCCCGGCTTGTAGCCGCTCCGGGCCGTCGTCGCGAACTCCTCCAGGCGAACCATCCCGGTCGGCCGCGTCTGATAGACCTGCACCAGCGCCTGCACGCTGGTGCGACCGGCTCCGAGCCCGATCACCACGCGCTCCGTACGGTTGCCCTCGTCGATCGAGAGGAATTGCCCCTCGATCAGGACCGCGTCTCCCCACGTCATGGGAGCGCCGGCGACGCGCTGCGCGTGCAGGCCCATGGCGTTGATCTTCTTGACCAGCTCGTCCGAGAGGACGCGCGCCGCCTGGCGACCCACCTGGATCTCCTGCTGCGTGCGCGAGCTCCCCTTCGCCATCTCCACCAGCTCGGCGCTGAGGCCGCGATCGAGCTGCACCTCGTCGGGCGATGCGGAAAAGTCATAGACCAGGACGCGCGCCGGCCGCGGCATCGGGCCTTCGCGCTGGTACGTTGTCTGGACGTTGGTCGGCGCGCAGCCGGCGACCGCGAGGGCGCCCGCGAGCGTTCCCGCGATCGATCTGATGCCTCTCATGATCTGGTCTCCTCGGAATGGATGGGTGGCTGGGTCGAAGTCGACACAGTCTCGGGGTGAAGCCAGCCAGGGGCAGACGCTACTGGCGAAGCTAACGTCGGCTTGTGGTTTCGCGCCAACGCCCTCTCCCCGCGAGACCAGGGAGACCCACGGAATGAAGGGCGTGCCGTTGATCCGCGCCAGCGCCTTCCTTCCGTTCGTCGGCTTTCTCGAGGAAATCGGCGCCCGGGTGGACCCGATGCTCGCGCGGGCCGGCCTGCCCGAGGCGATCCTGGCCCAGCCGGAGGCCCTGATCCCCGTCCACCAGGCCTGCCGGTTCGTCGCCGACGCCGCGCGGCGCGAAGGCATCGAGCAACTCGGCTCGGTCGTCGGTGCGCGGATCTCGCTGGATGCGCTGGGCGCCTTCGGCCGGCTGGTCGCGAGATCGCTCACGCTCCGCGAGCTCCTCTACACGGCCGTGCGTCTGCATCCCTCGTACAGCACGGGCGGGCACCTCTGGCTCGAGCCCGACGTCGATCGGACCTGGCTGCGCTACGGCCAGGACCGGCGCATCGAGCACGGCTGGCAGCAGGCGGAGCAGCTGAGCGTGGTGTTGATGCTCCAGACGCTTCGGCTCGCGCCGGTGCCGGCGCCGGGTCCGATCGAGATCCAGCTGCGCGCGACGGCGGCGGCGGGCCTGCCGGACGACGAGATCTTCGCCAACACCCGGATCAGCTTCGGGCATCCGGCCACCGGCGTCGCCGTGCCGCGCTCCCTCCTGGGCCAGGCGCTCGCCGGGCCCCGCCGCGCCTCGTCGGCCTGGGTGCATCTGGAGCGTTGGCTGATCCTGACCGGCCCCGCCGCCGATTTTTCGGGCTCCGTTCGGCAGGCCGTCGGAACGCTGCTCCTGGACGGCTACCCCGACGTGCGCCGGACAGCGTCGGCGATCGGGCTGAGCGTGCGCACGCTCCAGCGCCGGCTGGCGGCGAGCGGATTCAGCTATTCCCGCTTGATCGAGCAGGAGCGCTTCCGGACCGCGGTCCGCCTGCTCGCGGATCCGAGCATCAAGGTGACGAACGTCGCGATCGAGCTCGGCTACACCGATCTCGCCAACTTCACGCACGCCTTCCGTCGCTGGACGGGCGTCTCGCCCAGCGCATTCCGGCGCGTCGAGTAGGCGATCAGGCCTCCGGGTTCTGGACGACCATGTAGACCGTCTCGTTCCCGCTGTAGAAGGCGCGGAACCAGGTGCTGCCGTAGGTGTAGTACTTGGCGCCCGCGACCAGCTGGCTCTGCGCTCCCTGCGGGAGCGAATAGACCGTGGCGCCCTGCGGCGCCTGCACCACCGTGTAGCCGTACTGACCGCTCGGTGTGTAGCTCCCCTGGTAGAAGATGCCGTTCAGGTACTCGTAGGTCTGCCCGTTGGCCTGGACGGCGACCGCCGCCGGCGGCAGCGACGTGAGGCTGGCCCCGGGCGGCGCCTGCACCACGACGTAGCCCGAGCCCGAGGGCGCCGGCTGGTAGTAGACGCCGTTCGCGTAGTAGTACGGCGCGCCCTGCACGTAGACCGTCGTCGACTGCGCCGGAACCGAGGCGACCGCCGCTCCGATCACCAGGCCGGCGGCCAGGCCGCCGACGGCCGCCCAGGCGGCGCTGCTGCTGCTGCTGCAACAGCCGCCTCCCCCGTAGTAGTTGTTCTGGGTGTAGCTGGCGCCGTGGTAGCCGTAGCCGTAGCTCCCGCCGTGGTAGCTGTCGTAGTTCTGGGCGCTCGACTGCATGCTCCTGGCGGTGTTGCTTCGGGTGTCCTGCATGGACTCGGCGCTCGACTGACGCTGACCCTGATCGGTGTTCATGGCCGTCTGACGCTGCGATTGGTTCGCGCCCATGTCCGATTCGCCCTGGCCGGACCCGCGCGCCGCACTGGAGCCTCCGCCGCCCCAGCCGCCGCCTCCTCCGCCGCCGCCCCAGCCGCCGGAATGGGAGCTGCCGCCGCCGAAGCCACCGCCACCCCAGCCACCTCCGCCCCCGCCGAAGCCGCCGCCTCCGAAGCCACCGCCTCCGCCGCCGAAGCCGTGTCCGCCGCCTCCGCCTCCGAAGCCGCGCCCGCCTCCGCCGCCGAAGCCGCCGCGAGCCATCGCGTCGGAAGACACCAGGAAGAGCAACGCCACCGCGCCGGCGAGGACTCGCAGCACCGGGCGCTCACTGCATCGATTCGCAGAACGCTTCATCAGCGGCCTCCTTCGAGCGGCAGGAATTCGACCTTCCCCGCGTCCTTCGGAATCTTCGCCGCGAAGACCTCCGGCTTGGGCGCCTCGAAGCTCCATTCCGTGATCGACGCCGTGAACTGCGGCACGCCGGGGCGCAGCGGATATTCGAACACCAGCTTGCGCGGCAGCGGCTTCTCGCCGATCTCGATCCAGACCTGGATGAAGAGATCCTTGCGCTCGAGCAGCACGTGGTGGCAATGGATGCCCTCGACGTTTCCCACTCCGATGTAGTAGGCGTGTTCGACGCCGCGCGTGAGCGCCTTGGCGACGTCGCTCTCGGCGAACTCGCCGAGGGGAAGCGTGACCCCGTGGTCCTTCTCGAGCTTGGCCACCATCCCGTCGATGTCCTTGGGCCCGGACACCTCCGCCCAGGTTCCGGCGAACGGATCGAACAGCGTCACGCGCCCCTTGTCGAACCAGACGATGCGATCCGAGACGTCGTCGCGATAGTCGACGTA
>DATBRV010000112.1:0-133675 GCA_036560145.1 Myxococcota bacterium
GTCTTCGGTCGCCGAGCTGCTCATGCCTTCTCCGTGGACCGTCGACCGACGGTCGCGCCTTCAGTCGGAAAAGATTTCCCGGTTGACGGTGTGCAGGTAGGGGATCGCGAGGAACGGCGTGATGTAGAAGATGTTGTAGAGCCACCAGCCGACCACGGGAAACACCACGTTCGCGTAACGCACGTCGGCGTAGATCGTCATGTTCGCCACGTAACCAACCCAGATCACGACCCCGAACCAGCACGTGACGATCAGCCACTGCTGGCCCCAGCGCTTCATCTGCAGGAAGCCGATCGCCGCCGCCAGACGCATGCAGAACACGATCGGGAGCAGCGCGATCTCCCAGGCCTTCTCGCCGGGCGCGGTGGCGCCGCCGAGCCAGAGCTCGTTGTAGTGCCAGAAGTAGCCGGCGTCGAACATGTTGCCCCAGGCCGTGAGCACGACCCGATCGACCAGCGTGTGGTGGGCGACCATGTCGAGCGCCCAGCCGAAGCTGTTGAGCGCCGAATCGATGACGACCAGGTAGCCGAGCAAGGTGACGATCACCGGCCGAACGGTGAGACCGGCGCGCTGCGCCTTCACCTGGAGAGCCAGCCCGCGCAGGAAGAGCGGGAAGCCGACCAGGCCGAGCACGAGGGTGCCCATCAGGATCGTGCCCGACAGGAGCCACAAATCAGCTCGACGTTGCGCCTGCCGACTCTGCTCGTGGTGTTCGTCGTAGCTGCTCGAACCGCTGGGGCCTCGAGCGACGGCCGTCGTCACGAGTCCTCCTACCAGTCCCGGACCGAACGCATGTGCATCTGGATCAGGAACATCACCAGCAGATAGCCGTAGACGACGATCTGGAAGACATGGAGCGCCCGCCGCCGCCGACGGTCCCGTTCGCTGATGGGCTGTTCCTTCATGTCAGAAGGTCCCGATGGAATCCATCAGCCAGTACCAGAAGACCACGATCAGAGCGACGCCGCCGAACGCGACAGCCAGACGCAAGATGTCCAACAGCATGGGTAGGACTCCTTCGCCGCAGGCATCCTATCAGAAGAATCTACTCACGAGTCGAAAATCGACTTGCGAGTCAATGGGATCCGTGCGAAAGAAAGTGGATGCCTGCACCCGCCCCGCGATCCCCGGCCAGGGCCGAGCGGACCCAGGCGTCCATTCTCGCGGCCGCCGAGCGATTGTTCGCCGGGCGCGGCTACGCGGCGACCCGTCTCGAGGACGTGGGGGAGGCGGTGGGCTTGAAGCGGGCCGCGCTCTTCTACTACTTCCGGGACAAGCAGGCGCTCTACGACGCCGTGATCGAGGACGCCTTCGGCGCGCTCGTCGCGCGCCTCGACCAGGCGTTCTCGGCGCCGAGCCCCATCGCGCGGCGCGTCGAGCGGGCGGTGGAGGCCTGGGTGGACACGGTCGTGGCGCGCCCCACGCTCGCCCGTCTGATCCTGCGCTACGCGGCCGACGCCGAGGAGCGCCCGAAGCAGAGTCTGTTCCCCGCAGCCGAGCGGCTCCTGAGAAAAGGCTGGTCGCTGTTCGAGCAGGGAAGTGCGAGCGGCGAGCTCCAGCCGCTTCACGACGATCCCTTCCACGCCGCGAGCGCGCTGATCGGCGCCACCGTCTTCTACGTCTCCGCGCTCGTCCCTCTGCTGCCCCCCGGCGACTTCGATCCGCTGGCGCCGGAGCAGGTGGCGGCCCACAAGCGCGACGCGCTGCGCAGCGCGCGGCGCCTGTTCGGCATCCGCACGCCGCGGCGCGTGACGGGACGAATTCGAGATTGACTTCCGTGTCGGACAGGGTTGCGGTGATCACGGGCGCGAATGCGGGCCTGGGCTTTCAGACGGCGCTCGCGCTCGCGCGCATGGGCATGAGTGTCGTGATGGCATGCCGAAGCATGGACAAGGCGAGGAAGGCGCAGAGTGAGCTGCTGGCGGAAGTGCCGGATGCCGACGTGAGGGTGATTCCGCTGGATGTATCCGAGCCCGCATCGATCCGGGAGTTCGGCCGCCAGCTCTCGGCGCAGGTGGGACGACTCGATCTCCTGATCAACAACGCCGGCATCGTCCTCGTCCCGCTGGCGCGCAACAGCGTCGGGCAGGAGCTGCACCTCGCCACCAACCATCTGGGTGCCTTTTCCCTGACGGGCACGCTGCTGCCGTTCTTTCGCAAGAATGCCCAGGCTCGGATCGTAAACGTCGTCAGCCTTGCGCATCGTCTGGCTAGGCTCGACCTGGACGACTTGAACTGGGAGAAGGCGGCGTACAGCGAGTGGAAGGCCTATGCACGCAGCAAGTTGCTGCTGCTCAGCTTCACGATGGAGCTCGACAGGCGCTTGCGCCAGACCGGTAGCCACGTGATTTCGGTCGGCGCCCATCCCGGATTCGCCAATACGAACGCAGGCAGGGGCAGTGCCGCATTGACACCCACGACCTCCTTCCGAAGGTGGTTCAGCGAGAAGGTGGTGGAGCCGCTCATACCCAAGGCGCCAGCGGCAGCGCGGCCCATCGTCCACGCCGCCAGCGCCGAGGGCGTGTCCGGCGGAGACTATTACGGTCCAAAGGGCTTTCTGGAGATCGGTGGAAGGACCGGACGCGCGCGCGTCAATCCCGTCGCGAGGGACATCGATGTGGGACGGCGCGTGTGGGCCTTGTCCGAGGAGATGACCGGCGTCCGGTACCTCTCCCGCTAGCCGGCATCGATCATCAGCGCCGTAGCAGCCCGCGCGGCAGCGGCAGCGGGAGATCCGCGTAGCTCACGATCCCGGAACGGGCGGCCACCACGCCCGGAATCGCGTTGATGGCGGGCATCGCCGTCATGATGTGTCCCAGCACCATGAAGTCCGCGAGCTTCGTGATCTGGAAGTCGGGCGGGGGCAGGAAATTCACCTTCGTCCGCACGGTCGGACGCCCCTGCACCTCGATCACCCAGCCATCCTCGATCGTCCAGTCGGGCTCGAGCGTCGGCGCCTTCTTCCAGCGGAAGTTCAGCTCGACCACGGTCCGGCCGTTCACCCTGCCCTGCCAGCTGCCCGCGATCCCGGCCACGCACCCCGCTGCGATCTTCCAGGAACCGAGATCGAGCTCTGTCGTGGTCTTGGCGTACTCGGCCTGGCAAACCACCTCGTCGAGCTCGACTCCGAGCGCATCGGCCACCAGCGCCACCGCTTCGCTGAACACCCCCGTGCCCTCGGCCGTCATGGCCTGGAGGTTGGGATCGTCGATGGGCCGGCCGAAGCCGGCCGGCATCTCCGTGGCCGGTGAGTCGTAGAGGCCGGTGTGAGCCTGCTCGCTGATCGTGACCTTGTCGATCCGATCGCAGATGCCGGCGACCACGATGCCGAGCAGCTCGGCGAACCCCGGATTGACGCCCGTGCCGAACAGAGACGAGCCGCCTCGCTCGCAGGCGTCGAGGAGCCGCTTGCGATCCGGGCCGAGCCGCCGGCCGTTGATGAACGCCGCGGTGGTGACGACGTTGACGCCGGCTGCGAGGATCCGCACGAGCTCGTCGGTGGAGGGCCACATCGGGTTGTAGACGACGCAGTCAGGACGCAAGGCGAGCAGCGCATCGACGTCGTCGCTGGCGGTCACGCCCAACGGCTCGAGCCCACACAGCTCGCCGACGTCGCGTCCGATTTTGTCGGGAGACCACGCGTAGCAGCCCACCAGCTCGAGGCCCGGGTTCCGGGAGATCGCGGCCACCGATTGCTTGCCCACGTTTCCCGTGGTCCACTGCACGATTCGGAGCGTCACGCGTTCCCATCCGCCGCGTCCGCCAGCGGATCGTGCTGACGCCCGGAGTCGAAGCCGCCGTGCTTGCGCATGAACGTGGTGGCGCGTCGCCGGATGCGCCAGCCGTCGGCGGTGCGCACGTACTCGTCGCGATACCAGCCGAGGCGCATGTGGTGGGTCTGCTGGTCGATGAACACGAAGTGCTGGGTGCCGGTGGCGCGGTCCCCGGCGAGCTCGACCACCGGCATGTTCCCGATGAACTGGCCGCGCGGCGCCGCGGTCAGCAACGCCGGAAAGCGCTCGAGCGTATACGGCGTGCCGAACGCGCTGTACTCGATATCGGGTGTGAACACGTCGAGCCAACGATCCAGCACGAATTGGCTCGCGTAGGCCATGTAACGCGCGCACAGCGCCTGGATCTCGACGAGATCGGCGGTCCGCTGCGCGTCCCGGCTCACGGGACAGGCTCTTCGCCCAGCTCGAAGGAGGACGTGCCGGTGTCCGGGAGGTAGGGCTGCCGCCAGATCTCGACGGGGAACGACACCATGATGAGCGAATACAGCAGGTGGAGCAGCCGCTGCGCGTCTTCGGGCAGCTCGTGCAGCGGGAATTTCTCCAGGTAGGCGATCACCTCCTGGGCGCGCGGGAAGAGCGCGTCGTAGAACGCCTGCATCTCGTCCATGCTGCTGGCGAGGCGCTTCGCATAGCGTTCCGGCTCGCTCGCCAGGCACCACTCCTCGGCGAACGGCTCGAGGGTCGAGAACTCGGGAGGGAGCAGGGCCATCTCGATCACGCCTCCGTGTGCTTGCGCCGGTAGTCGTCGACCCAGTCGTTCACCACCTTGTTCAGGTGGCGGCACATGAGCTCCTGGTCTCCCAGCGGGAAGCTGGTGACGACCCGCGACTCGAGCCCCATCTGCGTCGCCTCGAGCGTGCCGCAGTCCTGCAGGGCGTATTCCTTGATCGTGGTGGCGGCCAGCTCGTGCGCGAGGCGTTCGCGCACGTTGCGTGCGGGGACGAAGTAGAGGGTCGCCTCGAACAGGAGCCGATTGTGCGCCAGCGGCCAGTAGTGATAGGTGAGGTACCAACCCGTCTCCCAGAACACGATCGCGAAGTTCGGGAAGATCTGGAACGAATCGAGGCCCCAGTGCTTCTTGTGGCCCGGGTTGAGGCCGGGCGGGAAGCCCTCGATTCCGAGATCCGCGTGATCCCAGGGACCGAACAGGCCGCTGCGGAACAACCCCTCGATGGGGTTGAGCGCTTCCGGCGGCAGCAACCCGCCGGCGCCGCCGCTCGTGCAGCCCACGCGATGCGGGCCGTCGATCTGGAAGTGCATCGTGTAGAACCCCATCCGCTGGTACGCCTCGTTCGACATCACGGGGTTCTGTCGGCCATGGAGGATGGGCGGGTGATAGAACTCCTGGAAGGCGTCGAGGAACACCTTCCAGTTGCTGCGGATGTCGCCGCGATAGTAGAAGCGCTCGGTGACGTTGTGGAACGGGTAATCGATCGCGGTGATCATCGGGCCGAGGAACTCGCGAAGCGACTGCTCCGGCTCCTTGGCCAGGTTGATGAAGATGAACCCCTGCCACACTTCACAGTGGACCTGGACGAGGCCGTAGTTCGCCTTGTCGATGCCGAAGAACTCGCCCTCCTGAAGAATCGACGAGAGCTTGCCGTCGAGGTCGTACTTCCAGCCGTGGTACTTGCAGGCGAACTGCCGGCAGCTGCCCTTCGACTCCAGACGCGGATCGTCGGTCCAGACCAGCCGGTTGCCGCGGTGCCGGCAGACGTTGTGGAAGGCGCGGATCTGGTCGTCCATGCCCCGGACGACGATCAGCGAGGTCTTCGCGACCGCGAGTTCCTTGCTGAAGAAGCTCCCCTTGCGCCGGAGCTGCTCGACCCGCCCGACGTTCAGCCAGGCCCGCTTGAAGATGGCCTCACGCTCGAGCTCGTAGAACTCGGGCGAGATCGAGCTCTCGTAGGACACCGGGGCGGTGCCGAGCTCGGGATAGTGCTCCGTCCAGGATCCCTCGGGCGGCTTCGGGTACTGCTTCGGGGCCACCGGCTTCATCATGCTCGCTCCTTCGTGTCGTTCACAGGACCATGCCGCCGTTGACGCCGACCACCTGGCCGGTGACGAAGCCCGCTTCGTCGGAGCACAGGAATCCGCACACGGCCGCGACGTCTTCGGGGGCTCCGACCCGGCCGACGGGAATCATCCGGGAGGCGAGCTTCTCGAGCTTCGCGACGTCGCCTTCGGTCTCGGCGCGGCGCAACATCGGCGTGTCGATCACGCCCGGCGGGATGTTGTTGACCGTGATCCCATGGGGAGCCAGCTCCAGCGCGAGCGCCTTGGTGAGTGCGATCACGCCTCCCTTCGATGCGACGTAGTGCGCCATGCGCAGGGCGCCCGACTGCGCGCTCGACGACGAGATCGTGACCATCCGGCCCCAGCGCGCCTCGATCATGTCGGGGGCGGCGGCCTGCAGGCAGTGGAAGGTCCCGGTCAGGTTGACCGCGAGCATGCGCTCCCAGCTCTGGGCAGTGATCTCCGTGAACTTCGCGAACGCGTCGAGGCCGGCGCTGGTGACCATGATCGCGATGGGGCCGAGCTCCGCGCGCACCTTGTCGAGGGCCGCGTCGACCGCGCCGCGGTCGCTGACATCGGCTGCCACGCCGATCGCGGTGGCCCCCGTCTCGCGCAGGTCCTCGGCGGCCCGCAGCGCCGCTTCCCCCTGCAGGTCGAGCAGACCGATCCGGCGGCCCCGCGCGGCGAGCTGCCGGGCGATCGCCAGACCCATCCCCGACGCGGCTCCGGTGACCACGGCGACCCGATCCATCGTTCCCATCCGTCTTCCGCCGATCTGCCCTGTGACCCGATTATGAACCAGCCCTCGCGTTGGGTGCAATACTACTCTCTAGAAAAGAGAATGTGATTTCCGGGCCACCTCATAGCAAGCCTCGTCGAGCCCCGAGAGCGCCTGCTCCAGGGCGGACATGCTGCGGGGCCACTGGGTGACGATGCGGCCGCTCGGCGCGCGGTAGTAGTCCGTGCAGCCCGCCTGCCACGCTTCGATGGCTCCGATCTCCCGCTGGATCTCGGCGTTGTAGGCGGCCATCGGCTCCGGCCTGACGTCGATCCAGGCGAGCCCCTCGCGCACGATGCGCTGGATCTGCCGCAGCACGTGGTCCGCCTGGTACTCGATCATCGTGAGGATCGAATCGGCGTTGGTGTTGGGACCGTAGAGCATGAAGAGGTTCGGGAAGCCCGCCGTGGTGACGCCCTTGTAGGCCTGGGCCCCGTCGCTCCAGGCGTCGGCGATCGTGAGCCCGCCCCGCCCGACCACGTCGATCGCCGACAGGAACTTCGTCGTCGCGAAACCGGTGGCCAGGATCAGCGTGTCGAGCCGCCGCTCGCGGCCGCCCTCGGTCACGATCCCGGTCCGGGTGATGCGCTCGATCGGGTCGGTCACCAGCTCGAGATCGGGTCGGTTGAAGGCCGGGTAGTAGTCGTTGGAGAGGAGCGGCCGCTTGCAGCCCCAGGGATGGTCCGGCAGCAGGCGCGCGCGCACGGCCGGATCCTCGACCTGCGCCAGGTTGGCGAGGCAGGCGGCCTCCATCTCCGGGCGCACCCGGTCATAGATGCCCGGGCCGCCGAAGGACTCGAAGATCTTTCCGCGCACCGCCAGCGCGAACCCGGGGTCGCTGCGGAAGCGCTCGAGCTGCTTTTCCGTGTAGGGATCGTCCTGCTTCGGCGCCACCCAGTTCGGCGTGCGCTGGAAGAGGTGGACGCGACCGGCCTCCTTCACGATCTCCGGCACCAGCTGAACGGCGCTCGCCGCGCTGCCGATCACGCCGACGGCTTCACCCGCGAGAGCGTGATCCCAGTTCCATCTCGAGGAATGAAATTTCATGCCGGCGAAGGCGTCGAGGCCCGGGATCTGGGGAATCGCGACCTCGTTGAACATGCCGATGGCGCTGACGACGACGTCGGCGCAGGCCCTGCGCCCCGACGCCAGCTCGAGCGTCCACTCGGCCGCCGCCTCGTCCCAGCGAGCGCGCCGCACCGCGTCGCCGAAGCGGCAATGCGGGAGCACCCGGTACTTCTCGGCGCAGTGCTCGAGGTAGGCCAGGATCTCGGCCTGCGGGGCGTAGGGCCGCGACCAGTCTTTTTTGATCTCGAAGGAATACGAGTACAAGTGGGAGGGGACGTCGCAGGCGCAGCCCGGGTAGCGGTTGTAGTACCAGGTGCCGCCGACGCCGCTGGCCTTCTCGAAGATCTCGAAGCGCTCGAAGCCCGCGCCCGCGAGGCGGATCCCCATGCACAGCCCGCCGGGCCCCGCCCCGACGATCGCGATGCGCAGCTCCGGGCGCTTCGTCTGGTGGGGGGTGGCCATGCTCGCGACGCGATTGTGGACCAGGCCCGGCGTCGTGTGCAACAATGTTCTCGGCAGACGAGAATGTGATTTCGAGCGGCCCCGCCCTGAGCGAACGGAGAGCAGAGGAACGGAGAGCAGAGGATGAGTCGCATCCCGGTGGCGGAAGGCATCTTCACCTGGCCTGGCGACGACCCGCGGCTGATCGGGAGCCGCTGCGCCGCGTGCGGGATCGTCACCTTCCCGGCGCAGGGCTCGTGTCCCCGCTGCGCTTCGACTGGAATGGCCGAGCACCTGCTGCCTCGGCGCGGCCGGCTATGGGCCTGGACGACCCAGGCGTTCCCGCCGCCGTCGCCCCCTTATGCGGGACCCAAGGGCGACGATTTCGTGCCCTATGGAGTGGGCTACGTGGAGCTCGGGGGCGAGCTGAAGGTCGAGGCGCGCCTCACGGAAACCAAGGGACTCGAGATCGGCATGGCGATGGAGCTCGTGCTGGTGCCGTTCCGCACCGACGACCAGGGCAACGAGGTCGTCACGTTCGCCTTCCGGCCCGTGGGCTGAGCCGACGCCAACGCGCGAGCGCGTACAGGGAGGACAGGCAGTGGACGTCGCGATCGTCGGGGTGGGATTGCATCCGTTCGGCCGCTTCGCGGGCGTGACGGGGATCGAAATGGGTGCGATCGCCATCCGCCGCGCACTCGCGGATGCGGGCGTCGCGTGGCGCGACATCCAGTTCGCGTTCGCCGGGAGCTACGAGATCGACAACCCCGACGCGGTGGTGGCGCTGATGGGACTCACGGGCATCCCGTTCACCAACGTCTACAACGGCTGCGCGACCGCGGCGAGCGCTCTCACGCTGGCTGCGAGCACGCTCCGGCTGGGGGAGCACGACATCGGGATGGCCGTCGGCATGGACAAGCACCTCCCGGGCGCGTTCAGCGCCGACCCCCGCCTGTACGCGTGCCCATCGTGGTACGGCGAGCTCGGCCAGTTCGTCACCACCAAATTTTTTGGGATGAAGATCAACAAGTACATGCACGACCACGGGATCTCGGCGAAGACCCTCGCCCGGGTCGCGGCCAAGAGCTACCGCAATGGAGCGCTCAACCCGAACGCGTTCCGGCGCAAGCCGCTCTCGGAGGAGCAGATCCTCGCGTCTCCGATGCTGAACCACCCGCTGACGCAGTACATGTTCTGCAGCCCGGACGAAGGGGCCGCGGCCGTGGTGCTCTGCCGGGCGGACCAGGCGCACCGTTACACCGACAAGCCGATCTATCTCCGCGCGAGCGCGGTGCGGACCCGGCGGCTCGGCGCGTTCGAGGTGCACAGCCCGTGGCTCCCGATCGAGGAGACGGCCGGCCCCACGGTCGACGCGTCGCGGGCGGCCTTCGAGACGGCCGGGATCGGGCCCGAGGACGTCGACGTCATCCAGCTCCAGGACACCGACGCCGGCGCCGAGATCATCCACCTGGCCGAGAACGGCTTCTGCGCCGACGGCGACCAGGAGAAGCTGGTGGCCGACGGGGAGCTCGAGATCGGCGGCCGGCTGCCCGTGAACACCGACGGCGGGCTGCTCGCGAACGGCGAGCCGATCGGCGCCTCGGGGCTGCGCCAGGTCCACGAGGTGGTGCTTCAGCTGCGCGGCCTGGCGGGCGAGCGGCAGGTGCCCGGCAACCCGAAGGTCGGATATACACAGCTCTACGGCGCGCCCGGAGTCGCGGGCGTGTCGATCCTGTCTCTCTGACCACCGATCCGAAGCTGCGCGCCGCCCTACCGGCGCTTCCCGGTCTGAAGCGCCGTGGGGATCCAGCTCGGCTCGCGCTTCTCGGCGAACGCGCGCATGCCCTCGCGGGCCTCGGCTCCCCGGAAGAGCGACCAGTCCATGCTCATGCGGTCCACGTGTCCGTAGCGCTCGTGGAGGATGCGCTTCACGTGCAGGCGCGCCTCGGGCGCCGTGCGCAGGATGCTCTCGGCCGCGGCGACGGCCTCCTCGCGCAGTCGCTCGTGCGGGACGACCCGGGAGATGAGGCCCATGCGCAGCGCCTCCGCCGCACCCACGGTGCGGGCGGTCAGCAGCAGGTCGCGGGCGTTGGCGACACCGATGTGGGCCGGGAGGTAGGCGGCGTAGCCGGTGTCCGCGATCCCGAGCAGCAGCTCCGGCGCGCGAAAGGTGGCGCGCTCGCTCGCCACCGCCACGTCGGAGAGCATCGCGATCAGCAGCCCCCCGCCCTGGCAGATGCCGTTCACCGCCGACACCACCGGCGCGAGGCTGTTGCGCAGCGCCTCGAACGGGAGCACTTCAGCGACGCCGAGCTGCTCGAGCACCGGGTTCGGGTCCTCGACCCGGCCGCGCAGCTCGCCGCCGGGCGCGAAGACGTCTCCCACCCCGGTGATGAGCAGCGCGGTCGGCTCGGCCATCGCGTTCACGATCTGGACGGCGCGCTTCACCCCGAAGTACATGGCGGCGGAGAGCGCGTTGCGCGAGGCCGGCCGGTCGATCGTGCACCAGGCCAGATGCCCCTCCCGCTCGAGGCGCAGGAAGGGTGTTCCCAGGTCGTAGCTGTCTTGCTCCGGCATCGCGATCGGGATGATACTCTGGCCGACCTGCAACCTGCTTCGACGAGGATTCCAGATGCCGGCTGAGACGATCCCGTCCGCCGTGATGGCGAGCATCGCGGCGCGGCCCGAGCTCGAGGCCGTCGTCGAGCCCGGACGACGGGTGACGTACCGCGAGCTCGGCGAGATGGTGAGCGCCTCGACCCGGGCCATGATGGCCGCGGACGTAGCTCCAGGCGATCGCGTCGCGATCTGGGCGCCGAACGGCCTGGGCTGGATCGTCGCCGCTCTCGGCGCGCAATCCGCCGGCGCGGCGCTGGTGCCCGTCAACACGCGTTGGAAGGGCGAGGAGGCGGCGTACGTGCTGTCGGCTTCGAAGGCGGCGGTGCTCGTCACCACGGTCGGTTTCCTGGGCGTCGACCGGGTCGCCATGCTGCGCGCCGCCCCGACGCCGCTTCCCCACCTGCGCCGGATCGTGCTCCTCGACGGCTCGCCCGGCGACGAGGGCGCCCTGAAAGACGCCAGCGTCGAGACCTGGCAGGCGTTCGCGAAGCGGGCCTCGGAGATCACCGCCAGCGCGGCTTCGGAGCGTCAGCGGAGCGTGCGACCGACGGATACGAGCGACATCCTGTTCACGTCCGGCACGACGGGACGCCCCAAGGGCGTGATCATGACCCACGGCCAGACGGTGCGGCAGTTCCGCGAGTGGTGTGAGTTCGCCGGTCTCCGAGCCGAAGACCGCTACCTGATCGTGAACCCGTTCTTCCACATGTTCGGGTACAAGGCGGGGTGGCTGGCGAGCTTGTTGCAGGGCGCCACGATGGTTCCGGTTGCGGTGTTCGATGTCCCCGAGGTGCTGCGGCTGGTCGAGACCGAGCGGATCACGGTGTTGCCCGGCGCTCCCACCATCTACCGGTCGATCCTCGACCACGAGGGTCGCAAGTCCTTCGATCTCCACACCTTGCGGGTGGCGGTCACCGGTGCGGCTGACATCCCCGTCGAGCTGATCCGCGAGATCCGCGCCAGGCTACCTTTTCGCTCGATCCTCGTCGGCTACGGGCTCACCGAGGCCGGGACCTGCACGGGATCCCGGCCCGATGACGACGCGGAGACGATCGCGACGACCGCGGGGCGGGCGATGGCCGACCTCGAGATCATCATCGCCGATCGAGAAGGGAAGGAAGTCGCGCGGGGCGCGACGGGCGAGCTGCTGGTTCGCGGCTACAGCGTGATGCAGGGCTATCTCGACGATCCCGAGGCGACTGCCGCCGCGATCGACGACCGGGGCTTCCTGCACACCGGCGATCTCGCAACGATGGACGACCGCGGCTACGTGCGGATCGTCGGGCGGCTGAAGGACATGCTCATCGTCGGCGGCTTCAACGTGTACCCGGCCGAGGTCGAGAACGTCCTGCTGTCCCACGACGCGATCGCCCAGGTCGCCGTCATCGGTGTGCCCGACGCGCGCATGGGAGAGGTCGCCGTGGCGTACGTGGTTCCCGCCGCGGGACGCTCCCTCGATCAAGAGGCGATCATCGGCTGGGCCCGCGAGCGCCTCGCCAACTACAAGGTGCCGCGGCATCTGGTGGCCATCGCGGAGCTGCCGATCAACGCCGCCGGCAAGGTCGTGAAGAGCGATCTCCGCGCCCGTGCAGCGGCGGACCTGAAAGCGACATGAACGCCGATCCGGCCCGCACGCGCGAGCGATGGATCGCGCGCCGCGTACCTCCCCAGCTCGAGCGCGCGTACGTCGACGGCGGCTGGTGGACGGACGACACCTTCGGCGCGCTGGTGGCCCGGCAGCTCGCCGCTCACCCCGCGTCGACGATCGCCATCTGGTCCCGGTCGCGCCCCTGGCAGGGCACCTACGCCGAGATTGACGACGAAGCGCGCCGGCTCGTCAGCCTGCTCCGGGACATGGGCGTGGAGCCCGGCGATGCCGTCGCCTTCCAGCTCCCCAACTGGCGCGAAGCCGTCGCCTCGTTCGCCGCGCTGGCTCTCGGCGGGTACCAGGTGGTCCCGATCGTCCACATCTACGGCCGCAAGGAAGTCGCCTTCATCCTCGAGCAGAGCGGCGCGGTGGCGTACATCTCGCCGCTCGCTCACGGCCATGTCGACTACGGCGCGATCGTCGACACGGCTGCGCCAGCGTCCCTTCGACTCCACGTCGTCGTCGGCGACGCCGAGGTTCCGCCGAGCTCGAAGCGCCTCGCCCGCATCGGCTGGGCGTCGTGCGCCGAGCGGAAGCCGGCCAGCGACCTTCCTTCGGTGCGACCGGATGACGTCGCGGTACTCGCCTACACCTCGGGAACGACCAGCGACCCGAAGGGGGTGATCCACGATCACCGCACGCTGCTCAGCGAATTGCGTCACATGAAGGCCTGGGTCAATCCCGGCAGGCCCAACCTGATCGGCTCGCCGGTCACGCACGCGACCGGGATGCTCGGTGTGCTCGGCCCGCTGACGCTGGGCGAGAGCATCCACCTGATCGACCGCTGGGATCCGGCGCACGCGCTCGAGGTGACGCTGGAGGCGGGCATCGGCAGCGGCAGCGGCGCATCAGTTTTTCTAGCCAGCCTGCTCGATCATCCCGACTTCACGCCGCGCCACGCCGCGCTGATGGGCCGCGTCGGCCTCGGCGGCGCGCCCGTGCCCCTCGCCCTCGCCGAGCGAGCGGCCTCGCACGGCATCGCGATCATCCGCGCCTACGGGTCGACCGAGCACCCCTCGACGACCGGTAGCCAGTTCGAAGACCCCGCGGACCGCCGCCACCGGACGGACGGACGCGCGCTGCCGGGCGTCGAGCTGCGCCTCGTGGACGAGGATGGCGCCGACGTCCCGGCCGGCACCCCCGGAGAGATCCTCTCCCGCGGCCCCGATCTCTGCCTGGGCTACACCGATCCGGCCCTCACCGCCGCCGCTTTCGACGACGAGGGCTGGTACCACTCCGGCGACATCGGCGTGCTCGACGAGCAGGAATTCCTCACCATCACCGATCGGGTCAAGGACATCATCATCCGGGGCGGCGAGAACATCTCCGCGGCAGAGGTCGAAGCAGCGCTGCACACCCTGCCCGGCGTCGCCGAGATCGCCGTGGTCGCCGCCCCCGACGAGCGCCTCGGGGAGCACGCCTGTGCGGTGATCCGGATGCGGCCGGGCGCCGCGCCGGTCAGCCTCGGCGACGTGACGGCGCACCTCTCCAAGGCTGGCCTCGCCCGCCAGAAGTGGCCCGAGGAGCTGCGCCTGGTGGACGACTTCCCGAGGACCGCGTCCGGCAAGATCCGCAAGGTCGATCTGCGCGCGTGGCTGCGCAACCCGCAACCCGCCCAGGAGGAAGCGCCGTGAGCTCGAACGTGGTCCTGATCGACGATCCCGCGCCCCAGGTGCGCCGCATCACGCTGAACCGCCCCGAGAAGCGCAACGCGCTGAACCACGCGCTGCGCGGGGGAATCGTGCGCGCGCTCGAGGCAGCCGACCAGGACCCGGAGGTCCGCGTGATGATCGTGCGCGGCGCGGGCTCGTGCTTCTCGTCGGGCTACGACCTCGGCGGCGGGAACGAGGGGCAGGAGTACCCGTGGTACACCGCCGGCGGCGACGGCCACTGGCCGCGCCACGTGACCCAGGGCTGGATGAGCATCTGGGACCTCGCGAAGCCCGTGATCGCGCAGGTCCACGGCTTCTGCCTCGCCGGCGGCAGCGAGCTCGCCACCTGCTGCGACCTCGTCTACATGGCCGACGACGCACAGATGGGTTATCCGGCGGTGCGCTTCGGCGTCCCCGACAACCACTTCCACCCCTGGTTCCTCGGCATGCGCAAGGCGATGGAGATGATGCTCACCGGCGATTCCATTTCGGGCGTCGAGGCCGCGCGGCGCGGCTGGGCCAACGCGTCCTTCCCGGCCGACCAGCTCGAGGCCAAGGTGCTCGAAGTCGCCCAGCGCATCGTCGGCGTGCCGGCCGATCTGGTGCAGCTCAACAAGCGCGTGGTGCACCGGCAGATGGAGATCATGGGCCTGCACACCGGCATCCGCGCGGGCTCGGAGCTCTGCGCGCTCGGCACCCACCAGAAGAGCCTGCACGAATTCCTGGCGCGGATCCGCAAGCAGGGCCTGACGGGAGCGCTCCAGGAGCGCGACGCGCCGTTCGCGGACTACCGCACCAAGAAGCCGGGCGACTGAACGCAGGGCGCGGGGCGGCCTCCGCGGACCGCCGCGTTCGGCAGTCGTGACCGGATCTGTTACACACACCTGTGAAACTGATCGCGTTCGCTCCCTCGGTCCCGAAGGAGCACGGCATGGGGACGGCTGTCGTTGCCGACTCCCGTTACGACCCGCGGGTGTGCAGATCGGTGCCGAGCACAGAGGAAGCGAAAAGACCGATGTCTGGGTCGCGAACCTGCCCGGCGAGGTCGCGAGGCTCTTCCGTGCCTGCCTCTGCTCGGTCGCGCGTCGCCTGGACACGAGCCAGGGCAGAGCCCTCGAGGCGATGTTCGATCACTCGATCGCGAGCTGGTGGGTGCCCACGCCCCGCGCCCACCACGTGCTGCTCCGCTCGGCGGGCGGGAGCGACGACGGGAAGAACCTGATCACGCTTTGCGCCGCCCATCACCAGCGCTGCGTGCACGGGGGCGTGATCCGCATCTCGGGCCGTGCGGGCATAACGATGAGCCGATCCGATATCGTCGACGCATGCCCTTCGCCGATCTCGACGCGATCATCGCCGGGTTCCGAGCGATGCAGTCCGGCTGGGGCAAGGGCACGACGCCCGCGAAGATGCGCGCCGATTACCAGGCGTGGTGCGAGCGATTTTCCGACGACCGCATAGCGTCCATCACGCGCGTCTCGGCCGGTGGAGTTCCCGCCGACCAGATTGAGGCGGCTGGCGCCGCGACCTCTCGCGTCGTTCTCTACCTGCACGGAGGCGGCTACAGCCTCGGCTCCGCCCGCGCCTACCGGGGTCTGGGAAAGCGGATCGCGTACGCCGCGCAGGCGCGCGTGGTGATTCCGGATTATCGGCTCGCGCCGGAGCACGTGTTTCCGGCGGCGGTCGAGGACGCAGTCGCCTCGTATCGGTGGCTGCTCGCCACGGGCGTCGAGCCGGGGCAGATCGCCGTCGCCGGGGACTCCGCCGGCGGCGGCCTGGCGCTCGCCCTCCTCGTCTCGCTGCGCGATGCCAGTGCGCCCCTGCCCGCCTGCGCCGTCCTGCTCTCCCCCTTCGCCGACCTCGAATGTCGCGGCGAGAGCTACACCACCCTGGCGGAGCTCGACCCGATCGTCAGCCGGGAAATGGGCCTTTCCATGGGAAGGGCCTACGTCGGGGATCGCGAGCCGAGCGATCCGCTCGCGTCGCCGGTGAACGCGGCGCTTGCGGGCCTGCCTCCGCTCCTGATCCAGGTCGGGAGTCGGGAGGTCGTCCTTGACGATGCCCGCGCAATCGCGAGACAGGCGGGCCATTCCGCCACCCTCGACGTCTGGCCGGGCATGGTGCACGTCTGGCACCTCTTCGCCTCGGCGCTGGCGGAGGGCCAGCGCGCGATCGAGGAGATCGGGTCGTTCATCCAGCGGTGGGCTTACAGCTCGAAACCGAGACCGGGCCAGCGCCGGATATCCTGAGGCCCAGATGGCTCGCGTCCCGTCAGCCACCGGCAACCAGGGTTCTGCGGCCGACCGCGCTGCCTTTGGCGAGGTCCGGGCCAGGCTGGGCCAGGCCTTCTTCACGGAAAAGACGAAGTACCCCGCGAGCGACGTGTTCGGACCGCTGCTGCATGCCCCTCGCGTGGCGCTCGAGCTGCTCGAGCTCGGCGGCGCGCTCCGAAACCTGGGCGACGGCGAGGCCTCGTTGCCCGAGGACTTCGTCGAGTTCGTCGCGTTCGTCGTGTTCACTCACCTCCACGACGAAGCGGTCTCCCGCGGGCAGGCATTCGCGTACCGGCGTCCGATGTTCAACCACCTGCCGAGGGCCCTGAAGTCCGGCTTGCGCCCGGAGACGATCCAGTCGCTCCGCAACCACGACGATGGCGCCCTGCTCCCCGAGCAGCGCGAGCTCGCGGAGTTCGTGCGAGGCGTCCTCACCGGAAGTGTGGACGAGCAGCGCTGGGCGAAGCTGCAGGACCGGCTGGGAGCCCGGCGGATGATCGAGACCGCTTCGTACGCGCTCCTCAACTTCTTCTTCTGCCGCCTCGAATCGGCGCTCGGCCTCACGGATGCGACCGAAGACGAACTCGACACGTACTCACCAGCCAAGGACGTAGCGCCATGCTGATCATCGATACCGACTCCCACATCATCGAGGCAGCCGATCTCTGGACGGCGCGGATGTCGAAGAAGAAGTGGGGCGACAACATCCCGACGGTTCGCTGGGACGAGAAGACGCAGATGGAGGCGTGGTTCGTCGGCGGCAAGCGCTTCGCAAACGCCTGGAGCGCCGCCTGGGTGGGGTGGGAGAAGCCCTTCCCGTCCGCTCCGCCTCGACGTGAGAACGTGTATCCGCCGGCTCTCGATGCGGCGGAGCGCGTCAAGGTGATGGACCAGACCGGCATTCGCGCGGCCGTCCTGTACCCGAATCTCGCGTTCGTCGGCTACAGCATCCACAAGTCGCTCGCCGACCCGGCGTACCAGCTGGACGTCCTGCGCGCCTACAACGACTGGTTGATGGATTGGGTCTCCGTCGCGCCGGACCGCTTCATCCCGTTGGCCCTGACTCCCTATTGGGACATCGACGCCGCGGTGGCCGAGGTCGGTCGCGCGGCGGGCATGGGCTACCGGGGCGTCGTATTCCCGGCTTCTCCGCACACGCAGAACCTGCCCTTCCTCGGCGACCGGCACTGGGATCGCCTCTGGTCGGCGCTCCAGGAGGCGGGCATGTCCGTCAACTTCCATGCGGGCGAAGGGGACATGTCGGCGTACATCGGTGAAGCGCGGCTGAAGCTGGAAGGTCCGGCGTTGATGGTTGCGCGCGCGCAGCCGACCGCCTTCCTGTACACCGCCATCCAACTCGTGGATCTCCTCCACTCCGGCGTGCTGCCCCGGTTCCCGAAGCTCAAGTTCGTCTTCGCCGAGTGCGGAATCGGATGGGTGCCCTTCGTGCTGGAGGCCTCCGATCACCACTTCATCCGGAACAAGGTCCGCGCGGAGCATCCCGAGTTCGAGCTGATGCCGAGCGAGTACTACCGGCGGCAGGTCTACTCGAACTACTGGTTCGAGGACCTCGAAGAGTGGCACATCCAGAAAGTCGGACTCGGGAGCATCCTGTTCGAGACGGACTTCCCGCACCCCACCTGCCTCCACGGCTCCCAGGTCCAGGAAGCGGTGAACAGCCGGCTCAAGAACGTGGACAAGGCGACGCGCGACGCGATCCTCTGGAAGAACGCCGCGGATCTCTACGGCGTCAAGGTCTGATCGGGAGGGATCGTGATGGCGCGCTGTCCCGTCTCCCAGGAGTTCCATCCCGAGAACGGTCCCGAGGCGAGCGAGTTGCACCGCGTCCTGGCGCGAGCCCGGAAGGAGGAGCCGATCTTCTTCTGGGAGCCGCTGGGCACCTGGGTCGTGACCCGCTACGACGACGTGAAGACGGTCCTCGACGATACGACCCGATTCACCCAGAAGGGCATCCTGGCGCCCTCTCCGGAGGGCTTCGCGCCGGAGGTCAACGAAGTTCTGCATGGCGGCCGCGCGAAGCTGAACGTCACTCCGATGCTGGGCAATTTCGACGGCCCCGACCATCAGAGGCTTCGCCAGGCGATCCATCGCTCGTTCACCCCCCGCCGCGTGAAGCAGCTGGCGCCCGGGATCCGGGCCATCATCGACGAGTGTCTCGACGACATGCTCGGCCTCGGAGAGGCCGACGTGATCGAGACCCTGACCTATCGCGTTCCGATCCGGGCGGTCTTCCTGCTCTCCGGCTTTCCCGCAGGCCACATGAACCAGCTCAAGCAATGGTCGGATGACCTCGCCGCCCTGATCGCGAGCCCGCTTCCGGTCGCGCGGCAGATCGAGTGCGCGAAGAGCTATCGCGCCTTCGAGGACTACGTGCAGACCGCGATCGACGCATGCCGCGCCAACCTGCGAGACGACTTCATGAGCGACCTGCTCCGCTCCATCGACTCGGGTGAGGTCGTGATGGACGAGGCGGAGCTGCTGATGCTGTTCACCATCAATCTCATCCTGGCTGGCCACGAGACGACCACCCATGCGATGACCAGCATGCTCTTCAACCTGCTCTCGCAGCCGAGCCGCTGGAAGCGGGTGGTGGAGGACGCGAGCTGCATTCCGGCGACGGTCGACGAAGCGCTCCGCTTCGAGCCGCCGATGCTCGGCTTCTGGCGCTACGTCGCCCAGGACACCCGACTCGGCGGCGTCGAGTTGAAGGAAGGCGACCGGGTCTATTGGCTGAACACCTCCGCCAATCACGACGAAGCTGCCTTCGAGCGCGCGGGCGAGTTCGACATCGATGCCAGGCGCACGCAGCCAATGCTGACCTTCGGCTTCGGCGCCCACTACTGCGTGGGGGCGCAGCTCGCGAAGCTCGAGCTCCAGTTGCTGCTCGAGCAGCTTCGGGTGCGCATGCCGAACCTCGCTCTCGTCCCGGATCAGGACGTCAGCTACGAGCCGCATCCGATCTTTCGTCACATCAAGGCGCTTCGCGTGGCCTGGTAGCAGGAGGGGAACATGGGCGATCGGTTGCAGGGGAAGGTGGCTCTCGTCACGGGAGGCGCGCGCGGCCAGGGCGAAGCCGAGGCGCGTTGCTTCGTCGCAGAGGGCGCCCGCGTCTACATCACCGACATCCTGAAGGCGGAGGGAGAGAAGCTGGCCGCCGAGCTGGGCAAGGCGGCGACCTACCTCGATCTCGACATCGCCGTCGAAGAAGACTGGGTGCGCGCTCTCGACCTGATCCTCGCGCGAGAGCGGCGGATCGACGTGCTCGTGAACAACGCGGCCATGACGCTGATCCGGCCGGCCGCGGAGACGACTCCGGAGGAGTACTCCCGTGTGATCCAGGTCAATCAATTCGGCATCTACCTCGGCATGCGCGCGGTCTACGGCCCCATGTCGAAGCAGCGCGCGGGCTCGATCGTGAACATCTCCTCGCTGGCGGGTCGCTACGGGCAGGAGGGCCAGTTCGCGTACAGCGCCGCCAAGGCCGCCGTGCTGGTGATGACCCAGGTGGCGGCCAAGGAATGGGGGCCGATCGGAATTCGCGTCAACTCGATCATGCCCGGGGCGATCGATACGCCCATGTTGCGCGGACCGCACACGGCGGGCATCGACATCGACATGCTGCTCAGCGGGCTGCCGCTCGGGCGCGCGGGACGCCCTTCCGAGATCGCCTCGGCGGCGCTGTTCCTGGCCTCGGACGAGAGCTCCTACGTGACCGGCACGCACCTCGAAGTCGATGGCGGCCTCCGGGCCTGCATGTCGCTTCCGCCGCCGCGTGCCTAGGTGAACGAGACGCTATCCGGTGTGATGAGTCGCTTCCTCCTCGGCGTGGACGAGCAGGATGCCGAGCTGCTTCGTTCGGTGCTCGCCGAGGATGCGGAAACCTGCATGTTCCTCGACGGCGTGAAGATGGGTCCGCCGCCCGGACGCGAGGGGATCGTCGGCTACCTGGAAGAATTCTGGAAGACGCAGACGGACCAGCGCCGGCACGTCTTGTCGAATGCCATCGTGGAATCGGAGACGCCGGGAGAGGCGGTCGTCGCGTTCTACCTGACCCTCTATGCGACGAAGGATCGGGCGCTCCGCCCCGTGGCAACGGGACGGTACCGGGTTCATTTCCGCCTCGAGGACGGACGCGGGTGGATCCGGACCATCGAGCTCGTCCTGGATGGCCCATTCGATTGATGCTCCGCGGATACCGGGTCCTCGATTTCACGGATGAGCGCGGTCTGCTCGCGGGCCAGATCCTGGCGGATCTGGGCGCCGACGTCGTCCACATCGAGCCGCCTGGAGGATCTCGCGCACGAGCGCGCGGCCCCGAAGGATCGCTTCTCTGGTGGGCCTACGCACGAAACCAGCGCAGCATCGTGCTCGATCTCGAGGACGCTGAAGATCGCAGGCTGCTTTTTCGTCTCCTCGCGAGCGCCGACTTCCTGATCGAGTCGGAGTCGCCCGGTGTGATGGAGGCGCGCGGGCTCGGCTACCCGAGCCTCCGGCGCGATCATCCGGGTCTGATCTACGTCTCGATCAGTCCGTATGGCCAATCGGGGCCCAAGGGGTCGGTGCCTGCCACCGACCTGACGCTGGCGGCGGCCAGCGGCCTTCTCTTCATGACCGGGGACGCGGATCGGCCGCCGGTTCGCGTCAGCGGCAACGACCAGTCCTGGTTGTTCGCCGGACTCGAGGCGGCGCTCGGAGCGCTCGTCGCGAGTCAGTACCGGCTGCGGACCGGCCGGGGGCAGTGGGTCGACGCGTCGGCGCAACAGGCGCTCAACGCGGCGACGCAGTCCGACGCGCTCTCCGCCTGGGTGGGGGATCGCCATACGACCCGCTCGGCCGGCGGATTGATCTACGGCGGCGTGAAGATCCAGCTGCTCTACCCCGCGAAGGATGGCTTCGTCTCCATCGCCTTCCTGTTCGGGGCGACGATCGGGGCGGGCACCGCCCGATTGATGCGGGTGATCTTCGAGAAGGGCTTCTGCGACGAGGCCACCTGCAACAAGGACTGGATCGCCTACGCGGGCCTCTTGACGAGCGGCGCCGAGCCGATCGAGGAGTTCGAGCGGGTCAAGCAGATCGTCGCGCGCTTCACGCTCTCGATGACGAAGCAGGAGCTGCTCCAGCTCGCCGTCGAGCGGAATCTGCTGATGGCCCCCGTCGCGACGGTCGCAGACCTCCTCGCGAGCAGCCAGCTCGCGGCGCGGGAATACTTTCAGGACCACGATCACCCGGGACGCGCCCGGCCGTTGCGGTACCCGGGGCCCTTCGCGCGGTTCGGCCGATCTCCGATCGCCTACACCCGGCCGGCACCGGGCGTCGACGAGCACGCGCGCGAGATCCGCGACGAGATCCAGGCTGCCCGGGCCGCCTCGCCCCGACCGGTGTACGAGCGATCGAAGGGCGCACGTCCCCTCGAGGGCGTGAAGATCGTCGACCTGATGTGGGCCGTCGCCGGCCCCACGGCGACGAGGGTGTTTGCGGACCATGGGGCGACCATCGTTCGCGTGGAATCTCCGACCCGGGTCGACGCCTGTCGAACGCTGCGTCCGTTCCGTGGCGGCAAGCCCAGCCCGGAAGGCTCGGCGCTGTTTCACACGCTGAACGTCGGCAAGCAGATGATGACCCTCGACCTCGCTTCCGACGCGGGCCGCGAGGTCTTCCGCGATCTGGTGCGCTGGGCCGACGTCCTGGCCGAATCGTACTCGCCGCAGGTGATGGGAAGGCTGGGGTTCTCCTACGACGAGCTGGCGAAGCTCAATCCCGGTCTCATCGTCCTGAGCACCAGCCTGATGGGCAAGACCGGCCCGCTCAACACCTTCGGCGGCTACGGCAACATGGCCTCCGCGTGGTGCGGCTTCTACGAGGTGGCCGGTTGGCCGGACCGGGACCCCGCCGGGCCGTGGGGCGCGTACACCGATTTCATCGCGGCCCGCTACAACGCCATCGCCGTGCTCGCGGCGCTCGAACACCGGCAGCGAACGGGCGAGGGACAGCACATCGATCTGGCGCAAGCCGAGGCATCCATCCATTTTTTGGCCCCGGCCATCCTCGATTACCAGGTGAGCGGACGGCTCGCCCGGCGGACGGGCAACCTCGATCCGCGGATGACGCCCCATGCTGTCTATCCCGTTCGAGGAGAGGATCGCTGGATCGCCATCGCCGTCGAGGACGACGAGCAGCGGCGAGCGCTCGGCGAGATCCTGGGCGCGCGTCAGACGGCGGACTGGGAGGGACCGGAGCTCGAGGCGCGTCTGCAAGCGGCCGGAGTCCCGGCGGCGCTCGTGCTCGACGGAGCGGACGTGGCTCGCGATCCGCAGCTGCTGGCGCGCGGGCACTTCATCGAGATCCCGCACCCCGAAGGCGGAACGACCGCCATCGAGGGCCCGCGCGTGCTGCTCTCGGAATCGCCTGGCAGACCCGGCCGAGTGGTTCCGACGCTCGGGCGCGACAACGATCGGATCCTGCGCGAGATCCTCGGGTACGACGAGGCGCGCATCAGCGCGCTCGTGATCGCCGGGGCGCTGGGCTAGGCCTTCGCAGACAGCTTCTTCAGATCCGGCAGGACCGTGGTGGCGAACGTGCGCAGATTCCGCTCCGCCACGGAGAACGGCATGTCGGCGTACCGGAAGATGCCCACGAACTGCTCGCAGCCGACCTGCTGCTGGATGTAGCGGATCTTCTCGAAGCACGTCTTCGGCGTGCCCCAGACCTGGACGTCCATGAAATCCTTCGCGATGGCATCCACGCCCGCGTCCTTGATGCCCTGGGCCTGCCCGACGTAGTTCTCGTAGCCCTTGATGCCCGCGAAGTTCTCGGGCTTCGCGAAGTCGTAGTGCTGGATGACGCCCCGCCAATAGCGCGTCAGCCACCGCTCGCCCTCTTCGCGGGCGCGCTGCTCGTCCTCGTCGCAGAAGACCCAGGCGACTCCCACCGGAGGCGGAGCCTCGCGCCCGTGATGCTTCCGGAAGAGCGCGCGGTACTCGTCGAGCTCGCTGCGGATGTCCTTCCAGGGCCGCTGCGGGATGAGCAGGATCCCCAGCCCCGGCTTCGCCATCAGCTGAATCGACCCGGCGGAGGCGACTCCGGCGTAGAGCCGCCCCTTGAACGACTTGAACGGGGCCGGTCGGATCGGCAGGCGCGGCTGCTGGAAGATCGCTCCCTGGTACTCGCATTCGCCCGTCTCGAGGCCCTGCTGGATGAGCGCGGTGGCCTCCATGAAGCGATCCCGCGCCTCGCCCATGTCGACGCCCAGCTTTTCGAACTCGATCCGACCCGAGCCGCGCCCGAAGCCCACGGTGAGCCGCCCGTCGCAGTAGTGATCGAGCACGGCGATCTGCTCCGCGACGCGCGCGGGATTCGGGTGCCAGGGGATCACGACTACCATCGACCCGAGCTCGAGCGTGTCGCTGGTGCCCGCCATGTAGCTCAGGAACTGGAGCACGTCGGGGCACATCTGGTACCCCGTCACGTGGTGCTCCGTGCTCCAGACCGAGTCGAATCCGAGCGGCTCGGCGAGGCGCGCGAGCCGGATCTCCTCGCGATAGACCTCGCGATCCGTGATCTCCTGCCCGGGATTCTGGAAGGTTGCGCCGTAGCCGAGACGCATGGGGGTTCCTCTGGGTTGGTCGATCATTCAGCCTTGAGCCCGGGCAGCACCTTCTCGGCGAACAGACGCAGATTGCGCTCCCCCTCGGCCAGCGACATCGCGCCGTATCGAGCCCCGCCCACGAAATGGTCGGCGCCGAACCACTTGCGCTGATCGAGGATCTGATCCCGAACCTGCTTGGGCGTGCCGACGGGATTCATCGGGAAGAGCGTGTCCTTCCAGGCCTTCTCGCCCTCGGGAGTCGCGATCATCCTCTGTAGCGCGGCGTAGGCCCTGTTGTTCTTGTCGTTCGCCATGTGGTTTCCGCGGAACTCGTAGTGGTCGATGATCGCGTCGTAGTGGAGGTCGAACTGCCGGCGACCCTCTTCCCTCGCCCGCACGGGATCCTCGTCCACGAAGTACATGCCCTGGAAGATGGGAGCCGGAGCCCTGGCGCCGATCCTCTCGTAGGCTTCCCGATAGGCGGTGATGTCCGCGACATGCGCTTCGGGCGCCTTCTGCGGAATCACCAGGATGCCGACGCCGAGCTCGGCGCACAGCGGCGAGGTTTCCGGCGATCCCGCGCCGATGAAGATCCGGTCGCGGAACGATTGGAAGGGCCGCGGCCGGAGCTGGACCTTCGGCTGCCGGACGTGCTCGCCGTCGTACTCGCAGACGCCGCTCTCGAGGGTCGACGTCAGGCACCGGATCAGCTCGATCGAGAGCGCCTTGCTCTCGCTCTGATCGACTCCCAGCTTCTCGTACTCGACCCTTCCGATCCCGCGGCCTACACCGAGAAGCGTCCGCCCCCGTGAAAAGTGGTCGAGCAGCAGCACCTGCTCGGCGACGCGGACGGGATGGTGCCACGGCAGCACGACCACCATCGTGCCGAGCTGGACGCGCCTCGTCCGCCCGGCGAACCAGGTGAGGGTCTGGAGGGGATTCGGACTCAGCATGTAGCTGGTGAAATGATGTTCGAAGCACCAGAGCGAATCGAATCCGAGCGGTTCGGCGAGGTCGCCGAGGGCCAGATCTCCCTGGATCAGCTCGTGATCATCGACGCCCGCGTGGTTCATGAAGGGAATGCACAGTCCGACTTTCACGACGAGATCTCCCTGGGCGTTGCGCTCGTGGAAGGAAGCTCAACCATTCGGGAATCCTTGGATGGGCCGCCCCGCGGAGAGACCGGCGTCGGCCGCGAGATCGGCGCCCGTGATGAACGCGCTCTCGTCGGAGGCGAGGAAGAGAGCCGCGCTCGCCATCTCCTCGGGCTGGGCGACCCGCTCGATCGCCTGGCCGCGCGCCAGCTTCGCGCGATCCCGGCTCGGATCCATCATCGGGGTGTCGATGGCGCCGGGATGGAGCGCGTTGACGCGGATGTTGTCCCTCCCGACCTCGAGCGCGACGACCTTCGTCATGCCGCGCAGCGCCCACTTGGAGGCGCCGTAGGCGACGAGGCCCGGAATCCCATAGAGGCCCGCGACCGAGCAGACGTTCACGATCGACCCGCCGCCCGCTCGCCGGAGCGCGGGAATCGCCGTCTTCATGCCCAGGAAGGGACCGATCTGGTTGACGTCGATGGTGCGCTGGTAGTTCGCGAGGGTGCAGCGCTCGGCGGGGCCGAACTCGCCGACGATCCCGGCGTTGTTGATGAGGATGTCGAGCTTCCCGAACTCCGCCTCGGCCAGCGCGACGGCCCGCTGCCAGTGCGCTTCCTGCGCGACGTCGAGGGGCACGTAGCGCGCAGCCTCGCCCAGCGACGACGCGACCTTCTCGCCGAGCTCGTGGCGCACGTCTCCCAGCACGACGCGCGCTCCTTCGGCGACAAAAAGACGTGCCTCGGCCTCTCCCTGTCCTCGCGCTGCCCCGGTGATCAGGGCGACCTTGCCTGCCAGCCTTCCCGCCATCCGACGAGGTTATACCCAGCCACGTGAGACTGGGTTTACGATCGGAAATGCTCCGTCAGGCGAGCCGGACTAGCGTCCGTGGATGCACTGGGGGGTAGCCATGTTCCTCACCGAGCATGCGATGCGCCCGGGCGCATTGGCGCGGGCGGTGGAGGAGCGTGGCTTCGAATCCCTGTGGTTCACCGAGCACTCGCACATCCCCGCCAGCCGCCGGACCCCGTGGCCCGGCGGAGCCGAGCTGCCCCAGGAGTACTACGGACTCCTGGATCCGTTCGTCTCGCTCGCGTTCGCTGCGGAAGCGACGCGTTCGCTCAAGCTCGGAACGGGGGTCTGCCTGGTCGTGCAGCGGGATCCCATCCAGACCGCCAAGGCGGTGGCGACGCTCGACGTCCTCTCGGGCGGGCGCTTCCTGTTCGGCGTCGGCGGAGGATGGAACCGCGAGGAGATGGAGAACCACGGGACCCGCTACCAGGCGCGCTGGAAGATCCTGCGCGAGCGCCTCGAGGCGATGAAGGAGATCTGGACGCGGAACGAAGCCAGCTACCAGGGCGAGACGATCTGCTTCGAGCGCATCATCGCCGAACCGAAGCCGATCCAGAAGCCGCATCCCCCCATCCACGTGGGCGGCGCCTTCCCGGGCGGCATGCGGCGAGCGCTGCACCTTGGAGATGGCTGGATTCCGCTGTTCGGTCGCGGAGACGACGACGTCGCAGGGCACATGCCAGCCTTCCGGCGAGCCGCCGCGGACGCCGGCCGCGATCCCGACTCCCTGGAAGTCACGGTGTACGCGTGTCCACCGGATCCGGACCTGGTGAAGCGCTGCGCGGAGGCCGGCATCTCGCGAATGGTGTTCCGACTTCCCAGCGAGGGAAGCGACGGCGTGTTGCGCTGGCTGGACCGACTCCGGCAGCTGAAGGATCGGGGGCGATTCCCGTAGCGTCAGCCGCTCCGGAGGCCCTGGAGCACGAGCTTCAGCACTTCGCGCGCCTCTCGCGCCGCCTTCTCGGGCTGATTGGGATGCGCCAGGAAGAAGCCGTTGATCACCACCGTGATCTGGCGCGCGAGCTCCCGGGCGTCCGGCACCGCCCGGATCTCGCGCCTCTGAGCGGCCTCGAGGATCGCTCGGGTCAGGATCGTGAAGACCGGGGACGTCGAGAACAGATCGATGTCGTGGTGGCGCGGAAGGTACGCGGCGAGCTCGCGGCGGATGCGTTCGGAGGTCCTGGAGTTCGCCAACTCGCACAATCCCACCAGCTCGTCGATGACGCCTTCGAGATCGTGGGGACCCTTCGTGCGCTCTTCCAATCCGCGCGCGATTCCGTCCATGAAGCGGCCGAGCAGCTCGCTGACGACGCCGTCCATGTTCGAGAAATGGGCGTAGAAGGTGGGGCGGGAGAGCCGGGTCTCTTCGCAGATCCTCTCGATCCGCACGTCGTTGAAGCCGACCCTCTCGATCTCGCGGAGAGCGGCCTCGTAGAGGCGCTCGTGGTTGTCGTGCCAGGTCTTTTCGCGAGCGCTGAGAGGCATGCATCCCTCGCTGATGCCGAGTTCTCCCTTGACTAGCTTACTTGCGTGCCAGTAGAATGACAATCACCATGAACGCCTTCGAACGCGACTACTTCAGCGATCCCGGAATCATCCAGGATCCGACGCCGTACTACGTCGCGCTGCGCGCGCTCGGCCCGGTGGTGCGCGAGCCCCACCACGGCGTGTTCATGATCTCCGGCATCGAGGAGATCCTCGCGGTGTACGCGGATCTCGAATCCTTCTCGTCGATCGCCGCGCCGCTCGGCCCCTTCATCCCGCTGCCCAAACCCGCCGAGGGAGAGAGCCTCGCGGACGTCATCGCGAAGCGACGCGCCGAGATTCCCCTGAGCGACCTGCTGGTGACGCTCGATCCTCCCGAGCACGGACGCCATCGGGCGCTGCTCAACAAGCTCTTCTCGCCGAACCGCCTCAAGGAGAACGAGGACTTCATGTGGAGCCTCGCCGATCGGCTGATCGACGAGTTTGCGGACCGCGGCGAGGCCGAGTTCTGCGGCGACTACGCGGGGCCCTTCACCCTGCTCGTGATCGCCGACCTGCTGGGCGTTCCGCGCGAAGACCATGCGTCGTTCCGCCGCTGGCTGGGAAGGAACCTGGCCGGCCCGACCGGAGACACCCAAGGCAAGCCATCCGGCGACCAGGTGCTCACGAACGTGTATCCCTACTTCGTCCGCTACATCGAAGAGCGTCGCGCCGCGCCGGGGGACGACGTGATGAGCCAGCTGGCTACCGCCCGCTTCCCCGATGGGAAGCTCCCCGATGTCATCGACGTGGTTCGCATCTCCTTCATCATGTTCGCCGCCGGGCAGGAGACCACGGCGCGCCTGCTCGGCACGGGGATGCGCATCCTCGCCGAGCAGCCCGCCCTCGCCGACGAGCTGCGAGCCGATCCCGAGGCGATCCGGAACTTCATCGAGGAGTGCCTGCGCCTGGAGAGCCCCATCAAGGGGCCGTTTCGTCTGGCCCTGCGCGACACCAAGCTCGCCGGCGTCGACATCCCGATGGGGTCCATCCTGATGGTGATGAACGGCGCCGCCAACCGCGATCCGCGCGTCTTCAAGGACGGCGACCGTTTCGATGCCAGGCGCCCGAACGCCCGCCGCAACATCGCCTTCGGTCACGGCGAGCACTTCTGCCCCGGCGCGAGTCTCGCCCGCACCGAGGCGCGCATCAGCTTCGAGCGGCTGCTCGCACGACTGGGCGACTTTTCGCTGGTGGATCCGAGCGCGCTCAGCTACGCGCCGAGCTTCCTGATCCGCGGCCTGAACGACCTGCCGCTGCGCTTCCGCCGCCGCTCGTAGCGGCGCACGGCCTTCACCTCGGCGCGAAGCGCTGCCCGCCGTCGAGGCGGATCGTGAAGGCGTTCAGCATCGGGTTCTCGAAGATCGCGATCGCCATCTTTCCGAATTCGTCGGGGCGGCCCATGCGCTTCGGGAAGGCGGCGTCCTTGGTGAGCGCCTCCTCCATCTGCGGCGGGATGCCCTTGGTGAGGCCGGTGTGGAAGAGGCTCGGTGCGATCGTCATCACCCGGATGCCGAGGCTGCCGAGGTCGCGCGCCATGGTGAGGGTCATGCCCGCGATGCCGGCCTTGGCGGCGGAGTACGCGACCTGCCCGATCTGGCCCTCGAAGGCCGCGATCGAGGCGGTCATCAGGATCACGCCGCGCTCGCCGTTGCCGTCGGGCTCGTTCGTGCTCATGCAGTGCGCGGCGATGCGCGCCACGTTGAAGCTCGCGACGAGGTTGAGATCGACGACACGGCGGAACGAGTCGAGCGGGTGCGGGCCGTCCTTCGCGAGCGTGCGCGCGGCGACGCCGCCGCCGGCGGTGTTCACGCAGAAGTGGACGCCGCCCAGCGCTCCCACGGCTTCGCGCAGCGCCGCCTCGGCGCCGGCGAAGTCGGTGACGTCGCACGGAAAGAAGAGGCCCCCGAGCTGCTTCGCCGCGTCCGCGCCGGCCGACTTCGGCAGGTCGAGGATCGCCACCCGGCCCCCCTTCTCGACGAACTGCTCCGCCGTCGCGCGCGCCATGCCCGAGGCGCCGCCCACCACCACCGCCTTCCTGCCCGAGATCTCCATCGTCCCTCCCCTGGTTCCGTCGGCAGGATTGTACAGGTTCGGGGTCAGGACCTGGCGCGGGCTACCGCCGCGCTGACGTTGCCGTCGCAGGCGGCGAGCAGCTCGGCGGCGCGCTTCTCGTCGCAGCGCGAGAGCGCCATCACGATCCGCACCGCCCGCTCGCGCAGCTTCTCCGAAGTGGTCGCCAGGTTCGTCATCAGGTTCCCGGCCACCAGCCCGAGCCGCACCATCACGGCGGTCGAGAGCGAGTGGAGCACCATCTTTTGCGCCAGCCCGCCCTTCATGCGGGTCGAGCCGGCGATCACCTCGGCGCCCACCTGCGGCACGATGGCGATCTCGGCGGCCTCGGCGAGCGGCGACGAGGGATCGCAGGTGATCGCGATCGTGCGCGCGCCCACCGCGTGCGCGGCTTCCAGGCTCCCCAACGTAAAGGGCGTGTGACCGCTGGCAGAAATGGCGACCACGGCGTCGCCGGGCCCGAGACCCCGCTCGCGCAGCTCGAAGGCGGCGGACTCGGGGTTGTCCTCCGCGCCCTCGACGGCGCGGTAGAGCGCCCGCTCCCCGCCGGCGATCAGCATCTGGACCTGCTCCGCGGGCAGGCCGAAGGTCGGCGGGATCTCGGCGGCGTCGAGCGCGCCCATCCGGCCGCTGGTGCCCGCGCCGACGTTGAACCAGCGCCCGCCCCCGCCGAGCACGCAGACCAGCACGTCGACCGCCCGCTCGATCTCGGGTAGAACGCGGCCGACGGCTTCCCAGGCGTGCAGGTCCTCGCGGTGGATCGCGGCGAGGATCTCCTCCACGCTCCAGCGGTCGAGCGAGCGGGTCGATTCGAGGACGGCCTCGGTAGGCCCCTGATCCGGCATCATCCCCGTTTCGGCCGCCGGCAAGCCGGAATGAACCCGGCCGGCCGGCAGCATGGGCGCAGGCTTGGACTTCAGTATCACGCAGAAAACGCTGGAACGGCTGGAATGGCCTCGCCTCGCGGCGCGCCTGGCCGCTGCCGCCCGCACCCCGGGCGGCCGCGCCAGCCTGGCGCCGCTGCCGGGCGGGGATCCCGCGGCGGGCTTCGCGCCCAACCTGGACGTGGCGCTCGAGCGCCACGCCGAGACGGCCGAGGCGCTCGCGATCCTGGCCGCCGGAGACTCGCCGCCGCTGGGAGGGATCGGCGAGGTCTCGGCGACGCTCGCGCGGGCGCGCAAACGAGGCGTGCTGGAGCCCGAGGCGCTGCTCGATCTGCGCGGCACGCTCGCCGCGCTGCGCGAATCCGCGGCCTTCCTGGAGGAGCGCCGCGAAGAGGCGCCTCGCCTCGCGCAGCTCGCCGCGGCGGTGCGCGAGCAGGCGGGGCTCGAGCGGAGGATCGAGGCGACGTTCGAGCCCTCCGGCGAGCTGCGCGACTCGGCTTCGCCCGAGCTCGCGCAGGCCCGGCGCGAGAGCCGGAGCGTCTCGGCCGAGATCCAGCAGCGGCTCGAGCGCCTGCTCCAGGATCCCGACCTGCGCTCCCGGCTCTCGGACGCCTACTTCACGGTTCGTAACGACCGCTACGTGCTGCCGGTGCGCGCCGAGGCCAGGAGCGGCGTGCGCGGCATCCTGCACGACGCCTCGCGCTCGGGAACCACGGTCTTCGTCGAGCCCGAGGCGCTGGTCGATCTCAACAACCGGCTCCGGCAGGCCGCGCTCTCGGTGCAGCGCGAGTCGCTGCGCGTGCTCGAAGAGCTCTCGGCCGCGGCCGGCGCCGCGGCGGACGAGATCGAAGCGGGGATCGCGGCGCTGGTCGGCGTCGACCTCGCGTTCGCGCGCGCCGCGCTCGCGCAGGAGCTGCGCGCGACGCGTCCCGAGGTCGGCAGCCAGGGGATGCTGCGCGCCTTCGGGCTGCGCCACCCGCTGCTTCCAGGCGACGAGGCCGTCGGCAACGACGTCCGGCTCGGCGAGAGCTACCAGATCCTGGTGCTCTCCGGCCCGAACGCCGGGGGCAAGACGGTCGCGCTCAAGTCCGTCGCGCTGGCGGCGCTCTGCGTGCGCGCGGGCCTCTTCGTGCCGGCCGAGCCCGGTGCCCGCGTCGACTTCTTCGACGCCGTGCTCGCCGACATCGGCGACGAGCAGGACATCCGCGAGAGCCTCTCGACCTTCTCCGCGCACATGGCCAACCTCTCGCGCATCGTCGCGGAGGCCACTCCGCGCTCGCTGGTGGTGCTCGACGAGATCGGCACGGGCACCGACCCGAGCGAGGGCGCCGCGGTCGCGCAGGCGATTCTCGAGGCGCTCGCCGACCGCGGCGCGCGCGTGATCACGACCACGCACTTCAACCTGCTCAAGGAGATGGCCGAGGTCGATGCCAGGTTCGCCAACGCGAGCTTCGAGTTCGATCCGGAGACGCTGGCCCCGACCTACCGCCTGCGGGTCGGCCACCCGGGCGCGTCCTCGGCGCTCGCCGTCGCCGCGCGCATGGGCCTCGACCCGGGCGTGCTGGCGCGCGCGAACCAGCTGCTCGACCGCGAGGACCGCCGGCTCGACCGCATGCTCTCCGAGCTGGCCGCCAGCCGCGCCGCGCTCGAGCACGAGCAGCGCGAGGCGGGGCGCGCGCGCGCCGCCAGCGAGGCGGTGCGCGCCGAGTACGAGGCGAAGCTCTCCGCGCTCCAGCAGCGGCGCGAGACGCTCTATCGCTCGATGCGCGAGGATCTCGAGCGCGGCTTCCGGGAGGCCCGCGAGCAGGTCGCCGCCGTGGTGCGCGAGCTCCAGAGCGGCGGCTCGGCGCGCGACGCCACCCGCGCGCAGCAGCGGCTCAGCGAGCTCGCGGCCGAGCAGCGCGAAGTCGAGCGCGAGGTCGGGATCGAGGCCGGCGCGGGGCCGGCGGCCGCTCCGCCGCTGCCTCCGCTCGACTGGCGCCACGCCCGCATCGGCGACGCCGTTGCGATCCGGGGCGGGGGGGAGGGGCGGCTGCTCGCGCTGCCGGATCAGCGGGGCCGCGTCGCGGTGGGCGTGGGCGCCGCGCGGCTGATCGTGCCGATGGCGCGCGTCGGCGCGGGATCCACGGGGGAGCCCTCGCCTTCCCGTCCGGCCCAGCTGCATCGCGAGACGCTCGCGCGTCTCGCGGGCGCCGAGGCCCCCGGCTCGCAGCGCTGCGATCTGCGCGGCCTGCGGGTGGAGGAGGCTCTCGACCGCCTGGCCGAGGAGCTCGACCGCGCCGCCGCGCTCGGGAGCGGGAGCGTCACGGTCGTGCATGGGATCGGAACCGGAGCGCTGCGCGACGCGGTGCGCCGACACATGAAGGAGTCGCGCTACGTGATCCGCTTCGGCCCGGGCGAGCCCGCCGAAGGCGGCGAGGGGGTCACGATCGCCCGGCTCGAGCCGTAGGCCGCTCCCCGAGGTCCGCGTGCACGGCGCGCGCCGCGCGCTGGCCGGAGAGCAGAGCGCCGTTCCAGGAGGGATCCATCAGGTAGTCGCCGGCGAAGTACAGCCGGCGGCCGGCGCGGCGCTGGTCGGCCGACACGCGCTCGAAGGCGGCGATCTCGCGGTAGCGGCCGACGTCGAAGCGAGGCGTCGCGAGAGGCAGACGGTAGAGGCGGCTCCAGGCCGCCGCGCCCCGGGCTCCCTCCAGCAGCCCCTCGAAGGCCCCCTGGAGCTCCTTGACGAGCACGTCGTCCGGCACGGATCGAGACGCCGCGGCGTACTCGGGCCTCGCCTCGAGGTGGGCGAGCCCCCGTCCGCTCGGCACGCGCCCGCCCGCCACGCCGGGTTCGAGCAGGGCGGTGGCCAGCGGCCCTCCCTCGGAATGCGGAACCGAGTGCCAGCGCGGGTGCGGATGCAGCGCGCGCCGGAGCCCCAGCACCAGGGCCAGGCGCGGCGCATACCGCACGCGGGCGAGGCCCTCGCGCTCGGCGCTACAGAGCATGCTGTCCGCGATCCTTGCTGCCTCGGGCGGCGGGACCGCCAGCACCACCGCGTCTGCTTCGAGCGACCGCTCGCGCCCCCGCTCGCGCGCGAGCACGCGCAGCCCGCCCGCGGGCAGGGGCTCGATCCCGACCGCCTCGACACCGGCGAGGATCGCCAGGCGAGAGGCGGCGGCGTCGACGATCTCCGAGAGCGTCGCGCGCGGCAGGCCCAGCAGCGCCTCCGCATGCGCCGGATAGCGCCGCAGGAAGAGGACCCGGCTGGTGTCGGGCGAGTCTCCGAGAGGCCCGACCAGGGGAGCCATCCAGCGCTCGACCACGCTCGCGCCGAAATAGAGCCTGCCGAAATCGTGGAGGCTGCGATCGTCGAGCGGAGCTGCGCGCTCCGGCGCGCCCTGCTCGAGCTGGGCCCGGTAGCGCGCGAGCAGCCGCGGCAGGCGCACCAGCCGCGCCGCCTGCAATCGGCGCACCCCGGGAATCGCCGCCACGCCGAAGAGGCCGCGCGGATCGATCGCGCTCACGCGGCCCCGGTGGACCTGTGCCGGGACGGCGGGCCGGAGCGGGAGCAGCTCGTCGCGCAGGCCGAGCTCGTCCACCCACGCGAGCAGCTCGCGGTCGGCGCCCGAGAGCAGCGCGCCGGCGGGCTCGAAGCGGAAGCCCTCCACGGACACGCTGGCCGCGCGCCCTCCGGCGCGCGCCTCGCGCTCGAGCACGCGCACGTCGAAGCCGAGGCGCGAGAGGCGCCAGGCCGCGCCGAGGCCGGCGAGCCCTGCGCCGATCACGACCACTTTGCTCGCGCGTCCGTCCATATGTCTACGCGCGCGCCCCGGCCAGCAGCCGCTCGAGCTGGGGGATCACGTCGCAGAGCGTCTCGAACGGCTCATAGGCGGCGCCGCGGTCGGCGAGCTCGATCGCGAGCGAATCCTTCGCGAACGCCACGTCGGCGGCGAGCGCGCCGCACAGATCCGAGACGCGGCCGTTGCCGATGTGCACGAGCGTCGCCCCCGGATGATCCGCGCGGAACGCCTCGATCCGCCCCCGCTTGCAGGTGCCCGTCCCGCAGCCGCAGGCCGGGTTCGGGTGCCCGCCGGCGATCCGCCAGCGCCCGTCCTGGTAGCGCAGATGGTTCGCGTCGTAGCCGAAGCGCACCCCGTGCAGCGCCTGGAGGCGATTCAGGTTGTAGTCGAAGCCGTCGGAGAGCACGCGGAACGGCACCTCGTGCTTCCGGCACCACGCGATCAGCTGATCCGCGCCGGGATCGAGCTCGATGGTCCGCAGGAACTTCTCCAGCTCGGGCTCCGGCAGCGGCAGGCGGTCGAGGATCTCGAGGTTGTACTCCCAGGCCGTGATCTCTCCGCGCTCGTAACGGGCCCAGACCGCCGGGCGGCGGTCGCCGGCGTAAATCTTGGCGAGCGTGGCGCCCACGTCCTGCACCGAGAAGGTGCCGTCGAAATCGCAGAAGACGGCGAGCGGGACGGCGCGCCGCACGCGATAGAGCGCGCTCTCGTGCGGTTCGAGCGACACCGACAAGAGTCGCAGGTCCGGCGCGCGCGGCGGTCTCGACCCCAGCAGCGGCTCGGGCGGCGCGACCAGCGGCGCGAGGCCGAGCGCCGGGAGATCGAGCGCGCGCTCCGACGCCTGGTCGCCCGGATTGAGCAGCGCGAGGATGCCGCCGGCGGCGTCGAGCGCGGCGACCGTGCCGGCGAACTCGCCCGCGAGCGGGTCCTGCGCGCGCGCGCAGCCGGGAAGGCCCAGGCCGTCGACCGCGCGGGCCGCGGCGAGGGTGTCGCGGACCAGCTCGCGGCCGGCCTCGTCGAGCGACGGCCAATCGTCGGAGAACAGCAGCATGCCGCCGGTCGAGGCGATCGCGATCGCGAGCGTGCGCGCTTCGGCCGGCGAGAGCTGGGTATCGCGCGCGCGCGCCATCAGGCAATCCGGATCGTTCAGCCACAGGCGCCGGTGCATCCAGGCGCGCGCGAGCACGCTGCGCACGGCCGAGCGGGTGGAGGGCAGCGTCTCTTCGATCCCGGGAATCCGGACGGCGGGCGCCGCGCGCCAGGACGGCGCGACGTCCGGGCCGATCCGCATGCCGTCGACGACGCCCACGGCCGCGCCGAGGGGGCAGCCGCAGCCGAGCAGGAAGGCCCCTTCGCCGGCGCCTGCGCGCACCGCGTCGAGCCCGGCGCGCAGCCGCTGCGCGCGGCCGAGACCGGGATCGAAGGCGTCGGCCCGCATGGCGGCGGCGTACAGGAAGTCGAGTTTCAAGTAGTCGAAGCCCAGCCCCCGCAGGTCCCGGAAGACGGACGCGAGGTGCGCGCGCACCTCGGGCCGACTCGGGTCGAGCACGTAGACGGCCGCATCGGGGCTCCAGGCGGGATGCAGCAGCCCGCGCAGCAGCCCGTCTCCGCTGCGCAGCAGCCACTCGCGGTGCTCGGCGAAGAGGCGGCTCTCCGCGACGACGCAGAAGGGCGCCGTCCAGATCCCCGGCGTGAAGCCCGCCGCGCGGATCTCCGCCGCGAGCTTTGCCAGCCCGCGCGGAAAGCGAGCGTTCGTCTCCAGCCAGTCGCCGATCTCGCGCTGATAGCCATCGTCGATCTGAACGACGTCGATGGGAAGCCCCGGCCGCGCCGACGCCAGCGCCTCGAGATTGCGCAGGACATCGGCCTCGGTCACGCCGTGGAAGAAGTGGTACCAGCTGCACCACCCCGAGAGATATGGACTCGCGGTGCGCGCCGACGCGATCCGCCCGTGCGCGTCGCCGAAGGCTTCCAGCAGGAGGCTCGCGTCCAGCCCGAGGGCGACGTGGACGCGCTCGAGCGGGCGCTCTTCGCCGGGCGCGAGCCTCGCCTCGACGGCCAGCTCGGCTTCGAGCAGGACTTCGTCGCCGTCGCGCCGCGCGTAGAGGACGCCGAAGGCGCGGCCGCGCTCGAGGACGCCGACCAGACAGGCGGGCCCTTGCGGCGACTCGCCGACGACCGTCACCCCATGCGATTCGTGCCAGCCGCGACGGCTCTCGGCCGGCGCGCCCAGCGCGTGGTGCATCCCGCGCAACCAGGGTCCGGAGGGAAAATCGGGCTCGCCCGCGTCGCCCAGCTCCTGCGCGCCGGTCGCGGACCAGGACTGCCAGCCATTGCGCAGGAAGCGCAGCGAACCGCCGCGGGGCCGCTTCCAGCGAAAACCGAGCACGACGGCGTCCAGGAAGACCGGCTGCGGCCCCGGGTTGCTGGCGATCAGGTCGAACCATGCGACGCCGGGATCCGCGTCGACCTCCACCCGCAGCTCGATGCCCGCGAGCCGATGCGCGCCGTCGCGCAGCGGAGCGCTCGCTTCGACGGCCGGCGCGCCGCCCGGATTCGGGGCTACCGTGGCCTGGCTCGCCCGCACCGCGATCCGGGTCGCCTCGAGGCGACCCGCAGCGGTGTGGCTCACAACGGCTCGGGCGGTCGGCATGAACGCGAGAGTATAACCACGACATGGGGGGGATCCCGGAGCCTCTCGGCGAGCGGCTGCGGCGCGAGCGCCCGGTCCTGCTGGATGGCGCGACGGGCACGGAGCTGGAGCGGCGGGGCGTCGCGACCCGGCTGCCCTTGTGGTCGGCGGCCGCGCTGATCGGCGCTCCGGCGCTGGTCGAGCGCATCCATCGCGACTACGCGAAGGCGGGCGCGGAGGCGCTCACCGCCAATACCTTCCGCACCCAGCGGCGCACGCTCGCGCGCGAGGGGCTCGGCGAGCGCGCGGCCGAGCTGACCGCTCTCGCCGTCCGCCTGGCGCGGGAGGCCGCCGCGAGCTCCGCCTCCCGCCCGCTGGTGCTCGGATCGGACCCGCCGCTGGAAGACTGCTATCGCCCCGATCTGGTTCCGGACGAGTCCGCGCTGGCGAGCGAGCACGCGGAGCACTGCCGGAACCTCGCGGAGGCGGGGGTGGATGCGATCCTGTGCGAGACGCACAACAGCCTGCGCGAGGCCTGCGCGGCGGCGCGCGCGGCGAGCGAAACGGGGCTTCCGGTGCTCGTCAGCTTCGTGTGCTGGGAGGGGGCGACGCTGCTCTCGGGAGAGCGCCTCGCCGACGCCGTGCAGGTGGTGCGGGAGCTGCGCCCGGCAGCGCTGCTGGTGAACTGCCTGCCGCCGTCGAACGCGATGGCCTGCCTCGCGGTGCTCGCCAGCGCCGGCCTTCCCTTCGGCGTCTACGCGAACCTCGGCGCTCCCGACGACGCGACGGGATTCCGTCGCAGCCGGTCCGTCTCGCCGCGCCAATTCGCCGCGGCGGCCGCCGAATGGGTCGCCGCCGGCGCCCGCCTGGTCGGCGGCTGCTGCGGCACCACGCCCGCCCACATCGCGGCGATCCGGAGAAGTCTGCGTAGCTAGACGCATTTTGCGTCACTTGCCGGCGCGTGCCTGCCGGCGCTTTGCCGCCGCGAAGATTGGCGTGTGATACAGACCACAGCCTTTTGGCGGGGTTAGCCGGAGGCTGGTCCGAAACGCGAAGCTGGCACGCCGCTTGCTCCTTCACCGGGGCGAGAGACACGCAATCCGCAACGCCCGGGCTGGCAACCCCTCCCATCGCACTCTGTGCGATGTGCCAGCCCGGGCGTCTCCATTTCATCGCTAAGCTCCGCGTCCATGGCGCGCGCCCGTCGGGACGCAGACCTTCCGCAGCTGCTTCCTGCTCCCCGGCGCGCCGTGCGGCTCGCCGGCCGCCTCGCGCTTCGCGACGACCTGCCGATCGTGCTCGGCCCCGGCTCGGCGGACTCGGATTTCGCCGCGGCGCTGGTGCTGCGAGACGCCGTCAAGTCTGTTTGTGGCGCGAAGCTCGCGATCGAGTCGCACGCGCGGGCCGCGGACCTCGGACCCCGCATCGAGCTGCACCGCGAATCGCCCGCCGGCGACGCCCACCGCATCGCGGTGGACGCGCAGGGGGCGCACCTCTCGGGCGCGGGGCCCGCCGGGCTGCGCTACGCCGTCGAGACGCTCGCCCAGCTCGTCGACGCGCGCGGCTTCCTGCCCGCCTGCCGCATCGAGGATGCGCCCGACTTCCCCCGGCGCGGGATCATGCTGGACGTCTCGCGCGGCAAGGTGCCGACGCTCGCGACGCTGCGCGCGCTCGTCGATCTCTGCGTGCGGCTCAAGCTGAACGTCCTGATGCTGTACGTGGAGCACACCTATCGCTTCCGGCGTCATCCCGAAATCGGCGCGGGCGCCTCGCCGCTCGACGCCGCCTCGCTGCGCGAGCTCGACGCCCACGCCGCCGCCTGCTTCGTCGAGCTGATCCCGTCGCTCCAGTCGCTCGGGCACATGGAGCGCATCCTCTCGATTCCCCGCTACGCGCCGCTCGCGGAGACGGCGCGGCGCTGGACGATCTCGCCGGCCGAGGCCGGGAGCTACGAGCTGCTGGCCGACCTCTACGACGAATTCCTCCCGAACTTCCGCTCCCCGTGGTTCAACGCCAATTGCGACGAGCCGTTCGACCTCGAGCAGGGGAAATCGCGCGAGCGCGCGGCGGCGCTGGGGCCGGGGGGCGTGTATCTCGAGCACGTCGAACGGGTGCGGCGCCTCGCGCAGCAGCGCGGCAAGCAGACCATGATCTGGGGCGACGTCGTCCACGCGCACCCGGCGCGGATCCGCGAGATCCCGCGCGAGCTGACGCTGCTCGATTGGTGGTACGAGGCCGAGCACGATTACGACCGCGTCGCGAAGTTCGCCGAGCACGCGATCCGCTTCTGGGTCTGCCCGGGCACCTCGACCTGGAACAGCCTGTTTCCACGCGTCGAGAACAGCGCCCTCAACATCGCGCGCTACGCGGCATCCGGACGCCGCCACGGCGCCGAGGGCCTGCTCGTCACCGATTGGGGAGACTTCGGCCACTACAACCCGCTCGGCAACTCGTGGTTCGGATACGCCTGGGCGGCTCAACAAGGCTGGTCGGGCGACGCGCCGGCAAAAAGCTTTGACCGGGCCTTCGCGCGCTGTCTCTTCGGCGACGCGAGCGGCGAGACGGCGCGGCGGGTGCGCGCGCTGGGCGCGCTCCACGACGGCGGCTTCCCGGCCTTCAACGGCTCCCCGCTCCAGTTCCTGTACTTCGACGAGCTGGAGCGCGGCTTCTTCGTCGACGGCGCCAGGACGTCCAGCCTCAGGCGTACGCTGGGCAAGCTGGACCGCGAGCGCTCGCGCCTGCGCGCGGCGCGCGGCCGGTTCCGCCGCGAGGCGCTCACCTGGCAGGAGATGCGCCTCGCGCTGAACGCCTCGCGGCATGCCGTGCGCAAGGCGCTGGCCGGTCAGCGCTACCTCGCGTGGCGGCGCCGGCCCGCGGGCCTCGGCGCGATCGCCCGTCGGCGCCTGGCCGCCGAGCTGCGCGCGCTCGCCGACGAGCAGACGTCGCTCGGACGCGAGCTGCGCCGGCTCTGGCTGCTCCGCAGCCAGCCGGACGGCTTCCAGGTCACGCAGCGCCGCCTGGCTCGCTCGATCGCGAGCCTGCGGCATGCGGCCCGCGCGCTCGCGAAGAACCGGCCGCCCTCCCCTCCGCCGCCCCACCCCGGCTTCAGCGTCGCGACCCTCTTCCGAGCGCTCGCCGAGCAGACGTCGAGCCGTCCTCGCGCAGCTTCGCGCGCGCGCAGGAGATCGCCCTGAGCCTCGACCAGAAGCTGATGCTGTTGCGGACCGGGCTCGCGGTCGCCGCGCTCGGCGTGCTCCTCCTGGGCGGTTGGCTCGCGAGATCCGGGCGCGCGCGGGAGTGGACCCGGCCGCGGCGGGCCGCGCTGGGCCTGCTCGCGGCCCTGTCGATCGTCGCCTACTACGGGTTCTTCCTCTCGACCAAGCTCCACCGGCACGAGTTCTTCCATTACTACCTGGGCGCCAAGTTCGCCCCGGAGCTCGGCTACTACGGGATCTACCGGTGCAGCGTGGCGGCGGCCTTCGAGCAGGGCTTCCCGGAGCGCGATCCGCTCTTCCGGGTCACCGACCTGCGCGACAACGACACCCGGATGTTCTGGGCGATCGCGCCGACCTCGCCGCGCTGCGACGGCGCCTTCTCGCCTCCTCGCTGGGAGGCCTTCAAGATCGACATCGCCCGCTTCCGCGAGATCCTGGGCCCCGAGTGGCGGCGCGTGCTGCTCGACCACGGCTTCAACCCGACGCCGATCTGGACCCTGATCGCGCGGCCCCTCACCGCGGCCTTTCCGGTCGAGACGACCTCGCTCTGGATCCTGGCGCGCCTCGATCTGGCGCTGGTCCTCGTCCTGCTGGCGGGGATCGGCTGGGCCTTCGGATTCGAGGCGGCCTGCCTCGCGGCGATCGCCTGGGGAATCAACCCGAACACCCGCTACGCGTGGATCGGAGACGCGTTCCTGCGCAACGTCTGGCTCGCGGCGTCGATGCTGGGACTGTGCCTGCTGCGGAAGGGAAGGTCCGGGGGCGCCGGCGCGCTGCTCACCCTCTCGTCGCTGCTACGGATCTTCCCCGCGCTCTTCGTGTTCGGATACGCGCTGCGCCAGCTGCGCCTCTGGCTTCGAAGCGGATCCCTGGATCCCGGCTTCCGTCGCTTCGTAGTGTCGGCTTCGATCACCGCGCTCGCGCTCCTGATCGGGGGTGCGGCGGCGGCCGGCCGGGGCCCCGGCGTCTACCTCGAGTTCTCGCGCCGGATCTCCGCCCTGACGGAGTTCGTTCCCAACAACGCCTTCGGCCTCCGGCACCTGCTCTCGCAGACCTCCGAGTGGCCGAAGCCCGAGCTGGTCGACGGCATGCTCACGGTGCGGATGACGACCGTCCAGAGGCTCCGTCGCGAGGCGCTGGAGGGGCGCAGGATCCTCTACTTCGGCGCCATCGCGGGCTTCCTGGCACTCTTCTTGAGGGCCTCGCGAAGCGCGCAGGACTGGGAGGCGGCGGCGATGGGCGCGGCGCTGATCCCGGTGCTGACGATGCCCGCGGCCTACTACCTCTCCTTCGTCCTGGCGACGGTGCTGCTGGCGACGCGCCGGCCCCGGATCGGAATCGAGCTGATGCTCGCCCTCGTCGGCTGGAACCTCACGGCCCTGCGCTACCCGGACCTCGTGTGGGGCTACCTGATCGCGTCCGCGATCGGGCTGGCGTTCTTCCTGATCGTGCTGCTGGAGATGCAGCGGGCGCCGGTGGCGAGACCGGCCGGGCCCGAGTGAACTCCGCTCGCCTTCGGCTCGCTGCGCGCTTCGCTTGCAGCTAGTGCTTCCCGGCGTCGAGGGCCTTGCCTCTGCGCTGGGAGAGGATGTAGGCCTCGAGCGCGTGCATGCGCGGATCGTCGGCCGTCAGCTCCTTGCCCTCGAGCGGGTTGAGGATGCACCAGTTCACCATGTCGCGGAGCATCGCCACCTTCTTGAGCTGCGTCTGGAACTTCGGATAGGTCTCCGGGTGGGTGTTGGACGCGTTCGGATGGCACATCGCGCAGGCGATCCCGTTGCCCCCGATCTCGTCGCTGTGGAACAGGCGATCGCCCTCGGCCACCAGCTTGTCGAGCTCGGCCTTCCAGATCTGGAGCTCGCGCGGGGTCGGCTCCCCGAAGGACGCCTTCACGATCGGGAGCGGACCGCCCGGCACGTAGTCCTCGTAGACCTGGCCGTTGGCGGCCACCGTCATCACCTGGTTCGTGCCGATCCGGACCGTGATCTCCTCGTTGCAGAAGCGCATCAGGTCCATCAGCACGTCGGCCACCAGCTGCGCCTTCTCGGGCGGGATCTTCTCTCCCGCGCGCACGCCTTCGACGACCACCAGCTTGCGCTGATCGCAGGCCCAGACGGCCCGCGAGGCCCAGTCTTGGGGTGCGCCGACCAGCGCCCGGCGCTCGCTCAGAACGCCCGAGGAGCCGCCGACGACGACCCCGAGGATCCCGAGCGCGATGGTTCCGAGCAGCAGCGAACCCGAGACGAGCGTTGCCTTCATGTCGGCATCTCCTGCTAGTAGGACGGGCCCTGGTAGCCGCCGCCCGGAAGCGAGCTCCCGGCCAGCTCCTGCGCCGTCACGATCCGCGGATTGCGGGACCAGAGGTTGTAGTGCTTGTTCACGCGGCCCTTCGCGAGCACGTCCACGCTTCCGTCGCCGCAGCCGTCGAACTGGTTGAAGGGATCGGGGCGGACCATCTGCACGGTATAGGCGGGCAGACCTTCGGGCGCGTAGGGCCAGGGCCAGGCGGTCGAGAGCAGGCCGTGGAACTGGATGTTGCCGATCCGGTTGGTGAGCAGCTGGTGCGTGTGCCCGTGGATCACCGTGACGGTCTGGAAGGGCTTCAGGATCGCCTGCACCTGCTCCGCGTCGTCGGTCCAGAAATTCCAGCCCTTGTAGAGCTTGTAGAGCGGCGAGTGCGAGAAGACGATGATCGGCGTCTTCTTGTCGATCTTGGCGAGGTCCTGCTTCAGCCACTCGCGCTGCGGCTCGCCCACTTCGAAGGGGCTCTGGCGGCTGTCGTCGAGCCCGGCCACGATCGCCATGCGCTGCTCCGGCGTGTAGCCCTTGGCCGTCCAGAAGTCCTTCTCGACCACGCTGTTCAGCACCACGAAGTGGATGCCCTTGTGGTCGAACGAGTAGTGGTCGGGCCCGAACATCTCCTTCCACTTCTCGCCCAGGTCGAGGTACCAGTCGTGCTCGCCGACCATCATCCGGATCGGCGCCTTCAGGCCCTTCAGGATCTGCTGGCCGAGCGCGAGCTCGTCGGCGCGCCCGAGCTGCGCGAGATCGCCGCCGAAGAGCACGAAGTCCGGCTGGGGATCGAGGGCGTTCACGTCCTCCACCGCCTTCACGACGGCCTTCGCGAAGCGGTGCGTCATGCCGCGCGCATAGAGATGCGAGTCCGAGACGTAGGCGAACCGGAACGCGACGTCGGGAGCAGCGCCCGCCGGGGTCGCGGCGCTCGCCACGTTCACCAGCTGGAAGGCGTGGGCGGGCACCAGGCTCGCCGCCGCCGCCATCCCCGCGAACTTGAGCGAGGTGCGCAGGAAGTGGCGCCGATCGCAGTTCTGGAGCGATTGCAGCAGCCGCTGGTCGGAGGCGGAGCGCTCGGCGAACGCGCGCTCGATCTCCTTGCGGGTCATGTCGTTCCGGTACATGCGTCTCCCTCCCGGATTATTTCGGCGCGAGCTTCGGGCCGAGCTTCTCGAGATCGGCGAAGCGCGCGAGATCGCTGCTCGTAAAGGTCTTCATCAGCTCGACGAGGTCCGCCTTCTCCTGGGCCGTGAGCGCCAGCGGGCGCATGCCTCCGTCCAGGTACGGGTTGTTCTCGCCGCCGCGGTCGTAGAACTCGATCACGCTCTCCAGCGTGGCCTCGCTGCCGTCGTGCATGTAGGGGGCGGTGAGCGCGACGTTGCGGAGCTGCGACGTCTTGAAGGCGCCCATGTCCTTCTGCTCGCGGGTCACCAGGAAGCGCCCCAGCTCGCTCGCCTCGGCGTTGCCGAGGGCGAGCTCGTCGATCGACTTCCCGGCCTCCACGGCCGCCGCCGCTCTGCGCGCGACCGCGGGAAAGTCGATCCGCTTCACGCCGACGCCGATGTTGTGGAAGAGATCGTCGGTGAAGAGCGGAAGCACGTCGATGCGCCCGTGGCAGGTGTTGCAGCGCGCCTTGGCGTTGAAGACCTCCCAGCCGCGCTGCGCCGACGCCGAGATCGCCTTGGTGTCGCCGGCCAGGAAGCGGTCGATGGGGGCGTCGAGCGAGAGCAGGGTGCGCTCGAAGCTCGCGATCGCCTGGCCGACGCGCGCGCTGCTGATCTCCGGGCTCCCGAACGCCGACTGGAAGAGCAGCGGGTACTCGCCGAGCGTCTTCAGCTTCGCGAGCACCGCGGCCTGGTTCTCGAAGCCATGCTCGATCGGATTCTCGAGCGGCAGCACGGCCTGCGCCTCGAGCGTGGCGGCGCGGCCGTCCCAGAACTGCGAGGCGAGGAAGGCCGCGTTGAGCGTGGTCGGCGCGTTGCGCGTGCCGAGCGCGCCGCCCACGCCGGCGGAGGTGGGCTTGCCGCGCGGATCGGCGAAGCCGCTGCGCGGATCGTGGCAGGTGACACAGGCGACGGTCCCGTCCGTTGAGATGCGCGTGTCGAAATAGAGCCGCTTGCCGAGCTCGACCTTGGCGGCCGTGGGCGGATTGTCGGCCGGCACGTCGGGAGGCAGCACGCCGCTGGGAACCGGCAGGACCAGCGTCTCCGCGCTCGCCGCCAGCGCGAGCGCCGCCACCGCCGTCAGCGCCGCGAAGCCGAGCCGGCCTCCCGCTCCGCGATTCCGCCCGCGCCCGCAGCCGCTCTCGAAGTCCTGCATCTGGCCTCGTCTTCCGCTTCGGCCCGTGCGAGATGCTTGTTCAGATAACACTGACTGTCAAGAAAGAACGGCGTGTCCCGAGCGCCCGATCAGAAGTCGTCGCGGCAACGGGGGCACCTCCCCACGAGCGTGACGGAGATTCGCTCGACCACGAAGCCCTCCGGAACGTCCGTCCTGCCGCGGATGTGTCCGTCCGAGCGCGCGTCCAGATCGTAGAGGCGGCCGCACACGCGGCAGCGCGCGTGGTAGTGCGGGGCGTTCTGGGCCTCGTAGCGGTACGGCTCGCCTCCGTCGGTCACGCACGACGCGAGGCCCGCCGAGACGAGCGAATCGAGGATGTCGTACACCGTCTTCCGACTGACGTTCGGGTGCTCGCCGAGCAGATTCCCGTACAGCTCGGCCGCGGTCGGATGCGAGCGCGACCGACGCAGCAGCCGCAGCAGCGCCACGCGTTGGCGCGTCGCCCGCAGCCCGCGCGCGGCGAGCTGGGTGGCGATCCGATCGTCCGCCGACATCTCGTCCATCGGATCCAAGGTCTAACGGATTCCCGCCGAGCACGCCGCGCGCGATTCCGCCGAGCCCGAGCTTTCCCTGCCCGACCGTTGACCTGGGCGCCTCGGGCTGGTTCAATTTCGTCCCCGGAACGCTCGTCGCGCGAGGATATGCGCCGATGGCTGGTCCGATGCCCCATCCCGCTGGCTTCGAAGCGGAGAGCTGGAGGGCGGCCGGCGGGCCGCGGCCCCGCTGCCTCGTCGAGGCGAGCTCCGGACTCGGCGACATCATCGAGGCGACGCCGACGTGCCACGCGCTCTGGCTGCTCGGCTTCGACGTGGACCTCGTCGTCGATCGGCCCGACGCCTCACGAATCGCCCCCCTCTTCGAGAACGGCCCCGTGCTGGGTCGCGTGTTCACCGAACGCGACTACCTCGATCCCGCCCGCTACGACATCGCGATCGCGTGCTTCGGGCCCGCGCAGGCCGCACGACGTGTGGCGCCGGGATTCTGGTTCTCCGTCACGCTCCGCGACGTGATCCGCGAAGGCCTGATGGGCGCAAATCTCGCCCCTGCCCGGCTGCTGGGTCACGTGGGCGACGCGCCGGCCCATCTGGTCCATCTCGACGACGAGGGGCTCGACCTGCCGCCCCGAAGCGTCGTGGTCCACGCGGGGTCGGATCCGAGGGCTGCGCACAAGCGATGGCCGCACTGGGAGGTGGTCTGCGATCGCGTGAGGGACGAGGGGTTCCACGTGATCGTCGTCGGCACCGGTCCCGATCGGAGCGAATCGGGCTGGGAGCAACGCCACGACTGTCGATTCGACCTGCCGCTTCCGCGACTGGCCGCCCTCTTGCGCGGCGCCCACGCGTATCTCGGCGCGGACACCGGCGTCAGTCATCTCGCCGGAGCCGTCGGCACACCCGGCCTGCTCCTCTTCGGGCCGACCGATCCGCGTTGCTACGCCCCGGCGTCGCCGGCCCTCCGCGTGCTCGATACGCCGCCCCGGAGCAACGAAGGGCGGTTTCCCGCCTCTCGCACGTTCCCCGCGATGGACCGACTCGATCCCGAGGCCGTCTTCGGCGAGGTGTCGCGGATCCTCGACGACCCGCGTCGGTTCGCTCCGCGCGAGGCACCGGACCGGCGCGACGCGCCGGCCGGCGACCCCGCCGCCCATCTCCCGAGCGCCGCCGAAATCGACGCGGCGCCGCGCACGCTCGTCGGCATCGACGACCTGCTCAAGCGCACGACGTCGGCCGCGATCCTCGGCTGGCTCGCCCGGCGCGGCGACGCCGCTGCGGTCGCGCGTTGGCGGCGGGAGATCGACCGCGCGATCGGACTCGTCCACTTGCGCGCGGCCACGATCCGACGCGCGCTTCGGACCAGGATCAGTCACCGCAGGGCGCGATACCACCTTCGCGAGGCCTCTCGCTCGGGCTATCTCGTGCGCGCGGGCGCGGGACACCTGGCGCTCGCCGTCACGAAGCGAGCGACGCTCCGGTCGGAGAATGACCCTCTTCACCGCTAGCCAGCGGCGAGCTGAAGGAACGACTCGAGGATGGCCGCCGATTGGAGCTCGGGGCGAGCCGCATTCGCGCGCGAACGCGCGGCGATCTCGCCCAGCAACGCGGGGTCGCCGAGGAGGCGCTCGACTTCCGCCGCCCATCGATCGGGGGGCGCCGAGGCAGGCAGCAGGACCGCCGCGCCGCCGCTCACCTCGGGAATGCCGCCGATCCGGCTCCCGACGACGGGGATCCCGTTCAGGTGGGCTTCGAGGACCACGCGCGGCGCCGCATCCTCGCAGATCGAGGGCGCGAGCAGGAGCGCCGTGCGCGCATAGACCGGCCGCATGTCGGAAACCTGGCGTTCGACGCGGACGTTTCGCAGGCGCGCGACACGTGCGGCGAGCGCCGTTCGCTCGCGTGCGAGCAGCCCCGGCGACCCGACGAACAGGAAGCGGCGGCCCGGCAACCGCTCGGCGATCGCGAGCGCGATCGAGACACCCTTGGATTCTCTCGGATTGACGAGCGTCACGAGCTCGGGGCGCCGCGCCCCGCATCGATAGTCTTCGAACCGGATCAACGGGCGCAACACGGCCACGCGACGCCCGAGATGCTCACCGACACGCTGTGCGAGGAACTCCGACACCGCCGCGAGACGCGTCGTCGGTTCCGGCGGAAGCCGCCCGTGAGACCACGCGAGCTCCGCATCGTGGACCCAGACGAGCGAGGGGATCGACACGGCGGCCGCCGCTCTCGCGAGCTCCTCGGACGCGCGGTTCCAGGCGACGACGAGATCGGGTCGGAAGCCAGCGAGCCGTTCGCGCAGCGCTTCGACGAGCGCGCGCGGCGCCGCCCGGTGCGTCGGGTAGCCGTTGCGCAGATCCCGTCGGGCGATCCCCGGATTCGCCGACAAGAGACGCCAGATCCTATGTGGCCGTCGCGAATCGCCGCGGCGGACCCCGACGACCACCTCGCAGGAATGGCCCTCGGTGATGAGCGCACGCGCCAGCTCGTCGATCGAGCACTCGGCGCCGCCGCGAAAGGACGGCAGGTACGGCTCGCCGGATCCGAATAGGATGCGCATCGCTAGGGCATCGCCGCCGACGGCAGGCTGCCGCCCAACAGGGCGCGCAGCGACGAGACGAGGAACTGCGACCGGTCGAATCGAGGACGGGACCGCAGTCCGCCGCCGCGCTCGATCACCTGGCGCGCATGCGCGAGCAGCTCAGCGGGTGACTTCGCCAGCAGGTAATCGTCGCCGGGCGTCAGGTACCCGCCGGAGAGCTCCTCGCTGACCAGCGGGCGACCGCAAAACAGTGCTTGCACGCAGCGGTTCTCGAAGTTCGGATAGTCGTGGCAATGAAGGTTCACCACGAGCTTCGAGCGGTTCATGAGTCGACGCGCTTCCTCGTCGAACATCCCGTGCGCGACGTGGACCGTGCGGTAACGGCCCTCGAGCACGCTCAACCAGGCCTCCCGATGGGGCGTGCTCCATCCGAGGAAGCAGGCGTCGAAGTCGCGCGGCACGTCCTCGGGATGGAAGAGGTCTTCGCTGACCGGCAGCGGATGCACGGCGAGGGGATCGAATCCCTCTGCGCGCAGGAATCCCTCGGACGAGGGATCATGGTGGATCCACAGGTCGAAGCCCGCGTCGCGCGCACGGCGGAGGTTGTCGAAGCGCCGCAACTGGTCCCAATGAGCGAGCGAGCCGTCCGTGCGAGGCACGGGCTCGGTCGAGTAGCCGACGAGGCGCACAGCCTGCGCGCGCAGCGCGACGACGACGCCTGGTTGCGCCGCGAGAAGCCAGGGCTCGAAGACGACGCAGGTCCGCGCGCCGGTCGCGTCGACCAGAGCGGGCAGGCTGTCGTAGCCGCCCTTCTGGGACGGGCACGCGGAGTGGGCGACTCCCCATCCGTCGCGGACCGCGTCGGCGTACGCGGCGCGGAAATAGTTGCGCTGCCCCACGAAGACGACCGGCTCGCCGGCTCCTGGAGCGCTCTCGACGGTGGATCTTCGCCGCTCAGCCGCCTTCGATCGAGCATCCAGGAGCAAGGGCGAGAGCGCCCGACGAACGAGGGCGCGGCTCGCGCTGCGCACGCTGCTCGAGCGACGACGGCGAGACCGCGCGACCGGTGTCCGATTCCGCCGCGCGCTCGCACGGGGGAGACGGCGGAGCAGGTCGCCGATTGCCGCCAGCTCGCACGCGTCCTCTCCGCGCGACGCGCTCGCGGCGCCGATGGCTCGCTCGAAGACGTCGACCGCGAGCGGCCCGAGCAGCGAGCGATCGCGAGCCGCCGCGGTCTCCCGAGCCCCGGCGACCAGCCGCGAACGCAGATCGGCGTCGCGCGTGACGCGCTCGAGGGCGGCCGCGCAGGCGTCGTCGCTCCGGTCGTCGACGACGAGGGCATTGACCTCGTGCCGAAGCAGGTCGGACCCCTCGAGCGAAGCCCCGGCGACCACCACGAGTCCGCAGGCCATGGCCTCGAGCATCGTGAGCCTCGCCAGACCGTCGACCTTCGGCTCGAAGATGACGTCGCAGGCCCGCAGCACCGAGGCGATCGCCTCTGCGGGAACCGACTCGAGCACCCGAGACGCGCTTCGCTCGGCCGTCGCGACGCCGTCCGACGCGAGCTGCCAGGCTTCGGCACCCCTGACCCGTCGCGCGATCCGGATCGCGCGGCGAGCGGCTTCCGCCCGCGCGCTTCCGGCCCCATCGATCAGCACCCGCGTCGGCCCGCCTGCCCGATCGCCGCGCGCGGGCGAGAAGAGCGCGCCGTCCACGAAGGTCGGAAGCACGAGAGCGTCTCGACCGAGTTCGCGCGCGAGCGCGTCGCACCGCGCCTGATTGGTGGTGACGAGCGCGGCGGCCGGCGTCCGAAACGCCCGCTCGATGAGCGCAGCGTCGGCCGCCGCGCCCTGCGAGGGCCGCCACTCCTCGCCCAGGTCGACGTGGACACGGGCCGCGGCCGGGACGAGGAACATCGCGTAGAACGCCGTCCAACCGAACGCTGCCGAGGCGTCATAGCGGGCGCCCGACCGCATGGGCTCGCCGATCGGTCGCGCGCCGTCGACCGCTCCCGGGTGCCCCGGGAACGGGGGAGTCCCCGTCTGCACGACGGCGAACGTATCGACGACGTGTCCCGCCCCACGCAGCTCGCGCGCGAGACCGCTCGCGTGGCGGGCCGCGGCGCCGGGCGTGTCGTCCTCGAGCACGAACGCGATCCTCATGGCGACCAGAGTAATCGCGGGGACGTCTCGCCGCACGGAGGACGGCTCGGGATCGCTTGCGCGCGATCGCTGGCGATGGCATCTATGGACGCTCCGTGCGGGCCTTCGAACGAGCATGAATCCGACCCTTCGCGCCTGGTCGCGCCTCCGATCGCTGGCGTCGCGCTCGCGCGCCAAGGTCGTCGACACGTGCATGCTGTTCAACGAGCTCGATCTGCTCGAGCTCCGACTCCGCGAGCTCTGGTCGGTGGTGGACCGTTTCGTCGTCGTCGAGGCGGCCTTCTCGCACGCCGGGGCGCCGAAGCCGCTCTTCCTCGCGGAGAGCTGGTCGCGCTTCGAGCCCTATCACGAGAAGCTCGTGTACCACACCCTCCTCACGTCGCCGGTGGCCGCCCCGCAGAACGAGCCCGAACGGGCGGTCGTCGAGCACTTTCAACGCAACGCGATCGGTCGCGCGCTCTCTCCGCTCGGGCTCTCGCGGCGAGACGTCGTCGTCGTGAGCGACGTGGACGAGATCCCGCGCGCGACTGCGATCTCGTCCCTCGACGGCCGACTCCGCCGCGCGCGATTCTGCGTCTTCGTCCAGCTGCACCATCACCGCTACGTGAACCACGCGTGGCAGGGCGGCTCCGGACCGCCCCGCTGGCTCGGGTCGGTGGCCTGTCGGTACGCAACGCTGCGCAAGATCGGAGCGCATCGTGTTCGTCGCGGCGGCGGGCGCGCGGGCATCCTCTTCGAGCGCCCCGATTCGAGATGGTCCTACGTCGAGGACGGCGGATGGCACCTGACCTGGATGGGCGGCGCGGAGGCGAGCTGGATCAAGGCGCAGCACGTGCTCCACGTCCTCGAGAGGGCATCCGGGCTACGCGACGTCGGGCCCGCGCTGCCGATCCAGGTGTTCCCGTCCGACGTGTCCCGCGAAGGCTGCCGGGAGCTCCAGGCGGAGTACCTCGCCCAGGCCGAGGCGCCTGCGTTCACGCCCCTCGATTTCGACGAGTTCCGGATCGAACAGGACGTCCCCCACCACCTCGTGCTCGATCGCGATCGCTTCCGACGCTGGTTCTTCTTCACGACCGGCGTTTGACATGGCGCGCCCGCCCGATCGCAGGACATCGTGCCTCGACGTTCTCTGGCTCCTCTTCTTCGGCGCGCTCTCGGCCTGGTGGTGCGTAACCGCGGCGCGAGCCTTGAGTGCGACGTTCGATGAGCCGACCTATCTGCGTCTCGGCCTGGAACATTGGCGGAGCGGAAGCTCGCAGCCGTTGATGAAGCTCGGCACGCTGCCGCTCGCGGTGGACCTCCAGACGCTGCCGCTCTTCCTCTGGGAGAGATGGCGCGGCGTCCCGATCGATCCGGCGCGCGAGATCGCGTGGATCCTTCCCTGGGCTCGCACGGTGACGCTCGCCTTCTGGTGGACGTTGCTCTTCTATGCGTGGCGTTCCGGGCGCGCCCTCTCCGGGCCGTGGGCTGGGCGATTGGCGGTCGCGCTGATCGCCTCCGAGCCGATCTTCCTGGCGCATGCCAGTCTCGCCACCAGCGACATCGCGGTGACGGCTTGCCTGCTCGCGTTCTTCTTCGAATTCCGGGCACGGCGCGATCGATCCTGGCCGATGCGAGTCGCTCTGCCGGCTCTGCTCTATGGCATCGCGGTCCTGACGAAGGCTTCCGCGCTGGCGTTCGGCGTGATCGGGATGCTCGCGATCGAGGTGGAGCGTGTGTTCGCGAGCGGCGGCTTCCGCGACTGGCGCCGACATCTCGCGGCCGCGCGGCCATTCTTGCGCGACGTCGCCGGAGTCGTCGCGGGTGGATTGTTGCTCACGTTCGCCATCCTTCCCAACGCCGGCGACGGCCTTGCAGAGCAGATCCGGCACAACATCGAGGGCCATGGCGCCTACCTGCTCGGGCGGGAGTACCGACACTCCATCTGGTTCTATTTTCCGGTCGCGCTGACGATCAAGACCGGCCTGCCGCTCCTGCTCCTGCCGATCGTCGTCGCCTGGACCCAGCCGCGCGCGCTCTGGAACTGGCCATGTCTGAGCGCGCTGGCGTTGCTCTTGTTCAGCCTGGGCAGCCGGGTGCAGATCGGAGTGCGCTTGATGCTCCCGTTGCTCGCCTGCTTCGCGGTCGGCGTGGCGGCGGCGTTCGTCCACGGGAGCCGTTCGTCCAGCGACCGCTGGCGCGCAGTCTGGATCGCGCTGATGGGAGCGGCCCTGGTGGGAAATGCCGTGGCGGCGATTCGCGTCTGGCCGGAAGCGCTTTGTTACACGAATGCCGTCTGGGGCGGAACGCGCACCGGCTACCGATTGCTCAGCGATTCCAATTACGACTGGGGGCAGGGTCTGCTCGAGCTCGAGCAGTGGCGAAAGGAGCGCGGGGTCGAGGCGATCGATGTCTGGTATTTCGGGGTCGATCCGAGGGCGCAGGTTCCGCCGTTCCGCTGGCTGCCGCTGCATTCCAGCGACTGGATGGGCGGCCGATCTCCCGCCCGGGCCACGAACGGCAAGGTCGTCGCGGTGAGCACGACGCTGCTCTTTGGCGCTTATGCGAAACGGACCGAGCCGGGACGCGATGCGGTCGCGTTTCTCCTCGCGCACGAGCCGATCGGCCGCACCAGCACGTTCTTCATCTACGATTTTCGCAGCGAGGCGAGGCCGGCCGGATGAGATAATTCTCTCAGGTCCGATCGCGTCCGATAAGGTGCGCGGCTGGCATGCAGGTCCTGGGCACCATCCTGTTGCTCGCGTTCGGCGGGCTGCTTTCGTTCGCCATGGCGGAGGGCGCCGTGCGCACGGGCCTCGTCCGCGATCCGGTGGGGAATACCTACGCGTCGAGAGCAGGCATGCGAGCCCCGAGCGGCGCCTCCTGCTGCTCGGAGACTCCTTCGTCGACAAGCGTTGCGGGACGTTCCACGACGAGCTCCTCGACGCGCTCGGCGACGCCCCCTTCGAGTTCGCGAACCTCGCGGAGTCGGGCAACGGCCCCTCGCACGATCTGGTCGTCCTGCGCGAGCAGGGCGGGACGCTGGCGCCGGATGTCGTCGTGCACTTCTATTACGCCGGAAACGACCTGATCAACGTGATCCGCTACGAGCCGCCACAGCCGCTGCCGGGCATGCTCGGGCGTCTGCGCGATTCCTTGCGTCCCTGGGTGCACCGCTCGCGCCTCTACCACGCGGTGACGGAGCGGAAGGGACGGCCGGACTTCGACTTCGACGCGATGCTCGCGGGCGGCGAGGACCCCGACCTCGTCGCGCGTGCGCGCGCCGGCGAGGTGAATCCCTGGCTGCTGCTCATGCCTCGCGAGGAGCGCGAGCACTACCTCGCGACGAACCTGCTGATCGAGTCCGACGAGAGCCGCGCCGGGGCGGGCAGGCTGCGCGAGGTGATGCGCGAGATCGCCGCCGAGACGCGTGCGCTCGGCGCAAGGCTCCTGCTCGTCGTGTTCCCGGACACGGTGCAGGTGAGCCGGTCGCACTTCGAATTCCTGCGCCGCGCCGGCTACCACCCGGACGAGCGGATGCTGGTCGGCGATACGCCGCAGCGGCTCGTCGCGGAGATCGCCGGCGAGCTCGGCGTACCGATCCTCGACCTGCTGCCGATCTTCCGCGCGCACCTCGGCGAAGCGCTCTATCTGCCCTACGACACGCACCTGAACGACCGCAGCAACGCGCTTGCGGCGGAGCCGGTCGCGGCCGTTCCTGCGCCGCGAGATCGGCTCACCGCTCTGACGTGGCGCCGAGCACGCCGCGCGCGATGCCGGCGAGGTAGACCGAGCCCGTCGCGCAGAGCAGGTGGTCCGGCGCGAGGCCCTCGGCCGCCGCGCGCAGCGCGAGATGGGGATTGGGCACCACGTGCAGCGCGAGGCCCGGCGCCGCCCGGCGCACGGCGCCGGCGATCAGCGCGGGGTCGAGCGAACGCGCCGGCTCGGCGCGCGTGACCGTCACCTCGTCCGCGCCCGGGAGCAGCGCGTCGAGGATCGCAGCCAGGTCCTTGCCCGCCGAGATCGAGAGCACCAGATGGGCGCGCCGGCGCGGCAGCCCCTCGATCACCCGGGCCAGCGCGCGCGCCGAGGCTCCCGTGTGGGCGCCGTCGACCAGGATCCAGGGCTCGCGCGAGAGGATCTCGGCGCGTCCCGGCAGGCGCACGGCGGCGAGCCCGGCGCGCGCCGTCGCCGCCAGCACCTCGTCCGCGACGCCCGCGCGGCGAACGCACGCGAGCGCGAGCGCCGCGTTCGCCGCCTGGTGCGCTCCCAGCACGGGTACCGCCGCCTCCAGCGCGAGCGGCCCGTCGCGCAGCCGGAGCCGCAGTCCGCCGAGGTCGGCGGCGAGGATCTCGCAGCTGAACTGCTCGCCCAGCCAGGCGAGCGGCGCGCCCAGCTCGCGCGCGCGCGCCTCGACCACCTGCCGGGCGGGCCCGGGCAGCGCGCCGGCGACCGCCGGCACGCCCGGCTTGAGGATGCCCGCCTTCTCGGCCGCGATCTTCGCGAGCGTGTCTCCCAGCCGGTCCGTGTGCTCGAGCTCGATGGTCGTGATGCAGGCCACCACGGGCAGCACCGCGTTGGTCGAATCCAGCCGGCCTCCCAGTCCGACCTCGAGCACCACGCGGGGGACGCCCGCCTCCCGGAAGAGCCAGAGCGCGGCCGCCGTGGTGGCGTCGAAGAAGGTCGGAGCCTGGCCCGGATCCTGCTCGCGCAGCGCCTCGACCTCGGGCCGCAGCCGGCGCACCGCCGCGGCGAGGTCCGGGCCGGGGACCTCCTCGCCGTCGATCCGGAAGCGCTCGGTCCAGCGCTCGAGATGGGGCGAGGTGAAGGTCCCCACCCGCTCGCCCGCCGCCCGCAACAGCGATTCGGCGAAGAGCGCCGTCGAGCCCTTCCCCTTGGAGCCGGCGATGTGGATCACGGAGAGATCGCGCTGCGGGTCGCCCAGCCTCGCCAGCAGCCGGCGGATCGGCTCGAGGCCCAGCCTCGCGTAGGGCAGATCGGGGCGCTTCTCGACGTCGAGCAGCCCCTCGAGCCAGGCGGCGGCCGCCGCGGCGTCGTCGATGGGGCCGGCGCTCAACGCGTCACTGAACCATGTAGCGCTTCCACTGGCGGTATTCCTTCACCGCGTCGCTCGTCGAGTCGACGGCGGGAAAGTAGAACTTCACCGCGTGGCCGCAGATCACGCAGATCTTGTAACAGAACTTGAATCCCTCGACCTCGCGCATGGTGCCGACGATCTGGCGGTTCTCGTCGCTACAGCAGCGCGAGGGCTTGGGCGGCGAAACGATGCGCTTCGGATACTCGTTGCGCGGCTCCTCCTCCGTGCTGTACCGGATGATGTTTCGCACGACGCGCTTGGCCTTCGCGTCGGTGTTCTGCTTGCGGATGTTGCTGCCGATGCGTCTCAAATCGGTCTCCTCGAGAGCAGCTCTCCCTCGCGCGAGCCCGATCCGGAGTGCAGCTCGTGAAGGAGGGGGGTGAAATCCAGGTACTCGGTCCGGCACGGCGCGCCGTCGGCGTAGAGCAGCTCGCTCTCGGACGCCGGCTCGGCGAGCCGCAGGAGCGTGGAGCTTCGGGTGCCGTAGGCGCCCGCGTGGACGCAGGTGTCGTCGGTCGGCGCGCCGCCGCCGTCGTGATCGCGGCAGAGCTCGGCGAGCCGCTCGAGCAGCGCGTCGCCGGGCGCGCTGGCGAGCCGCGCGGCGCGCTGCGCGATCCGCGCCACCTTGGGCGGCGGCTGCGCGCCCAGATCCGCGTTCCCGATCACATGGGCGCCCGGCGCGAGCTCGATGCAGCGGGGCGCCGCCGCGTAGGTGATCGCGAAGGCCCGCTCCCGATCGGCGACGAAGAGATTGAACGGGTTGTACGCGCCGGGCGGCGTCTCGAGCGCGGCCGCCGCAGCCTCGGCAGCCGAGCCGGCGCCGAGCGCGTCGAGGACCAGCCAGCCGCGCGAGCGTCGCGCCGGATCCGGAGCGTCGGCGCGCCGGTTGGTGATCGCCGCGAAAATCCCGGCCGGATTCATCCCGAGCCAGGTTCCGCCGGCCTGGGCATCGAGCGGCGCAACCACGATTCCGTGCTCCGTCTCACGCAGGGCGGGACCTCGGGCCGGCCGGTCCGCGAACTCATCGCGATTCGCGGCCACGACGAGCGGGGCCCCCGGGATGCAGCGATGGAGGGCGATCAGGGTGCACATCCCACGGCTTCGCGATTCGCCTCGTGAGCAGCCGCGTATTCGGAGCCGCCATTGGCAGGCCCGGAATTATACCGGAAGTCGCAGGGATCACCACCCGGGGGGGGAGCGCGGAGGACTGGGGGCAGGAGCCTACACCCGGTCGTTCCCCACCAGGCGCAGCGGCGGCTCGGCGGGCGCCGGTTCCCCGGCCTCGCCGCCGGCCCAGCCCTGGGCGGCCCGCGCGCGGTCGGCCCGGCGGCGCGCCGCCTCGCGGTCGAGCTGGAGGCCGTAGTGGCCGAGCACCGACTCGAGCTGATCGAAGTTCTGCTCGATCGTCATGCGCACGGATTCGAAGCCGTGCTGCACGGCGTCCGCGCGCTTCCAGAACGCGAGCGGATTCATCGCAAAAAATTCTGCCTCCCGCTCGCGCGGCTCGAGCAGGACGATGTCGCCCTGGAAGCGATCGTCCGCGAGGTAGCGCTGGATGCCGAGCTTGAGCCGGGAGTGCAGCAGCGTGCGGAAGACCTGGTTGAGCACCACCAGCAGCCCGCGATCCGAGAGGTAGCGGCCGTCGGCGAAGTAGGCGGCGCTCCCCTCCTCGGAATCGATCCGGTTGAGGAACGGGCGGAACGGGTTGTAACAGATGATCAGGTCGGCGCCCTTCTCGATGGCGATGTCGATGTTCGCCGTGTGGCGGACGCCGCCGTCCACGTAGTCGACGCCGTTGATGCGGGCGGGCTTGTAGAAGATCGGAAGCGCGCTCGAGGCCTGCACCGCCTGGGAGATGGTGACCTCGCTGTTCTCGTCGGCGCCGAAGACGACCCGCTCCGCGGTGTCGAGGTCGCAGGCGGTGATGTAGAGCTTGCCGGGGCGCTTGCGCTGGAAGCCGCGGAAATCGTTCGGTAGCCGCAGGCGCTCCAGGCTCCGCCCGAGCCAGCGCTCGAGGCTGGCGTTGTTGAAGAACCCGCTCGGCACGTGGTTCATCAGCGCCGGCACCTCGCGCTTGGGGGAGATGTGCTCGAACAGACGCATCGCCAACACTTCGAGGTGCGTATAGGTGGGTTCGCGCGCGAACTCGCGCGCGGCGGGGCCGACCGCGGCGGGAAGGCCCGGCAGCCCGGTCGCGAAGTCGCGGCCGATGCTCGGGAGATAGGTGCACAGGTCGTAGATCAGCTTGGCGGGCCGGGAGATGAACTCCGAGAGATTCGGCTGGTAGAAATCGATCGGGCGGAGCTGGTCGAGGCGGCTGCTGGTGCCGTGCAGCACCTTCACCATCTCGTCGGGCGTGATGCCGCTCGCGAGCGAAGCGGCCAGGATCGAGCCCGCCGAGAGCCCCACGTAGATGTCGAGATCCGTGATCTTGCGCCCGATCAGGAAATCGTTCAGGGCCTTCAGCCCGCCCACCTTGAAGGCGCCGCCGGAAATCGCGCCTCCGGCGAGCACCACCGCGACCTTCGGGTCGCGCTTGGGCCGGGCGGGGTCGCTCTTCCGGATCAGCGTCAGTCCCACGTCGTCATCGCCTCCGGGTCCACGGGCCCCGGGTGGAACATCGGCAACTCGGGGTGCGGAGCTGGAAATTCACGTAAATGCAAGGGAGTAGGGAACCCGCCTGCACGCGATGCAGCGCGTTACCGTTCGGTCGCCGAGAGCGGGCGTCGAGCATCCGGTTTCCCGAGGTATTCGGATACGGGAGCGGCGCAAATAAGTCAAGCGACGAGGGAGGTTCAAGGGCCCTTCGCGGGCCGCTGCGGGGCCCGCGGCAGCGTCCTTTCGGCCCGTTCTTGCCGATGCTGCACCGCGTCGGACGATGGGGGGATTTGTACTCACTTGGGTTCATGTGATAGTTAGAGCTACATAGTCCGAAAAGGTTGGTCGATGACCGCCCGCCCTCTTGCCAGCGTCCGTGCCCTGGTCCTGGCCCTTGCCGTTGCGCTCGGTGGATGCGCTTCGACCTCGACGCCGGTTCCCGATCCGGTCGATCCCGCCGCGCCGCCGCCTCCCGTGGTCGGCGCGCCGACGGATCCGATCCCGGATCCGGGCGTGGATCCGACTCTCGATCCCGATCCGCAGGGCGGTGTCAGCAGCGGACCCACCATCGGCCAGCGCGCGCAGAGCGCGGCCGAGGGAATGCTGATGGGCGCGATCGTCGGCGCCCAGTTCGGACCCTTCGGCGCCGCCGCGGGCGCCGGCGTGATGCTGGTCTACAGCGCCATCACCGGACAGGTGCCGTTCAAGACGAGCGGCGGCGGGGGCGGCTACGGCAGTCCGAGCTCGGGCGGCGAAGAAGAGCGCGAAGCGGAGATGGAGGACGAGCTCGAGCGCGAGGTCGCCCGCGGCGACGCGCTGGAGAACGAGATCGACGCGGAGCTCAAGCGCCAGGAAGAGCTGCTCAAGCAGATCGAATCGCAGGAGAAGGCGAGCGACACCGCGGCGGCTTCGCTGCCCGCTTCGATCAGCAACGAGAACCTCTCCGAGCGCGCCGACCCGCGCATCGCGCCCAAGGCCCCGACCGACCGCGAGCTGCCCGCGGCGATCTTCGACGAATCCCGCGCGACGGTGGCGAAGGGTCAATGGGACAACCCGCGCGAGATGACGGTCGTGAAGCGCTCGCTGGACGCGGACCGCGACGGCAAGCCCGAGGAGGTGCGCTACTTCGACGTGAAGGGCGGACTGATCATCCGCAAGGAGCAGGACCAGGACTACGACGGCGTGATCGACAGCTTCGCGACCTACCAGAACGGCGTGCTGATCGCGCGCCAGCTCGACCGGGACAACAACCGCAAGATCGACGTCTGGGAGACCTACTCCGGCAATCTGATGACCTCGCGCGCGGTCGACCGCGACGGCGACGGCGTGAAGGACGCCTTCTACACCTTCGCCGGCGACAGCCTGGTCGAGGAGAAGCACGACGCGAACAACGACGGCAAACCGGACCTCGTCGTCGCCTACGTGAAGCGCAAGCGCGACCGCAGCGAAGAGGACCGCGACCGCGACGGGCGGATGGACACCTGGACCACCTACCAGGTCGTCGGCAGCGAAGAAGTCGTGGTGCGCGTCGAGCGTGACACCAAGGGCCGCGGGAAGGCCGACCTCTTCGAGACCTTCTCCTCCAAGGCCGGCAAGCCCGAGCTCGCCAAGCGCGAAGAGGACATGAACGGCGACGGCAAGATCGACGTGATCTCGATCTTCGAGGGCGGCAAGCTGGTCCGGCGCGAGATCAGCGATCCGGCCCTGATGCCCCTCTGAACCCAGGCGTCCGTCCTAGGGAGACTCTCCGGACGGCTCCAGCTCGAGCACCTTGCGCTGCTGCTCCCGGAAGCGCTGGATCCGCTCGCGCTCCACCAGCAGCAGCAGCTGCTTGTTGCGCTCCCGGATCCGGTCCAGCTCGAGGGCGAGCTCGCGCTCGGTCAGGCCCGACTTCTCGAAGTTGAGATCGAGCTCCACGCTCCCGCTCCGGCCATCCGACGCGAGCGCCGTGATGCGCACCTTGTTGAGGCCCTCCTGCACCGGCACGAAGCCCGAGAAGGTGCCGTCCGGCGCGAGCTGGACGTCGGTGGAGACCTCGCGCGTGGTCAGGTTCGTGAAGACCACGTCCTCGATGTTGGCGAACGTCACGCCCTGCAGGAACGAGATGATGTCGCCGGGATTCCGCACCGGCATGTAGGTGCCGAGGGTGATGCGGGCGAGCTCGGTCGCGGCGATCGGGTTGGTGAGCGCATTCGGCCCCAACGCATAGCTGTTGACCACGATCCCGGCCTTGTGCGCGAGCCGCGCCGCGTTGAGCGAAGCCTCGATGTCGCCGTCGTCGGCGACGCCGCCGGGTCCGATCGGGAAGGTCGGGATGCCGTCCGTCAGGAACAGCACGATCTTCTTGGCGCCCGGCCGCGGCCGGCTCTTGGCGCCGGTCAGCCCGGCGAGCTCGGTCACCGCCAGGCGCAGGCCGGCGGCGAAGTTGGTGGCGCCGTGCGGCCCCCGCGCCAGGATCGCCCCCAGGCTGGCGCGGGCGTGCGCGAAGTCGTCCGTGAGCGCCGTCTCGAGCCAGGCGTCCTGCTGGTCGTAGCGCAGGCGCAAACCCGTGTCCGGATCCATGTCGCCCGAGAAGCTCACGATCCCGACCCGGATGCGGCTCTTGTCGAGGCTCGCGATCAGCGCGTCCGCGGCGGCCACCTCGGCGGCGAGGATGGTGTCGTTGGGATCGGTGGACACGGTGTCCGGCGGAAAGCTGCCGGGCTCGAGCAGCTCGAGCTGCGGGTTGAAGCCCACCTCGCCGTCGCGGTCGACGTCGACCCCGCTCGCCACCTTGGTCGAGCCGGAGACGTCGATCGCGAGGATCACGTCGAACTCCGCCGGGCGATCGCCCTCCGTCATCGCGCTGCCGCGGATCGGGGCCTGATCGACCTTGTTCTTGAGCGGCTCGCCCGGCCGCGGCGAATCGACCCGGATCCGGACCGGCGACGTCGCCGCGCTGGCCGGCGGCGCCGCGCCGGCGGCGGTCGGCAGCCACGCCAGCAGCAGGCTCAAGCAGAGGGCGCGCATCGAGAAGAATGCCTCCGGCCGGCTCGCGAACGAGTCAGCGAGTATAAGAAAAGTCCCGAGGCTCCGGCTCGCGCGCGGCGCGCTTCACGGCGCAGGCGGCGCGGGCGTGGGCGCGGGCGGGATGGCCTCCGGCGCCGTGACCGCGGGCTCGGACGGCGCGGGCGGCGGCACGACGGGCTCGCTCTCCGCCGCCGCTTCGCTCGGAGCCGGCGCCGGGGCCGGCTCCTCGATCGGCTTCGCGTAGCGGTCGATCTTGGCGAGGCGCTCGCCGATCCGCTCGAGCGCCGCGAGCGTCACCATGCCGACGGTCGCGAGGCTCTGCGGCGAGCAACGCTCGGGTGTGTCGTCTTCGCTGTTCGCGAAGGCTCCGGGAGGCTCGTCGCCGCCGTAGCTCGGGTCGCTGATCAGGACGACGCCGCGATAGCCGATGGCGATGAACGAGAGGTGGCTCCCGGGAGGCGATTCGAAGAGGTCGTCGGCTCGGAACGCGTCGCCGCGCCCGAGCCTGGCGGCTGCCAGCCAGAACTCCTCGCGGAACAGCCGGTGCGAGCGCAGATCGCGCGCGATGCGCAGGTCGGCGTCTCCGACCTGCTGGAACGACACCACCAGGCGCACCGACGCCGGGTTGGCGCCGCTCAGCAGCTCCGTCGCCAGCACGCTGCTGCCGGCGAGCAGCGGCTCGCCGGTGGGGTCGCCCGCGCGCGGAGCCTCGCGGTCGAGGAAGACGATCCAGGTCGTGTAGGGCAGCGGGCGCGCCTGGATCACGCGCGCCAGCTCGAGCAGCAGGGCGGGCCCGGACGCGCCGTCGTTCGCGCCGACGAAGCGGAAGCTGTCGAAGGGACGCGTGTCGTAGGGCGCGGTCAGCACGAAGAGCTGCGGGGAAGCGCCCGGGATCACCGCCACCAGATTCACCAGCTCCTGCGAGGCGCCCTCGGGCCCGGGCGGCCCCTGGAAGCGGCGCTCCTCGACGCTGAGGCCGAGCTTCTCGAGCTCGCCACGCAGGTAGGCGCGCGTCTGGTCGGCCTCGGGCGTGCCGGCGACCCGCGGCCCGATCGCGGCGAGCGCGCGCAGGTGCTGGAAGGCGGTGTCGCCCGAGAAATCCGTCGCTGCGCCGGGGATCGGCGGCGGCTCGCTCGGCTTGGCGGGCGCGTTCTGGCAGCCGGAGGCGGTGGCGCCGAGCACGAACAGCCAGATCCAGATCGAGGCGCGCATCGAGTCTCCGGGCCGGTTTCCGGCGGCCGCGAATACTAACGCTCCTGGGGCCCGGCGGTCCGGAGTTGCCTTGCGCTGCGCCATTTTCCGCCCGGGCTGCGCCTTCTTTGACACCTGCGGCCCCGAGCGGCCACTACCCTCATGAAAGTCCCTCCCTGGTGGGGCTTTTCGAAAGTGGAAGGCAGGGCTCCGTCCCTGCGGGGCCCTGCCTTCATCGCTCCCCTCCGGTTCCCGGTCCCGGGAACTCCCTGTATGTCGCGGGTACATGGCGCGGCCCTCTACGGCGTCGAGGGCGTCGCGGTCGAGGTCGAGGTCCGCATCAGCTCCCAGCTGCCGCGGATCGACATCGTCGGGCTCCCCGAGGCCGCGGTGCGCGAGAGCGCGGCGCGCGTGCGGGCCGCGGTGGGTTCGATCGGCGCCAGCTTTCCGGACCGCCGCGTCACCGTCAGCCTGGCGCCGGCGAGCCTGCGCAAGAGCGGGGCCGGGCTCGACCTCCCGATCGCGATCGGGATCCTGGGGGCGGCCGGCTCGCTCGGCGAGGCCTGCCTCGACGGGCTCGCGCTGCTCGGCGAGCTGGCGCTCGACGGCCGCCTGCGCCCGGTGCGCGGCGCGCTCGCCCTCGCGCTCGCGGTGCGCGACGCCGGCTGCCGGCGCCTGATCGTCCCGCGCGGGAGCGCCGCCGAGGCCGCCCTCGCCCCGAACCTCGAGGTGCTCGCCTGCGAAGGCCTCGCGGAGGTGGCCCTGCATCTGCGCGAGGGGGCGCCGCTTCCCCGCGCGGTTCCTGCGGAGCTCGGCGGGGAGCCCTGCGGACTGCCGGACCTGTGCGAGGTGCGCGGGCAGGAGCGCGCCAAGGCGGCGCTCGAGGCCGCCGCCGCCGGGGGACACGCCCTGCTGCTGCGAGGCGCCCCCGGCTGCGGCAAGAGCATGCTCGCACAGCGCATGCGCAGCCTGCTCCCGCCGCTCGACTTCGACGAGGCGCTCGAGGTGACGCGCGTGCACGGGGCGGCCGGGCTGATCCGCGAGGGCGTTCCGATCGCCCCCCAGCGTCCGTTCCGGGCGCCCCACCACACCGCGAGCACGGCCGGGCTGCTCGGCGGCGGCAGCCCGCCCCGGCCGGGCGAGATCTCGCTGGCGCACCGCGGCGTGCTCTTCCTCGACGAGCTCCCCGAGTTCGACCGGCGCAGCCTGGAAGCCCTGCGCCAGGTGCTCGAGCAGCGTCACGTCGTGGTGTCGCGCGCGCGGGGGACCTGCCGGTTCCCGGCGGATTTCCAGCTGGTGGCGGCCGCCAACCCCTGCCCCTGCGGCTGGCTGCGCAGCGGCCAGCGCGATTGCCGCTGCGACGAGGGCGTGATCGCGCGCTACCGAACGCGCCTCTCGGGCCCCCTGCTCGACCGCATCGACCTGCACGTGAACGTGCCGGCGGTGCCCTGGAGCGAGCTCGACGCGGCCAGGCCCGGGGAGGGGAGCGGCAGCGTGCGCGAACGCGTGGTGGCGGCGCGGCGGGTGCAGCGGCAGCGCGGCGCCGCCGCCGGCATCCGCGTGAACGCCGAGATCCCCGACGGCTGCCTCGACGAGCTGGTCGCCGCCACCCCCGACGCGCGCTGCCTGCTCGGCCGCGCCGTGGAAAAGCTCGGCCTCTCCGCCCGCGCCGCCCGCCGCGTGCTCAAGCTGGCCCGCACGCTGGCGGATCTCGCGGGGGAGGCGAAGACGGGCCCGCACGCGGTGGCCGAGGCGCTCGCGTTTCGAGGGGATCCGGAAGGCGGCGGTGCCCACGGCTAGCGGTGTTGGAGAGTGACAGCCGTTCGTGTTGATCCGAAACGACGAGCTCCAGGTAGACGCGGCGTGATACCCCCGCCACCCAGATGAGCACCGGGGCCAGATACCACGGTGGATACGCGACCACGAACAGCAGCAGATTCCTGTCGGGGAGCGAGAGAGGGAACCAGGAGAGCGGCTGGCTCGCGAACTGGAGACAAAAGTGCGCGCCCAGCCGAAGCGCGAGGTAGCCGCAGAGCGCAAACATCCCGATGAGCAACGCCGCACAGCGATGCAGCCAACGGATGGGGGTGGCCAGGACGAGCGCCACGAGCAGCGCCGTGGCCATGAACGCCAGATGCCCCCCCCGATGAACGTTCGTCCGGATCTCGCCCGTCACCTCGTCCAGATACTGAACGCACGTGTCGATCCGTGGCTCGGAAGCCCTGCACTCCCTCAACCAGACAGGCCGATCGAGGGGAAGAACCTCGACGAAGCGGGCGAGCGCCACCCGATAGACGAGGCTGTACGCGTGCTGAAGGTCGAGCCAGGGTCCCACCAGCAGCCCAAAGATCACGACCGTGCGCAGGAGGAATCCGAGCACGCGTCCGCGCGGACTCCTCAGGCGCGTGAGGCAGCGATTCGAAGCGTCCAGCCTGCCCAGAGCAGCCATATGGAGATGCTGAGAACGATGAAGAGCGCCTGCCAGACCTCCGTGTGCAGAAGGTCGAAAGCTCGCGGCGCATAGACTCCCGCGAAGTACAAGGTCACGATCCGTATCTGGTTGAGCAGGAGGATCAAGAGGCCGCCGCCGACCAGCCCGAGCGCTCGCAGCAACGTCGGCGCGGGCGACGCCAGCACCGCCGCCGCGTAGAGCTGGAGCGGCTCGGCCGCGTCGCACGCGTTTGCGATCGTGAGCGACAGCCGCGATCCATACAACGTGTCGCCGCGCGCGACCCCGTCCTCCCCCATGAGATCCAGAAGGACCGCGGCGATCCCGGTGTTCAGCGCGATCGACGCCGGACTGACCGTATCGATGAAGTATTCGGTCCTCGAGAGCAGGAAGAAGACCAGGAGGAGCGTCGCGAAGGCCCCCACGAACCGGATCACCCGGCGCTGACCCGACGCATCGGCACGGCGCACGTGAGCGTCGGGGGCACGCGGCGGTGAGCCTCGGTTCATGGGGGCCCTGCCATCTCCCGATCGGGGCGGAGCCACGGTCATTCGCGATTGCGCCACAGCACCACCCAGAGATGGACCAGGTAGGCCGCCAGCGGCGCGCAGACCAGAGCGCCAGCAACGTCTACGGCTGCGAGCGGCCCGAACCACCGCGCCAGGCCCAGCCCGAACAGCGCGAGCCCGAGGGTGGCCGCCAGCACTCGAGCATAGACCCCAGCCGCGAAGAGCGGTGAGCCGCTCGTGACGGCTCCGCGATCCCCCGCCGCCGTCGCCATCGCGGGCCGTCGCGACCAGACGATGGTGCCGGCGGACAGCAGCAGCAACGTCATCGCAATCACCCCCCATTCGGAGAGCGTCGGGATGCCCTTCCCCTTGCTGATGCCCTTGATCCTCAGGGTGCCACCGATCAGGCCGCTCTGGCTGTATCCAGCGTCTGCGACGATCTTCACGAACGTGAGGTCGTTACCGGCCGCGCACACGTCGAAGGCGTTGGCTTCCCCGATTGCGACGATCTTGATGCCCGTAGTACCGACCGCGTCGACGTCGAAGGCGGGAGGGCAGGGCGGGCCCAACAGATTGAATTCCGCCCAAATGTTGAAGCAGAGATCTGCCGCTGAAATACCGACTGTTGTCGCGGAACCTTGGCTGCAGATCGCGGGCACGGTGCAAGCCAAGCCTCTCGGAACCAGTTTGACCACCCACGATCCGGCCACGGTCGTATTGAGCCCGTCGCAGGCGAGTAGGACTTCCTTCAGAGGTGCGGCGAGTGGCGACGCGGGTGCTGCAAGGACCGCAAGAATGGGGACGACCCGCAGCAGGGCGGTAGCAACTCGATGGATGGTCATGTGAGGTCTCCTTTCTGTGGTATGGCCGAAACCGCGAGGTCCATGCCGGCCCCGTGGTCACGCCGGATCAGTCGTTGTCATGCTCCTTTCTCCAAACACGACCGTGCTCGTTTTCCAGAGCCGTGCGGAGCAGCCGCTTCAGGTCGGCTCGGTCGATGTCTCCATCTCGGTCCATGTCGAGGATCTGTTGCCAGCCCGGTGCGAGCCGGTGTCGGCGCAGAACGCGCACGACGGTGATCCAGTCGACGAGGTCGACCTCGCCGTCGAGATCCACGTCCCCCTTCACGTAGATGTTGAATGGGGCCGAGGCCCAGCTTCCGGAAACGCTGGCTCCGTCGGTGACCTCGGCGTAGAGGAACCATTCACCGGGATCGAGAGGCACCGTGTTCACGTACGCGATGCCGTCCGTCCCAGGAAGATCCTGATAGCCACCGAGCGGTAGCGTCTGCTTGTCGAGGGTTCGGTCCCGGTCGATGAACAGCGAGACCGTCGTCGGCTCGCCCGCAGGGTCGCTTGCGATCCACTCGACGAGCAGCGTCTCGAAGCCCTGCTCGACCCACAGCGGTTCGGCGCCGGGCTGGAGGAGCTCGAGGCTCGGCGGGTCGTTCCTGCCGGTATCGACGATCAGGCGATAGTCGGGGTTCTGGCCAGCGTACGGGATGATCCAGGCGTAGAAGAGGCCGTCGGCGAGGCCGTCCAGGGTCACCTGCTCGAAGTTCCCGCCGCTCACGCTGACGCCCAGGATCCGGCCACCGGCATCGAGCAGCGCGAGGTCCAGGTCGCTCTCGAGGTAGGGAGACTCGATCCTCACGAAGGCGCCGGGCCCTACCGCGCGGTCGAGGCGAAACGCAAAGAAGTCGCCCGCGTCCTCCATGGAAAGGGCTTCGAGCACCGCACGCAGGCGAACGATGCCCAGGTTGGGGCTCTCGGAGCCTCCCTCTTCTCGGGCGGCGACTTGCTCGATGGAGTCGTTTTCTTCCAACGCGTCGGCAACCGCGCGCGGTGGTCGACCGAGTGCGACTTCGATCCGACTGACGTTGTTGACGTCGTCCGCTTCGAGCAGGCGCCTCTCGGGGTCTACCTCCGCCTCGACCCAGTAGCGGCCGTCCGGGATGCCGGTCACGTCGATCCACTGGTTGGGAAGGCCCAGGTCGTAGAGGTCCATCCAACCCGGTGAGATGCCCTGGACCGTAACGTCACAAGTGGCGAAATTTCGGGTTCCGGAAAAGTGCGGATTGCTCGCATCGTGCACGCGCAGGTCGAGCAGGCAGAAGCTCGTCTTGTCACCCTGCGCGACGATGGGGCCCACGCCACCGTCTCCCTCTACGCCGCGCAGGCGGTACTCGGCCCAGCCGTCGAAGTGAACGTGGCGGTGAGCCGGGTGGAAGCTGGTGGTGCCGGCGGCACGCTCCCACCACGTGCCGTCTTCACGGTAGATCCGCTGATCGACGAGCTGCTGTGTCGAGCTGGCGAGCGCGCCGCCACGAATCTCCAGGGGGCCGCTGCCGATGTTCGGAGTCGCGGTCGTCAGGCGAAGAAGGCGGTGACCTGGGATGGTGGCTGTATCGAGGCGGATCTCCCCCAATAGATCCGGCAGAACGATCAGATCCGGAAGAAGATCCTCTGCCTGGGCGGGGCGCCCGGCAGCCAGCACCAGCACCGCGGCGAGCAGGATCCGTAGGCTCCCGTCGCCGGGCGCACTTCGATTGAACTGCGACGCGAAGCTCATACGAGCGCGTCTGCTTTCGCGGTCTAGCTCTCCCTATGTTGCAGGAATCGTGCCCGCGGAAGAAAGCCCGGATAAGTGCGCGTTCGCGGGTCGAATCATGGGGGTATCCACACATTGGTGTTGGGAATGGCGCTCTACAATTCGAGAAAAACATTTCCATTTACACTTTTAGAGGACGACACCAATGCGGTACATCATCGCGGGCGCGAACTCAGTGAAATCGAGGGTTCCCGGGTTCCCAGATCGGCCGGCGAGCCTAGGCTCGGTCCCAGAGCAGCGCCGCGATGGCGGCCAACAGGATCGCCGTGCCGAGGCTCTCGCGCGGGCTCGGGCGCTCGCGGAAGCCGAGGATCGAGACGCCGTAGCCGAAGAGCACCTCGACCAGGCCGAGCATGCGCACGTAGGCCGCGATCTCGATCGTCATGGCGGTGAACCAGCAGGCCGAGGCAGCGGCGCCGGTGAGGCCCGGGAGCAGGGAGCGCTGCCACATCCCCACCACCACGCCGATCTGTCCCGGCTCGCGCCAGCGCAGGTAGACCGTCATCAGCAGGGTCTGGATCAGCGTGCTGACGACCAGCGTGGCCGCCGCCGAGGCCGCGAACGACGGATGCGTGAGCGAGAGCGAGGCCGCGCGGAATGCGACAGCCGCGATCGCGAAGGCGCCTCCCGTCGCGAGGCCCAGCACCGCCGCGCGCCCCCCGAGGTCGGCGGCGAGGTCGCGCCAGGCGAGGCTTCCCGTCTCGCGCGAGAGCAGCAGCAGGCCGAAGGTCGCGGCGCCGATCGCAACGGCGGCGAGCGGCGAGACGCCGTCGCCCAGTACGAGAATTCCCACCAGCGCGACCTGGAGGATCTCGGACTTCGAGAAGGCGATGCCGGTGGAGAAGTTCCGCAGCGTGAAGAGCCGGAGCAGGAAGGCGGTGCCGAAGATCTGGGCGACGCCGCCGAGAGCGGCCCAGCCGAGGAACGCGAGCCCCGGCGCCGGCAGGGGCGTATCCGCGAGGCCGAAGACGCTGGCCGCGTAGAGCAGCGCGAAGGGGAAGCCGAACAGGAAGCGCGTGTAGGTGGCGCCGAGCTGCGAGAGCGGGCCGGTCAGGCTGCGCTGGAGCGCGTTGCGGGCGGTCTGTAAGGCAGCCGCCGCCAGCGTGATGGGGATCCAGAGCACGGTGACGCTCCCGGGGGGGCGCATGTTCGAAAATCGACACCTCGGGTCCGAATCCTGTCACCCGGAGTGCGCCCCGGGATCTTCACCGAAGCGCAATCAACCCTGCAACCACTTGATTTATAAATGTTCCTGAAATGCGCACCAACGCCCCGGCCGGTGGCACGCTTCATGCTTCTCTGAGGGGGCAAGGGGGGAAGGAACCATGAGCAGTGCCGCCGTATCGCAGCAGAGGTCCGCGTATCCCGAGCCGCATCCCTGCACGCTTCTCGAGCTGGTCCGCGTGCTGTCCGAGATCACGGACGACGAGCACGAGGTGGTCGCCACCGTGATCCACATGCTCTGCTCCGGAAGCGTCCGCCTGATCGGCAACTTCCGCGACTCCCGCCCCGAAGACTGGGTCTGATCCGGCTGCCCTGAGGCTTGCCCCAACGCCCGGCCGGGGCCATGGTCACGGTCGGGGGGATCTTGCATGCCGGACCAGGAGGAGTTCGCCTTTCAGGCGCGCTCCGAAGGCGTGAAGCCCGGCCCGCGCAAGGCGCGCGCCGCGGGCAAGCGCGCCGCGAAGCCCGCTGCCAAGCCCGCTGCCAGGAACGGCGCCGCCGAGCCGCGCGTGCGCCCCACCGCCACCGACCTCGCCAAGGGCCAGCGCGACATCTCCGTCTCGGAATTTTTTGCCAAGAACCGCCACCTGCTCGGCTTCGACAACCCCTCGAAGGCGCTGCTCACCACCGTGAAGGAGGGCGTCGACAACGCGCTCGACGCCTGCGAGGAGGCCGGCATATTGCCCGACGTGCGCGTCGAGATCCGCGAGATCTCCGAGACGCGCTTCCTGGTCGCGATCGAGGACAACGGGCCCGGCATCGTAAGGGCGCAGGTGCCCAAAATATTTGGCAGCCTGCTCTACGGCTCCAAGTTCCATCGCCTGCGCCAGAGCCGCGGCCAGCAGGGCATCGGCATCAGCGCCGCCGGGATGTACGGGCTGCTCACCACCGGCAAGCCGATCTCGATCTGGACGAGGACGCAGGAGAAGAAGCCTGCCCACCATCTGGAGCTCGTGATCGACACCAAGAAGAACGAGCCGAGGGTCAAGCTCGACGAGACCTGCGAGTGGAACAAGCCGCACGGGACGCGCGTCGAGATCGAGCTGGAGGGAGCCTACCGCGGCGGCCAGCACTCCGTCGATGCCTACATCCGGCAGATCTCGCTCGCGAACCCGCACGCGCAGATCACCTTCGTCCCGCCCAAGGCCGAGGAGCACGGCGCGGAGCACGTCTTCCCACGCGTGACCGACGAGGTGCCGCCGGAGACGCGCGAGATCAAGCCACATCCGTATGGCGTCGAGCTCGGCGTGCTGATGCAGATGTTCCGCGACACCAAGGCGCGCAACCTGTCGTCGTGTCTCCAGAACGACTTCAGCCGGATTTCATCGAGGACGGCCGGTGAGATCTGCAAGCGCGCCAAGGTGGCGCCCACGCGCCGGCCGAGCGAGATCGAACGCGAAGAGGCGGAGCGGCTGCACCTGGCGATCCAGGCGACCAAGATCATGGCCCCGCCGCTGGATTGCATCGCGCCGATCGGCGGCGAGCTGATCGAGCGCGCGCTGCGCGCCGAGGTGAAGGCCGACTTCTACACGTCGATCACGCGCCGGGCCAGCGTCTACCGCGGCAATCCCTTCCTGATCGAGGTGGGGATCGCCTACGGCGGCAGCCTTCCCGCCGAGGAGCCCGTCACCGTCTACCGCTTCGCGAACCGGGTTCCGCTCCAGTACCAGCAGGGCGGCTGCGCGATCACGAAGGCGGTCGCGTCCACGGACTGGAAGGCCTACGAGCTCCAGCATCCGAAGGGCGCCGTCCCGATCGGCCCGATGCTGATCATGGTGCACATGGCGAGCGTCTGGGTGCCCTTCACGTCGGAGAGCAAAGAAGCGGTGGCGCACTACCCGGAGATCATCAAGGAGATGAGGCTCGCGTTGCAGGAATGCGGCCGCCTGATGGCCATCTTCATTCGCCGCCGCAAGCGCGAGGCCGACGAGGCCAAGAAGCGCGCCTACATCGAGAAGTACATCCCGCAGCTGGCGATCGGGCTCCAGCAGATCCTGGGCTTCTCGGATCGCGATCGGGAGCAGGTGGTCACGAACCTTTCGGAAGTCCTCGAGCGGAGTCGGAGCAACTAGCATGGCGGCACGCAAGACGGTGGCGAAGAAGAAGGCCCCGAAGAAATCGGCGATCGCCGCCAACGTCAAGGCGCGAAACGCCGAGATGGACGCGCTCACGCTCGACCTGATCCGCGAGGCCGCCAAGAAGGTGCACCAGGACATCTCCAAGCACTCGAAGCCCGACCTCTCCTTCCCGGTGCGCTCGCTCGGCAACGTCTCCTACTCCGGGAACAAGGGCTTCTTCGAGATCGGCAAGCAGAAGAAGGTCCGCACGCTCACCGTCAACACCGTGAAGAGCTTCGCGCAGACGCTGCGCATGATGGCGCTCTCCAAGGAGCTGGTGGAGAACAACGACTTCGCCACCAAGCGGGACGCGTACTACCAGAGCAAGAACTGGGAGGAGGCGCGCTTCGACGAGCAGACCGAGTCCGACACCGTGATGGACGACATCGAGGCGCTCTTCTCGGTGCGCAGCCTCTCGCGCGAGCAGCTCCGCTTCGTGCCCGACGAGCACGGGGGAGCCGTCGCAGGCCGGCTGGTGGTTCTCGATCCCGGCCGCGACACCGGCGAGATCGAGCGCATCGACTGCACGCGCTTCGGCTCGGGCGCCTACTCGATCCCTTCGACCGTCGAGCAGCTCTCGTTCGAGACCGACGCAAAATTTATTTTGGCGATCGAGACCGGGGGCGTCTTCCAAAGGCTCCAGAGCCACAAATACTGGCAGACCGCAGACTGCATCCTGGTCTCGATGGCGGGCGTGCCCACCCGCTCCACGCGCCGCTTCATCCGCAAGCTCTCGGACGACTGCGAGCTCCCCGTCTACGCCTTCGTCGACTGCGACCCCTACGGCATCTCGAACATCTACCGCACCCTCAAGGTGGGCTCGGGCAACGCCGCGCACCTCTCGCAGTTCTTCTGCGTGCCGCAGGCGCGCTACCTCGGGGTCACGCCGCAGGACATCGTCGACTATCGTCTGCCCACGCACCCGATGGCCGAAGTCGACATCAAGCGCGCCAAGGACGCCCTCAAGAACGACCCCTTCTTCAAGGCGCACAAGCCCTGGCAGAAGGCGATCGAGCAGCTGCTCGGAATGGGCGTGCGCGCCGAGCAGCAGGCGCTGGCGAAGTGGGGACTCAACTACGTGATCGACGAATACCTGCCCCGCAAGCTCGAGCAGCGGGCGCAGTTCCTGCCGTGAGCGGGGGCGGACCCACGTGAAGGGCATCGTGCTGGCCGGTGGATCGGGGACCCGACTCCACCCGATCACGCAGGGCGTCTCCAAGCAGCTGCTCCCGGTCTACGACAAGCCGATGGTCTACTACCCGCTCTCGACGCTGCTGCTGGCGGGGATCCGGAAGATCCTGCTGATCTCGACGCCGGAGGACATTCCGGCCTACCAGCGGCTGCTCGGCGACGGCAGCCGCTTCGGGATCACGATCGCGTATTCCGTGCAGCCGCGGCCCGAGGGCCTCGCCCAGGCCTTCCTGATCGGACGCGACTTCGTCGGCCGCGACCCGGTCGCGCTCGCGCTCGGCGACAACGTCTTCTACGGACATGGTCTCCCGCAGCTGCTCGAACGCGCGACGCAGCGAAAGCGCGGCGCGACGGTCTTCGGCTACTGGGTGCACGATCCCGAGCGCTACGGCGTGGTCCAGTTCGCGAAGGACGGCAGCGTGCTCGGGATCGAGGAGAAGCCCGCCGTCCCGAAATCGCACTGGGCCGTCACCGGCATCTACTTCTACGACAACCGCGTGCTCGAAATCGCGGCGGGCCTCGCGCCCTCGCCGCGCGGCGAGCTCGAGATCACCGACGTGAACCTCGCCTACCTGAAGCTCGGCGAGCTGCACGTCGAGCTGCTCGGCCGGGGCACGGCCTGGCTCGACACGGGGACGCACGCGTCGCTGCTCCAGGCGTCGAACTTCGTGGAGACGATCCAGGAGCGGCAGGGGCTCAAGATCGCCTGCCTCGAGGAGATCGCGTACCAGAAGGGATACCTCTCGCGCGAGCAGCTGGTGTCGCTCGGCAAGGCGATGGGGAAATCGAGCTACGGCGAGTACCTGCTGCGCATCGCCAGCGAGGAACGCTAGGCGGTGCGCTTCCTCACCACGCCGCTCCCGGGCGTGATCCTCGTCGAGCCCGACGTGCATCGCGACGCCCGCGGCTTCTTTCTCGAGACCTACCACGCGACGCGCTACCGCGAGGGCGGGATCCGCGAGAGCTTCGTGCAGGACAACCACTCGCGTTCGGCGAAGGACACGCTGCGCGGCCTTCACGCGCAGTCGCCGAATCCGCAGGGAAAGCTGGTGCGCGTGATCGAGGGCGAGATCTGGGACGTCGCAGTCGACGTCCGCCGCGGCTCGCCTGCTTATGGCCGGTTCTTCGGGGCGCGGCTCACGGCCGAGGGCTTCGAGCAGCTCTACGTGCCGCCCGGGCTCGCGCACGGCTTCCTGGTCCTCAGCGAGGTGGCGCAGGTCGAGTACAAGTGCACCGCGCCGTACGACCCGAAGGCGGAGTTCTCGATCGCGTGGAACGATCCCGACCTCGCGATCCCGTGGCCCAGCCAGAGCCCGCTGCTCTCCGAGCGCGATCGCACCGCGCCCCGCCTGCGCGACGTACAAGCGCGCCTGCTCGACTTCAGGCCTGAGTGAACTTCGCTCGCCTTCGGCTCGCTGCGCGCTCCGCTTGCCTAGAAGTCCTCTTCCGCGGCGTACTCTTCCTTCTCGTCTTTCTTCTTGGGCTTCACCATGAGCCGGCAGGGCGCCCCGCAGTAGGTGCAGAAGATTTCGTCGCCCTTCCGCTCGTCGCCGTTGAGCGGCAGGTCGGCATTGCAAACCGGGCAGCTGAGGTCCTTGGTCGCCATGCTTCGGGGATCGGAGCGGGGGCCCGGCGCCTTGAGGGGCGTCGAATTGACACCCGGGACCGGGTCGCTCAACCTTGGTCCGACCAATTCCTCCAGCCGATGAGGACCCCCATGGCCCACGCAGCCGACTCCCCCCTCTCCACGGCTCACCCTTCCCGCGGGGAAGAGGTCCAGGCCGCCCTCACCGCCGTCTACAACTGGAACTACGACAGCGAGATCGACACGCTGCGCACCCTCTACGCGAACGCGCTCGAGCGCCAGTGGATCGCCCTGCGCGACCTCGATTGGAGCCGCGATCTCGACCGCGAGGCCTTCGCGAGCACCTTCTCGATGGGCGGCTTCCCGATCCAGCAGACCGGCTTCTGGAAGGGGCTCGACGCGAAGACCAGGTGGGAGATGTCGCGCCGCTCGGCGGCCTTCATGCTCTCGAACTTCCTGCACGGCGAGCAGGGAGCCCTGATGGTCGCGGCGCAGCTGGTGAACGCCGTGCCCCACATGGACGGAAAGTTCTACGCGGCGACCCAGACGCTCGACGAGGCACGCCATGTGGAGGTGTTCGCCGGCTACATCCGCAAGCTCGACGAGGTGCAGTCGATCGCCCCGGCGCTCAAAAAACTACTTGATGGCGTGCTCGAGGCGCCCTCCTGGCTGATCAAGGCCGTCGGCATGCAGGTGGTGACGGAAGGCATCGCCCTCTACTCGTTCCGCGACATGCGCAACCAGACGCGCGAGCCGCTGCTCAAGGAGCTGCTCACCTACGTCTCGCGCGACGAAGCCCGCCACACCGGCTTCGGCGTCAAGTACCTGGCCGCCGTGGTTCCCACCCTCGACGCGAAGCAGATCCGCGAGGTCGAGGACTTCGCCTTCGAGGCGGCCCGGCTGCTGATCGACTCCCGCGCGGGCCTCTCGATGCGCGATTCGGTGATGACCCAGTGGTCGCTGGCCGGCGTCGATCCGAAGCAGGCGCTGATGGAGATCGCCAAGGACCGCGCGCAGATCATCGAAGCGATCCAGCGCAGCGGCGGCCGGCGCGGCCCCGTGCGCGGCTTCGTGATCCCGACCCTGCGCGCGATCGGCCTCTTCAGCGACCGGATCCGCGCGCAGTTCGAGGAGATGTTCGTCGCCAACATCGGCGCGACGTTCGGCAAGATCTCCGACGACGAGGTCGGCTTCCCCGAAGATCTCGAGGCCTGGGTGGAGAGCAGCTAGCCTCCGCCTCGGGATCCGGAGCCCCCCATGCCCATCGCCGACTTCTCGCTCGCCGGCAAGGTCGCCATCGTCACCGGCGGAAGCCGCGGCATCGGCCGCTCGATCGCGCTCGGGCTGGCCGAGCACGGCGCCGATGTCGCGATCGCGGCGCGCAAGCCCGACGCGCTGGCCGAGGCGCTCGCCGCGCTCTCGGAGACCGGCCGGCGCGCGATCGCGGTTCCGACCAACGTGCGCAACACCGAGGAACTGCGCCGCCTGGTCGACGAGACGCAGCGCCAGCTCGGCCGCGTCGACATCCTGGTCAACAACGCCGCCACCAGCCCCGCCTACGGACCGGTGCAGGAGATCGACGAGCGCGCCTGGGACTCGCTGATGGCGACCAACGTGAAGAGCGCGCATCTGCTCTCGAACTTCGCCCGCGAGGCCATGCTCCGGCACGGCGAGGGCGGCAGCATCATCCACGTCGGCTCGATCGGCGGCTTCCTCGCCTCCGACGTGATCGGCGGCTACTCGGTCTCGAAGGCCGCGCTGGTGATGCTGACGCAGGTGCAGGCGAAGACCTGGGGCAAGGACGGGATCCGCGTCAACTGCATCGCGCCGGGCCTGATCCAGACCGAGTTCTCGCGCGCGCTGTGGGAGAACCCGAAGTTCCTGGAGGGGGCGGTGCGCGACGCGGCGCTGCGCCGGATCGCGAAGCCCGACGAGATGGCGGGCGCGGCGGTCTTCTTCGCGAGCCGCGCCAGCTCATTCGTGACCGGGCAGACGCTGATCCTCGACGGCGGGCGGCGCCTCTAGCGCCGCCTCGAAGCGGACCGCCGCGCGCCAGCCCGGCGTCTCCCAGGTTCCCCCATCGGCATCCACCAGCATTCCCTCGCAGCCGGGCTGCGCGCCCACCAGCGCGATGCCCTCCCGCTCCCCGAGGATCAGGAGCGCCTTCGACAGGGCTTCGGCGAGCGCCGCGTCCCGCGTCACCACCAGCGCCTGCCGGCGCCGCTCGAGCGGGCGCCCGCTGCGGGGATCGAGCACGTGGCCGTAGCGGCGGCCGCCGATCTCGACCCACTGCCCGAGGCTTCCCGAGACGGAGAGCGCCTGATCCGAGAGCGTGAGCACGCCGAGCGGCGCGTCGCCCGGTCCGCGCGCGAGCAGCCGCCACCCCGCGGCGCCGGGCGGCGCGCCGAGCGCCCAGAGGCTGCTCTGCCCGAAGTCGAGCAGCGCGCGGTCGATCCCCCGCTCGCGCAGCAGCGGCAGCATGCGGTCGAGCGCCCAGCCCTTCGCGATGCCGCCGAGATCGACCGAGACTCCCGAGCGCGCGAGCGACGCGCGGGAAGCTTCGAGCCGGACCTGATCGGCGCCGACCAGGGCCCGCGCCTGCGCGATCGCTGCGTCGGTCGGCGGCACGCCCGATTCCCCGGCGCGCGTCCAGAGCGCGACCAACGGGCCCACCGTCACGTCGAACGACCCGCGCGTGAGCCGCGAATACCCGAGCGAGAGCTCGAGGATCTGCGCCAGCTCGGGCGCCACCGCCGCCGGCCCGCGGCCCGCGGCGGCGTTCAGCTTCGAGAGCCCGCTGGCCGGGTCGTAGCGGCTCAGCGACGCATCCAGCCGCTGCGCGAGCCCGAACAGCTCGTCCAGCGTCTCGCGCCCCCTCGCCGCCGCCGGCGCGTAGAGCGTGATCTCGAGGATGGTCCCCATGGCGGGGCGGCCGTCGGAGATCTCGACGAGCGGGGGCGGCGCCGCCGCGGCGCAGGCCAGCGCCGAGAGCGCGGCGAGCACGGCGCCCCTCAAGGACTCTCGGCGGTGTCGTCGTAGTTGCGCTGCGAGCCCGAGAACACCGCCCAGAGCGAGAGGACGATCAGCGCCCCGAGGCTCCCCTGGAGCAGCAGGAAGCCCGCGATCTTGGCCCACGCGAACGCCGGATGGACGAAGCGCACCAGCCAGCCCGATCCCTCGTCGAGCAGCGCCGCCAGGAAGGGCAGCGTGATCAGCCACGCCTTGGTGCGGCCCGCCAGCGGGACGAACAGCATCAGATGGGTGAGGACGAGCAGCAGCATGCCCATCGCGAAGAGATGGAAGTGCGCCACCTCGAGCATCCCCTGGTAGCTGCGGGGCGTGAGGAAGCGCTCCTCGGAGCCCAGGTAATACTCGACCACCGAGCCGTAGCGGAGGGACATCTTGCTGAAGTAGAGCAGGGCGTTGGTGAGCCAGAGACCCGCGACGTAGATCGCGTACAGGATCACGATCCGCTGGAGCAGGCGATTGCGCGTCCACTCGCCGGTGATCACGAATCTCACGGTCTACGGCTCGTTCTGGACCAGCACCCGGTAGTAGGCCAGCGCGCGGCGGACGCCGCGGGTGGTCGCCCGGGCCGAAAGGGTCGCGCCCACGACGCCATGGATGTCCCCTCCCAGCCGCAGCGGCGAGGCCAGCGACTTCTCGTCGAACTGACCATACCAACGCTCGTTCGGTAGATAGTCGAGCGGCTCGTGGAACGCGAGCACCCGCACGCTGCGGACGCTCCCCTCCGGCGTCAGCACCACCATGAACGCCTCGGGCATGGTCCGCACGTTGTGGATGTCGATCACCGCGTAGCCGAGCAGCTGGTCGCCCTGGAATCCGCGGTAGATCTTGACCAGCTTCGAATCGAGCGGCGACTGCGCGAGGGCGCCGATGCGCTCGGCCTGGGCGTCCGAGAGCACGTAGGTGTCGTCCTCGATGCGCTCGGCGTCCGGGAACGCGAGCCGCAGCGCCTCGCTGCGGCTGTGGAAGACCTTGGCCGCGGCCGGCGGCGTGGCCGCCAGCAGCGCGAGCAACGCGAGCCAGGCGGCGCGGCTAGAAGGCAAGTCCGATCCCCAGATTGAACTCGTCGGGCGAGCTGCCCGAGGCGGCGACCTTGTTGCGGAAGTCCGCCTTCAGAACCACGTTCGGGATCGGCGTGAACTGGAGCCCGGCGGTGTAGATCTGGAGCTCCTGCGCCTTGTCGGCGGAAAAGCCCGAAGGCACGTTGAACTGCGTGTCCAGGTACTCGAAGCGGAAGAACGGCGAGAGCGTGCGCTCGCTGTCGGGAAACATCCACTGGAGCACGTCGTAGGCGATCTCGACGTAGCCGCCGAGCATCCCGCTCGCCACCACCTCGGTCGCGCCGATCTCGTTGATGCCGCCCTGGGCCGTCGGGCGGAGCACCGCCGTCAGCTCGCCGGCATCGTCGACGTGGACCATCGTGAAGAGGCCGCGCAGGTGGAGCCCCTGCCATTCGTACTGGGCGTGCACGTCCCAGACCGCGGTGAAGGCCGACGGCATCTCCACGGGCGTCGGGACGCCGGTCACCGTGAAGCTCTGGTCCTGGCCGGCGTTTCCGAGGAAGGTCGACGCGCCGAGCAGCAGACCGGGCAGCGGCGTGAAGTCGAGGCGGCCGGTGAAGGCCAGGTCCTCGGCCAGCGCACGGTTGCCGAGCTGGCGGGCATCGCGGATCCCGGCCGCGTCGTAGCCCTCGGCGTTCAGCCCGTTCGTCACGTAGAGCTGGTAGGCCGCCAGCTCGCCGAATTCCCCGAAGAGCCCGGTTCCGTTCTCGCGCCAGGTGGTCGGGATCAGGCGGCGCTCGACGTCAGGGCGGTTCACGCCCAGGTAGGAGGGCGGCTCGTGGATCTGGTTGATGAAGCCCATCGGAACCAGCAGCAGGCCGGCGCGCGCGTTCGCCCAGGGACGGAAGAAGTAGTCGAGCGTGGCGAACTCCACCGAGACGCTGCCGCCGCCCGAGGTCTTGGTCGCGCTCGTGGTCCCGTGCTCGAACTCGGTCTCCATGTTGAAGACCAGCTGCTCGTTGAACTTGTAGCCGGTGTAGAGCACGGCGCGCAGCATGTCGGTGTTGTCCTTGGCGCCGTTCGCGTCGTGGAAGACGTTCTGATAGAAGCCCTCGGCGTAGCCGCCGATCGAGATGCCGCGCGTCAGGCCGTAGACCTTCGAGGCCGCCGGCCCGAGCCCGTAGCGGCTGACCATCTCCTCCTCTTCCGGCACGGTGACGTCGGCGCGCGTGCGCTCGAGCTCCTCGGCCAGCACCTTCACCGTGCGCTCGAGCTCGGCGATGCGGTCGTCCTGCGCGAGCTGTGCATCAGCCGCCTGCGCCATGGCGACCCCGGTTCCGAGCAGAAAGAGCGCGACCAGACTGCGAAGAGCGTGAGCGACCATCGAGCCGACCCCTGGCCCGCGCGCGGCGTTGGCCGCGGCGAGAACTGGGCTCGGGGTTCAAGACCTCTGGCCTCATGCATTGCGTTCGTGTCACGGCGCGCTCGCCTTGCGAAGCGGCGCGGCGGCCCCGCCGGCGGGCGCCGATCGGCGGCCTCCGGCGAGCGGAATCGAGTGGGTTCGCTTGCAGCGCCGGCACTTGAGCTCGACGCGGTCGCCGACCACCCTGGCCAGCAGGTTCCCGCACAGGCAGCGGCAGTCGTCCGTGCGGGGATGCGCGCGAGCGCGCTCCCCTTGCCCTGCCTCCTGCATCCCCGTCGATCTCAAGAACGGCCTCGGGACCTGGCTGCTCCGGCCTCTGCTGGGTCCGAAATTGAAAATCACATTCATTTTCAATAGCGGCCGGAGACTAACCCCGCCGGCGGGGCGCTGTCAACGAGGAAACCGGGGGCCTACTGGTCGACGCGCGAGCGGGTGCCGCCGTCGTCGCGGCAGTTCTCGCAGTGGCCGTAGAGCTCGTGGCGGTGGCGGAGGACCCGGAAGTGATAGCGGTCGGCAATTTCTGTCTGGGTCGATTCGATCATCGCGCACTCGAACTCGATGATCGTGCCGCAGCGCATGCAGACCAGGTGGTCGTGGTGCTCGTGGGCGATCTCGTAGCGGGTGATGGCGTCGTCGAAGTGACGCTCCGAGGCCAACCCCGCGTCGCACAGCAGCTTCATGGTCCGGTAGACGGTGGTGTACCCGATGTTCGGGTGCTGCTTGCGGACGCGGTTGAAGATCTCCTCGCTGGTGACGTGGCCGGTCGCGGCGAGGAAGATGTCGAGGATCGCGTCGCGCTGCTTGGTCTGCTTGAGGTTGTGCTCCTCCAGATAGCGCGTGAGCGTCCGGCGTTCGACCTCGTGGGGCATGGCTCGACCTTAATCGACGGGATTCAGGGATTCAAGCAAGTCCGGCAAGGGGCGTCAGAGGGACGCGAGCAGCTCCTCGGCCGCCTCGGCGACGGCGTCGTCCGCATCCTGGGCGAGCAGGCGCAGCTGCGTCCGCAATCCGCTCGTCGGCTGGAGCGTTCCGCCCGCCCGGGCGGCGGCGAGGGCGCCGAGCGCGGCGAGCACCAGCTCGGGATCGCCGCTGTCGAGGAAGAGCGAGAGCTGCGCGAGATCGTCCGGCAGGCCGACGGCGTCCCGGTAGGCGCGGCAGGCGGCGGCGAGGCCGGGGGTGCCGCGCGCCTCGCGCATCTCGCGCGCGAGGCGTTCGCCGGCGGCGCCGCCCTTGCCCGTCACGAAGAGCGCGTCGAGCTTCTTGGTGTAGGCCTTGGCGGCGGCGCTGTCGCGCGCGATCTCGTCCCGGCTCTTGGGGCGATCCTCCGGCCGCGTCCGGGCGCCTCCCCGGCGCTTGTCGATCTCGCGCCAGCTCAGGCGCTCGCGCGGGCGATCGTCGTCGTCGCGGCTCACGGCGGGTTGCCGGCGCTGCGCAGCTCGGCCGCGTGCAGGTTCTCGCGCGCGGCGGCGTTGTCGCAGTCGAGCTCGAGGGCCCGCCGGAAGGCGCGCTCGGCGTCGCCCGGCCGTCCCGCCGCGGCGTAGGCGAGCCCGAGGTGGTTCTGCACGTCGGAGGCTTCCGGCGCCAGCGCTGCCGCGCGCTCGAGATCCGCGACGGCGCGCTCCGGCGCGCCCGCGTCCAGCGCCGCGGTGCCGCTGCGGTAGAGCCGCGCGGCCTCGAACGAGGCGCAGCCGCCGGGCCCCAGCGCCAGCAGCAGCGGCAGGATCAGGATCGCCCTTCTCAATCTCCCAGCTCCACGCGCGCGATGATCGGCAGGTGATCGGACGCGCGCTTCGCCGCGCGGCTGCTGTGGGCATACAGCTCGACCACGCGCGCGCCGCGCGCGTAGATGCGGTCGAGCGCCAGCACGGGGCTTGCAGCCGGAAAGCTCGCCGGCCAGTCGAGGTTGTGGTGCTGGCGCAGCTCGCCCTCGAGCGCGCGCGTCGCCTTGCACTTCCTCCAGGCGTTCATGTCCCCGAGCAGCACGGTCGGATTGGTGCGGAGGTTCGGATGATCGAGCAGCGAGCGAACCTGGCGGTGTCGCGTGCGGTCGCCGAGCGCGAGATGGGTCGCCACCACGTCGAGCACGCCGCCATCGAATGCGAACTGCGCCGAGACCGCCACCCGCCGCTCGAGGCGCGAGAAGGAGAGGTCGAGCATCGAGACCCCGCCGATCGGCCAGCGCGAGAGGATTGCGTTTCCCAGCTCGCCGTTGCGGTGGACCCGCGTGGCGGCGAAGGCGACGTGGAGGCCGAGGCCGTCGGCGAGCTGCTCGAGCACGTCGTCGCCCTCGAGCGGACGCACCACCTCCTGGAGCGCGATCACGTCCGCGTGCAGCTCCGAGATCACGAAGCCGGCCCGCGCCGGATCCGGCTTGCCGCGCCCGTTGAGGCCCGTCCAGCGGTGCACGTTGTAGGTGGCCACGGTCAGCTCGCGGGCGAGCGGAGCCACGCGCGGCGCGACGCTGGGCGCCCGCAGCAGGCACAAGTGCGGCTCGACGAAGTGATGGACCACGGGCGCACGACCCGCGGCGAATCGTTCGACACGCATCCTGGCTCTCTTAGCGGTGCGTCGCAGCGCGTTCATGATGTCCTGGGTCCGCGGGAGACGCGGAGACGAGAGCATAGCCGTGCCCTGCAGGGGACCCGCAGAAATCCATGTGAACCATTCGGATTCACTTGGTTTTCAGCTTTTCCGCGCAAGCCTTGGGCGGGGCCAGCCGATATCCTCGGAACCGATGCCGACCCCGAAGCCGAGCCCTCTCACGAGCCTGCTGGCGGCGCCCGCGGTGCGCGCGGCTGCGCGCGCCCTGATCGCGGCCGTCGCGGAGCAGACGGGCGAGCTGGCGCTCAGCCCGAAGGCGTACGCGCGCGCACTGCGCGAGCTGGAGCGGCGGCGCGGGCGCCCGCTGATCTTCCCCGCCCTGCTCGGCGGCCAGGGGCGCGGCGCGCGGGTGCGGCTCGCCGACGGCACCTGGAAGCTCGACTTCGTCGGCGGGATCGGGGTCTACGGCTTCGGGCACTCGGACCCGGACCTGCTCGAGACGGCGGTGGTGGCGGCCGCCGCCGACACCGTGTTCCAGGGCCACCTCTACCCGGGTCCCGAGTACCTGCGCCTCTCGCGCGCGCTGCTGCGGCACGCGGGGAAGCAGCTCGCGCATTGCTGGCTCTCGGTTTCCGGCGCGATCGCCAACGAAAACGCGCTCAAGATGGTGCTCCAGAAGCACTCGCCCGCGGACCACATCGTGGTGTTCGAGCGCGGCTTCGCGGGCCGCACGCTCTCGCTCGCCGAGCTCACCGACAAGCCCGGCTACCGGGAGGGGCTGCCGCTGCGCGGCAACGTCCTGCACGTCCCGTTCCACGATCCCGACGACCCGGACTCGACACGAAAGAGTGTCGCTTCGCTCGACGCGCATCTGGCCCGCTTCCCCGGACGGATCGCCGCCATGCTCTTCGAGCTGGTGCAGGGGGAGGGCGGCTTCCACACCGCGCCGCGGGGATTCTTCGCCGCGCTGATGCAGCGCTGCCGCGAGGCCGGGATCGCGGTCTGGGTCGACGAGGTGCAGACCTTCGCGCGCACGGGCGAGCTCTTCGCGTTCCGGACCTTCGAGCTCGACGAATGGGTCGACGTCGTCACCGCGGGCAAAACCATGCAAGGAAGCGCCGTGCTCTTCAGCCGCGCCTACAACCCCCGTCCGGGCCTGGTCGCGGGGACCTTCGCCGGCGCCACCGTCGGGATGGCGGTGGGCGCGCGGATCATCGAAAGACTGGAGAGCGAGGGCTACCTCGGGCCCGACGGGCGGATCGCGCTGCTCGGGGGGCGCGTCGAGCGCCGCTTCGAAGCGCTGCGGCGCCGGCTGCCGCGCGCCGCTTCCGCGCGCACCGGAACCGGCGCCATGCAGGCCTTCGTGCCCTTCGACGGGTCCGGCCCGGTCGTCTCCGCCGTGCTCGCGGCCGCCTTCGAGGAGGGCCTGCTGGTGTGGAGCGCCGGGTCGAGCCCCGGGAAGATCCGCATGCTGCTGCCGGTGAACGTGACCGACGAAGAGCTGGAGGCGGGCTTCGCGATCCTCGAGAAGGCGCTCGCGCGCGTCGGCGAGCAGCGGGGCCTCCCGTGCTGATCCTGCGTCCGGTCGCGGAGAGCGATCTCGACGCGATCGTCGCACTCGCCCAGCAGCTCGACTCGATGAACCTGCCCAGCGACCGCGAGTTCCTGGCGGAGCGCGTGCAGACCTCGCTGCGCTCCTTCGCGGGCCGGCAGACCGACTGGCGCACCGGCGTGTACGTCTTCGTGCTCGAGGACACCGCGGCCGGACGCGCGGTCGGAACCTCGACCATCATCGCCAAGCAGGGCCGCCCCGGGATGCCCTACTTCTGGTGCGCCGTCACCAGCGAGGAGCGCCGCAGCGACGAGCTCGGCAAGCGCTTCGTGCACCGCAAGCTTCAACTGAACTCGACCGAGGACGGCCCTACCGAAGTGGGAGGGCTGATCCTGGATCCCGCCTATCGCCGCCACCCCGAGCGCTGCGGCAAGGCGCTCTCGATCGTGCGCTTCGCCTACATCTCGCTGCACCCGGATCGTTTCGAGCGCGAGGTGATCGCGGAGATGCTCTCCCCCTTCGAGGCGCCGGGGAAGAACCTGCTCTGGGACGCCTTCGGCGCCCGCTTCACGGGCCTGGGCTACCGGGAGGCGGACCACTTGTCGTCGCGCACCAAGCAGTTCATCGCGGATCTCTTCCCGCGCGATCCCGTCTACGCGACCCTCTTCCCGAAGCAGGTGCAGGACGTGATCGGCCAGCCGAACGAGACGGCGAAGGCGGCCGTGCGGATCCTCGAGAAGATCGGATTCCGCTACCTGAGCCAGGTGGATCCCTTCGACGGAGGGCCCTACTACGGCGCTGCCCGCGAGGCGATCTCGTCCGTGCGCGAGCGGCGGGCGCTGGTGCTGCCGGGCCTCGTCGGCGAGCCCGTCGCGCCGCGGCAGGGCCCCCTCGCGCTGCTCGCCGCGGAGGGCCCCGCGGGCTTCCGCGCCACCGTGGTTCTCCTCGACGAGACCGGCGCGCCCTTCGTCTCCAAGCAGTGTCGCGAGGCGCTCGGCGTGCGCGCCGGCGACCGCGTGTACGTGACACCGCTGCCGTGAGGAACCCGGCGTGAGCGAGTGGATCGTGAGCGTCTCGCCCGCCGATCCCGCCGACGAGGTCGGACGCTTCGCGATCGCGGGCGAGCCCGAGGTCGCGGCGGCGGTGGCGCGCGCGCGCCGCGCCTTCCCCGCCTGGCGAGACGGAGGCTTCGAGGCGCGCGCACGGATCCTGCGCCGCTTTCGCGATCTCGCGCGCGAGGGCGCCGAAGAGCTCGCGCAGCTGATCGCGCGCGAGATGGGCAAGGCGCTCTGGGACGCGCGCGCCGAGGCCGCGCTGATCGCGAGCAAGGTCGATCTCACCCTCGAGCACGGGATGGGCTTCGTGGCGCCGATCGAACCGGGAGGCGGGGCGCGCGCGGAGCATCTTCCGCGCGGCGTGCTCGGCGTGCTCGGCCCCTTCAATTTCCCCGCCCACCTCCCGAACGGCCACATCGTGCCGGCCCTCGCAACCGGCAACAGCGTGGTGTTCAAGCCGAGCGATCTCACCCCCGCGAGCGCGGACTGGATGGCGCGCGTCTGGCGCCGGGCGGGCCTGCCCGAGGGCGCGCTCGAGATCGTGCACGGACGCGCCGAGACCGGGCGCGCGCTGGCGCTGCACCCGGGCGTCGACGGCGTGCTCTTCACCGGCTCCTACGGAGTGGGCCGCGCGCTCGCCGAGGCCATGCTCTCGCAGCCGGGCAAGCTCCTCGCGCTCGAGATGGGCGGGAAGAACGCGATCGTCGTGCTCGCGGACGCCGATCTCGAGCTCGCGGTGGCGGAGAGCGCGCTCTCGATCTGCGCCACCACCGGACAGCGCTGCTCCTGCGCGAGCCGGCTCTTCGTCGAGCGCAGCGTGCTCCCGGAGTTCAGCGAGCGCCTGCTCCGCGTATTGCGCGGCGTGCGCAGCGGCCCGCCGCTCGAGTCCGGCGTGTTCATGGGGCCGCTCGTCTCGCTCGCGGCGCACGCCAGGTTGCTGCGCTACCGCGCCCTCGCGGCCGAGGCCGGCGGCGAGCGCCTGCTCGCCGTCGATCCCGGACGCCCGGCGCCCTTCGCCGGCGCGGGCCTGGTCCGGTTCGATTCGCTGAAGCAGGAGCACTCCTACCAGCGCGAGGAGATCTTCGGCCCGGAGGCGGCGCTCTATCCCATCGACGACCTCGACCAGGCGATCGCCGCGGTGAACGACTCGGACTTTGGCCTCGTCGCGAGCGTGATGACCCGGGACCGCGCCCGCTTCGAGCACTGCATCCCCCGCGTGCGCACGGGCCTGCTCAACTGGAACCGCGGCACGATCGGCGCGAGCGGCAGACTTCCTTTTGGCGGCCTGCGCCGCAGCGGCAACGACCGCCCGGCGGGCATCCACGCCACGCTCTACTGCACGCTGCCCCAGGCGCGCCTCGAGTTCGCCGGCGGCTTCGATCCGGCCAGCCTGCCGCCGGGCATGCCCCGCCCGTGACCGCGCGCCCCACGCGCCAGGTGCTGATGGGCGATCCGGCTTTTTTCAGCGTCAAGGGGGGCGCCAATCCGCACACGCGCACGCGCTGGGGCACGAAGCGCAGCGTCGACCGCGCGCTCGCCGTCTCGCAGTGGCAACGCCTCCACGATCTCCTGCGCGATCTCGGCGTGCGCGTGCTGGTGGTCCCGCCGGATCCGCAGCAGCCGGGCCTCGTGTATCCCGCGAACGCGGGGATCATGCTGGACGTCGACACCGCGCTCCCGGCCGCGGAGCGCCGCTTCGTGCTCGCGAACCTGCTCCCCACCCGCGCCGGCGAGCGCGAGCACTACCGCCGCGTGCTGGCGGAGGCGGGGATCCGAACGGAGGGCTTCGACGAGCGCTTCCGGATGGAGGGCGAGGCCGATTTCTTCCCGGCCGGCGACGTGCACCTGCTGACGCACGGCTCGCTCGAGCGGCAGCGCTTCGTCCCCGCCCTCGCCTTCCCGCCCTGGAAGCGGATCTACGGCTTCCGCACCGACGTCCGCGCCGAGCCGCTGCTCGCAGCGCTGGTCACGCCGCGCCGCGTCGTCCCGCTCGAGCTCACGCTCGAAGCGCACTACCACGGCGACACCGTCCTGTGCGCCTTCGGGCCGGGCCGCCGGCTCCTGCTCGCCTACCGCGCCGGCCTCTCCCCCGCGAGCGGGTCCCGCCTGCTGGGACTCTTCGGCAACGCCGTGATCGAGCTCTCGGATGCGGACGCCGCGCGCTACGCCGCGAACTCCTTCAGCCTGGTGCAGGGCAATGAAGCCCGCCTGCTGATGCCCGCCGGCGTCTCCGACCGCCTGCTCGCCCAGGTACGCGACCACGGCGTCACACCGATCACGGTCGACGTTTCGGAGTTCCTCAAGAAGGGCGGCGGCTCGGTGAAGTGCATGATCGGGGACCTGGGGGTGGGGGCGGAGGCGTGAGCCCGCCGCGGCATGCATCACGGCCTGGTGCGGCGCTCGTCGGATCGCCAGGAGCCGGCTCGGTGGCGGCGCCTTCGCGCGATCCACAGAACGGGCGGCAGGACGAGCGCCGCCTCAAATCCCTCGCCGCAGGCACCGACGACCTGGATCGGATCGCAACCCTCGATGCGCGTGCCGTCGAGCAGCGCGCCATATAGACACGCCTCGGTGTCTCCGAGCTGGATTCCCGCTTCGCTGACGCTGAAGAGCAGAACGAGATCCGGATTCCCATCCCCGTCGACGTCCTGCACACGCGGTGAAGGGCGCGGGTTGGGAGGCGCGCCGTCCGGGCCGAAGGAGAGGCTCGTCGCGACGACGCGCGAGACGTCGAGTAGCTCGGATCCGAGGATCGCGACCGGCACGACCGCGTGCTTCGCCAATCGAACGGTGTGGGTCGGGTCGCCCGGGCGCACGTCGATATCGATCTCGAGCGGCGTGGGAACGTGCGCCGCGAAGGTCCAGCGGGACGGAGCGGGCAATGCGAGGCTTCCGATCTCCATGAGATCCGCGTCGAGCAGCAGGATCTCTTCGAAGAACTGGCTGGTGACCGCGAAGCTGCCGTCCACGGCGACGTCTATGTCCGACATCGTGAAGATCAGCGGCACCCGCTCGATCAGCACCCCAGAGGCGTCGTAGACGAGCAGGTCTTCGCGGTCCGTCCCCAGGTAGAGCATGCCGAAGCGATCCAGTGCGATCGTTCGAAGGGTCTCGGGGGTCGAGAGCAGCGTGCCGAGCTGCTCCAGGCTGAACGGGTCGTACACCACGACCCTTCCCCCCGACCGGCCGTCGAGCGCGTAGAGCAGTCCCTCCGGACCGATCGCCAGATCGGTGAAGATGGGCGCTCGGCCAGCGACCTGTTCGGCGAAGCGGAGGGCCGAGTCGGTCTCGAGATCGAAGCGGATGATTCCGGCCGGATCGGAGCCGATCGCGTGGTCCGGCACGAATACCAACTCGCCGAGCATCGCAATGCCGCCGTAGGTCGTGTTGTTGATGAGGCTCCAGCCCGGCAGCGTGCGGTGGCTCCACGAGTCCGTCGCTGGATCGTAGGAGCTGAGCCAGGGCGCGGACGTCCCGTTGAAGACGTGAGCGCGGCCGTGCGCGTCGACGACGACGTCACGCGGCTGGTGGCCGATCGGACAGGGATCGACGCCGCACGGGATCGCAACGGTCTGGACCAACTCTCCCTCTCGGGTAAACTCGCGCAGCTGCTTGTACCAGCTCGTCACCAGCAGGTTACCGGGCGTGAACTCATCCGCTTCGGCGCCGCTGGCCAGGAAGACCAGCAGCGAAAACACGACGACCGCTCGCATTCTCTCCCCTCCTGGAAGCGACACCAGACCCTAGTATGGCCGCGCCAGCTCGTCACGAGGCTGCGACACCGCGCCGTGACCGCCACCTCGCGGTGACGAGGAGCCCGCTGCCGGGGGGGGCCGCCGGCTTTCCATGACGCCCATACCCGGATGTCCCCCCAGAACTCAGCTTGTTCTTCCTATGCCTACGTGTATGCGCGGAGGGTGCGCCTGGGGTGCGTGGTCGAGCCCGACGCATCCCCCTGCATGCGTGTGCATGGCCGTGCCGACCAGCCAGACGCAACCCTACGTCACTCCTCATCCTCCGGCTCCAGGTGCATGATCGGCGATCTGGGGGCGGTGGCGGAGGCGTGAGCCGCTGGCGGCGCAGCCTCGCAGTGTAGTATCGACCGATTCGGGGCCCCTCGAGCCGATGACATCGAAATCGAAATTGCAGCTCTCTCGCGCCCTGGCGCCGCTTGCGCTCGGGTCGCTCTGGCTCCTGATGATCGTCCTCGTGAACCCGCGAGGCGACTTCCCGTTGGGCGACGATTGGTCCTATGCGCGCAGCGTGAGCGGCCTGCTGGAGACGGGCCAGTATCGCTTGCACGGCTGGACGGCGATGACGCTCTTGACGCAGGTCCTGTGGGGAGCCGGATTCTCCCTCCTGTTCGGCGGCTTCTCCTTCGAGATCCTGCGCGCATCCACGCTCACGCTCGGCCTGGTAGCCGTGGTCGCCGTCTACGGGCTGTTTCGGGAAGCCGGCGCTCGCAAGCTCGTCGCCTTCGTCGCCGCGGCGTCGCTCGCGGTCAACCCGATTTTTTTTTCGCTCTCCTTCACGTTCATGTCGGACGTGCCCTTCGCCGCATTCGCCGCGCTCTCCCTGGCTTGTTACGCCCGGGCGTTGCGCCTTGCCTCGCCTGGGATGATCGTGCTGGGAACGGCCCTCTCCGTTGCCTCCGTGCTCGTGCGTCAGCTCGGGCTCGTGATTCCGATCGCGTTCTGCATGGCATGGCTCGTCCGCCATCGGATGCGCGTCAGGAGCCTCCCGAGGGCGGTTCTGCCAACCCTGCTTTCGGTGTTGGCGCTGGTCGGTCATCAGCGTTGGCTCGCGGCTCATGGGGGCGTCCCGGCGCGATACGTTTCTCTCGGCGCACGTTTCGAGCAAGCGTGGTCGGGAGGCCTCGAGGCGGCGACCGCGACGACGCTCTGGAACATCGCCGGAATCGCGATCTATCTGGGTTTCTTCGTGCTGCCGGTGGCGGTGCTCGCGATTCCTTCGGCGCGCAAGGCACGCTGGGGGTTGTTCGCGGGCTGGTTGATCGCATCGGCCGGCTTGACCGGAATCCTGGCGTGGCAGCATCGGATGCTTCCCTTCCTCGGGAACATCTTGTCCCGCCGCGGCGTCGGGGCGTTCACCCTGCGTGGCGTCCTGGAGACGGGCCTCGGGAATCAGTTGGAGAAGATGCCCTCGTGGATGGCGGTCGCAGCGACTCTTGCGTCGCTGGTTTCAGCCGGGGTATTGGCGTATTTCAGCCTGGTCTTCGCCCTCCGTCTGGTCCGCCGGATCCGCCGGGGTCGCTCTTGCGAGGCGGCGTCGCGGATCGCGCTTGCTCTCGCATTCTCGGCGCCGTATGTCGCGCTGATCATGACCGGGTGGCTCTTCGACCGTTACATCCTCCCGCTCGCCGTGATGGCGCCGCTGGCGCTCGCAGCCCCCGCAGCCCGAGGCGCGCGGCGCCCAGCGCTTCTGATGATCTCTTTCGCGCTGTTGCTGGGCCTGGCGGGCTTCTCCGTGGCAGCGACCCATGATTACCTGGCCTGGAACCGCGCCCGTTGGGCCGCACTGGGCGAATTGGCGAGCCAGGGTGTTCCAGCTTCCGCGATCGACGGCGGCTTCGAATTCAACGGGAGCAGGCTATACCGCGAGGGTTACCAGGAGATCCCGGGAAAGAGCTGGTGGTGGGTCCAGGATGACGAGTACGTGATCGCGTTCGCTCCGCTTCCGGGCTACCGCGTGGTGAACCGGCATCCCTGGGACAGATGGCTCGTCCGCCGTCAGGAGCTGATCTACACACTCCATCGCGTAGAAGCAGGGGCTCCCATGCGTGGCGATCCCTCGTGATTCCTTCATGTCCAGGTCGTGGCGGCTCTTCCTGCTCGTGGGCGTCGTCTTCGTCTATTACGACTCGATCGCCACGCACGGCACCCACCGCTACGACCTTCAGAAGATCCATCGCGGCAAATACAACCACCTGACGAACGCGATCCTGGCGGGGCGGCTCGACGTCCCGGTCGTGATCCCGCCCGAGCTGGCCGCGGACCCCTACAACTTTTCCGCTCACGGCGACCTGATCTTCGCACTCCGGTTGCTCGACTATTCCTACTACCAGGGCAAGGTCTACGTCTTCAACGGCATCACGCCGGTCCTGACGCTCTACGCGCCCTACCGGATCCTCTCGAATGGCCTCCGGCTGCCCGACCGGCTCGCCGCGTTGGTCTTCTGTTTCGGGGGATTCCTGTGGGCGGCCGCGCTGTTCCTCGACGTGCGGAGCCGGTATTTCCCGGAGACTCCGGAAGCGATGGCCCTGACGGTCTGCGCCGTCCTGGGCTTCGCCAACGTCGCGCCTTTCCTGATCCAGGCGTCGCGCGTCTACGAGCTGGCGATCGCGGCGGGCGTCTTCTTCCTGACCGGGGGCGCCTACTGGCTCGTTTCGAGCTTCCGCGGCGGCGGGGTCTCTTCCGGGCGGCTGCTCTGGGCGGGCCTGTTCATGGGCCTGGCTCTGGGATGCCGCGCCCATTTCCTGCTGCCTTCGGGCGTCTTCCTGCTGTTTGCGGCGCGCCGTCTCCGCCTCCGCCAGCTCCTGCATCTGGCGGCGCCGTTCGCGGCCTGCGTTGCGCTGTTGCTCCTCTACAACTGGGCGCGCTTCGGCGACGTTCTCGAATTCGGGCAGCACTACCAGCTGTCCCTGATCAACGACCACCAGGGTCAGAAGCTCTTCGGATGGACGAATTTCCTGGCGGGACTTTATTTCTTCACGCTCCTCCCGTTCTCCATCAGCTCTACCTATCCCTACGCGCATCTGAGCCCGCCGGCGGCCCCGGCGTTCCTACGGTTGCCCGCGGACGGGACGTACGGACTCGAGATTTCGGCCGGAGCGTTGACGGCGATCCCGTTCCTGGCGCTGCTTCTCGCCGGTCCGCTCCTGCTTGGCTCGCTTCGTCTTCGAAGCTCCGGCTTCGCGGGCGACAGCCGGCCGGAGCGACACAAGGTGGTGTTTCCCCGGTTCGAGTTCGGCGCGACCACCTTGGCCGGCGCATCGATCCTCGTGTTCCTTTCCTTCTACCGCTACATCAGCATGAGGTACCTGGCGGATTACGCCACGCTGCTGATCCTCGCTTCCGGCTGGATCTGGCTGTTCATGGACGGCCGTCTCCGCCAGGAGGCCGGCTGGCTGCGCAGCGGATGGCGCCTGTCCGGCTGTCTGCTGGCGGCCGCCAGCATCGCCTTCGGGATCGCCTTCGCGATCCGCGGCTATCCGTACGACGGATGACGGTCTGGCAGCGCGAGCGATAGCGGAAGCGTAACCAGATGATTCTACAGGAAAATTTTACATCTTCCAAAATATATCAATTGTAATTGACATATCTAATCTGATTGATGTATATGGCTGAGTGTGAGTGCGCAGCAAGCTCGCGCGGATGTCGCCCCGCCGGAGTTCCTCCAGCTGGCCGGGCATCCCCTGCGTTGGCGCCTCCTGGCCGAGCTGGCCCGGAGCGACCGCATGGTGCACGAGCTGAGCGACTTGGTTGGCGAGCCCCAGAACCTGATCTCGTACCACCTGGGCAAGCTGCGGGATGGGCGCCTGGTATCTGCGCGGCGCAGCTCCGCCGATCGCCGGGACGCCTACTACACGGTGGATCTGGCCCGTATCGGTGGCCTGTTGTCGGCCACCGGTGGCGCGCTCCACCCTGGTCTTCGCCTCACCCGAGCTTCGCCCGAGGATGCTGCGCCAGCTGCGGTGAGGGTGTTGTTCCTGTGCACCGGCAACAGCGCGCGTTCCCTGATGGCCGAGGCGCTCGCCAGGGCCCGGTCGGGTGGGGTCATCGAGGCGTACAGCGCGGGTAGCCATCCCAAGCCCGTGCACCCCAACGCGGTGCGGGTGATGCGAGACGAGCATGGCCTCGACCTGGCCGGTCAGACCTCCAAACACCTGGACGTGTTCGTCGACCAGCATTTCGACTGCGTGATCAGCCTGTGCGACCGGGTGCGTGAGGTGTGCCCCGAGTTCCCCGGCCACCCCGAGACCATCCACTGGAGCATCGCCAACCCCGCGGCCGGCGATGCGGATGACGACGCCAGCTACCCCGCGTTCCAGCAGACGGCCGCCGAGCTGGAGACCCGCATCGGGTTCCTGCTCGCCGTGCTCGCCGATCGACGACCGCGTCCTCACCCCAAGGAGAAGCCGTGACCGATCCCAGTCAGACCGTGAACGTCCGCTACCTGGTCGACAATGTCGACGAAGCCATCGCGTTCTACACGAAGTTCCTCGACTTCAAGGTTCTGACGAGCTTCGTGCCCGCGTTCGCCGACGTCGCCCGCGGCAACCTCCGGCTGCTGCTCAGCGGACCGACCAGCTCCGCGGGGCGGCCCATGCCGGATGGCACCAGGCCGCGACCCGGCGGCTGGAACCGCATCCACCTCATCGTCGACGACATCGATGCCGAAGTGGCCCGACTCCGCGGCGCCGGTGCACGCTTCCGCAACGACATCCTCGCAGGACCGGGCGGCAAGCAGATCCTGCTGCAGGATCCTTCGGGCAACGTGGTCGAGCTCTTCCAACCCGCCGCACGAAATTGACGGGACACACGATGGCGAAACAAACGCTACCGACCCGGGCGCTGCTGGCGTGCGGCGCCGTGGCCGGCCCGTTGTACGTGGCGGTGACGATGGCCCAGGCGCTGACCCGCGACGGCTTCGACCTGAGGCAACACCGCTTCACTTTGCTGACGATCGGGGACCTCGGCTGGATCCACCAGTCGAACATGCTGCTGGTCGGGGTGCTGACGGTGCTGCTCGCGGTCGGCGTGCGCCGGATGCTGCGGACGGGCCGGGGCGCGGTGTGGGGGCCTCGGCTGCTAGGACTTTTCGGGATGGCCTACATCATCGGCGGCATGTTTACGGCGGACCCGGTGGCCGGCTTCCCGCCCGGCACGACACCGGAGATGGTGCAGACCACCTGGCAAGGGGCCGTCCAGAACGCCTCGCGTGGGGCCAGCTCCCTCCTCCTCGTCGCGGCGAGCCTGGTGATCGCGGGGTGGTTCGCCGCCGAGGGGCGCCGGGGCTGGGCCTGGTTCTACGGCGCCGCCATCCCCATGGTGTTCGCGGCCCTGACCGCCGTCGGCTTCGCCATCGGCATCAACCCCGCCGCCCCGGCCTTCCTCGCGACGCCCTGGATCTGGGTGACGGCGCTGGCCGTACACATGTACCGACTTGCAGTAACGCGACGTAGTGACGTTCCGGCACGCCAGGGAACGAGGCGTACGCCGGTAGCCGCCTGACGAAGGGAACCTCCAGCAAACCCGAGGCGGCTCACCGGTCGGGTCTGCCGCACGGAGCGAGTTCGAGATGGACAAGTTCGCCGCAGCTGGGCTCGGCTTTCTGCTTGCGGTTTTGTGGTTCGATTTGATGTTCGACACACAGACACGAGCGTACGCGGGCGACTTGCCGCCGGAAGTGCTCGCTTCGATCTCAGGCTATTACCGGCGAGTCACCACCGATGCCCATCCGATGAACCGCCTGGTCGCATCGGTGATGGTCCTGACCCTCGCGGCGATCGGCGTACAGGCCGCGCAGGGAGGAAAGCGCTGGTGGGTCGCCTGGGTTTCGCTCGCGATCGTCGGTCTGGGTGTCGTGCTCACCCTCACCCGCACCGTCCCGAATGCCGTGCGTCTCGGCAGCGCCGTGGATACGCTCGCCGTGCAGTCCAGCCTGGCGCGCGCGATCTACCACGATCATCTGTTCAGCTTCGCGCGAACGACCCTGGTGCTTGGCCTGCAGCTATTCGCCAAATAGAGTTCCAAGAAGGCTGGCCTTCCCGCGCCGTCGGTGTTGGCTGCTGGCCCGGATCCCCGAAATCCAGCTGGATCGATCTGCGGGAGCATGGTTGCGCTGGCGGCTCAGCGCTTGCGAAGGACGACGGCGGTCTGGAACCCGAGATGGGCGCGGAACCGGATGTCGATCACTTCAAACCATTTGCTCCAGCGTGAGCGAACATAGTCGCTGCTGACGAAGACGTTGCAGTTGTATTCGATGCTGTTCGAGAAATCGAAGACCATCCGCTGCGCTGGCATTCTCGTTGCAACGTAGGTGGCAACGAACGACGGGTTGCGGCTCAGGGTTTTGAGCAGATTCGGGCGGCTCGACAGGTTTCCCCAACAATCCTCGGAATGGACGGTCAGGACGGCGTGTCCTCCCGGCGCGAGTACGCGATTGATCTCTGCGAGCCAGCCGCTTTCGTAGGCGTCGATGTGAGTGAAGACGGACAGCGCAACGCAAAGCGTGATCGAGTCATCGGCCAGGGGAAAATGGGGATACGGGCTGACCTTTACGCCGCGCACCGACGAACCGAAGTGGTTGTCCACCCAATCGACATTGCGCAGATTCAGATCGGCAATCGTCGTCAGACTATCCGGATGGTGCAACGCAATGTGGCGGGCCAAGCGTCCGGTCGCACCACCAAAATCAAGAACGGTCTTGAAGGACGATGCAGGGACCATCGACTCGATGGCGCGAAGGTCCGCAGCTCCACTGAGCCAGTATGTGAGCGCGTGTGTCGAGTATCCTTCGGCATCCTCCGGGGCTGGTATCGGAACTTCGTCGCGTTTGACGGCGTCGAGAATCGCCGGATCGTCCAGCAGACGCTTCCGCTCTGGCTCGACGCCGGCGCACGCGTCGGAATCCGAAACCAGGTCTCGCACCACGCCGAGTGTTGGCGCCTCTGCGCAGTGCCGTTCGAACCCGCTGGGCATGTGTGTCGAGATTTCGATGGGACCAATCAATCGCCGCACCAGGCGGCGAGTGGGCGAAAGCAAGTTGCGTATGAGCATTACAAATCCTGCCAGTCTCGATTGGTTCTGTAAAGCCACACATCGGACCTTCCTGAGCTGACTCGCTTCATCCACCCACCCCCCGCAGCACGCGATCGGCCATCTGTCCCAGCGTGTCCATGGCTTCCGTGGTGAGGTCGTTGTCCGGAATCTGGACGCCGAACTCCTTTTCGATGAACACGCCCAGGTAGGCGAGGGCCATCGAGTCCATGATGCCGCCGGTGATGAGCGGCTCGTCGTCGCGCAGCGAAAGGTTCGGCTGCTTCACGATCTTGTGGCAGATGAAGAGGCGCAGTCGCTCGATCACGTCGTCGCGCGTCACGTCAGTTCCCGATCGTCTCGCCGAAGTGTTGCAGATAGCGCTCGCGGCTGGCCGCGCGCGGCAGCTTGCCGCTGCTCGTCTTGGTGATCCAGCCGCGCTCGACGAAGCGGACGGCGCTGACGGGGGTCCCGAGCCCCTCCAGGACGGCCTTGCGCAAGGCGCGTTCGACGGCTCCGGCGCCTCCTTCCGGCAGCGGCTCGCGCAGCTCGGCGACGACGACGATGCGCTCCGTGCCGGTCTCGGCATCGGCCACCCCGAAGGCGACCGCTCGCCCGGCCTGGATGCCGGGGGTGCGGTCGGCGATGGCTTCCACGTCCTCGGGGCTGATGTTCGCGCCGCGAACGATGATGAGATCCTTCTTGCGGCCGCAGATGTAGAGCTCGCCGCCGGCGAGGTAGCCGAGGTCCCCGCTCCTGAACCAACCGTCGCGCATCGCGGCCGCCGTCAGGTCGGGGCGCAGGTGGTAACCCTCGAACAGATGCGGGCTGCGCACGAGAATCTCTCCCACCTCCCGCTCGGGAAGCCGGCGACCCTGCTCGTCGGCAATCGCCACCTCGGCCCCGGCGAATCCCGAGCCGTTGCTGACGAAGGCGACCGCGCCCGCGGCAGAGGGGGGCAGGGGATTCGCGATCCGGCGCGTCTGTAGATCGGCGGCCGAGATCCGGTCCACCCGTGGCCGCCCGCGGGAGAGGGTGGCGGTCAGGACGTTCTCCGCCATGCCGTAGCCGGCACGGATGGCTTCGCTGCGCATTCCACAGGGCTCGAGCCGCGCGCTGAAGGCGGCGATCGAATCCTCGCGCACCGGCTCCGCGCCATTGGCGCAGTGGCGCCACGCGCTCAGGTCGAGTCCCTCCAGATCGGCGTCGCGGACGGTCCGGGCCATGTGGCTGAAGGCGAAGTTCGGCATCCAGGTCAGCGTGCCCTTGAAGTCGTGCATGGCGCGCAGCATGACGACCGGGGCGCGCACCCAATGGGCCGGTGACATCAGCACGGTCGAGATGCCCTGGAAGAGTGGAAAGAGCAGCCCGGTGATCACGCCGAGGTCGTGGTAGAGCGGAAGCCAGCTGACGATTACGTCCCGCTGCGTCACCTCGAGGTCGAGCGCCAGACCCTGGAGGAAGCTCAGCACCGCCGCATGCGATACGCGCACGCCCTTCTGGCCGCCGGTGGTTCCGCTGGTGAACTGGATCAGCGCCGCCGATTCCTGGCCCACGGAAGCCGGAACGGACCAGGTTTCGGCCACGCCCGCGAGCATCGACGTATCGATGACCTCACAGACGCTCCGTAGCGCGTCGCCGAGCGGCGCGGCAAGAAAGCCCGGACAGATCACGGCGCGCGCCTCCGCCGCGGCGGCGAGGCGACGCACCCGCTCGACCTGCGCCGCGACGGCTGCCTGGTCGGTGACATACGGCAGGATCGCCGGGATCGCCGCTCCATAGATGGCGCCGAGAAAGATCGACAACAGATCGGGGGAGTACGGAAGCGCCAGCAGCACGAGCTCGCCCGAGGCGATTCCATGCCGCCGCAGCGCATGCGCCCTTCCCATGGCGGAGCGGTGCAGCTCTCCCGCCTGGATCGATGCGCGGCTGCCGTCTTCCCCGATCCACACCACGGCTGCGCGCGTCGCGTCTCGAGCGACCGCCGCGTCGATCGCCGCGAAGAGCGTCGACTTCGACTCGGTTCGCCTCAATCCGTTTCCCCGTGCCTTCCCGGTGAGATCCAGGCTAGAACTCTTCATAGACGAAGCCCGTGTTGGTGTCGAACTGAAAAGCGACGAGCAGAGCCAGCAATGCCGCCGCGAGCGCCGCGCGTCTCGCGGCCGGCGGCCAGCGCAGGAACACCAGCTCGTCGCGCTTTCGCCACTGCACCCAGTCGATCCAGAACCCCAGCCCCACGAGCAGCACGACGAGCGGATCGGGCCAGGGCGGCGCCGCGGGCGTCAGTGCCGCGCCCAGGAAGGCGACGGCGTCGGCGACGCTCAGCCGGAAGAAGGCGTTGCTGACGATCGCCACGCCGACGACGGCCAGCGCGGCTGCGATGCGCCGCGGAAGGGGCCAGGTACCGGGCGGCGGCTTCGGCCGGATCGACTGCCGCGCCTTCTCTGCGACCAGATACGATCCGTGCAGGCCACCCCAGACGAGCATGTGCCACCCGGTTCCGTGCCACAGCCCACTGGCCAGCATCGTCAGCATCGCCGGCACCACCACGTTGACCGCGCCCTCGAAAGCGAAACCGCGCCGCAGCAGGGCGCGGCTCAGGGGAACGAAGACGTAATCGCGCAGCCACTGCGACAGCGTGATGTGCCAGCGATTCCAGAATTCCGTGAAGCTGCGCGCCAAGAAAGGTGAGGCGAAGTTCGGCGAAAGATCGATGCCGAACAAGCTGCTGACTCCGCGCGCGATGCTCGTGTAGCCGGCGAAATCGTTGTAGAGGGCGATCGTATAGACGGCGAGCCAGGCGAGCAGGGCCGAGGCGCTTTCGGGGCTCGTGAATGCCGCTTCCGGAATCTTCGCCCAGAGCGGGTCGCCGATCAGGACCTTGCGAACGAGCCCGACGACGATGAGCGTCAGCGCGCCCCCGAGGCGATCCGCGTCGAGCACGCGCTCCGCCGTCAACTGCGGCAGGAACGAGCGGGCGCGTTCGATCGGGCCCGCGAGCAGCTTGGGGAAGTACCCGAGGTAGAGCGCCAATCCGACGAATCCCGGCTGCGGCGAGATCTGGCCGCGGCGCAGATCGATCTGATACGAAATGGCCTGTAGCGAGTAGAACGAGAGGCCGACCGGCAGCGCCCACCACGCGGCGGATCGATCGATGCCCATGAAGGTTCCCGCGGCGACCCCGTCGCGCAGCAGGAGCCCGGCGGACTTGAAGAACGCCAGCGATCCGAGGTTGACCGCCAGCGCGGCGTACAACGTCGGGCGCCCGCGTCCACCGATCAGGGCCGCCGGGCGCGCGAGGAGGAAGTTCGCCACCGTCAGGGCGAGGAGGGCGGCGAGCACCTTCCATCCGTAGCTGGCGCAGAAGACGTACGAGGCCGCCAGCAGCCAGGTCGGCTGCCAGCGGCCCGGCAGGCGATAGAAGACCAGTAACACCGCAGAGACGAAGGCCAGGAAGAGCAATGAAACGAGCGGCACGTGACGTCCTGGAACGGCGCTCGGCTGGTGGCTCGCGCAGGTCGAGGCTGCGGCGACCGGCATCGCCCATCGCAAGACGGGTAGCTGCAATCCCGGTCGCCAGCCAGCAGAATGTCGGTGGGAAGGGCGCCGTCGAGATGCACGCGGCTGGACCCGAGGTGCCCGCTTGAAACGACTCTCCGCCTCCGCGCTGCGCGCCTTCCTTCCCTGGAAGGTCTGGCTGCCGATCGTGCTCGTCGTCCTGACTCTCGACTGCAGCTTCGATGCCTTCTTCTGGCAGATCCCGAGGGTCCGGGAGATCCCCGAATCCGGGTTCAGCGAGGCCGACTGGGGCTACCGGATCTCCCTCGAGCGCCGCCGCCTGATGCAACCCAAGCCCACCGGCTCTGCGCGCGTGCTCGCGTTCGGAAGCTCGGTCTCCGGGGCCTTCGACCCGCATCAGGTTCAGGGTCTGGTGCAGGCCCACCGGCCATCGTCGCGAGCCGAGGTGCGCCGGCTGAACCTGCCTGGCATACAGCCGTCCGAGTTCCGGCTCGTGTTCGAGAGCGAACCGATGCCTGATCCCGACGTGACCGTCATCCTGTTCAACCTGCTCGACATGCTGCATCCGGCGCCCGAGTACTTCCTGAACCCGGTGCTCCCCTATGCCGCGCCTCCGATCGCGCTGTGGCGAGCGAAGCGAGACCATCTCGGGATCGGCGACCAGCTCGAGCTGGGGCTTTCGCAGCTCAGCAATCTCTATCGCTATCGCAAGCAGATCCGCTCCTGTATTCGCAATCACACGAGCACCGGTTTGCGCTGGCTGCTCGCGCCGGCGCCGCCCGGAGCCTGGGGCATCCACGCCGATGGCCATACCGAGAGGCGATTCGCGCTCGAGGCGCAGGGCCGCGCACCCTTTCGCTTCGAGTATTTCATCGACCCCGAATGGATCTCCCAACGCGGCCGGGTGCAGCTGGAGTTCCGCAGCGACGGGGAACCGCTCGTCACCCGCATCGAGAGCGAGCCGGGATGGAAGTCCCTCGAGCTCGAGCTTGCATCGCCACCCGCACGGGTCGAGGTGAGCGCCGACAGCGTCTGGAATCCGCGCGCCGGAGGGGCGTCGGATGACCTGCGGCTGCTCGGCGTGAAGCTGAAGGCGGTTCCCTCCCGCAGCGAAACCGCCGGCGCCCAGCCCTACCGGTATCCACTCGCGGAGGAAGGCGACATCGAGCCCAAGCTGCGCATCGGGGGCAAGCGCGGCGGCGAGGCCGACCGCGCCTGGGACGAGCAATTCCAGGCGAACACCCACTCGGGCCGGAGAATGCGGCGCTTCCGCGACGACAAGCTGGCGAGGCGCGACGAGCCGTTCGTCGTCGACGGCGAGTACCTGGCCATCCAGAAGCTGGTGATGTCGTTCCGCGAGCGCGGCAGCAAGGTGCTCCTGGTCAATACACCGGACAACCCGCGCATCCTGGGGCTCTACGCGAACGGTCCGTACTACCGCGGCTACCTCGACTTCTTCCGGTCGCTGGCGGAGGACCCGGGCGTGGAGTTCTACGATTGGAGCGCCGCGTTGCCCGCGGAGGACTTCAACGACGGTCACCACGTAAACTACGTCGGAGTGATCAAGCTCGGCCGCGCCTTCGCGGAGATGGTGGAGCGCGCGCTGCCGGAAGTCCGGGGGGAGGCGCCGAAGTGAGCAGCCGTGCCGTTTTCAGTCTGATCGGCCTCACGGCGGGGCTGATCTGGTGGGCGATCGATCCGCGCGAGCTCTCGGCCGTTCCCGACGACCGGGTCGCGATCGTCGCGCTCTTCGCAGCATCCAGCCTCGCGCTCGTCGCGTGCATGACCTGGAGCGGGCGTGCACTCGGACGCTGGGCGGGTCTCTCGGCGGGGCTCGCGCTGGTCGTCGCCGCGGTGGCGTGGAGCGTCTGCGGAGAGCTTCCCGCCGCTGCGCTCTCCATCCGCGGGGATGGTGACCGGCTCTGGTGGTGGGCGCTCGGGAGCTTCGTCTTCCTCTACGTGAGCGTGCCCTTCGCCCAGATCTTCCAGGAATCCGGGCGGCTCCGGTTCCCCTATCCGGAGCTCTTCCGACACAGCTGGAACAACTTCTTCATCGGGGTCGTGGCGCAGATCTTCGTCGGCCTCGTTTGGGCCTTGCTGGGAGTCTGGGGCGCTCTCTTCGACATGGTGGGCATCTCGCTCTTCTCCGACCTGTTCGGAAGCCGACCCTTCCCCTACCTCTGCACCTTCACCTTGTTCGGCTTCGGCCTTGCGATCGGGCGCGAGAGCGAAGCCGTGATCGCCACCCTGCGCCGGGTGACGCTCAAGATCGCGCAAGCGCTGCTTCCCTTCGTCGCCTTCGTCGCCCTGCTCTTCTCCCTCACGCTTCCCTTCACGGGGCTGGCGCCGCTCTGGAAGACCGGCGACGCGACCCCGCTGGTGCTCTCGCTGTTGGCGCTCTTCACGCTCTTCCTCAACGGAGTCTTCGAGGAGGGCGAGCGCGCGCCGAGCTATCCCGGCTGGTTCCTCGCCGGCCTGCGCGTCGCCATCGTCACGATGCCGGTCTTTTCCAGCATCGCCCTCTACGGGACGAGCATCCGCGTCGAGCAGTACGGACTCACGCCCGATCGCGTCTTCGCGCTCGTCTTCGCCTCGATCGCCTCCCTCTACGCGCTCTGCTACGCGCTCGCCGCGCTCTGGCGCCGAGGCGGGTGGATGCAGCTGCTCCGGCCCGTCAACGTGGGCACCGCCCTCGTGTTGGCCGCTACCTCCATCCTGATTCAGCTCCCCGTGCTCGATCCGATGCGCCTCTCGGCCGAGAGCCAGCTCGCGCGGCTGCTCGACCGGCGCGTCACGGCGGCGAGCTTCGACTTCGCCACGCTGGAATTCGAGCTCGGCTACCGCGGCCGGGAGGCCCTCGAGAGGCTCGCCGCTGCGGGCGGGCACCCCGAGCACGAGGCGATCCGCACCGAGATCGCATACGTGAGGGCGGCGAACAATGCATGGGAGGCCAGGGAGAAGAAGGCGGAGCGCGAGAAGCCGCGGGCGCCCATGCGCTTCACGGTCTCGCCGCCCGATCTGCGCGTTCCGCCGGGCCTGGAGGCGTGGCTCGCCTCGGGAGGCTGGGCGGACAACTGCGCGGCCGAGCTCGACTGCCTCTTGATCTCCGCGGACTTCGACTCGAGCGGCACCCGCGAATACTGCCTTCTCACGCAAGGCAAGCTGAGCGGATCGTCGGTCTGCGTCGCGATGGGGGAGAAGTTCCCGATCTACGTCGGCCGCCTCGTCTATCGCGGAACGGGGCCGCCTCCACCGCTGTCGAAGCTCCGTGAGAACGCACCCACGGAGCTGCGGCCCTCACCCTACCAGGACCTCGTGCTCCCGAGCGGCGAAGGCGTGCTCGAATTCGTCCCCTGAGGCTCCCTTCCGCTAGGCCCCGCCCTTGGTCATCGCGCGCTGGTACGCCGGCCGCGCTTCGATGCGGTCGACGAACTTCGTGAGATTGGGGAACGCATCGCGGCCGGCGAACATCACGGCGAGCTGCGCGACGAAGCTGAGCTGCACGTCGGCGCCGGTGAGGTCGTTGCCGACAAAATAGTCTCGCCCCGCGAGCTGGTCGTTCAGGAAGCCGAGGTGGTTCTGCATCTCGCTCTGGATGCGCGGCTCGAGCGGCTTGGCGGCGTCGCCGAGACGTCCGGCGTAGATGCGAAGCATCAAGGGCAGCATCGCCGAGCCTTCGGCGTAGTGCAGCAGCTGGACGTAGCGGTCGTAGTCCGCGCTGCCTGGCGCCGGCGCAAATCTCCCCTTCCCGTACTTCCGGATCAGGTACTCGACGATCGCGCCGGATTCGAAGATGACCTTGCCGTCGTCGCGGATCACGGGCGCCTTGCCGAGCGGATGGATGGCCTTGAGCTCGGGCGGCGCGAGGCGCGTGGTGGCGTCGCGCTGGTACATGACCAGCTTGTAATCGACGCCGAGCTCCTCGAGGAGCCAGGTGATCCGGCGGGAACGGGAGGCGTTCAGGTGATGGACTTCGATCATGGTGGATTCCTCTGCGGGCTGCGAGCTGCGGAGTCTACGCTACGCGGGCGTCAGCGGCTCGCTTCCGCGGGTGTGAGGCGCACCGCGACCGAGCGCGACGTGTCGAAGAGGATGCCGATCCAGCGATCCCGCCACCCGTACTTGCCGCGCAAGAGCGCGCGGATGCGCTCGTGCCCGTCTGGATTCGCGAGGATCTTCGCGGAGTAGCGCCCCGCCAGAGGGTCCGGCTCGACGATCCGCAGCTCGGGGGTCCGTTCGACGTCCGCGAACCAGCCGTTCTCGGGCGCGCCGGCCTCGAGCAACACCTCGCCGTCGTCTCGCACGTACCAGACATGCGTCGAGCGCGGCGCTCCATCCAGCGACGACGTCCGCAGGATCGCCACACCCTCCGCCTCGAGCGCCCACCACGTCACCGCCAGGAACGCAACGCCGAGGGTCGCGAGCGAAGCCGCCAGACCCTTGATCGCACTCACGGGTTCGCGCCTCGCGATCGAAAGGCGCCCGATGCGAAGAGGGTCGCGAGCAGCAGCGTCAGCCCGCTCACCACGAGCCCGAGCCCGAAGTATCGCGGCCAGTAGCGGAAGATCACCTCGCGCTCTCCCGGCTCGACGCGCACCGCGACCCTTCCCGCGAGCGACTCCAGGGTGCCCCCCTCGACGCGCCAGTTGGGCTTCCGATCCTCGCGCTCGCCGAGCAGGATCAGATGCGCGGGCACGGGCGAGCGAACGGAAACGGCGAAGCGATTCGGTGTGAATCCGTTGAAGCGGGCGCTGCCCCCCGGCGCGGTGGGGGTCAGGGCGATCGGGGGGCGATGATCGAGCGACACCTTCTCACTGCCCGATCCGCCCTCCTGCCACGGACTGCTCTCGATCCGCAGATCGACGAAGACCAGCATGGCTCCGAGCGCCACCGCCCCTCGCAGGGCCGCGTGCAGTCGACGCCGCTCCCGCACGCCGTCGAGCCAGCGCTGCACCCCGATCGCCGCTGCGGCGAGCAGGAGGAAGATCGCGACGAACAAGAACCGCGAAGGCACCCGCTGCGTCCTCCAGCCCGGGAGATCCGCGATCAGGCCCCAGGGATCCAGGAACGAGCCTGCCCAGCGCAGGTCGAGCGAGATTGCGAGAAAGAAACCTCCGACCAGCAGCAGCGGCCAGCGCCGGCGAGCGGCGATCAGCCCCGCGACAAGGAAGATGCACGGAACCACGCCCAGGTAGAAGGCGTACTCCCACCATCCGGTTCCGAGCTGGAAGACGATCGCGGGATGCGCCGTCGCGGCGCTCTGCCCGCGCTGCGTGAGCGACCAGAGGGCCGCAGCCGGCGGAAAGCCGGCGTTCCGCACTCCCGGCGCATAGGCATGGAACTCCGCCAGCATGGGGAGGAGCTTGCAGGCGCCGAGCCCGAGGCTGAGCGCCTGGAAGCGGAGCCAGGTCCGGGCGGGCCGCAGCGATCGGGATTCGAGGCACCAGGCAGCGGCGAGCATCAGCAGCAGAGCGTTCTGCCAGACGAAGGGATGGGTGGCGCCCTCGAAGAGAGCGAGGACGTTCACCCCCGCCGCCCCCCAGAGCGCGGGCCGGCTTCCCGAGCGCGCCCGCTCGAAGAGCAGGAGCAACCCGGGAAGCAGGTACGCCCCCAACACGAACGGGTGTCCGACCGTGAGGTGCGCGACGAAGAAGCCGTTGAACGCGAACGCGGCGCCGGCGAGGCAGGCGACCTCGGCTCCCACCCCATGCTCCCGCAGGAGCGCGATCATCCCGATCAGCCCGGCGGTCGCGTACACGACCAGCAGGAATTCGAGATACGTCGCGGCGGGAAGGAAGGCCAGCAGCCAGATGAACGGGCTGAGGACGGGCGACTGGGGGTTCGCGATCAGGTTGAAGCTCTGCGGGGCGCCCGTGAGGTAGAGCGGAAGCGTCCCGTACCTGGTGAGGGCCGTGTGCGCCCAGTCGTAGTAGCTGGCGTTGCCGGGCCAGTCGAATCCGCCGACGAGGCCGCGGGCGAGGATGGGTTGGAAGAACGACGCGACGGCGGCGCTCGAGGCCAGCGCCGCCGCGCTCCAGGCGAAGCGCGCGCGCGCGCGCCCGCTGACGCTCATCGGGGTGCTCAGAAGTCCGCGCCGCTCCCGCCGTCCGTCGCGTCGATCTGCTCGCGAATCGCTGCCTCGTTCTCGCCGCCCTGCTCGCCGACCTCGTCGTCGTATTTCTCTTCGGCCCTGGCGGCATCCGCCTGCTTGCGCTCCTCCGCGACCAGATCCTCCTCGCTGAAGTTGGAGGTGCAGGTGCTGCCGGAAAGCGCGAGCAGGGCCGCGAAGCCCAGCAGGAACCGAGCCCAGGCGTTCATCGGGTCCTCCCCGCGCCGCGGGTGTTCAGATGCGCCCAGGCCGCGGGCAGCGAGACGTCGCGATTCGGGTTGGTCGGGGGCATGTTGAAGCCTGCCGGCGGCTTCCAGCCCATCGCCCGCATCGTCTGGCCGATGTGCGTCATGTTGAGCATGTCGTGGCTGTAACAGAACTGCCCGTCGCCGGCGTAGTAGAGGATCGAGAGCCCGGGCACCAGCCAGGGCGTGCCGTCCGGCTTGTGTCCGAGGATCTGGTCCCACTGGCTCACCAGGCGATGCCCCTCGGCCATCGTCCAGTTTTCGGGTGTCGACCAGCCATGGCCGGTGAGGCCTTCCATCGATTTCACGAAGAACTCGCGGATCTTCTCGCGCCCTTCGATGCGTCCCCAGGCCGGGTCGATGTAGGCCGCATCCGGCGTGAAGAAGCCGGCCAGGTCCGCCCAGGTCCGGCGTCCCTCGTCGATCTCGTCGCGCATGGCGACGAAGCGCGCGTAGGTCTCGAGGGCTTCTCGTGCGATGGCGTCCGGCATGGCTTCTCCCTGCATGGCTGCGGTGGGCGCGGGCCCTGCCGCTCAGGCAACCTATCAAAGTCGAGGTGGGGACGGTGTGAGAATGAACGGCCAGCTCGCGCGCCGCGCGATCACACCCGTCCTCGTCGGCCTCGCGGCCCTGGCCGGGATGCTCGCCCTGGCCCACGCCACCCGCCATGGCGCCGGGATCGCCCCGGATTCCGCGAGCTACCTGGAAGCGGCCCGCAACCTCGCCGCCGGCCACGGCGTCTCGACCTCGGAGGACGGCGTCTCGTTGCTTCCGCTGACGCGCTTTCCCCCGCTCTACCCGGCCGCGATCGCGGCGATTGCAAAGCTCGGGGCGGATCCCCTGGATGCAGCCCGCTGGCTCGGCATCGTCCTGCTCGGCGCAAACAGCGTGCTCGCGGGCCTGCTGGTCGCGAGGTGCGCGCCCGGCGCGCGCTGGCTCCCTGTCGTCGGCGCGGTCCTGATGGCGAGCTCGCCGGACGTGGTCGTGATCCACGGCGCCGTGCTCTCGGAGCCGCTCTTCCTCTTCCTCGGATTCTCGGGGCTGCTCTTCCTCTCGCTTCATCTGGAGACGAGGCAGCCGCGGTGGCTGCTCGCGGCCTCGTTCCTCGTCGCGCTCGCCTGCCTCACGCGCTTCGTCGGACCCTCGCTGGTGGCGACCGGGGCGCTCGCCCTCCTCTTCTTCCCGGGCGCTCGGCCTCGCCGGCGTGCGCTGGACGCTGCCGCGTTCGCGGCGATCGCCCTGCTCCCGGTTTGTTTTTGGACGCTTCGCAACCAGCTCCTCGCCGGCGAGGCGACGCGCCGGAGCTTCGCGTTCCATCCGATCGAAGGAGACGCGTTCCGCCTCGCGCTCCGGTCCGTCGGGGGGTGGCTGCTGGCGGGCCAGCTCGGCGAGGTCGCCGCCTGGCTGCTCGGCGCGGTCCTGCTGCTCTGCGTCCTGCGCTGGCTCGCGCGTGGCGCGCCGCGCGCCGGGGCGGCGGCGATGCCGCGCATCCTGCTCTGGTTCGTCCCCATGTATCTGGTCCTGCTGCTGGCTTCGATCTCGTTCTTCGACGCCGCGACGCCCCTCAACAGCCGCATCCTCTCGCCGCTCCTGGTGGCGCTGCTGGTGCTCGCGGTCTGCGGCGCGCAAGCGGCGGCGCGCGGCTGGCGCAGCCCCGCGCCTGCAATCCTCGCGGCGCTGATGGCGCTCGTCTTCACCTTCTGCTTCGCCCGCGACACCCGCGAGTGGATCCGAGAGCGGGCGGCGACGGGAGGCGTGGGATTCGGCAGCCTCGCCTGGCGCGAGTCCGAGACGATGCGCCGCGTGAGCGAGCTCCCCGCCGACGCTCTCGTCTACTCGAACGCGCGCGACGCGATCTACGCCCTGACCGGCCGGGGGAGCCGCTGGATCCCGGCCTGGGTCGACGCCGAGACGCGTCAGCCGCGCCCGGACTATCTCGCCGAGCTCGAAGAGATCCGGGCCGGCCTGCGCGCCGGAAACGCCTCGCTGGTCTGGTTCGACCGGATCGACTGGCGCTGGTATCTGCCCTCTCGCCCCGCCCTCTCGCAGCAGCTTCCGATCCTTCAGGTGTCGCAGCTCCGCGACGGCGAGATCTGGGGATACGATCCCGCGCGCGACGCGCCGGGCGCCCGCTAGCTCACGGGCGCTGCTGGAAGACGTACAAGGTCGGGCGCACGTACAAGAGATCGCCGGGCCGGCGGCTGCCGAGCCAATCGGGGAGGCAGGCGGGGCGGAATTCCGGCCCGAAGCGGGCGACGAGCCGATAGCGCTCTTCGCGGAAGAGCGCGTCGAAGAAGGCCGGCGCGGTGTCTCCCTCCGCCCGCTCGCGGGCGTAGTCGCTGGTGGCGATGTAGTCGAGACCGGCGCCCAGGTAGCGCGAAGCATCGAAGTTGCGGCGCAGCATGAGGCCGTCCACGCGGAGCCGGTGGTCCGCCGCGAGCCGCGGCGCATAGGTGTGATCCCCGTAATAAGACGCGGTGACGCCGACGCGCGCCCCCGGCGGCGCGTGCTCGGCGAGCCAGCGGCCCGCTCGATCCCGGACGTCCTCGGCAAACTGAAGCGGCCACAGATAGGCCAGCGAGAGCTGGAGCGAGAGGGCGGCGGTCAGGCCGAGGGCGGCAGCCGTGGCCGCGCGCACGCGCGCCGGCCCCGCGAGCGCGCGCATCGCCGCCGCCAGCGCCGCCGCGGCGGCGAGCGCCATGGGCGCCGCCAGCACCTCCTGGTGTCGCAGCATGTCGCCTCCCAGGCGGGCGAGCAGGACGTAGCCGGCGGCGATCTGGGCGACGACGGCCAGGCTGCCAGGCGCGCGCGAGGCCATCAGCACCGGAATCCCCGCGTAACCCGCCAGCGCTGCGGCGCTGCCGAAGGCGTACAGCGACACGGTGCTGAGTTGATCGACCGGGAGCGCCCAGCTCCCTTCGTTGTGGGTCGAGGCCGCGATCCCGAGCCCGCCCCGCCAGGCTTCGAGATGGAGCAGGGCCTCGAGGTTTCCGAACAGCCATCCTGCGAGTGCGCCCCCCGCGATCACGGGCGCGGAGCGGAGCGCGGCGCGCAGCCAGCGCGCGCCCGGCTTGCCGCGCTCGTGCTCGAGCGCGGCGACCGCGAGCGGCGCGAGGCCGACGGCGCCCGAGAGCAGACACGCCGTGGCGAGCCCCGTGCACGCCCCGCCCAGCGCGAGCCAGCGGCGGTCGCCCGTGCGCGCCATCGCGACGGCCGCCGCCAGCGACGCCGTCGTGAGGGCCGCGCTGAGCACGTCGGGACGCGCGTAGTGGGCGTCCAGCGCCGTGACGGGAAAGAACAGATAGAGGGCGGCGGCGCCGAGCGCGGGCGCGGCGCCGAGCAGGCGGAGCGCCACGGCCGCCAGCAGCGCGGCGCTGGCCAGATCGGCGGCGACGTTCAGCAGGCGCAGCCCCAGCAGGGTCGCCGCGTAGTCCTGCGGCGGCGGGGCCAGCTGGCTGGCGCGCACGGCGCCTCGCACCAGCCAGCCCACCCGCGCGTAGAAGGCCCCGCCATAGACGAACGCAACCGGGCTCGGTGTCGCGTAGAGCTGCTCGGCGGCGTGCCAGACCACGTGCTCGTCGGGGTGGATCGGCGGCTCGCCCGGCGCGCCGCGATCCGGCAGCCCCCAGCCGAGCCCGAGCAAGCGCAGGCCGAGCCCCGCGAGCATCACCAGCAGCAGGCCGCGGCGTGCCGCCGCCGAGGGGGCCTCGCGGGAGGTAGCGGATCTTCGCTGCAAGCGGGCATCTTATGTCGGGCGCGGGGTGCTCCGCCAAGTTCCGAGGCCTCGGAGGGCTCGCTCGAGAAGCATGCCGGCGACGATTCCCACGCACCTCGAGCGAAACGTCCGGCCGCTCGGACCCGAGGCGGAAGCGCAGGTGCGGCGATCGCTGATCACGCACTACTTCGCTGCTTCGCCGCCCGGTTATCTGGAGACCGAGATCGGCCGGAAGGATCTGGAGGCGCACCAGTTCCACCGGCTCGCGCGCAACCGGCGCGTGATCGTGCCCTGGCTGGACGCCGCGCGGCCGCTCGCGGGGGCGCGGATCCTCGAGATCGGCTGCGGAACCGGAGCCTCCACGGTCGCGCTTGCGGAGCAGGGCGCCGAGGTGATCGGCGTCGACATCGACGAGCCCGCGATGGCGGCCGCCCGCGAGCGCGCCCGCCTGCATGGACAGCGGGCGGTCTTCACGTTCTGTAATGCGACGGAAGTGGCCGAGCGCTTCGCCGGCGAGCGCTTCGATTTCATCATCTACTTCGCGGCGCTCGAGCACATGACGCTCGAGGAGCGGCTCTCGTCGATCGCGAGCACCTGGCGGATGCTCCCGAGCGGAGGCCTCTGGGTCGTGATCGAGACGCCCAACCGCTTGTGGTACTACGACGGGCACACGGCGCTGCTGCCGTTCTTCCACTGGCTGCCGGAGGATCTGGCGTTCCAGTACACGCGCTTCAGCCAGCGCAGCAACTTCCGGGAGATCTACCGGGAGGACGGGCCGGAGCGCCGGCAGCATTTCCTGCGGCGCGGGCGGGGCGTCAGCTTCCACGAGCTCGAGCTCGCGATCGGCCCGGCGGCGGAGCTCGAGGTGGTCAGCTCCCTGCATCAGTTCGGGAGCCGGCGAAGCCGGCTGCCGTGGCGGCGGCGCGTCTCGACGGCGGAGGCGTACCGCAGGATCCTGGCCGCGGTGGGGCCGGCCGGCGTCCACGAGGGCTTCTATCAGGAGGATCTCGACCTGATCCTCCGGAAGTAGCCGGCGAGGCTGCGGCGGACGGCCGCGAGGTCGAAGAAGATGAAGAATACGATCGGGAAGAGGCCGAACCCGACGTAGGCGAGCACCGTGTTGGAGACGTGGAAGAAGGCGACACCGAGCAGAAACAGCAGCCGGGCCCGGGGGCTCGGCATGAAGAGGATCAGCGGGAAGCCGGCCTCCATCACGAAGGTGCTGAATCCGATGATCCGGCAGAGCGTCTCCTGGTGCATCAGCCAATAGGGCAGCGGGTTGAAGACGGGCTCGCCCGAGTCGGTGGCGCCCCAGATCAGCGAGCGGCTGAGCAGCAGGTCCTGGATCCGCCGCGGATCCGTGAACCACACCCAGCCGGTGACGCGCAGCTTCGCGAGCACGGACCAGAAGTAGAAGGACGCGCAGTAGACCTGCATCGCCTTGATCGGCCAGCTCGCCTGCCACTCCGGGGTGGCGCGTCCCGCCGCCGCCAGCTGCGGGCTCCTGCGGGCGTCGAGCGAGCGGGCGCGGCCGCAGGCCGAGAGCAGCAGGAAGAAGAGCATCTGGATCGGCACCAGATAGCGGTGATGCTCATCGCCGGTGACGCTGTCGCGAGCGCCCTGGAGATAGAAGATCAGCAGGATCTGGAGTCCGATCGAGAGACGCGTCCGATAGCCGAGGATCATGCCGAGGGTGGCGAGCTCGAGCAGCGCGAAGCCGGCGTAGGCGAGCACGGGGATCTGGCGCTCGAGGCCGAGCAGCTCGAAGTACCAGACGGGATCCAGGAAGTAGAAGCTCGCCCCGGACGGGTCGAGCAGGAAAAAAGTATAGAACTGGGTGACGTGGAAGAAGAGCAAACCGATCCCGAAGCAGATCCGGAGCAGGGCCAGGCTCTCGACCGAGAAGCCGGTGAACCAGAACCGGTTCCACGCGCCCGACATGCCTAGAAGCGCTCCCGCCAGCGCTCGTCCCAGCGCACGTCCGCCTCCGCGTGGTCGCGCGTGACCTTCGAGAGGTCGTCGAAGCGCCGATAGAGGACGTCGAAGGACGCCTGCACGCGCACGATGAACCCGGGATCGTCGGGCTCGAGGTCGAAGGTCTTGTTCAGGCTCTGGAGCAGGCGGAACCCGGTGTCGGGGTCGTGGCGCTCCTCCCCCTCTTCGAGGCCGCGGATCCAGCGGTTGAAGGCGCCGAGGCTCTGGCTGGCGTGCTCGTAGCCGACCGCCGCCTGGCCGAACGCACGCTGGTAGTAGATCCGGTACATGTGGTTGCGCGCGATGTTGAGCTCGCTCGCGCCGAGGTAGCCGGTGCTCCCGTCGCGGCGCGTGACTTCCACCCCGCGCATGTAGACCGCGTCCTCGACCACGCGATTGGAGGTGAGCTCGTGGGGCTCCCAGGCGCTGTACATCGGCGCCCAGGTCAGCGGGAAGCTGTCGACGCGGAGCAAGACGGCGCCCCAGGTCACGCAGAGCCACGCGACGAGGAAGCGGCTCACGTTCCGGCGCGTCAAGGAATCCCCCCGAGGCGGAGAGCATACGCGAGATCGGATAGGCTCTGCGCACCCCCCTGCGACCGTGGAGGAGCTGCAAATGGCCCGGGGACTCCTGCTGATCGTTCTGGCGGCGCTTCTCTCGCTCGCGGGGCTGGCCGGCTACCAGCTGCTGCGGACGGGTCTCGCCGCCGACGTCTACCGCGCGCGCCTCGAGGAGACGGTCCGGGATTACGAGATCCTGCGCGGACAGTACAACCAGGCCGTCCGCCGCACGGCCGTCACCGAGCTGGTGGTCGAGGACGGCAAGCTCGCCGTGGTGATCCGCGACGCCGGCGGGATCCTGCGCAGGATCGAGACCCCCTTCGATCCGTCGCGGGAGATCTACGTCGACTTCGTGCTCCTCGACGGGCGCCTCTGGATCCGTCGGGTCTTCGACGACCGGACGCCGCCCGAGCAGGGGGTGCTGATCGACCCTGCGCTCGCGGAGATCGACTGGAGCGAGGAGCCCGAGGCCTACGGCAAGGCGGCCTATCGCGCGCTCGGCCCGGGTCGCTGGGTGGTCTCGGTGACGGGCGACGGATCGCTCGGCCTGGCCCAGGCGAGCGAGGACGCGGTCATCGAGCTGGCGCCCCCGCCGCCCGTGCGCGACTACGAGCCGATCGAGAGCGCGCTCGACGGCGCGCTGCGGGATCTCGCCCCCGCCGAGGTGTTGCGGGCGCTCTCGGAGCGACTCGGTTGGAACCTCCGCAGCTAGCGACTCTTTGGACGATCGACGCGGCGGACGTGATCACGTCCGTCGGCGCCGATTGGAATGCCTTCGCGGCCGCCAACGACGGCGCGGCGCTGACCGGCTCGCGCGTGGTCGGGCGCTCGCTCTTCGACTTCATCGCCGGGGACGAGACCCGGCGGATCTACCAGCTCCTGCTGCGCCGGGTGCGCGCGCTCGACGCGCCGATCCTCCTGCCCTTCCGCTGCGATTCGCCGGACGCCCGGCGCCACATGCGCCTCGAGATCCGGCCGGGGCGCGAGCGCGGGGTCGAGTTCCGCGGCGTCTGCCTGCGCTCGGAGACCCGCCGCCATCTGCGGCTCGTCTCTGCGAGCGAGCCCCGCCCGCGGGCGCTGCTCGTCTCGTGCTCGTTCTGTCTGCTCGTGCAGGTGCCTCCAAAAAGCTGGCTCGAGGCGGAGGATGCCGTGGTGCGGCTCCGCCTGCTCGACGGCGACGCGCCGCCGCGGCTCGTGTACGGCGTCTGTCCCGCGTGCAAAACCCGACTTGGCGAGGCTAGCGGCGGAGCTGCCCCGCTCCGGTGATCGGGGGCAGGTCGAGCGGCGTGAGCACCCCCGGCTTCGCGGCGCAGACCGCCGGGATGCTGTTCACGATGCGACTGGCCGCGGTGGCGTTGCCGCCCCCGGCCGGCCCCGGCTCGCAGGAATCCTCGCCGTGGATGCTGACGTGCAGCTCGGGAGAGCCGCTGATCCGGACCCGATGGCAGCCCCTTCCCTCGGTCGGGTGAGGCCAATCGGGGGCGCAGGCATCGTCGATCCGGGTGATGTGCTCGACGACGTAGAGCGCCCTGCCCTGGCAGAGGCCGCGCACCTCGAATCGGAACGCTCCCTGCGTGCCTTCGTCGAATCGCCCCATGCCGGGGACCTGCACGGTGCGCGCCAGCGGGCGCCGCTCGACGAAGCTCTCGACCGCGTCCACCGGGCGCCCGAGACCATCCCCGAGCAGGCGCACCATCGGCTCCCAGACCATCTTGAGCGCGAAGTCGTGGAGCATGATCGGCAGGCGATCCATCGGCTCGCCGAAGCCGATCACCTTGCGCACCACCTCGGGCTGATCGTAGAGCGCGTAGTTGAAGATCTCCTGACAGCGCACCTCGCGGATGTCGGAGACCACGCCGCTGAGCAGCAGCGGGAGGATGTCGAGCGCCCATCCCGGATCGATACCGGAGACGAACAGCGAGCTGCCGCCTTCCCGGCAGGCGTCCTGCACCTGCTCGAGCAGCTCGGGCGGGGTGGTGGGCGGGTAGAGCAGCGCGTAAAACGAAGTTGATACGACGTTCGCGCCGGCTCGCAGGCAGGCGAGCAGATCCTGGAGCGCCTCGGCGGGGCGGGTGTCGGCGCTGGCCGTGTACACGACGGCGTCCACGCCCTGCGCCAGCAGCGCGCGGGAGTCCTGCGTGGCGAGCACGCCGGTCTTCGCGACGCCGGCGATCTCGCCCGCATCGCGGCCGCGCTTGGCGGGGTTCGAGACGATCACGCCCGCCAGCGCGAGGTCGTGGTGCGAGAGGACGGCGCGAATCGCGGGCCGGCCGACGTTGCCGGTTCCCCAGACGAGCACGCGCTTGCTCATGTCGCGGACACCCCTCGCGATGGTCGACGCGAAGATCGCCCGGCAAGAGTCCCATCGCTCGCGCCACCGCGCCAGGGCGTCGGGTCCGATCCTCGCGCGCTCCGCGCGGCGTTCTGGCAACCTGTGGGCGATTCCGGGCTGGGCCGGGCTGGAGGCTGCGCGTGCACGCCGAGTCGATTCGCGAGGCGATCGACGCCGCCGTGGAAGACCGGGGAGAGCGCCCGTTCCTGCTCGCTGCGGGGGAAGCGGGAGCGATTTCGTACGCGGCGCTGGGCGAGCGGGTGCGCGGCGTCGCGGCGCGCTTGAATGAGCTCGGCGTCCTCCCCGGGGACCGCGTCGCGTTCATGCTCGAGAACGGCGTCGCCACGGCCGAGCTGTTCCTGGGAATCCTCTACGGCGGCGCGGTGGCGGCGCCGCTCGACGTGCGCGCGGGCAGCGCCGGTCTCGCGGAGGCGCTCGCGCAGACGCGCGCTCGCGTCGTGCTCGCGGACCCGGCGTACGCGGAGGCGATTCGCGGCGCAGCGGCCGCGGGCGCGCCGCTAACGCTCGTTCCGGCCCACCCCGACCAGGCGCCCGAGTGGCCCGGCGCCGACCGCGCGACATCCCGCGCGTGGGTTCGGCCGCCGCCCGCGCCCGACGACGCAGCGCTCCTCAACTTCACCTCCGGCACCACCGGGCGCCCGAAGGGCGTCCTGCACACGCAGCGCCAGGTGCTGGCGAACGCCTGGACGACGGTGGCTGCGCACGCGCTCCGGGCGGACGACCGGGCGCTCTGCGTGCTCCCGCTCTACCACGTGAATGCGCAGACCACGATCCTGCTCCCGACGCTCCTCGCCGGCGGCTCGCTGGTGCTGCCGCGCCGCTTCGACCGCGCGCGCTACTGGGACCAGGCGGTCCGCTTCGATTGCAGCTGGCTCCCGTTGGCACCGGCCATGATCGCGCAGCTGCTGGCCGCGCCAGCGGCGGCGGCGCCGCCCGCGCGGCGCGTGCGTTTCGCGCGAACCTCCTCGGCGCCGCTCGCGCCGGCGCAGCATCGCGCCTTCGAGGCCCGCTTCCGGATTCCCCTGCTCGAGATGATGGGAGCCACCGAGGCGGGCGGCATCGTCTTCGCGAATCCGGTGCCCGAGCGGATCGGCGAGTTCGGCGAGGGCTGCCGGCGCAAGATCGGAAGCGTCGGCATTCCCTGGCGCCTCGAAGCGAACGTCGTCGATCCGGAGGGACGGGCGGTGGCGGACGGCGCGACCGGGGAGATCGCGATCCGCAGTCCACATCTCGCCGCGCAGCACCCGGCTGCGGCGAACGCCGCGCCGCTCGCGCGCACGCGGGACGGATTCCTCCTGACGGGCGACCGCGGACACCGAGACGCCGACGGCTACTTCTTCGTCACCGGCCGCGCGAAGGAGATCATCAACAAGGGCGGCCACAAGATCGCCCCGCGCGAGATCGACGAGGCGCTGGCGAGACACCCGGAGGTGTGCGACGCGGCGGCAGTCGGCGTGCCGGACCTCTGGTTCGGAGAGACGATCGTGGCCTTCGTCGTTGCGCAGCCGGGCGCCGCCTGCGACGAGGAGGCGCTGCTCGCGCACTGCGAACGCCAGCTCGGGCCGCTGCGCACGCCCGACCGCATCGGACGCGTGGAGGCGCTGCCGCGGGGGCCGTCGGGAAAGCTACAGCGGCTCTCCCTGCGCGAGGCGGCGCTGCGGCTGCTCGCCTCCCGGCGAGCGGCGGCGCCGCGCGCGAGCCGGACGGCGGAAGCGCTCGAGCGCGAGATCGTCGGCGTCTGGGCGGAGGCGCTCGGCCGCGCGCAGGTGGATCGCGACGCGGATTTCTTCGAGCTGGGCGGCTACTCGCTGCTCGCGATCCAGGTGATGGCGCGCCTGCGCCGCAAGCGCGGCATCCAGCTCGAGCTCGGCGATTTCTTCGCGCACCCGACGGTTGCGGGACAGGCGGCGGCCCTCGCCGCGCGCGCGGCATCGCCCACTGCCGGGGCCTGCGAACTCGCGCCGACGGCGACGACGCCTGACGCCGACGCTCCGCTCTCCCTCGGCCAGGAGCGCCTCTGGCTCCTCGAGCGGCTGGGCACGGGAGCGCCCGCGTACAACGAGGCGACGGCCCTGCGCCTGCGCGGCACCCTGCGCGTCGAGCTGCTCGAGCGCTCGCTCCAGGCGATCCATTCCCGGCATTCCGTGTTGCGCGTCGCGATCGAGGAGCGCAACGGCTCGCCGCGACAGCGGGTTCGGGACGACCGGCCGTTCGCGCTCGAGCGGCTCGAGCTCGGACCGGAAGCCAGCGAGCCGGACTGCGCCGAGCTGCGTGCGCTCGCGGCGCGGCGCTTCGATCTCGCATCCGACCCGCTCTTTCGCGCGACCTTGATCCGGATCGGCGAAGCCGATCACGTGCTGCTCCTGTGCGCGCACCACATCGTCTGCGACACCTGGTCGTTCGACCTGCTCTACCGCGAGCTCTCGGCGCTCTACACCGCGCTCGCCGCCGGCGATCCCCCGTTGCTGGCGCACCTGCCGCTCCAGTTCACGGACTTCGCGCGCTGGGAGCGGGCGCAGTCGGCGCCCAGGGACGCGGCGCTCGCCCATTGGCGCGCGCTGCTCGCGGACGCGCCGGAGACGCCCGCCCTGCGGGCCGACCGGCAGCGCCCGGACGCTCCGAGCGAGCGCGGGGCGATCGTCTCCACACGGCTCGGCCTCGCCACCACGCAGGCGCTCCAGGCGCTCGCGCAGCGCGAGGGCGCCACGTTCTTCATGCTGCTGGTGGCGCTCTGGAAGACGCTGCTGCACCGCTGGACCGCGCGCAGCGACCTGCTGCTCGGGACGCCCGTGACGCGGCGCACCCGCGGCGAGCTCGAGGCGATGATCGGCTTCTTCGTCGACACGCAGGTGTTGCGCACGGAACTCGGCGACGATCCGGTTTTCTTGGACCTCCTCGCGCGGGTCCGGGCGGGAGTCGCGGGCGCGTGCGCGCATCCCCTTCCCTTCGAGGAGCTGGTCGCCGCGCTGCGCCCCGAACGCAGCGCCCTGCGCACGCCGTTCGTCGAGGTGATGCTCAACTATCGGGATCTGCCGCGGCCGCTCCCCGCGCTGCCGGGCCTCGCGATCGAGCCCCTCGCCGTCCACAACGGGTGCGCGAAGTTCGATCTCACCCTCTCGGTGGTGGCGGGAGCGTCGGGCCTCGAGACCACCGCCGAGGTTCGCGCGGATCTCTTCGAGCCCGGCACGATCGAGCGACTGCTCCGATGCTTCGAACGGCTCGCGGAGGACGTGGCCAAAGACCCCGCGCGGCGGCTCTCCGGCCTGTCGCTGGCGAGCGGGGCGGACCTGGCGGAGGCCGTCGCGCTGGGAGCCGGCCCGCGCGTCGCGTATCCGCGGGAGGCCACCATCCCGGATCTCTTCGCGTCCGCCGTCGCGCGCGCGCCGCAGGCGACCGCCGCGCGCTTCGAGAAGGCGACGCTCCGCTACGCCGAGCTGAACGCGCGGGCGAGCCAGCTCGCGAATCGGCTGCGGGAGCTCGGGGTCGGCCCCGACGTGCTGGTCGGCGTCGCGCTCGAACGCTCCCCGGAGCTGCTGATCGCGCTGCTCGGCATCCTCGCGGCCGGCGGCGCGTACGTTCCCCTCGATCCGGCCGATCCGCCCGCGCGGCTCGGGCGCCTGATCGCCGACACGCGAGCGCCGCTGATCCTCACGCTCGAGCGACACGCGCAGGCCCTACGCGAGGCGTGTCGCCGAGCCCCGGCGGGGACGCCCGAGCCGGCGCTGCTGCGCCTCGACGCCGACGCCCGCGAGATCGACTCGCAGCCATCCGTCGCTCCCCGGTGTGAGGCGCTCACGGCCGAGCACCTCGCCTACGTCCTCTACACGTCCGGATCGACCGGCGACCCGAAGGGCGTCTGCGTGCCGCACCGCGCCGTCGTCCGCCTCGCCACGACTGCCGCGTACGCTCCGATCGGGCCCGAAGAGGTGATGCTCCAGTACGCCCCGCTCGGCTTCGACGCCTCGACCTTCGAGATCTGGGGTGCGCTGCTCTCGGGCGCGAGCCTCGCCGTGTTTCCGCCGCGGCTGGCCTCGCTCGACGAGCTCGGACGCTTCATCGAGGCGTCCGGCGTCACGACGCTCTGGCTGACGGCGGGGCTCTTCCAGCAGATGGTCGAGACGCAGCTCCCCCGGCTGCACGGCGTGCGCCAGCTCCTCGCGGGGGGCGACGTGCTCTCGCCGGCCCACGTTCGAAAGCTCCGCGAGGAGCTGCCCGATCTCCGGCTGGTGAACGGCTATGGCCCGACGGAGGCCACCGTCTTCAGCTGCTGCCACGTGGTGGGCGACGCCGCCGCGATCGGCGCGCGCGTCCCGATCGGACGCCCGATCGCGAACGCCGAGGTCCAGATTTTCGACGCGGCGCGCCGCCCGGTTCCGATCGGCGTGGCGGGCGAGCTCTACATCGGCGGCGACGGACTCGCGCGAGGCTACCTGCGCGCTCCCGCGCAGGACGCCGAGCGCTTCGTCCCCCACCCCTTCGCTCCCGGCGAGCGTCTCTACCGGAGCGGCGACCTCGCGTGCTGGCGGGCGGACGGCGCGCTCGACTTCCTCGGCCGCAGCGACGCGCAGGTGAAGGTGCGCGGCCATCGCATCGAGCCGGCCGAGATCGAGGCCGCGCTGCTGGCGCATCCCGCGGTGCGCGAGGCCGCCGTGGTGGCGCGCGGAGGCGATGCCGCGGCGAAGGAGCTGGCGGCGTTCGTGGTGAGCGCAGCCGCCGGCGAAGAGGGGGAGCTGCGCGGGTTCCTCGCGGCGCGCCTGCCCGCGCGGCTGGTGCCGAATCGGATCGTGCGCCTGCCCGCGCTCCCGCTCACCTCGAACGGAAAGCTCGACCGCCGAGCGCTCGCGAGCTTCGCGCCCGCGCGCAGCGCCGAGTTCGAGTTCGTCCCCCCGCGCAGCGACGTCGAGGAGCAGATCGCGAAGCTCTTCGAGGCCGCGCTCGGAATCCCGCAGGTCGGCGCCCACGACGATTTCTTCGCGCTCGGCGGCCACTCGCTGCTCGCCGTGCGCGTGCACGCGCGCCTCAACCGGATCCTCGGGAGCGATCTCCCGCTCGCCGCGTTCTTCCAGTCTTCGACGGTCGCCGGCCTCGCGCGGGCGCTGGGCGAGGCCGCGCCCGACGCGGCGCGCGCGACCGTGATCACCCTCGCTGCCAGGGGCGTCCGCGCGCCGCTATTCTGTGTTCACGGCACGACGGGATTCCGGAAGCTCTCCCGGCATCTCGGCCCCGACCAGCCGATCCATGGTCTGGCACAGGGCTTCGACGATGGCCGGCTCGCGACCGGGATCGAGGGCATCGCCGCGCGCTACCTGGAGGGCCTGCGCAGCTTGCAGGGCAAGGGCCCCTACGCCCTGATCGGATACTCGCTGGGAGGTCTGATCGCGCTCGAGATGGCGCGGCGCCTGCGGGCGGAGGGCGAGGAGATCCGCCTGCTCGCGCTCGTCGATCCCTCGAAGCTTCGCAGCCCGCGCCCCTCCCGCAACACGGGTTTGCGCTTGCGGCGCCGCGGGCGGCGCCGGCGAACGCTGCCGCAGCGCGCGCGCCTGGATCTGCTCCGCCTCGCGGCGTCCCTCTACGCGATGCTGCGCCGGCCGCTCCCGCCGCGCCTGCGCGAGCCGTTTCTGGAGGAGGTGGTGTTCGGGCGCGTCTACCGGCGCGCGGCGCGCGCCTACCAGCCGTCCGCGTATCCCGGGCGGATCCTGCTCTTCGCCTCCGAGCAGCGGACGCCCGGGTTCGAGGCGGCGTGGGCGCGCATCGCCGAAGGGGGAATCGAGGTGCACCGGATTCCGGGAGGCCACCTCGAGCTGATGGGCGAGGCGGCGATCCGGGCGGTCGCCGAGCAGCTCGCGCCGCGCCTCGACCTCTCCTAGCCCGGGCTACTCCGCGTCGCGGAAGGCCAGGCCGCAGCTCGCGCACTCGGGCGCGGCCAGGTCGGCCGGCTCGCCGCAGGCGGGACAGAGGCCGTCTTCGGCCGCGCCCACCGCGAAGTCCTCGGGCACGTCCGGAATCTGGGAGCGCAGGTGCTGGGCGTCGAGGCGCGCCGCGGCGTCCCGTTCCTCCGGCAGCACGAACACGCTGCAGAGCTGCGCGTCGGCGGGGACCCCGGTGACCTGGACGGAATCGTCCTCGAGCTCGACACGGTGCGCGATGCCGGCCTCGGCCAGCAGGTCCGAGAAGCTGCGCGCCCAGGCCAGGGTCGCCGTGCGCACGCGCAGGAGATCCGAGGTGGGCGGCAGCTCCTCCCGAACCGGAAGCGATTCGCCCGCGAGGACCAGCGTGACGCCGCAGTCCGCGCAGACCAGCACGCTGTGGACGTATTCCTCACGGCACTCGGGGCAGTATCGGGGCGGCAGCGTCATGTTCGCCTCGGGCGCCAGCATACGCGAGGTCGGGCGGCGCGTCGCTTGACCCGCCCGGACCCCTACCCCAGCATCTGATTCCCCGTCGAGGAGGGCGCCGTGAAGCTGCTCTGGTTCCATCTGATGCCCTACACGGATCTCCCCGACGACTTCAAGCAGAAGCACAACTCGGTCTGGGTCGACATCGACTCCCGCCTCTTCGACCCGCGCAAGGCGCACCTGCTCTACAACGAGTTCATGGACGAGCTCGAGCACGCCGCCGAGCTCGGCTTCCACGGGATCTGCGTCAACGAGCACCACTCGAACGCCTATGGGCTGATGCCCTCGCCAAACCTGATTGCGGCGAGCCTCGCGCGGCGCACGCGCGACGCGGCGATCGTGGTGATGGGCAATTCGCTCGCGCTCTACAACCCGCCGACGCGCGTCGCCGAGGAAATGGCGATGATCGACTGCATCTCCGGCGGGCGCCTGGTCGCGGGCTTCCCGGTCGGAACGCCGATGGACACCTGCTACGCCTACAGCCAGAACCCGAGCCAGCTCCGCCAGCGCTACCACGAGGCGCACGATCTGATCCTGCGCGCCTGGCAGGATCCCGATCCCTTCACCTGGAACGGCCGCTTCCACAAGCTTCGCTACGTGAACGTCTGGCCGCGGCCGGTGCAGAAGCCACACCCGCCGGTGTGGATCCCGGGCGGCGGCTCGATCGAGACCTGGCGCTGGTGCGCCGAGCGCGACTACGTGTACTCCTATCTCTCCTACTTCGGATACAAGAACGGCGAAGCCACCATGAAGGGCTTCTGGGAGGAGATGAAGCGGCTCGGCAAGGACGCCAACCCCTATCGCGCCGGCTTCCTCCAGTTCGTGGGCGTGGCCGAGACGCGCGAGGAGGCGCTCGCTCTCTACCGCGAGCCGGCGGAGTATTTCTACGGCCGCTGCCTCCACCTCGACCCGCGCTACGCGCTGGCGCCCGGCTATTCGAGCGAGGCGACGCAGCGCGCGCGCGTACGCTCGGCGGTGGCCGACGCGGCGGCGCGCTCGCGCGGCGAGGGGTCCGGGCAGGCGACCGGCTTCGATGCGATCGTCGACCAGGGCTACGTGATCGTGGGCTCCCCGGACGAGGTGGCCGAGCAGCTGCGCCGGGTGGCCACGAACCTCAACGTCGGCCACCTGATGCTGCTGCTCCAGTTCGGCAACATGAGCCGACAGCTCACCCAGCACAACAGCGAGCTGTTCGCGAAGCGCGTGCTGCCCCAGCTCGAGTCCCTCTTCGACGACGAGTGGGAGGATCGCTGGTGGCCGCGCGCGCTCCCCGCGGAGGAGGCCGCGCGCCCGCGCGAGCTGCGATCGTGAGCGGTCCGAGCGAGCGACACGTCCAGGTGAACGGGCGGCGCTGCCGCGTCTGGGAGAAGGGCGAAGGCGAGCCGCTCGGGTTCCTGGGCGGGCTGCGCGGACTCCCGCGCTGGCCGCGATGCCTCGACCTGCTCGCGGAGCGACGCCGCGTGATCGCTCCCTCGCTTCCCGGCCAGCCGGGGGCCGCCAGCTTCGACGAGCTCGACGATCTGCCGGACTGGGTGACGGCGAGCCTCGACCTGCTGGAGGCGAGCGGCCTCGACGGCGCCGACCTGATCGGCGCCTCGCTGGGCGCGACGCTCGCCGCCGAGGTGGCGGCGTTCTCGCGCACCAGCGTGCGGCGCCTGGTGCTGATCGCGCCCTTCGGGCTCTTCGACGAGCGCGCGCCGGTCAAGGACCTCTGGGCGACGCGGCCGGACGAGCTTCCCGCGCTGCTCTCGACGCGCCCCGCCGAGCTGGCGGCCTTCCTGGCGCCGCCGGCGGGCGCGGACGCCGTCGAGTGGTCGATCCTGATGGCGCGCGCGAACGAGGCCGCGGCACGTCTTCTCTGGCCGCTGGGAGAGCTGGGGCTGCGCAAGCGGCTGCACCGGATCCAGGCGCCGACGCTCGTGCTCTGGGGCGCCGAGGACCGCATCCTGCCGCCGAGCTACGCCAAAAAGTTCGGCTCGGCGCTGGGCGGTTGGGTCGAGGTGCGCGAGATCGCGGACGCCGGACACCTGGTCGAGCTCGACCAACCGGACGCGACGGCCGCCGCGATCCTCGGCTTCCTCTCGTGACGCCGCGGCCGCGTTAGGCGACCCCGCCCGGCATGCGCGCGCTCAGCTTCGATGGAACCCGCGTCGCCGTCCGCGACGTCCCGCGCCCCCAGGTCGACGAAGCGAGCGCGCTGGTGCGCGTGTCGCTCGCGGGCGTCTGCAACACCGACATCGAGCTGGTGAAGGGCTACATGGGCTTTCGCGGCGTGCTGGGCCACGAGTTCGTGGGGACGGTCGCCGAGGGCCCCGCTTCGCTGCTGGGCGAGCGCGTGGTCGGGGAGATCAACTTCGCGTGCGGCGTCTGCACGCACTGCACCGCCGGCCTCTCGCGCCACTGCCCGTCGCGCGACGTGATGGGCATCCTGCGCGCGGACGGGGCCTTCGCCGAGTTCGTGCGCGTGCCGATCGCGAACCTGCACCCGGTGCCCGCCGGCGTGCCCGACGAGATCGCCGTCTTCGCGGAGCCGCTCGCCGCGGCCTTCGAGATCCTCGAGCAGGTGCGCGTCGAGCCGGGCACGGATTGCATCGTGCTCGGCGACGGAAAGCTCGGCTTGCTGGCGGCGCAGGTGCTGCAAGCCGCCGGCGCGGACGTGCTCGTGGTGGGGCGGCATCCGGAGAAGCTCGCGGTGCTGCGCCGGCGCGGCATCAAGACTCGTCTGGCATCGGACGCTCCGCTCGGGCCGGCGTCGCTGGTGGTCGAGGCGACCGGCACGGCGCTGGGCTTCGCGCGCGCCGTGGCCGCGCTGCGGCCGCGCGGGACGCTGGTGCTGAAGAGCACCCACGCCGAGCAGGCGCCCGTCGATCTCGCGCCGCTCGTGATCCACGAGCTGCACGTGATCGGCTCGCGCTGCGGGCCCTTTCCGCCGGCCCTGCGCGCGCTCGAGACGGACGCCGTCGACGTGCGCTCGCTGATCCACGCGCGCGTTCCGCTCGCCCGCGCCGACGAGGCGTTGCGAATGGCCGCCGAGCCGGGCGTGCTCAAGGTGCTGATCGAGGCCGGTTAGCGCGCCCCGGCGGGCTGGATACCCTCCGGACTCGAGCCGGGGGGCGAGCTGTCCGAGGAGGTGCGCAACTTGAGCGACCTGAAGAGCCGATGGGCCGTCGTCACGGGGGCTTCCAGCGGGCTGGGCGCCGATTTCGCGGAGATCCTGGCGGAGCACGGCGCGCATCTCGCGCTGGTCGCGCGGCGCAAGGACCGTCTGGAGGCGCTGGCCGCGCGGCTCGCGGCGGCCCATGGCGTCCAGACCCGTGTCTTCGCCCTCGATCTCGCCGAGCGCGCCGCGCCCCAGCGCCTCTACGATTCCCTCCGCGGCGAAGGCATCGACACCGAAGTGTTGGTGAACAACGCGGGCTTCGGCACCCACGGCCCCTTCGTCGACGTGCCCTGGGAGCGCGACCACGAGATGCTCGAGCTCAACGTGGTGACGCTCACCCATCTGACCAAGCTGTTCGTGGGCGACATGCTGCGGCGCAATCGGGGCTGGATCCTCCAGGTGGCCTCGATCGGCGCCTACCAACCCTCCCCGACCTACGGCACGTACTCCGCCGCCAAGGCGTACGTGCTCTCCTTCGGAGAGGCTCTCTGCTACGAGCTGCGGGGCACCGGCGTGAAGGTCTCGGTGCTCTCCCCTGGCGTCACGAAGACGGAGTTCCTCGAGGTCTCCGGTCAGAAGCCGAATTTCTACCAGCGCCTGAGCATGGCGCCGAGCCGCAAGGTGGCCGAGGCCGGCATCGCCGCCATGCTGGCGGGCAAGCCGAGTCTCGTGCCGGGGCTCGGCAACAAGCTGCCGGTCGCCATGCTGCGCGTCACACCGCGACGGATGCAGGCGGCCGTTGCGAACCTGATGATGTCGATGAAGTAGGGTTTGGGTCCGCGCGCCCGGAGGAGTCCACGTGACCGTCGAAGTGAATGGAATCGCGCACATCCAGCTCACGGTGAACGATCCGGAGCGCTGCGTCCCGTTCTGGGAGAAGCTCTGCCACTTCCTCGAGATGAAGACGCTCATCAAGGGAGAGGGCGTCGTCTACTGCATCGGAAGCCGCACGGGCATCCTGGTCCGGGGGGCGCCCGTCGGGAAGCGCGACCGCGCGTTCGATCAGGACCGCGCGGGGCTTCACCACTTCTGCTTCCGCGCGCGCAGCCGCGAGGACGTCGACGCGATCCATCGCTTCGCGGCCGAGGAGCTGAAGGCGCGGATCGTGCATCCGCCCGAAGACGGCTCGCAGTTCGCGCCGGGCTACTACTCGGCGCTCTTCGAGGATCCGGACGGGATCCGCGTGGAGGTGAACTTCGTCCCTGGCCGGGGCCATCTCGGAGACGGCGGGCGGCTCGGCCCGGGCGGCGCGGGGCCGCGCCATCGCTTCCCGTAGCGGAACGCAGCCCGCGCACGGCAAGATCGTCCAAGTTCGGCTCGCGCGCGGGTGCTAGGGTCGTCTGCGGAATGACGGCGCCCAGCTTCGCGCTCTTCGATACCGCGATCGGGCCCTGCGGCATCGCCTGGGGCGCGCGCGGCATCGTCGGCATCCAGCTCCCGGAGGCGCGCGAGCAGGCCACGCGCGCCCGCGTGCTCGCGCGCTTTCCGGACGCCCGGGAGGGGCAGCCGCCGGCCGACGTGAAGCGCGCGCAGCGGGGCATCGTCGCGCTGCTGCGCGGCAAGGCGATCGATCTCTCCGCGATCGCGCTCGACATGCAGGGCGTGCCGCCCTTCCACTCCCGCGTCTATCAGGCCGCCCGCAAGATTCCGCCGGGCAAGACGCTCTCGTACGGAGAAGTGGCGGCGCGGCTCGGAGCGCCCCGTTCGGCGCGCGCCGTGGGGCAGGCGCTCGGGCGGAACCCGTTCGCGATCGTGGTGCCGTGCCATCGCGTGCTCGCGGCCAGCGGCCAGCCCGGCGGCTTCTCGGCGAACGGCGGCGTCACGACCAAGCTTCGCCTGCTCTCGATCGAAGGGGTGCGGACGGGCGGCGCGCCGGAGCCCGCCGAAGCGGGCAGCGCGCTCGCTTTCGATCCGAAGCGGGCGCTCCGACACCTGCGAGCGTCGGATCCGGCGCTCGCGCGCGTGATCGAAGCGGCCGGCCCGTTCCGGCTCGAGCTCCAGCGGACCCCGAGCGTCTTCGTCGCCCTCGCGGAGGCGATCGTCTACCAGCAGCTGAGCGGAAAGGCTGCGGCCACGATCTTCTCGCGCGTGCGCGCGCTCTTCCCGCGCGCGCGGGAGGCGCCTACGGCCCAGCAGATCCTGCGCGTCTCCGACGAGAAGCTCCGCGGCGCCGGCCTCTCGCGCGCGAAGCTGCTCGCGCTGCGCGACCTCGCGCAGAAGACCCGCAGCGGCGAGATCCCGTCGCTCGCCGAGCTCCGGCGCATGCCGGACGACGTGGTCGTCGAGCGCCTCACGCAGGTGCGCGGCATCGGCCGCTGGACCGCCGAGATGTTCCTGATCTTCCGGCTCGGCCGCCCGGACGTGCTGCCCGCGGACGACTACGGCGTGCGCAAGGGCTTCAGCGTCGCGTACCGCAAGCGCGCGCTGCCGACGCGCAAGCAGCTCGAGAAGCGCGGCGCGCGCTGGCAGCCCTACCGCACGGTCGCGAGCTGGTACCTGTGGCGCGCCGTGGAGCTGGCCAGGGGCTGAGCAAGCGAAGCGCGCAGCGAGCCGAAGGCGAGCGGAGTCCACCCAGGCTCGCTGCCCCGCCTTCGTCCCCGCGGTAGAATCCGCGGGCGATGACGGCCACCACGATCCTGCGTCGCAGCTCGCTCTCGGTGGACGACTACCGCTGCAACGCGGGGCCGGCCGACCGGCCGTTCGTCGAGGTGCACGCCGGCTACTCCGTCTCCTACGTCCGCAAGGGCAGCTTCGGATGCCGCACCCGGGGCGAGGCGCACGAGCTGGTGGCAGGATCGGTCCTGGTCGGCCATCCGGGCGACGAATTCACGTGCAGCCACGACCACCACGCGGGCGGCGACGAGTGCCTCTCGTTCCGGCTCGCGCCTTCGCTGGTCGAGAGCATCGGCGACGCCCGCGAGATCTGGCGGACCGGCTGCGTGCCCCCGCTGCCCGAGCTGATGGTGATCGGCGAGCTGGCGCAGGCGGCCGCCGAGCAACGGGCTGACGTCGGCCTCGACGAGCTGGGGATCGCCTTCGCGGCCCGCTTCGTCGAGATCGTCTCCGGGCGCAAGCGCCGGGCGCCGGAGGCCACGGCGCGCGATCGACGCCGCGCGGTGGAAGCGGCCCTCTGGATGGACGCGAATTCGCACGAGCCGATCGATCTCGAGAGCGCGGCGGGCCTGGCCGGGCTCAGCTCGTTCCACTTCCTGCGGCTCTTCACGCGCGTGCTCGGCGTGACGCCCCACCAGTATCTGGTGCGAGCCCGCCTGCGCCGGGCGGCGCGGATGCTGGCCGATCCCGCCCGTCCGATCACCGAGGTGGCCTACCAGGTCGGCTTCGGCGACCTCTCGAACTTCGTGCGCACCTTCCATCGCGCCGCCGGGGTCTCGCCGCGGCGCTTCCGACAGGCGGCGAGGGGCGATCGCAAGCTCCTGGGATAGGCCTCAGCCGGCCGCGCCGCGCCGTCGCAGGATCACGGAGAGATTGTTCGCGGGCATCTCCACGATCTCCTCCAGCGCGAAGCCCGCGCCCTCCGCCGCCTCCATCACCGCTTCGAGATCCCGCACGCCCCATTCGGGATCCTGGCCGCGCAGGCTGCGATCGAACGCCGCGTTGCTGGGCGCGGTGTGCTCGCCGCCGCGGCGATAGGGGCCATACAGATAGAGCGGGCGGCCCGCGGCGAGCGCCGCGCCCGCGCCGCGCAGGAGTCCGAGCGCGGCGGCCCAGGGCGCGATGTGGATCAGGTTGATGCACAGGATGGCGGCGAGATCGCGCGGAATTCCCGCGCCCTGCTCCCAATCCGCGCTCGTCACGTCGAGCGCGAGCGGAGCCCGGAGATTGGCGAGACCCGCGGACGCGATCCAGGCCGCGATGCTCGCGCGGTGCGCGGGGCTGGGATCGCTCGGTTGGAAGACCAGGCCCGGGAGCTGCGCCGCGAGCCAGGCCGCATGCTCCCCCGTGCCGCTCGCGATCTCGAGCACCTCGCCACGGCTCGGGAGCACGCGCCGCAGAACGCCCAGGATCGGCTCGCGATTGCGCTGGGTGGCGGAGGCGAAGAGACGTGCGTCCATCGGATCGGCGCTGGGCTCAAGGTCCCGTGCAGAGCTCGCCCGAGCCCGCGCAGTCGAGCCCCGAGGGACCGGGAGGGTGCGCGAAGAAAGTCTTGAAGATCACGAAGTCGGAGGCGCCCACGGCGTCGTCGCCGTCGAAGTCGGCGAGCGCGTCGTGGCCCCCGAATCGCTGCTGGAACATGCCGAAGTCGGACATGCCCGCCATCCCGTTGTCGTCCAGGTCGCCGTCGCAGGCGTTGCCGAAGCCGTCGCCGTTCACGTCGGCGACGAAGCGCGAGGCGCGCGCGCTGCAATTGTCCTTGTGATCGCAGATCCCGTCCGCGTCGGCGTCGGCGCAATCCTGGGAGTACACCACGGCGGTGTACGGTTGCAGCGTCAGCTCGTGCGTATGGCCCGGCTCCGTCACGGTGAATCCCGCTTCCATGGTGGATTCGGCTTCGGGTAGGACGTAGCCATAGCGGTGATCGTCGGTGCGCAGCCGCAGCTTCCAGACCCCGGCAGCCGGGAAGTTGAAGGCTGCCATCCTCACGACGCCGCTCAGGTTCGCGACCACGAAGACGTCGTCGCCGGGCCCGCCGAGATGGAAGCGGTGCCAGATCAGCAGGTTCGGATCCGAGGAGTCGGGCGTGAAGCCGGCGCCGATCAGGCCTCCGCTGATCCCCGGCACGTCCTCGCCCGCGGCCAGCGCGCCGGCGGCCGGCAGGTCCTGGATGTCCCGGCGCAGGTGGATCAGCTCCTTGAAGAGCAACCACATCCCCGGCTCGAGCTGCGACCAGTTGCCCGCCTGGAGCTCCTCCGGGCGCGCGTGATTCCCGCGCAGGAAGAGCGTCGAGAGATCGATGATCGGGAGCCCGGGAGCCGTGAGCTTCAGCGCCGTCAGCAGGGCGAGCCGGCGCCTGGCCGCGTCACACGCGACGAAATTCTCGGGAAGGGGCGGGAGGGGAGGGTCGTACGTGCAGGCGGCCTGTACCAGAGCCTCCTGACATATCGGGTCCGGGTTTGCGGAGATCGTGCCCCCTCGAGCGATCCGCACGATCAGCGGCTCGACCTCTCCGCAGAAATCGCCGCTGTAGATCTCCCGGAAGTAGCTGGTCTGTTCGAACGTCAGGCGCTCGGGTATCCCGAAGCGGGTCGCAATCTGGCTCGCATTCAGCGGGAACTTGAAGACGTCGTTCAAGATCCCGTACCACCAGAGGGCGTCGAATCCCACACCCTCTGGACCCAGATCCGTGTAGGGAATGTTCTCCGCGATCGACACGATTCGGGGGCCGGATGCGTGCATCTGCTCATGGAATTCGCGGTGCCAGTCGCGTGCGAGCTCGCCGCCTGGGAGCAGGCCCGACGTGAAGTGCTCGTAGAACGAGAAGCCCGCCTGGTCGAAGCGGAAGCCGTCGACGTGGAACTCGTCGAGCCACTGGCGCATGCCGTCGTCGAGGTAACGCCGGACCGCTTCGGAGCCATAGTCGGGCCGCAGGTTCAGGAAGTCGCTGTTTCCGATTCCGTTGTCGACGTCCCAGAAGTAGATGCCGTTCGGGCGATCGCTCGAGGACCAACCGTCGAATCGGATCAGGGTGCTGCTCCTGATGTCGTTCCAGAAGTTCAGCTTGACCTCGTGTTGGACGGCGATTCCGAGCCCATGCGCAGCGTCGACGAAGCGCTTGTAGGCGCCCGGCCCTCCGAAGGAACCCTCCACCGTGAACGGATCTCCCACCACGTAGGCGTTGTTCCACTGCGGATCCTGAAGGCCGTAGGAGGGGGGATTGAATGGGTCGTAGAGCGGCGTGTCCTGGGTCGGATGCTCGGTCAGCGGCTCGAGCTGGAGGGCGTTCGCGCCGAGCTCGCGCAGCTGCTCGAGCTCGACGATCGCGTCGTCGAAGCTGCCTCCCGGGGCGAGGAAGGGAAGCACGCCGTGGATCAGCACCATCTCGCGCTGGCGAGGGCGGATGAAATAGCCGTCGGTCCAGACGTGCGGCTGTGGATTGAGCGCCTCGAAGCGGTCGTAGACGACGCTGGCCTGGGTGTCGTGGAAGCTGCCCTCGGCGAGCAACGCGCGCGGATCGCGGCGGATCACCGGAGTGCCTTCAGAGTCCGCCGCGGTGAGATAGGTGTAGCGATCGCCGACCCAGGCTCCGGGCACGTCGCCCGACCAGATCCCGCTCAGGCACGGGCAGTGTTCGGGGCGGGTGCCGGACGGACACTCGGCGGTCTCGCCGGTGTCCTGGCACGCGAGGTACGCGGTCCAGCCGGTGTCCGCGTCGCCGGGGTCGAAGAGGCCGTTCTCGCCCATCGCCGCCACGTCGAGCACGGCGACCGAGTGCGAATTCGGCGCCCAGACGCGGAACGTCACACCCTGCTCGACGACGCCACCATTTCCGTCGTCGACGCGGTACGGGAAGGAGCCCATCTGAAACGGAGGGCCCGGCTCGAGCGCCGCGGGCTGACGCGACGACGGCGGCAGCTGCGCCCAATCCGCGGGAGGGCGAGGCCGCACCAGGCCGTGACCCCATGGCAGGAAGGGATCGCCGACGGCCGACACGACTCCCGACACGAGCGCCGGACCGGCGCCCTGATCGGTGGAGACCAGCGCCACCAGCGACTCCGGTTCTCCCACCGGCCGCAGCACGCCGACCGATCCGATCCAGAGCAGCGGCGCCGCGGGCTGGTTCCAATAGAGGGTGACGCCGAAGGCGCGTTGCGCCCGGCTCACGGCGTCCGCCGTGAGACCGCTCTCGGTGTAGCCCGGGCACGGGGAGGGAGCCGCCCCCAGGCGCACGAGCCGTGCGCAGACCTCGGCGGGCGTGGCGTAACGCCAGGGACTCTGCGGATTCAGCCAGGTGTCGAGGGGAGGGTGACCGGGAATCCCGGACGAAGTCGCCACGAACGACAGCCAGTCGAGGTCGTCGTCGAAATCCCGCACCAGCAGCCGGTCGCCGGGCGTCAGGACGTCGAGCCGGATGCTGTCGGCCCGGGCGGTCTGTGCCGACAGCAGCAACGAGAGGATCCCGAGAGCGAGCCATCCGCGCATCGAGCCGACCTCCTCGAGTGAAGGGTGCGTGGCACGCCGCGCATTCTACCGATTCCGGCTTCCGCGACACACGAAAATCTCGAAAGCCCAGGGGTAGAATTACGGCCGCGCGCCGCACCACGAACTCGTCGATCCGGTGTGGCGGGCGGAGATCCGCGGCGGCTGAGATCTGCTTGGGACCCAGTTCCGTCTGGAGGCACCGTACGGCTCTCTACACCATGCTGCGCGTTCAGCCGATTGGAACCTCGTGCTCCGCCGCATTGCGATCGCCGTGGCTCTGTTGGTCGCCATCCCGCTGGTGGTGATCCCGTGTTGGATCGCCACGCATCGGACCGATCTGGCTTCCCTCGACGACTCCGACCTCGCGGCGACGAGGCCACCGCTCATGTCGGGGACCAATGGCTTCGATCATTTCGTGGCCGCTTCGGAGCGGCTCGCCTGGCCGTCCGACGCCGACGATCGCTTGAAAGCCATTCGGGCCGGACAATCCTCGGATCCCACCTGGGTACGCGAGATGCTCGCGAAGAACGCGCCGGCGCTGGCGGCTCTTCGGCGCGGTCTCGACTCGGCGGACTTCCAGCTTCCAGCGAGCGACAGCGGGAGCCGAATCGATCCTGCCTTCGAGGCGTTCATGTCGGTGCAACGCCTCCTCAAGCTGGTTGGTGCCGATGCACGCATCCGATTGGCCCGTGGAGACCAGCTGGGCGCAATCGAGCACGGATTGCTCGGTATGCGCGTCGGACGCAAGCTGAGCGGCGCCGAGGGCATCAATCTGCTCGGCATGATGTTCGCGACCTCCGAGCAAGGCATCAGCATCGCGGATCTCGAACCAATCGTTCGTGAAGCTCGCCTCGACTCCGGCAGCGCCCATGCACTCGTGTCTCGGTTGAGGGCGGAGCGCTGGACGCCTGACGATTGGAGCCGCATGTGGGCCGGCGAATACCGATTCATTCGAAGCTCCTTGCTCGAAATCAGACTCGACGATGCCCAGATGAGTTCGACCGACGAGCACGGCACGGCGATGGAGTGGGCCTGGAAGCTGATTCCCGCCGACTACCTCTTTCAGCCGATCCGAACCATCGCGCGCGTGGCGGACCAGTACCGCGGGCGCCAGCAGCGTTCGGCCCTCGCCTGTAGGGACGCTTACGGCCCGCCGCCCAGTCGCGACGAGCGGCAGCTCAGGCTCGCCAAGGCCATCGTTTCACCGAACCCGGTGGGCGGAATCATCCTGGAGATCGCCACGCCGAACTTCGATCGCTTCGATCAGAAGCGCTGTCTGCTCGAGACGAAGATCGCCCTGCTCGAGACCCTGATCGGCGCCAAGGCCTATTGGGACGCAAACGACCGGCTTCCGGAACGACTCGAGGATCTCGTCCCGACGTACCTGCCCGAGATGCCGCAGGATCGCTTCGCCGGCGCGCCGCTGCGCTACGCCCCCGATCGCAAGCTCGCCTATTCGCTGGGGGACGACTTCGTCGATGCTGGAGGCGCGGAGCCTGCCGACGCCTCCCACTTGCCGGAGCCGAGCATCTCGCTCGCGTTCAGCTCGTCGCGCAGCGCGCGGCGCAGACGCGGGCGCTTCAGTCGGCCTTGTCGCGCGTCGCCTCGGGCTTGACGAACTTCAGGACGAACCGGTCGCTCGTGCCGCGCCGCTCGCCCGCCACGCGCGGCGAGGGGCTCCAATCGCGCGCGTCCTGCGGGTTGCGCAGGAAATCGCCCTCCGCGGCCAGCCGGAAGCCCGCGGCTTCGACCTCGCGCAGCACCACGGGCTCGTCGATCCGGTGCAGGGTCTCCACGTCGGCCACGCCGGTTCCCGCCTTCGCGCTGTGATCGACGATGCCGTAGACGCCGCCGGGCTTCAGCGCCCGGTAGACGGCGCGGTTCATCTTCTCGCGATCGACCTTCTGCCAGACGGTGTCGTGGTAGAGCAGCACGATCAGCACGGCGTCGAGATCGACGACGTCGGCGGGGAACGGATCGTCGAAGTTGCGGTCGAGCCTCACCACCTGCTGCATGCCCGGCTTCGCGAGACGAGCCGACCAGGGCGCCTCGGCGAAGCGCTCCAGGATCCACTGCGGGTTCTGCCCGTAGACCCGGCCCGTCGGCCCGACCACGCGGGCCAGCAGCTCGCTCGTGTAGCCGCCGCCCGATCCGAGCTCCGCCACCCGCATGCCGGGCCGGATCCCGAAGAACGCGAGGGTGCGAGCCGGCTGGCGGCCCGCGTCGAGGGCGCGATCCTCGGCGCTGCGGTCGGGCGCATCCACGGCGCTTTGCACCGCGGCCGGAATCTCGTCGCCAGCCGGCGCGGCCGCGCCCGCGAGGAGGGCCGCCGCGGCGAAGAGTCCGAGCGCGATCGATCGCTGCATCGGGCCCAGCATGGCACGTCCGGGGCGCCGCGTCACGGCGCCCCTCAATCCCGGATCCAGTCTTCGACGCGGCGGGCCAGCTCGTCGAGCAGCGCCCGGCGCGAGACGTCCCGCGGCGGGTCGAGGACGCACTGCATGATGGTCGAGGCGACCAGGTTGATCAGCAGGTGCAGCGAGGCGTCCGAGAAATCGGCGCGCACGAAGCCGCCGGCGCCCGCGCGCACCTGCTGCGAGAACTGGAGCAGCCGCGGCCCGATCGCCTGGATCGGCTCGAGCTGGTTGGTGTAGGGGACCTGATGCACGAAGACGGAAACCAGCTTTTTCTCGCGCGCCACCGTGGCGTGGATCAGGTCGATCCAGCGGCGCACCGCGCCCGCCTCGCCGGCCGCCGTCACGCGCGGCAGCCCCTCGGCGAGCCGGCGCAGGACGCGGTCCACCATGCGCTCGGCGACCTGCGCCACGATCGCGTCCTTGCCCGGGAAGTACTCGTAGAGCGAAGCGACGTTCACGCCGGCTCGCTCCGCGATGTGATTGGTGGTGGTGCCGGCGTAGCCGCGCTCGGGCAGAAGCCCAGTACAGGCCTCCACCAGAGCCTCGAACGTCTCCCGCGAGCGCCGCTGGGAAGGGCGCTTTTTCGGTGCGAAATCGGCTGCCTTCAGGGCGTCCGTCACGGGCGGCTCCGGCTTCCGGGCGAATCCGAGCAATCTTAGCAGTTACTTGGATTACTCTGGAGCCCGGAGATGGCGGAGGTGCGCGTGCTCGACCGCTTTCGAGGCAGCCTGCTCGCGCAGCTCGAGACCGCCGGAGGCCGGCACGACGAGCCGGCCATCTACGACGGCGAGCCGGGCGACCCCGGCCTGGCCGGCGGCCCCGGGAGCCTCTCCTGGGAGATCCACGGCGACCTCGCGAGCCTCGTGGTCGGGGGAACCGGCGCGATCCTGATGGAGGTGCTGCATCCATCGGTGATGGCGGGCGTCTTCACGCAGTCCTCATACCGAACCGAGCCGCTGCGCCGCGCGCGCAACACGCTCGGCTATGTCCTGCGCACCACCTTCGGCAGCACGCCCGCCGCCACGCGCGTGATCGAGGGCGTGAGGAACGTGCACGCTCGCGTCCGGGGAACGCGAGCCGACGGCGTCGCCTACCAGGCGCTCGATCCGGAGCTGATCGCCTGGGTCCACACCTGCATTCCGTGGGCGGTGATGAACGCGTTCGACCGCTACCGCCGGCCCCTCGGCGTCCTCGAGAAGAACCGCTACCTCGCCGAACAGGCGCTGATCGGGCGCATGGGCGGCGCCGACTGTGTTCCCGAGACCGTCAGCGAGCTCGAAGACTATGTGGAGCGCATGCGCCCGCGCCTCGGCGTCAACGAGCAGACGCGGAGCTTCCTCGACTTCCTCGCGGGTCGCACCGACGACTTCACGATCGGCCGTCGCGAGCGCTTCGATCGCTGG
>DATBRV010000113.1:0-9555 GCA_036560145.1 Myxococcota bacterium
ACGATCGCGACAGCTCCCCCAGCTCGTCCTCCGATTCGTACACCTCCCCCCGCCTCAGGTCCCCCGACGACAGCCGCTCCGCCTCCCCCCGCAGCGCCGCCGTCGCCCGGCTCACGTCCTGCGCCAGCAACCAGGCCAGCGACACCGCCGAGCCGGTCGACACCAGCAGCAACAGCGAGAAGACGGTCCAGAGCATCGACTGATCCAGCTGGAGCCGGTCCGCGGGAGAGAGCGCGATCAGGATCCGCCCGTCCGGCAGCGCTCGCCAGGCGAAGACCTGAGCGGCGCGCAGCCTGGCGCTGTCGCCGCTCGCATGCCCATCGGCGATCGCCTGCTGGAGGCTCGCGACGATGTCGGCCTCGAGCTCGCCGCCCACCGCGCCCGCGCCCGGAGCCGCCAGGTCGATGATCCCGACCTCGATCGGCACCGGGATCTGCGCGGCGCCCGGGGCCCCAGCGAGCTCCGTCGGCAGCGCTCCAGCGTCGAGCCGGGCGCGCGCCGCGTCGAGCACGCCTTCCTGCCAGCCGATCGTGAAGTCCCGCAGCGCGCGCGTCGCCTCGCTGTGGGCGAGCAACACCGCGAAGATCACGGGCATGATCGTCACGCCGGTCACGCACACCAGCAGCTTCGAGCGCATCGGCACCGGGACCACCAGCGAGCGCCGCACGGAGGGATCTGGGATCGCGACCGCGAGCGCGTTCCGGATCGGAGCGATCATGAGCTTGCACAGGAAGACCAGGAAGCTGCCGGCGAGGAAGCCCGCCGCGAGCCCCGAGAACTGGACCACGGCGGTGTCGAAGAAGCCCCAGCGGTCCCAGCGCAGCTCCATCGCCGTGCAGATCAGCCAGGTCGGAACCAGCCAGTTGAGGACGCCGATCACGGCGCTGCGGAACGGGAAGCGCATGCTGGCCGCGAAGGCGGCCTGCACCGCCTCCGCCGGCAGATCGCGCTGCTCGCGGCGATCGAGCCAGGCGACGATCGGGGTCACCGAGCGGCGCTGGTACGCCATGATCGGGCCCGTGAAGACGGCGGTGTAGATCGCCACCGCGCCGACGAACCACAGCCACTGCTCGCGCGTGAGCTCGAGCAGGGTGAACAGGCAGGCGAGCAGCACGGCGAGGGCCGGAAGCGGGATCAGCACCGTGAGCGCGTGCATGCGCCACAGCAGGCCGCGACCCGTCGGCAGCGCGGACGGCGTCATTCCTCGGCCTCCTTCGCGGAGAGCGCAGAGCGATAGACGCCTTCCAGCACGTGTTCGAGCGAGAGCACCAGGATCGGCTCCGAGCCCGGGCGGCGGACCACCGCGCGCGTCACGTCGTAGCCGGTCTGGGTCGCGAGCAGGGGCGGATCCTCGAGGTTCGAGACGTCCACCGAGAGCACCTCGACCGCGGCGTCGACCGCGAGGCCCATCACCAGCCCGTCCACCTCGGTGACCGCGATGCGCGTTCGCTGGCCCGGCGCGGCCGGCGCGCCTCCCAGCGCCCGGCCCAGGTCCACCACCGGAACCACGGCTCCGCGCAGGTCGATCACGCCTTCGATCAGCGAGGGCGAATTGGGCAGCGGCGTCACGGACTGCCAGCGCACGACTTCGCGCACCTGCGCGACGTCGATCGCGTAGGTGTGCCCTGCGACCTCGAAGCAGCCGAGGGTCACGGAGTTCTCCCCGATGATTCCGGCGTCAGTGTTGTGCATCGAAGCGCAGCACCCGTTCCAGATCGATCAGGGAGATGAAGCGATCGCCGCGGACGCAGAGCGTCTCGACGTTGCCGGTCTCGGTCCCCGCGGCGGGCCGCAGGGCGTCCTCGGGGACGGGGAGCACCTCGGTCACGCCGTCGACCAGCAGCCCCGCGACGCCGCCGTCGGCCGCGTGCACGACGATGATCCGGCTCGCGCGCCCGCTCGGCGGGGCGCTCAGCCGCAAGCGCAGGCGCAGGTCGATCACCTCCAGGATCTCGCCGCGCAGCGAGATCACGCCGCAGACGTCGCCGGGAACGCGGGGAATCGGCGTGATCGGCCGGACCCGCACGATCTCGCGCACGCGCTCGACCGGCACGGCGTAGGGGGAGCCGTCCAGGACGAACGTGAGGAGCTTTCGCACCGCGACGCTCTCGACCTCGGCGTTGCGGCGCTCGGCGGCGCGGCGCGCGAGATCCTGCCAGCGCGGCGCCGCGGCCCCGGCTTCGCTCTGCGGCGCGCTCATGACGCGTCCCGGCGGCGGCCGCAGTCCGCGAGCAGCGCCGACACGTCGAGCACGAGCACGGGGTCCTGATCGCCGAGCTCGGTCGCGCCCGCGATCCCGCGCACCGCCGGAATCGGGCCCTGGATCGGCTTGATCACGGTGTCCTGCTGCCCGTCGAGCCGGTCGACCAGCAGCCCCATCCGGGACTCGCCCAGGCCGATCACGACCACGTAGGGCTTGGCGTCGGGCGGCGGCGCGGGCAGATCGAACTCGGCGGCCAGCCGCAGCAGCGGCAACGCCTCGCCGCGCAGGTTGAGCAGCTCGCGGCCCTCGCTGCGCTGGATCTCTTCGCCGGCGATCAAAAGCGTCTCGTGCACGGCATTGAGCGGGATCGCGAAGCGCTGACGGGCCACCACCACGATCAGCGACTGGATGATGGCGAGCGTGATCGGCAGCGTCATCGCGATCGTGGTGCCGCGGCCGGGCGTGGAATCGACGTCGACGACTCCGCCCAACGCCGTCAGGTTGGTGTGGACCACGTCCATGCCCACGCCGCGCCCGCTCGTCTCCGTGACCTCGCTGCGGGTCGAGATGCCGGGCATGAAGATCAGGTCGAGCGCCTCCCGCTCCGAGAGCGTCGCGCCCGACTGGATCACGCCCCGCGCCTCGGCCAGCGAACGCAGGCTGGCGGTGTCGATCCCCCGGCCGTCGTCGGAGACGGCGATCACGACGTGATTGCCGCGCTGGAAGGCCTCGATGCGGATCCGGCCCTCGGGATCCTTGCCTCCCGCGATCCGCTCCTCGCGCGGCTCGATGGCATGGTCGAGCGCGTTGCGGACCACGTGCATGAGCGGGTCGACCAGCTCCTCGACGATCAGCTTGTCGAGCTCGGTGTCGGCGCCCCGCAGCTCGAGCCGCACGTCCTTCCCGAGGTCGGAGCGCAGCCGGCGCACCACGCGCGAGACCTTCTCGAAGACCTGCGAGAGGGGGACCATCCGCACGTCGAGCACCGCGGACTGGAGCTCGCGCAGCTTGCGGTCGAGCGCCTTGTGGACCTTCGCGAAGTCGCTGCCGATGCGCGCGGTGGCGGCGTCCGCGGAGAGCCGCGTCACCAGCTCGCCGATCGCGCCGCGCTGGATCACCAGCTCGCCGACCAGGTTCATCAGCTCGTCGAGCTTGTGGATGTCGACCCGCACGGTGTCGCTGATCGACTTGAGCGATTCGGGCTCGCCGGCCTCGGCGCCGTCGCGGTGGGCGAGGCCCGCGTCCTCGTCGGCCTCGGCCGCCGGTCCGTGCGCCGTCGGCGCCGCCGACCCCGCCGGGGCCTTCGCGGCCAGCGCGGCGGCCGCGCCCGCCCGCACCAGGCGGACCGCGCCGCCGGGCAGCCCGAGCCGGCTCACCACCTCGCTGGCCGGGGCGTCGGAAGCCACCAGCAGCGAGAAGCGGATCTGCGCCTCCGGCGCTTCGCCCGGCGCCGGGAGCGTCGAGAGCACCTCGCCCACCTCGCGGATCGCGGACGTGAGCCGGGAGAGGCCTTCCTCGAACGAGATGATCTCGAAGGTCGCGTCGATCAGGCAGATGTGTCGCCCGCGCCGGATGTTCTCGCGCAGGCGATGCTCTTCGTATTCGGTGAGCGCGCGCAGCAGCGAGGGGTCGAGCGCGAGCTCGCCGAATTCCGATTCGACGGCGGGCGCCTCGCGCGCCGCCTGGATGCGCTCCGCGAGCTGGCCGATCGTCTCGACCGCGGCGGCCAGCTCGTCCGGGTTGCCGATCTGCTCGAGCAGGCCCGCGAACAGGTGCACGGCCTCGTCGATCAGCGCCACCACCGGCAGCTGGAGCCGGACCCGGCCGAGCCGCAGCCCGTCGAGGATGTCCTCGACGCGGTGCGCGAGATCCTGGATCGGATCGAAGCCGAACAGCCCCGCCAGGCCCTTGAGCGAGTGCGCCGAGCGGAACAGGCGGTTCACGACCTCGGGATCCACGTCGTCGCCGGCGACCCGCTCCTCGTTCAGGTCGGCGAGGTCCTGGCGCATGCGGTCGAGGATCTCCTCGGCCTCGGAGACGAACTCCTGGTCCGTCTTGCTGCCGCGACGGCCCTTGCGGGGTCGTTGGGCCATGTCGCACTAACCGCGCCGCCGGGAGCGATCGAGCAGGTCGTGCGCGATCTGCTGCAGCGCCTCCGGAGCGAAGGGTTTCACCAGATATGCGTCGGCCCCGAGACGCAGTCCCTTGTCGCGATCGCGCTCGGATCCCTCGGTCGAGACGATCACCAGCGGGATCGAGCGGAAGGCGGCGTTGTTCTTGACGAACGACACCAACTCGAGTCCGTTGATGTCGGGCATGTTGATGTCGGTGAGGATCAGGTCGTAGGCGACGCGCGGGAGCTCGCGCAGGGCCTCGAAGCCGCTCGCCACCTCCGTGATCTTGACGGGGCGGTCGAGCGCCTCCAGCGCGGACACCAGGAGCGCCCGCATGGTCGGCGAATCTTCCACGATCAGGATCCGCTGCACCGGCCCCTCCTGCCCGGAAACGCAATGAAACCGGGCCGCTAGCCGTATCGACCCGGACGCGCAGTTACTTGAGGCGAGCTGCGTACTTCCGCCGCCTAGCCGCCGGTTTGCGTGAACTACGCTCGCCTTCGGCTCGCTGCGCGCGGGCGGAGGCCCGCTTGCCTGCCTCGCGATCGAGGCCACGCGGCTGCTTGCAGGTCTTGCAAGCCGCGCGTCCTCGCGCGGCGCGCAGCGAGCCGAAGGCGAGCGAAGTTCACCAAGGCCGGCTAGTTCGCCTCGGCGAGGGCCCGTTCGAGCAGGGCGCGGTCGAGGGCGAGGCCGGCCTCGTGGAGCACGATCGCGAGGGCGGTGGTGTCGCCCAGCGGCCTGCCCTCGGGGAGGTCGTCGGCGTAGAGCAGGGCCGCCACGCGGCTGCCGCTGTGGATCGGAGCGACGTACGCCTCCTTCGGGACCCCCGAGCCGAGCATCGCGACCAGGCGACGGTCGCCGGCGTCCGACGGCGGCGCCTGCACCGCCTCGCCGCTCGCGATCGCGGTGCGCAGCCACGCCGAGTCGTTCGCCGGCATGCGCAGCCGGCGCAGCCCGTCGTCGTCTGGGCCTCCCGCCCTGGCCAGGCCGGACTGCGCCATCCCGACGATGACGTCGTCGCGCAGCATGAACATCGCCACGCGCGAGAAGGTCTCCGCGGCAAACTCTATGACGAGCGAAAGCACGTCGCCTCGCGTGGCCGGGTCTCGCAAGCGCGCGCTGACCTGCTTGAGCCGCTGCATCGAGGTTCCCCCGCGCTTCGCGCCGGCCGGCTGGGGAGCCGCGGCTGGCGGGGGCTGCGCCGGGCCCGCGGACGGCTGCGTCCACGGCGACAGCTGCATCCGGAGCGACGCGGCTTCGGCCTCCAGCTCCGCCCAGCCGGCGCGGTTCGTGAGGCGGCGCACGGGCGGCCGCGCGACCACGCCGTCGGCCGTCTCGCCCCCGATCGGCGGCTCGGCGCCGCGGTCCTTGAGCCAGAGGATCGCCATCTGCGGGGCCAGCAGCTTGAGGCGGCGCACCAGCTCGCCCGCGTCCGCGGCGCCCGAGAGCGGGTCGCCCCCCGCCCGGGTCGAGAGCAGCACCAGCGGGCGCTCGGCGCGCCCGAGGTATTGGCGGATGCGCGCCACCCCGGCGTCGGATCGCTGGAAGATGTGGATCCGCTCGAAGCGGCCCGCCAGCACCGTCTTCACCTACTCGAGCGCCTGGAGATCGGGATCGATCACGATCAGGCTGGCGGCCGCGCCGCTCGCGGGCAGACTCGCGAGCGGCGCCGCGGGCAGCTCCTCGGGGATCGAGCGCTCGACGCGCTGCGCGGTGGCGACCGCCAGCGCTTCCCGCGCCGCTTCCGCCGGCGCCGGATCGGCGGCCGCGGGCTCCCGGCTGCGCGCCTCCGCGTTCGGATCCTCGCCGCTGAAGACCGGGTCTTCGTCCGGCTCGACCTCGGGCTCCTGGTCCGCGCGCGCCGGCGCGGCGGCCGGCGCAGGGCCGCCCGTCTCGTCGCGCAGCCGCGACGCCTCCATCGTCAGGTACTGGGCGTTGATGCCCGTCGGCAGCGAGAGCTCGAGGTCGCGCGCCTCCAGCTCGTCGCGTACCTCGAAGCTGAACTGACCCGCGCGCCAGGTGAACATGCGCAGCACGGCGCGCTCGACGTGCTCGCGGCGCAGCGAGTCGACGCGCTCGGCGGCGATCCCGGCCTCGCTCTCGAGCGTCGCGTCGAGCGACAGCCCGCTCTCGCGGGCCCGCTCGCGCGCGGCTTCGAAAGCCTCCGCCGCGACGAAGCCGCCGCCGACCAGCAGGGCCTGGAGATCCTCGGGCTCGCCCTTCACGAAGGCGGCGCGCACCTGCCCATCGTGCAGCACGATGCGGCCCTCGCCGGCATCGGAGCGCAAGACCAGCAGTCCGGATTTGCGGGACAGGCTCACGATCTGAAGGATGTCCCCGAGTCCCAGGTCCTCGAGGCTTCCCACCAGGCTCATTCCAATCCCCGCCAGGGGCGCCCGCCCCCCGAGTTTCCCGAGCAGCGACGGGCGCACGTCGCCCGATCTTGCACCGCCTGCGAGAGACTGGATCGGCCAGCGCGACGGTTACTTGAAGGGAGTCGGCCGGAGGCCCGAATCGCCGCGCGGGGCGGCGGGCAGGGCCGCGGCCCGGCGCACCGGGGCGCCCGGCAGGCGCAGCGCCACGCCAGACGGGAATCCGGGAGGCCGAACGGCGCGCAGCACCTCGAGCACGCGCGAGCCGTCCTCCCGGGCGGCCACCAGCAGCAGGGTCACGGGCCGGCTCTCCCGGCGCGCCGCCAGGGCGTCCCCGGCCCCGGTCACGACCGCCTCCAGGCGCAGGCGCAGGGCGAGATCGCCGAGCTCCCCGGGAGGCAGCGCGAGCGCGAGCGTCGACGCCCGCAGCGCGAGGCCCCGGGCCACCGCATCGCGGGCGAAGGCGGCCGCGGCGGCCGGCCCGAGCGAGGCCCCGGGCCCCAGGCCCAGCGCGAGCAGCAGCGGGGCGCGTAGGCCGCCGCCCCCGGGAAGCAGGACGGCCTCGCCGGCATGGCCCGCGACCCGCCCCTGCGCGATCAGCTTCGAGAGCCGGCCGCACAGCCGCCAATCGGCCCGGCCCGCCGCTCCGCGCAGGGGGCGATCCGTGCTGGCGAAGCAGACGATCGCGAGATCGGCGCGCGCGCGCTCGATCGGGCCCGTCTCGAGCTCGATCGCAAGCGCGGCGCTCACGAGCCCGGCTCGCGCGCCGGGCGCCGGGTGCGCGGCGTGCGCGGCGCCGCGTCCAGCTCGGCCCCGCGCACGCTGCGCGCCACCGCGTCCAGCACGCCGTTCACGAAGGCCGGCGAGGGATCGTCGCCGAAGCGGCGCGCCAGCTCGACGGCTTCGTCGAGGATCACGGAGGCCGGCGTGTCGCCATGCTCGAGCTCGTAGACGGCGAGCCTCAGCACGTTGCGGTCGACCGCCGCCATCCGCGAGAGCCGCCAGTTCCTGGCGTGCTCGCCGATCCGCGCGTCGAGGGCGTCGCGGTGCGCACTCACCCCCGCGACCAGCTGCTTGGCGAAGGCACGCGCTCCCTCGGGAAGGTCGAAATTCGTGGCGACGTTCTCGAAGGTCTCCTCCTCGCTCGGCGAGGCGCTGGAGCGCAGCCGATCCACGACGTCGACGGCGTAGAGGACCTGCAAGGCCACCTGGCGCGACTGGTGCCGATAGGCGCGCACGCGCTTCATCTCGGCCGTCGCGTCCGCGGGGCGCGGCCCCGCCGCGCGGGCGCCGACGGCGGGCGGCGCAGACGCGGCGCCAGGCGCGCCATCTCGATCGCCGCGAGCGCCGCCTCGGCGCCCTTGTTGCCCTCGGAGCCGCCGGCCCGCGCCAGCGCCTGGTCGAGATCGTCGACCGTGAGCACGCCGAACGCGACCGGCACGCCGGTGTCGCGCGTCACCTCGCGCACCCCGTCGGTGACGGCGCGGCACACGTATTCGAAGTGCGGGGTTCCGCCGCGGATCACCACGCCCAGGGCCGCGATCGCGTCGTAGCGGCCGGTGGTCGCGAGCACGCGCGCGGCGTGGGGAATCTCGAAGGCTCCCGGCACCCAGGCGACGTGGATGTCGTCGGGCCGCGCGCCGCGCTCGAGCAGGCGCTCGTGGCAGCCCTCGAGGAGCTTCACCGACACCAGATGGTTGAAGCGCGACACCACCACGGCAATCCGCAGATTGCGCGCGTCGGTCGAGCTCTCCCAATTCCTCATCCGCCCTCCCCGGCGAGAGCGCCGCGGACGTAGAGATCCTCGCCGACGCGCCGGACCCGCCAGCCGGCGAGACGGCGCGCCCGCGACAGCGAAGCCAGCCCCAGCGGGCCGAGCGCGGCCTTGCCATCTCCGCCGAGCAGCCGCGGCGACACGAACCAGTGCAGCTCGTCCACCAGACCCTCGCGCAGCAGCGCCGCCGCCAGCCCGCCGCCGCCCTCGACGAGCAGGTCGGTGACGCCGGCCCTGGCCAGCAGCGCGAGACCGCGCCGCAAGTCGAGGCGGCCTCGCCGGACCGGAACCTCGATCAGGCGCGCTCCCCCCGCCGCGACGCGTCGCCGCCGCGCCGCCGCGGCACCGGCGGAGCAGAGTACCCAGGTTCCGCCGCCTCCGCCCCGCTCGGGTGAACTCCGCTCGCCTTTGGATCGCTCCGCGCCCGCGCTGCGGGCTTGGTAGAGGCGCGCGCCGGGCGGAACGCGGAGCGCGGAATCGACCAGGATGCGCAGCGGGCGACGCAGCACGCGATCGCCGCGGCGCGCCGTCAGCTCGGGATCGTCGGCCAGCGCCGTCCCGGAGCCGACCATCACGGCGTCCGCCTGCGCGCGCAGGCGGTGCACGACCGCGCGCGCCTCGGGCCCGGTGATCCAGCGCGACTGGCCGCTCGCGAGCGCGATCCGGCCGTCGAGCGAGCTGGCCAGCTTGAGCGCGACGAAGGGCCTCCCGCGCGCACAGACGGACAGGAAGCCGCGGTGCTGCTCCCGGCATTCCCGCTCGAGCACGCCGAGCGTCACCGCCAGCCCGGCGCGGCGCAGCCGGGCCAGGCCGCGGCCCGAGACCGTCGGGTGGGGATCCACGTGGCCGACCAGCACCCGGCGCAGGCCGGACTCGATCAGCAGCGCGGTGCAGGGCGCCGTGCGGCCGTGGTGGTCGCAGGGCTCGAGCGTCACGGCGATCGAGGCGCCCCGCAGCGCGCGCGCGCCGTGCCGGCGCTGCGCGCGGCGGATCGCCACCACCTCCGCGTGCGGTCCGCCGACGTTGCGCGTAGCGCCGGCGCCCAGCACGCGATCGCCGCGAAACACCACCGCCCCGACGGGCGGGTTCGGG
>DATBRV010000114.1:0-31598 GCA_036560145.1 Myxococcota bacterium
GATCTCGGCCAACACCCGAATGATGAAATGACGTCCTTCTACGTGCGCTCACCGTCGGGCTTCGAGATCGAGTACGGCTTCGGCGGGCGGCTCGTCGACGACGCCAGCTGGGTCGTCGCCGACTACGACGTCCCGAGCACCTGGGGGCACCAGCCGCCGGCGACGCCGCTCGCGCCCGGCATCCTGCGCGCCTTCGCCGCGCCGGGACGACCCTGAGCGAACGCTCCGGGACGACCCTGCGCCAAGGCTTCGGGACGACCCTTCGCTAGCGCGTCGGCGCGACCGGCTCGAGGCGTTTCGCGAACAGCTCCCGCATGCGCGCGGTGAGGTCCTCGACGGATTCGCCGGCGAAGGATTCCGGCGGCACCTCGTCGAGGATCGTGATCCGGATCTGGTGTCGACCCTGGAGCACGAAGCCACGCTTCGGCAGCGCGTCCGCGGTGCCCTCCACGAGGATCGGGAGGATCGGCGTGCCCGCCGCCTTCGCCAGCTCGAATGCGCCGGTCTTGAAGGCGCGCAGGCGGCCGTCGGGCGAGCGCGTGCCCTCCGGAAACATCATGATCGAGTTGCCGCTGGCGAGCGTCGCCTGGCACTCCTGCATCATCCGGATCACGCTGGCGCGGTCGCCGCGCTTGAGCTTGATGTAGCGGTTGAGCGACATGTTCCAGCCGATCAGCGGAATCCGGAAGTTCTCGATCTTCGAGACCCACTTGAAGTGCGCGAAGACCCGGAAGAGCACCAGGATGTCGAGCAGCGATTGGTGGTTCGCGACCATCACGTAGGTGACGCCGTCGCGGATCTTCTCGCGCCCGACGAGTCGCACCGGCCAGGCGGGATTCATCCAGGTGTAGAGCGACCCCCAGAAGCAGGTGAAGCGGTGCAGCAGCCGGAGCCTGGGATCGAAAGGCGCCGTCAGCGCCCAGACCAGCAGCGCGATCGGAAACATCAGGAACGAGCTCAGCACCAGGAAGGCCCAGAAGAGCGCGGAGAAGGCCCGGCGGAGCATGGGCGTAGTATTCCGCGCCGGTTCAGCCGCCACCACGGGCGCGCGTCCGACAGGCCTCGATGAAGCCCGCGAAGAGCCGCTCGTGGTGGGGGCCCTGCATGCGTTCCGGGTGCCACTGCACGCCGATGCAGAACGCCGCGTCCTCGCTCTCGATCGCCTCGATCAGGCCGTCCTCCGCGCGCGCGCTGACCCGCTGCCCGGGCCCGACCTCGGCGACGGCCTGGTGATGCTGGCTGTTCACGGGCCCGGGGGCGGCGCCGAGCAGGCGCGCGAGCCGAGATCCCGGCTCGAGGGCGAGGCCATGCAGGCCGCCCGGCTCCGGGAGCCGGTGGGGGCCCGCGCGCGGGAGGTCGCTCGGGATGTCGTAGACCAGCCTGCCTCCGCTCTGCACCGCGAGCAGCTGCATGCCGTAGCAGATCCCGAGCACGGGCAGCCCGCGCTCGCGCGCGGCGGCGAGCAGGGCGCGGTCGAAGGCGAGCTGGCGGGGCGGGACCAGCTCGAAACGGACCTCGGGCGGATAGGCCTGCGGCGGCGGGAAGTCGTCGCCGCCCGGGATCAGCAGCCCGTCGAGCCGCTGCGTGATCGCGCTCACGTCGTCCTGGAGCGGCAGCAGGATCGGCGCCGCGCCGGCGAGCGCCAGCGCGCCCGCGTACGAGGTGTCCAGGTACGTGTACTCGCGTGTGGGATGCCAGCGGCCCCGCTCGTCCAGACACTGCGAGATGCCGATGAGCGGGCGCATCGGCGCGAGTATACCCTCGGCTCGGGGAGCGCCGGGGAGAGGAGCACGGCGGAATGCATCGCTGTCTGATCGCCGGCTGCGGCTACGTGGGAGCGGCGCTCGGTTCGCTGCTGTCGTCCCAGGGGCACACCGTTTACGGTCTGCGCCGGCATGCGTTGCGGCTGCCCGCGGGCGTCGAGCCGTTCGAAGCCGATCTCGGCGTGCCCGCCAGCCTGGCGCGGCTGCCGGGCGCGCTCGATTTCGTCTTCTACCTGGCTTCTCCGGGCGGCGCCGAGGACGCGCTCTACCGCGGCGCCTACGTCGACGGACTGCGCAATCTCCAGGAGGCGCTCGCGCGCCAGGGCCAGCGGCCGCGCCGCGTGCTGTTCGCGTCCAGCACGGCGGTCTACGGGCAGCACGACAGCGAGTGGGTCGACGAGAACTCGCCGGCCGAGCCGGTGGATTTCCGGGGCCAGCGCCTGCTCGAGGCGGAGCAGCTGCTCGCGAGCGGCCCGTCGCCGGGCGTCGCGGTGCGATTCGGAGGCATCTACGGCCCGCGCCGCAGCGGCCTCGTCGCGCAGGTGCGCGCCGGGCGGGCCGTGGTCCGGCCGGGCCCCCCGCACTACACGAACCGCATCCACCGCGACGACTGCGCCGGCGTCCTGCGCCACCTGATGCAGCTCGAGGCGCTCGAGGCGGTCTATCTGGGCGTCGATTGCGAGCCGGCCGACGAGGCGGCGGTGCTGCGCTGGCTGGCCGGCGCGCTCGGCGCCGCCGAGCCGCGCCTCGGCGCCGAGGGCGAGCGGCACGGCCGCGAACGCCGCGCCAGCAAGCGCTGCCGCAACGACCGCCTGCTCGCGAGCGGCTACCGCTTCCTCCACCCGACCTTCCGCGAGGGCTACCGCGCGATCCTGGCCGAGCAGGTCTGAGCCGCGGCCCTCGCCGAGCGGCGGCGAGCCCGTCGCGTGTAGACTCGCCGCGAAGGAGCAGCGATTGCCCCGGCCTCCCCACTGCGCGCCCGAGGTGGCCGGCATGCCCGGCGCGGTCTTCTCGCCGGTCGCGGCGCGGCTCGCCGATCTACGCACGTCCGTGTGTCCCCTGCACGTCGGCGACACCTGGCTACAGCCCTTCGCCGGCTCGCGGATGGAGGATCTGCGCGAAGCGGAGCATCCGAATCTCCACCGCTACAGCGAGACCCAGGGCGTGCCCGAGCTGATCTCGGCGCTGGTCGAGAAGCTGCGCGTGCGCAACGGCATCGCCTGCCAGCGGGAATCCGTGCTGGTCTCCGCCGGCGCCACCGGGGCGCTCGGCGCCGCCCTCGGGATGTGCACGGCCCCCGGCGAAGAGGTGCTTGTGCTGGCGCCGTTCTGGCCGCTGATCCGCGGGATCGTGCAGGCCTTCCGCGCGACGCCGGTGGAGGTTCCCTTCTACGACCGCGTCGACTCGCCCGAAGCAGCCGTCGCCGCGGTGCGCGAGCGGATCACCGCGAAGAGCGTCGCCCTCTACGTCTCGACCCCGTCGAACCCGACCGGCCGCGTGCTGCCCGCGAGCTGGCTCGAGGCGCTCGCCGCGTTCGCGCGGCGCGAGGGGCTCTGGCTGATCTCGGACGAGGTCTACGAGGACTACGTCTACCAGGGCGAGCACGTCTCGATCGCGCGCTTCGCGCCCGAGCGCACGCTCACGGCCTTCTCGTTCTCGAAGGCCTTCGGCATGGCGGGGCATCGCACCGGCTACCTGGCGGGCCCCCCGGCCGCGGTCTCGCAGGCGCTCAAGATCTCGACGCATACCTTCTACGCGGCGCCGACCGCCGGGCAGCTGGCCGGTCTGCGCGCGCTCCGGGACGGCGCGGCCTGGGTGGAGAGCGCGCGCGCCGGCTATCGCGAGACCGGAGAGCGTGTCGCCGAGACGCTCGGCGTGGCGGCGCCCGAGGGCGGCACCTTCCTGTTCCTCGACGTGAGCGAGCATCTCGACGCGCGCGGCATCTGGGGCTTCCTCGAGGACTGCCTCGACGACGGCGTCGCGCTCGCGCCGGGGCCCTCCTGCGGAGAGGCCTACGCGAACTGGGTGCGTCTGTGCTTCACGGCGGCTGCCCCCGAGGCGGTGCTGGAGGCCGCTCGCAAGCTCGCCAGGCGGCTGGGGCGCGCTGCTTGCTGAAGAGTCTGCTCCTGCGCGGCGCCGTGCTCTCGGTCTTCCTCGTCTCCGGCGCGGCCGGGCTGGCCTACGAGGTGGTCTGGACGCGCGCACTCTCGCTCGTCTTCGGAGTCACCGCCTTCGCCGCGGCCACGGTGTTGGCCGCCTTCATGGGCGGCCTCGCCTTCGGCAGCTGGGCCTTCGGGCGCCGCGTCGATCGGCAGGCGAATCCGCTTCTGATCTACGCCGCGCTGGAAGCGGGGATCGGACTCTACGCGCTGGCCGTTCCGACCCTGCTGGACGGCCTGCACTGGCCCTACCTCCTGCTGCATCGGCTCGACCTCTCCTATCCGGTCTTCGCCTTCGGGCGCGCGCTGCTGGCGTCGCTGGTGGTGCTCGTTCCGACGGTGCTGATGGGGGGGACCTTCCCGGTGCTGGTGCGCCATTTCGTGCGCTCGCGCCGCCAGGTCGGCCTCGGAACGGCGACACTCTATGCGGTCAACACGCTGGGCGCGATCGCCGGCTGCCTGCTCGCGGGCTTCGTCCTGATCGAGCGCCTCGGACTGGAGGGGACGACGAGGCTCGCGGCCGCGGCCAATCTCGCCGCCGCGGCGACGGCGGCGGTGATCGGATGGAGAGGGCGCGCCGAGCCGGCGATCGCCGCTCCGGAGGACGCGTCCGAGGTCGACGAGTCGATCGGCGTCCCGGCGGCGACCCGCCGGGTCGTGCTCGCCTGCATCGGGCTCTCCGGCTTCGCCGCGCTCGGCTACGAGGTCCTCTGGACGCGTGCCCTGCTTCGCTACCTCTACAACTCCACCTACGCGTTCACGACCATGCTCGCGACCTTCCTGATGGGAATCGCGGTCGGCAGCGTCCTCTACGCGGTCTGGCTGCGCCGGATCCGCCGCCCGCTGCTCGCCTTCGCCGCGCTCGAGCTGCTCGCCGGCCTCGGCTTCGTCGCGTCGGGCGTCGCCTTCGAACAGCTCGGCCAGCTCTCCCAGGACGAAGCCAGCCAGATCGTGATCCGGTCCTTCGCCGAATCGGTGGTGACCATGTTCGTGCGCGCCGGCTCGATCCTGTTCCTGCCCACGGTCTTCCTGGGCGCGGCTCTCCCGCTCGCCACCGCGATCTGCGCGCGCGGGCTCTCGACCCTCGGCGACATGGTGGGCCGCGTCTATGCCGTCAACACGCTGGGCGCGATCCTCGGCTCACTGGTCACCGGCTTCGTGCTGATCCCCGGCATCGGGATGCAGTCGAGCCTGATCGTCCTGGTGGGCGTCAATCTGGCGTGCGCCGCCGCCCTCGTGCTCGCCGAGCCCGGCGGCCTCCTGCGGCGGGTGACGGCCGCGCTGGCCGTCGGCGCGCTCCTGCCCGCGGCGCTGATCGCCATGCCTCCTGACCTCTTCCGGCGCACGTTCCTCTCCGGCGGCGATCGACTGCTCTTCTACCGGGAGGGAGCCACGGACACGGTGGCCGTCGTCGACGGTTTGACCGGTCGGAACATCGTGTACGAGGACCGGCGCGGCACGGCCGGGACCTGGACCTTCCGCTGGAACTTCTTCTTCGGGCATCTCCCGCTGCTTCTGCACCCAGGCGTCCCGAAGAGCGTGCTCAACATCTGCTTCGGCGTGGGTAACAGCCTCTCGGCGGCGGCGACCCACGGCTCGGTCGAGCGCATCACCAGCGTGGAGCTGAGCCCGCACGTGATCGACGCCGCGGATTACTTCTGGACCAACAACGGCGTCCGCAGCGACCCGCGCGTTCGCATCGTGATCGACGACGGGCGGAACTTCGTGCTGACCGACGACGGGAGCTACGACGTGATCGAGCTGGAGCCGCCCGAGACGTTCACCGCCGGCGTCATCAACCTGTATACGCGCGAGTTCTACCGCGACGCGGCCGCGCGGCTCGCGCCGGACGGCGTCCTGATCCAGTGGCTGCCGGTGGGCGAGGCGCCGCTCGAGCAGGAGCGGATGCTGTTCCGGGCCTTCCTGGACGTGTTTCCGCACGCCACCGCGTGGCGCCAGCTGGAGGACGGCCCGATCCTGCTGGTGGGCTCGAAGCAGCCCCTGCGCATCGACTACCAGCGCTTGCGCGAGAAGATGCAGGAGGAGCGCGTGCGGCGCGATCTCGAGCTGATCGAGATCCGCGACGCGGACCACCTGCTCTCGTTCTTCACGCTGGATCCGCCGGCGCTCGCCGCGTTCGTGGGGGACGCGGAGCCCGTGACGGAGGACCGCACCGTGCTCGACTTCAGCATGCCGCGCTTCGTGGGCTCGGGTTTCGGCTTCGGCTCGCTGAGCCCGAACGCCGAGCAGGGCGGCCGCAATCCCAAGCAGGTCTTCAACGAGCGGATGCAGCTCTACTTCGCGCAGCGCCGCTCGGTATTGCCGTATCTGGAGAACCTGGCCGGCGAGGATCCGGCCGCGGTGGAGGCGCGCATCTCGGCCTACGCGAAGGCCCTGCCGTTCCCGTCCGGAGCGCGCTTCATCCCGGCGGACGCCTGGCGGCGTCCCTGATCGGCTACAGGCGTTCGAGCCGTTCGATCCACTCGGCGGGCAGCCCGTGCTCGCGCGCGCCGGCGAGGATCAGCTCCCGATACCAGGGCTGCGGGCGCAGCCCGGGCGCGCGCTGCTCCGAGAGATAGGTCCGCGCCTCGAGCGGCACCACGTCGCGCAGGCGCACCGACACCGAGATCTGTGTGTAGCCGGGCTCGAAGCCGTCGAGGGCCGCGAGCTCCGCAGGGTCGATCCGGAAGGCGACACCCCAGACGGAGGCCGCCGCGTCGCGCGCGAGGTTCAGCTTGCCCGAGCCGTCGCTGGCGAGCTTGTCGAGGCAGAGGCGGAAGCCCGCGAGGCGCGCCGCGCCCAGGGCGCGGGCGGAAGGGGCGCGCTCGCGCAGCCGCGCGCCGTTCAGGTTGGAGCCGAAGGCGAAGTAGTGGAGCGCGGCCACGGCGCCGCGGTCCCGACGCTAGCTGCGCTTGGCGGACTTGATCACCACCGGCTCGACGGGCACGTTCTGGTTCCCGCTCTTGGTGGTGGTCTTCACGGCGGCAATCTTCTTGACGACGTCGACGCCGCTGGTCACCTTGCCGAAGACCGCGTAGCCGAAGTCCCGGCTGCCGTGGTTCAGGAAATCGTTGTCCTTCAGGTTGATGAAGAACTGCGCCGTGGCGCTGTCCTTCGCGGGCGTGCGCGCCATCGCGATCGTCCAGGAATCGTTGGCGAGGCCGTTGTCGGCCTCGTTCTTGATCGGCGCCTTGGTGGGCTTCTGCGTCATGTCGGGCGCGAAGCCTCCCCCCTGGATCATGAAGTCCGGGATCACGCGGTGGAAGACCGTGCCGTCATAGAAGCCGCTGTCCACGTAGGCCAGAAAGTTGGCCACCGAGATGGGGGCCTTCTTGGCGTCGAGCTCGAGCACGATCGAACCGAGCGAGGTCTCGAGGGTCACCACCGGATTCTTTGCCTCCACCTTGGGTTGAGCGCCCGCCGGGAACGCCGGCAGCGCGAGGATCAGGGCGACGAGTGCGAACCGGACGATGCGCAGCGGTAGGTTTTTCATGGCCGCGGACTCTAGCGAATCGGCTCTACCCGGCGACGGGTCTCGGCACGGATTCGCTAGATTCCACCGCATGCCCAGGTCCAAGGTCGCCGTGCTGCGGACGTCTCCCCGGACGGTGATCGAGGATCATCACCGCCTGATGAATCTGGCCGGTTACCAGGAGGCGCTGCCCAAGAGCGCCGAAACGGCCCTCAAGATCAACATCTCCTGGCACTTCTTCTATCCCGGCAGCTCCACCACCCCCTGGCAGCTGGACGGCGTGGTGCGGGCCCTGCTGCGGGACGGCTACGCGCGCGAGCGGATCCACGGCTGCCACAACCGGACCGTCGTGATCGACGCCCACCTGGGCGAGCGCGAGAACAAGCAGATCGACGTGATCCGCGCCCATGGGCTGCGCAACGTCCACCTCTATGAAGGCGAGGAGTGGATCCACGTCCGCGACGCGGTGGGGCCGCTCGCCGACGAGTTCCTGGTCCTGAACCAGGTCTTCCCCGACGGCTTCTCGATCCCCAAGCGCTTCATCGGCGAGAACATCCTGCACCTGCCCACGGTGAAGACGCACGTCTTCACCACCACCACCGGCGCGATGAAGAACGCCTTCGGGGGCCTGCTCAACGAGCGCCGCCACTGGACGCATCCGGTGATCCACCAGACGCTGGTCGATCTGCTGATGATCCAGAAGAAGATCCACTCCGGCATCTTCGCGGTGATGGACGGCACCTTCGCCGGCGACGGCCCCGGGCCGCGCTGCATGATCCCGCACGTGAAGAACGTGCTGCTCGCGAGCGCCGATCAGGTGGCGATCGATGCGGTCGCGGCGAAGCTGATGGGCTTCGATCCGATGTCGATCGACTACATCCGGATCGCGCACGAGCGCGGCCTCGGCTGCGGAGATCCGCGCGAGATCGAGATCGTCGGGGACGAGTCCGCGGCGGCCGAGCGCTGGAACTTCGTGGGGCCCTACCAGCGCATGACCTTCGCGTCGCGCATGCAGCACCTGATCTACTGGGGCCCGCTCAAGAAGCCGATCGAGTGGTCGCTGAAGACCGTGCTGGCGCCCTGGGCGTACCTTGCGAGCGTCGCCTACCACGACACCCTCTGGTACCCGCTGGTCGCCAAGCGCCGGATGAAGGAGGTGCTCGCGAGCGACTGGGGCCGGCTCTTCGCGAGCTGGGAGAACCTGACGCCCGACGAGCGCGGCTTCCCCGATCTCGGCGACGTCACGCCCGAGATCCAGCGCACGGGCTTCGCCGCCTTCGCCACCTCGCTCGGCGTGCTCGCGACGTGCCTGCGCGAGGCCCCCGAGTTCGCCGCGCGCAAGCGCACGCGGGAGCTCGGCAGCGGAGTCTCCTAGCAAGCGAAGCGCGCAGCGAGCCGAAGGCGAGCGGAGTTCACTGAGGCCTTACTCGTGGATCTGCTCGGCGAGGTAGCGCTCCTTGCCGATCTCGCCGACGATGTGGAGCTGGCTCTCGAGCCAGTCGGCGCCGCTCTCCTCGCCCAACAGGATCTTCTCGAGCAGCTCCCGCGTGCCGTTGTCGCCCTTCTCGACGCAGAGCGCGATCCCCTTGTTTAGCCGCCCGATGGCGTCCTTCTCGAGGGCGAGATCGAGCTTGTGCTGCTCGATCGGATCCTCGCCGACCTTGACCGGATTGAGACGCTGCATGTTGGGGACGCCTTCCAGGTAGAGGATGCGCTCGATCACCTCGTCCGCGTCCTTCATCTCGCCCATCGACTCCTCGCGCTTCTTCTTCGAGAGGCGCTGGTAGCCCCAGTTGGCGCACATCTTGTGATGGATGAAGTACTGGTTCACCGCGGTCAGCTCGGCGGTGAGGACGGCGTTGAGCAGCTCGAGGACCTGAGCGTCGCCCTTCATGGGACACCTCCTGTGGCGCTTCGTCTCGCGACAGCCTAACGGCGCGCGCTGCGACGGCCAACGAATCGAAATTGAATTCGGATTTCGAGCGGAGCGGGGCGAGCGCGAGCCGCTTCAGCGCGCGGCGGCGAGATCGGGGAGGGAGTGGTGGGGCTGGGTGTCGAGCCGCTCCAGCTCGCTGCGAACGATCTCGTCGATGGCGAGCGTGCAGCCGCCGCAGCTGCGTCCGGCCGCGCAGGCGCTGGCGACCGAGCGGCGGCAGCGGGCGCCTTCGCGAACCGCGTTGCGGATCGCGCGATCGGTGACGGCCTGGCAGTGGCAGACGATCATGCCCGGGCTCCCGGATGCGAAAGCGAGCCGATTTTAGCTCCCTGAAAATGAAGTTCAATATCGTTTCGTCCTTGCGGGCGGGCGGCGGGAGCCGTCGCCGCTGGAGGAGATCTAAAAATATGATTGAAATCAATGATTTAGGAGTCTGGCGTGCCGCCGCCTAGAATGCCCAGCGAGCGAGGCGGGGGAGGGCGGGTGGGCACGGATGCGGAAGCACAGGGGCGGGTGGGCGGGTCCGTCCTGATCGCTCGCGGTCCGCGCGCGGCGGAAGAACTGCTCTTCGGGCGGGTTGCGTCGTTGTCGGCCGAGGTGCGCCGCGAGCCGCGGCTGCTCGCCCTTCCGGTTCGCATCGTGGTTCCCTCGCGCAGCCTCGGCGATCACGTGGGCGAGCAGCTGGTCACGCGCGCCCGCGGCAGCCTCGCCGGCGTCCGGGTGCAGACGCTGCACGGGCTCGCGCTCGAGATGCTCGAGCGAGCGGGGATCCCGCCGCCGGAATCCGACGCGCTCTTTCCGCTTCTCGTACACCACTGTGCAGCGGAGGAGCCTCTGCTGCGCGAAAAGCTCGGCTCGCTCGTCGATGGCTACGCCGCGGTCGAAGCCACGGTGGCCGATCTGCTCGACGCGGGCTTCGACGCCGGCAGCTCCGACGCGGCGCTCGACGCGCTCGAATCCGCCGGGCCGGGCGAGACCTCGCGCGAGACGGCGCTCGCGGTCGCGCGCGTGGCGCGCCGCTGCCTCGACGAGATGGAACGCGGGGGGATCGGTCAGCGCGCCCTGCTGTTGCGCGCGGCAACGGAGGCGCTGCTGCGCGACCCCGATGCGGCGCTCCCGGCGCGCGCCGTCTTCGTGCACGGCTTCGCGGATGCGACCGGCCTGCGCGCGGAGCTGATCGAGGAGCTGGTGCGCAGGCGACACGCATGCGTGTTGATCGACGAGCCCCCCGACCCTTTGCTGCCGGCCGAGGCCGACGCCGGTGGCCGCTTCACGAAGCGGCTGCGCGAGCGCCTGAGCCTGATCGCACGCGAGCGCGCTGCCGAGGCACCCGGTTTGCCGAAGGTCGCGCTCGAATGCGTCGAGGCCGCGCGCCCGGACGGCGAGGTCCGGGAGGTCGCGGCCCGCGTCCGGGCCGCGCTCGATGCCGGAGCGAGGCCCGAGCAGATCGGGGTGGTCGCGCGCGATCTCGCGTCCTTTCGCGCGCTGCTGCGCCGGCACTTCGGGCGCCTGGGCATTCCCTTCTCGGGTGGCCGCGAGGGAGGCGCGGGGCCGCGCCTGCGCCATCTGCGCGCCCTCGAGGCGTTGCTGCGCGAGCAGGCGGAGTGCCGCGTCGAGCGCTGGCTCGACGCGCGGGCCCCCTCGACCGGAGCCGCCCTGGAGAGCGATCTGCGCCTCGGCCTGCGCCGGCTGGGGCTCGTGCGCCTCGGCGACCTCGCCGCGCATCGCTCGGATGGCCGCGACGTGAAGCTCCCGGTGGTCGCCGGCTGGTGGTCCGAAGCCGCCCCCGAGACCGGCGAGGCCAGCCATGTGGAGCGCCGGCGGCTGCGCGCCGACGCCCTCGCCCGCGCCGTTGCCGACGCGCGCGCGGCGTGTGCGCGCCTCGCCCGCCTGGGCCAGGGGGGCGCCTGCGCGCCGCAGCTCGGCGAATTGATCGCGCTGCTCGGCGAGGATCTCGGCTGGGATCCGCGCAGCGAGGCATGGGGCCCCGTGCACGCGAAACTCGAGGAGCTGCGCAGTGCGCTGGCCCCCGATTTCCCGCTCGGTCAGGGCGATCTCGCCCTGCTCGTGCGCCGTCAGCTGATCCCGCACTGCCTGGTTCCGCTCGGCGGGAGCGGCGGCGGCGTGCAGGTGCTCGACGCGACCGAGGCGCGCGGCCGCAGCTTCCAGCACCTCTTCCTGATGGGGCTCACGCGCGACGCCTTCCCGCGCAGCGTGAGCGAGGATCCGCTGCTCCCGGACGTGCTGCGCGAGCACCTGCGCGACGTGCTTCCCGAGGTGCCGATCAAGAAGCTCGGGCTCGACGAGGAGCGCTTCCTGTTCGCCGAGCTGCTCGCTTCGGCGCCGCGCGTCACGCTCTCCTGGCCGCTCGCGTCGGACGAGGGACGCCCGTGCGCGCGTTCGAGCTTCGTCGAGCGCCTGCGCTGGGGCGGCGTGTTCGAGAAGCCGGAAGCCGCGCGCTCCGTGCTCGCGCGGGCGCCCGGCGGCGCCGAGCAGCGCCTCGGGCTGGAGGAGCACCTGCTGCGCGCCGCGCTGTTCGCGCCGAAGCGGCTGGCGGCGATCCTTCCGATCGGTTTGCGCGGAATCGCGAGCGAGATCCTCGCGCGGCGGCCTCCAGCCGAGGTGGCTTCCCTCGCGGCCGCGCGCCTCGCCGTGCTGAACGAGATGGAAGGGCAGGCGCTGCGCGGCGTGCCGCGGCTGGGTCCCTACTTCGGCTTCGTGGGAGCGCAGCGCGCGGCGAACGATCCCCGCGCGGCGCGGCTCTACGTGACGACGCTGGAGCGGCTCTCGCGCTGTGGCTGGCAGACCTTTCTCGAGCGTCTCCTGCGCCTGGAGGCGCCCCCCGACTCGGGTGGCGCGCTGCCGGGAATCGACCGCCAGCTGCTCGGCTCAGCGGTCCATCGCACGATCGACACTGTCTTCGCCGAGAGCGGCGCCGGCTGGCCGGACGAGGCGCGGCTCGCGGCGCTCGCGGACGCGGCGGCGCTCGCGGTGCTCGAGGAAGAGGGCGTGCCGCTCCGGGGCCTCGCGCGCGTCCTCGCTCGGCAGGCGCTCCCGTTTCTCTTGCGCGCGCGCACTCTCGATCTGGGCGAACCGCAGCCGATCGAGGTCGTGGCCGTCGAGCGCGAGCGCAGCATCGACGTCTCCGACCTGAGGGGTCGCGAGCAGCGGCTGTACTTCCGGGCGGATCGGATCGAGCGCGTCGGCGGGCGCGAGCGGCTCACGGACTTCAAGACCGGGAGGCCGATCTCGGACAAGAAGAAGCCCGAAACGCGGCGCGCTGATTTCCGCGCGGCGATCGCGAGCGGAGGAGCGCTCCAGCCGGTCGCCTACGCCCGCTCGGCGCAGGACGAGGGCTCGGGCCGGCTGCTCTACCTGCGCCCGGATCTTCCCGAGGATGCCGCGGAGTTCTCCGCGCCGCGCGGCGACGAAGACCTCGGCCGGGCCTTCGACACCGCGCTGCACGGGCTGTTCGACGCCTGGGACCAGGGGAGCTTCTTCCCGCGCATGCTCGGGCCCGATCTCGAAGAGACGCCGCGGGCCTGCCGGAACTGCGACGTGGCGCAGGCGTGCCTGCTGGGCGACACGGGTGCGCGTCGCCGCCTCTCGGCCTGGCTCGAGCAGGCTTCGAAGGGCGGGGCAGGGGCGCTGGAGGGCGCGGAGCGCTCCCTGCTGAACCTCTTCCGGCTGGGTGAGGGGACGGATTCCGAGGCGGAGGACGCCCCGTGAGCGATCCGGCCCGGACGGCCGCGCTGCGCAGCGCCGACGCCGAGGTCTCGGCCGCGGCCCAGCGCGTCTTCGACCGCCCCTTCGTCGTGGAGGCCGGGGCGGGCACGGGCAAGACGACCCTGCTCGTCGCGCGCTGCCTCGCCTGGGCGATCGGTCCCGGCTGGAAGCTCGCCGAGGATCGCCTCGGCGCCGGCGAGCCCGAAGCGGTCGCCGCCGAGACTCTCTCCCGCGTCGCCGCCATCACCTTCACGGAGGCCGCGGCCGCGGAGATGGCGACCCGCCTCGGCGAGGTGCTCGCGGAGATCGCCGACGGAAAGCTGCGCGAGGGAATCGACCCGGCGGCGTTGGTCGCGCCCGAGGCGCTGCGCAGGCAGCGCGCTCGCGCGCTGCTCGGCGCGCTCGACCGCTGGGTGGTGCGCACGATCCACGCTTTCTGCCGGCGCCTGCTCGCGCGGCATCCGCTCGCCGCCGGCCTGCACCCGGAGTTCGAGGTCGACGCCGACGAGCGCATCACGCGCGCCGTGGCGCGCGAGGTGGTGGAAGCCGCCGTGCGTGAGGGGTACGGCGAGCCGGGCGATCCGGACCTGATCGCGCTCGGGGTCGAAGGGTTCGGCCCCGCGGAGCTCGAAGAGGGGCTCGTCGCGTTCCTCGGGAAGGGGATGGATGCGGGCGCGCTCGCCGAAGCCGTCTTCACGCCCGGGCGGATCGCTCCCCTGCTCGAGGAGCTTCGCGCCGCGCTCGCTCGCTTCGCGGCGGCCGGTGGCGGACGTCTCGCGAACACGAGCAGGGCCTCGAGCAAGACGGGCGAAGCGGTAGTCGCCCTCGACGCTACGCAGGACCAGCTCTCCCGCTCCGAGGCGTCCGTCGCCTCGCTCGACGCCCTCGCGGAGGGGGCGCGCGGGCATTGGTCGAAGAACGCGCGCGAGCGTCTCGGGGACTGGGCCGGGCCCAAGGGCTTCAATGCCTCGGAGCGGAAGGTGCTGGGCGACGTCGCAGCTGCGGCGGCCGAAGCCGCGGTGGGCCTGCACGCTGCGCTCGAGGGGATCCTCCCGTTGCGGCCGCTGCGCCTCGAGCGCGCCCGCCGGGTGCTGCACGCGCTCGTCGCGCGCGCCCGCGATCTCCTGCGCCAGCGCGGCGCGATCGGATACGACTCCCTGCTGCGCGAGGCGCGGGATCTGCTGCGAGATCAGCCGTCGGTGCGCGCGCGCGTGCGCTCCGAGCTCGATCAGCTGCTGGTCGACGAGTTCCAGGACACCGATCCGGTGCAGTGCGAGATCGTGCGCCTGCTCGCCCTGGGCGACGCTCCCGGCGCGCGGCCCGGCCTGTTCCTGGTCGGAGACCCGAAGCAATCGATCTACGGCTGGCGCGCGGCCGATCTGCGCGCCTACTCCTCGCTGGTCGCGGACGCGCTCGGGCCCGACGGCGAGCCCGCCCTGCTGCGCGTGAACCGCCGCTCGGTTCCCGCGATCCTCGACGAAGTCGAGCGCGTGATCGCGCCCGCGATGGAGGCGGGAGGGGCCGATCAGGCGGTCTTCCAGCCGTTGGTCGCGTCCGAGAAGCGCGAGCGCGAGGCGAGACCGCCCGGGCCGCCGCGCGCGTTCGTGGAGCATTGGATCAGCTGGTCGTGGAATCCGGAGGCCGGCCGGCCGCAGTGGCCGCGGGCGGGCGACGCGGCAAGGCGCGAGGCCGAGGCGCTGGCGCGCGATCTGGTCGCGCTCGAGGGAACCGAAGGCTTCGCGTGGAGGCACGTCGGCGTGCTGATGCGCACGTGGGGCGACCTCGAGATCTACCTGCACGCGCTGCGCGAGGCGGGGATCCCGTACGCGGTGGAGGGAGGCCGCAGCTTCTACCAACGCCGCGAGGTGATCGACGCGAGCGCGCTGGTGCGCTGCGTGCTGGATCCCAACGATCATCTGGCGCTGCTCACCTGGCTGCGCTCGCCGTCGGTCGGCGTTCCGGACGCGGCGCTGATCCCCCTCTGGACGCGCGGATTCCCGCGGCTGGTCTCCGCGCTCGCGGGCCCGGAGCCGGCGGAGCTCGCGGCGCTCGGCCGCGTGATCGACGCGGCGCTGGCGGATCTGCCCGAGGGCGTTCCGGGCCTGGCGCGCGTCGCCGGCTGGGAGCGCAGCCTCGCGTTCGCGGCCGAGGGCATCGCGCACCTGCGCGCGAGCTTCGCGCGCGACGCGGTCGATCTCTTCGTCGAGAAGCTCCGGGGCCTGACCCTGCTGGAAGCGACGGAAGCCGCTCGCTTCCCGGGCGCCTTCCGGCTCGCGAACCTCGACCGCTTCTTCCGCGAGTTGCGCGGCGAGCTCGAAGCCGAGGACGCGGACGTGCAGGGCCTGCTGCGCCGGCTGCGGAGCGCCGTCGATTCGGAGCGCGCCATCGCGGATGCGCGGCCCGAGCACGCCGGCCAGGACGCGGTCCAGGTGATGACGATCCACGGCGCCAAGGGCCTCGAGTTCCGCCACTGCTACCTGGTCCAGCTGCACAAGGGATCCGGAGGCCGGGGCGGGACGCGCGAGCGGACCGTGGCAAGAGAAGTCGAGGGCCGCTGGGAGTATCGGGTCTTCCAGGCGCCGACCCCCGGCTTCGCGGCGGTGCTCGCGCGCGAGGCCCGCGTCGAGGCGGCCGAACGCGTGCGCGCCCTCTACGTCGCGATGACCCGCGCGCGCGACCGGCTGGTGTTGCTCGGGAGCTGGCCCCTGGGCGGAGGCAAGCCGGGCGCGAAGGGGGATGCGCTGATCGACCGGTTGCTCACCCGGCGCGAGAGCCCCGCCTCGCTCGAAGAGATGATGATCGGCGCGCAGGCGGGCGAAGGCGACGGCGAGACCGACGGCCACGGCGTCCGCTGGAGCTTCCCTGCTCTCCGGTCCGAGGCGGCGCCGCCTCGGTCCGCGGAGCCGGGCGAAAGCAGCCCCGAGGATCTCGCGGCCGTCGAGTCCGACCTGCGCGAGCTGGCCGCCGCTCGCGAGGCGGCGGGGCGTCGCATGCAGCGGCGCTACCGCGCGCCGGCCTCGCTGGATGCGCACGCGGACGAGCGCGAGGCCCGGGCCGAGCAGCGCTTCGGCGCGGCCGCCGCGCCCTCCGTGGATGCGAAGAGCGAGGCGGCGCGTTCGGTCGCGGCCGCCGCCGGGACCGCGGTGCATCGCGTGCTGGAAGAGCTGCGCCTCGACGGCGACCTGCGCGAGAACCTCGCGCGTGGGAGCGCCTCGCTGCCCGGCTGGATCCACGCCCTGGTGTCGGCCGATCAGCGCGAGGCGACGCTCTCGAGCGCTCGCGAGACGCTCGCTCGGATCGCCAGCGGACCCCTGTTGGGCCGCTTCGCCGACCTGCGCGACGCCGTGATCGCGCGCGAGCTCCCGGTCCTGCTGCCGGCCGATCCCGAGGGCGAGGGCCCGGTCGGCTTCGTGACCGGCGCGATCGATCTGCTCTACCGCGACCCTGCCACCGGCGAATTCGTGATCGCCGACTACAAGACCGATCGCGTCGAGGATCCGGAGGCGCTCGCGGAGCGCGCACGGCGCTACACGGGCCAGGCGGCGCACTATCGGCGGGCCGTGCAGGAGGCGCTCGCGCTCCCGCAGCCGCCGCGCTTCGAGCTGTGGTTCCTGCACGCGGGCACGATCCTGCCAGCCGGACCGTCTGGATGAACTTCGCTCGCCTGCGGCTCGCTGCGCGCGCGGCTGACGCCGCGCTTGCTAGCGCGCCTTCTGGAGCACGAACTCGCGCAGCGCGCGGGCGTCCGTGAAGGTCATCTCGATGTGTCCGAGCCGGACGTTGTCGCCGGGCTTGAGGCGGCGCGCCGGGCCGGCGCCGGTGGTCAGCACCGACTCGCCGTTCACCATGGTGCCGTTGGTCGAGCCCGCGTCCTGGATCACCAACGCGCCGTCCGGGCCCGGCTTCGCGAAGGCGTGGAAGCGCGAGACGCTCATGTCCGGGATCACCACGTCCCGACTCGCCTCGCGCCCGAGCGTGATCATGGTCCCCTTGGCCGGGTCGCGCGAGCGCATCGGATAGACCACGATCGCGAGGTTCGCGGTGCGGCCGTCCGGCGCGTCGTCGTCGCCGTCGTCCAGCAGCAGATTCGTGCTGCTCTCGCTCTTGGGGGTCGCGAGCTTCTTGGCCGTGAAGAGCAGGAAGCTGGTGCCATGCCGCTCCGCGAAGCCGTCGGGGCTCAGGCTGCGCGCGTCGGCGGTGAGCGATTCGAGCGCGATCGCGGATCCGAGCGAGGATTCGCCCGGGCTCCGGGTCACCACCGGCATCGCATTTCGATTCTGCATCCCCCTTCGGGTCGGCCGACGGCGCAGAACCTTGAGCGCCCCGGCTCAGCCGCCGGCCCGGCGCAGCAGGTAGTCGTTCCGGGTCGAGGAAGGGCGACGCACCTCATGGTGGGGCCGGCACTCGACGCCGAGCCCCAGCCCCCGGCAGATCGCCTCGAACTCCGGCTGGGGGACGTGCAGGTTGCTCGCCGGGTAGACGACGACGGGCTCGCCGCGGAGCACCGGTCTCGCGTAGACGTGGTAGAGGGTTCGCAGCAGGCTCCGCGCGCCGAATTCGCGCAGCTTGCGCGCGAGGTGGACCAGGATGCCGCCGCCGAGCTCGCTCCGGAAGGGAAGTTCTCCCACGAAGATCAGGCCGCCGGGCCGGCAGACCCGGACCAGCTGGGCGAGCGAGCGCTCGATGGCGGCGAGCGACGGAAGCATCTGGAGCACCGAGTTGATCACCACGATGTCGAACGCGGCGTCCGGGTAGGGGATCGCCTCCGCCGATCCGATCGCGAACTCGACGTGGGAGGCGCCCTGGAACGATCGCCGGAGCCTCGCGATCGCGGCCTCGCTCGGGTCGACGCCGCAGCAGCGGCGGACCCGGTCCGAGATCAGGCGAAACAGCGTCCCGTCGCCGGGCCCCACGTCGAGGACCTCCGACTCCTCCGTCCAGGGAAGCTGGCCTGCGAGCGCCTCCAGCTTGCGACGGGTGGTCTCGGCGTCGCGATTGGCCATCAGGGCGGGATCGTCGAAGTGCGTGGCCCAGAAGTCGTACGCCTGCTGGTGATCGCGAGCGACGAGCTTGCGGACCATTCAGTCGCCTCGTTCTGCCATCAAGGAAACGCCCCCGGCTTCTGGGGAAGCGGGTCGCAGATCTCGAACCAGGGCGCCTTCGAGCCGACATACGTATGGATCGAGGGCCGCAGGCCTGGATCCGCCTCGAGGGTTCCGCAGCGCACCGATACGATGTTCCGAGTCTTCTCCGCCTGGCTGTAGATGGGCGAGCCGCAGCCCGAGCAGAAATGGCGGCGCTTGTCCGGGCTGGATTCGAAGGAAGCGAGCAGCTCGCGGCCCGAGAGCAGCGCGAAATCCTCCGTCATCACGATCATGTTGGTCGCGAAGGAGGAGCCGCTCGCCTTCCGGCAGGTGCCGCAGTGGCAGTAGTACATCAGGCGAGGCTCGCCCCGGATCTCGTATCTCACCTTTCCGCACAAGCAGGCACCGCGAAGCATTCTCCGCTCCTCGTTCCGGCCGGACGCCGCTGGGCTGCCGCCGCGCGCAATGCTATCACGCTCCCCTCACGCGACCGGCGAAGGCGGCGACATGAAGGCCCTGATCCTGGATTTCGATGGCGTGATCCTCGACACCGAGACGACCGATTTCGAGTCGTGGAACGCGGTGTACCGGGAGCATGGCGTCCGGCTGCCGCGCGACGAATGGGTCCAGGCGATCGGAAGCGACGGGAAGGCTTTCGATCCGGTGGCTCGCCTGTCCGCGCTGACCGGGCGACCGCTGGAGGCCGCCGCGCTGCGGGAGGCCCGACGGCGGGTGCGCGAGGGCATGCTGCTGCGGCTCGAGCCCCTCCCCGGCGTGGTCGCCTGGATCGAGCACGCGCTGGGCCGGGGCATGCAGCTCGCGATCGCATCGAGCTCGCCGCTCTCGTGGGTGGAAGGGCACTTGGAGCGCGCCGGGCTGCGTCGCCACTTCGCGGAGCTCGTGACCTCCGAGCAGGTGCCGCGGGTGAAGCCGGACCCCGCGCTCTACCTGCGAACGCTCTCGATCCTCGACGTGGCTCCGAGCGAAGCCCTGGCCGTGGAGGACTCGCCCCACGGCGTGGCCGCCGCCCGTGCGGCGAGTCTCAAATGCGTCGCGGTGCCCGGGCCGATGACACGCGGATGCGATTTCCGGCAGGCCGATCTGAGGCTGGATTCGCTCTCCGAGCGCAGCCTCGAAGACGTGCTCCGAGATCTCTTCGCGTGAGGTATGCTCGGCCTCGGTCCTCGCGCGCCCAGGGAGGCCCGTCTTGTCCAAGATCGCGCGCTTTGCCGCCTACGCCGCCGCCTTCGAGAAGTCCTACGCGAGCGACGACTGGTCGCACGTCGAGCCCTTCTTCACCGAGGACGCGGTCTACGAGATCGACCTCGAGCCGCCGATCGGCGCCCGGCTGGAGGGGCGTGACGCGATCCTCGCCTACTTCAAGCAGGTCGTGGACCGCTTCGATCGGCGCTTCGAGAGCCGCGAGCTCGCGCTGCTCGAGGGCCCGAAGGAAGAGGGCGACTCGGTCTGGATCCGGGGAACCGCCACCTACCGCGCCGCGGGCGTGCCCGCTTTCGTGCTCGAGCTGAAGGAGATCGTGACCTTCGAGGGCGATCGTATCCGCCTGCTCGAGGACGAGTATCAGCCCGCCATGCAGCGGAGCCTCGCCGCCTACCTGAAGGAATACGGCGAGAAGCTGGGGATCCGCGCGGACTAGCGGCGCTCGAACTGCGCGCGGAACCTGCGGACGGGCGGCTTCTCATCGTCGAGGAAATCCTCGAACGAGAGCTCCGCGAGCCCCTGCGCACGCAGCGCTCCCAGCTCTTCGCGCGTCAGCGGCCACGGGAGCTGGCCCTCCGGCTCCTCGCGATCGCGGGCGCGGCAGAGCACGAGCAGACGCCCGCGCGGCGCGAGCAGAGACGCGAGCGCCGCCATCGCCACGGAGCGCGCGGCGGGCGGGAGCACCTGGAGCGTGTAGGACTCGAAGACGAGGTCGAACCCGCGCTTCCACGCGGGCGGAGGCGCGAGCACGTCCGCCACCGCGTACTCCACCCGCGACGCGGGGAAGCGGGCCCGACACGCCTCGATGGCGGTTTGCGAGACGTCGAACGCGACCACCTCGAAGCCGGCCGCCGCGAGCGCCTCGGCGTCGTCGCCGAGGCCGCACCCGACCACCAGGCAGCGCTTGCCACACGCGCGCGCGTCGGGAGAGCCGAGCCATTCGACCAGGAACGGGTTCGCGGCCAGGTCTGCCCAGGGCACCCGGTCCCAGCTGCCGGACGCGCGCCGGTAGAGCTCTTCGAACCAGCCGGTGGCGTCGCCGCGCGCGATCGACTCCTGCGCCAGACGTCGGACCTCGTCGCGGTTCGCCATCAGCCGCCCGTCGGGGCGTCCGCTTCGGCTCCGTCCGTCCCGACGCCGAGCTCGCCGAGGATCGCGAACCGCAGCTCCTGCACCTCGGGGCTCGTCAGCTTGCGCGGATGCGGGATCCCGACGTCGAAGCTCGCCTGGATCCGGGTCGGACGCGGCGCGAGGACCAGGATCCGGTCGGCCAGATGGACGGCTTCCTCGACGTCGTGGGTGATCAGCAGCACGGTGTGCCGCTCCTGGGAGAGGATCTTCAGCAGCTGGTTGCGCATGCGCAGGCTCATCAGCGCGTCGAGCGCCGAGAACGGCTCGTCTAGGTAGAGGATCTCCGGCTTCACGACCAGCGCGCGCGCCAGCTCGGCGCGCTTCAGCATGCCGCCCGAGAGCTCGTGCGGATAGCTCGTCTCGAAGCCCTTGAGACCCACCATGCCGGCGTAGTGATCGGCAAGTCCGGTCTTGTCGAGGTGCGCATGGCCGTTGAGCCCGAACATCAGGTTCTCGCGCACGGTCAGCCAGGGAAACACCGAGCCGCTCTGGGGGATCAGGATCCCCTTCGAGCTCGGGCCGCTGCACTCGATGCCGTCGATGGCCACCGTTCCCCGATCGGGGCGGATGAATCCGGCGATGATGTTGAGCAGGGTCGACTTGCCGCAGCCCGAGGGACCCACGATCGCCACGAATTCGCCGTCGCCGATCGAGAAGCTGACCTCCTCGACCACGCGCAGGGCCCCCTCGTCGAGGGCGAAGTCCTTGTGGATGTCTTTTACCTCGATCTTAGTGCGCATAGCGCCACCGGACCGACTTGAGACCTTCCAGCAGCCGCATCAATCCATCCAGCATGAGGCCGATGAGTCCGATGATGATCATCCCGGCGATCACCAGATCGTAACGATTGCCCGCGTTGCGCGAATCGATGATCAGGTAGCCGAGCCCCGATCGCAGGGCGATCATCTCCGCCGCCACCACCACCAGCCACGCCACGCCGAGGCCGATCCGCATCCCCACGATGATCTGCGGCAGCACGGCAGGGATCACGACCCGGCTGAAGAGCGTGTAGCGCGAGACCCCGAAGTTCTCGGCCGCCCGCAGATAGCGCCGCTCGATGGTGTGCACCCCGGCGGTCGTCTGCACGACCATCGGGAAGACCGACGAGATGAAGATCAGGTAGATCGGCGATGCGTTGCCCACGCCGAACCAGAGGATGGCGATCGGGATCCAGGCGATCGGCGAGATCGGCCGCAGCATCTGGAAGATCGGGTTGAGCGTGTCGTAGGCGCCCCTCACCCATCCCATCCAGAGGCCGAGCGGCACGGCGATCACCACCGCCAGCAGGAATCCGGTCCCCACCCGGAGCAGCGACGCTCCGATGTGCTCCCAGAGAGTCCCGTCCTCGATCAGCTCGACCCCGCCGGTCACCACCTGCCAGGGGGTCGGGAAGATGGCGCTGCCGGTGACCGCGACCACGCCCCACCAGAGGGCGATCAGGAGCGCGATCACCGCGAGGGGCGGAAGCGTTCGCTCGACCCGACTCATGTGCTGCTTTCTTCCCGCTGCCAGGGGTGCGACCTCGAGAGCTCCCGGATCCGCCAGCGAAGCCGAGCCCACGGATTCGCGGGGAACGGCTCTACGACGATGGTCATCTGCCCGCTCGCATGTGCCGTGCAGGCGAATTGATAGCGGGAGGCCTGCGCAAACGGCAAACGGAAGCTCTGGCCCGGCATCATCAGGGTCGGCCCGAAGATCTGCGGCACCTCGTCCTGGTTCTCGAGCACGAGGACGTCCCGAACTCCGAGGGTCAGTCGGATCTCCTGGGGCAGGATCTCGACCGGGTCCCCCGCCATCCGGCGGGCCCAGGTCCCCTTCGGAATCTGGAAGATCTCGTCCCGGGAGGCGGAGCGGACCGGAGCCAGCGCCGCCCACGCGGTGGCGCCGAGCGCGCAGCCAGCCATCAGGATCAGGAGCCGATGGCCGCGCCGCGCCTTCACTGCTTCAGCAGGAGGCGGACGTCGTGCACGTAGGCGTCGGCGCTCTGGCCGTAGGGCATCAGCGCGCGCAGGTTTCCCTGGCGGTCGACCAGGTAGGTGAACGACGAGTGGTCGAAGGCGTAGCTGGCGCCCAGCTTCGTGCGCGAGGCCGCGATCCCATACTCCTTGCGGACGGCGGCCAGCTGCTCGGCGGTGCCGGTGCCGCCGACGAAAGTCGGATCGAAGGCCAGCAGATAGGTCCGCAATCGCTCGGCGTCGTCCCGCTCCGGATCCACGGTGATGTAGACGACCTGCACCTGCTCGGCTTCCGCTCCCAGCTCCCGGCGGGCCTGGGCCAGCGTCGCCAGCGTGGTGGGGCAGACGTCGGGGCAGGAGCTGAAGCCGAAGCCGAGGATCACGACCTTGCCGCGGAAGCGGCTGAGCTGAAGCTCGGCGCCGTCGGATCCGCGCAGGGTGAAGGCGGGCGCGGCGCGGGGCGGGGAGAAGACGCCCGCCTTGAGGCTCTCCCCCTCGGCGGCGTCTGCCGGGGCCGCGAGCAGCAGGAGGCAGGGCAGCAGCGCGAGGGCTCGCCGCGCGCGTCCCGCCCCCATCTCAGAGCGTGATCGCAGCCGGCTGGGCATTCCGCGTGAAGCTCTCGTCCATGTAGCTCTCGTACGGGACCTTTCGCTGGATCGTGCCGGCTTCGATCGAGAGCTGCATCAGCTCTTCGAACTCTGCCCGGATCATGCGCAGGTCGCCGTAGGTGACCCGGTCCGTCGGATTCTCCATCACGAACTTCAGGATGTTCGGGTCCTGGTTGAAGTAGCTGCGGCCGGCGGCGATCGCGACCGCCTTGTCGCGGTTCTCCTGCTTCGCGTCCAGCCAGAGGCCCGCGCCCAGCACGTGGTCGACGAGATCCTGCACGAGGGGACGGTTCTCCTCGATCAGCTCCTCGCGCACCGTCAGCACGCAGCAGATGTAGTTGCGCCATTCATCGCGCGTCATGCGCAGGGGCCTCGCGTAGCCCGCGCTCTGTGCGGCCGCGCCGAAAGGCTCGCCGGTGCAGTAGGCGTCCACCGCATTCGCGTAGAGGGCGGCCGGCATGTCGGGCGGCGCCATCTCCACGATCTCGATCTCCTTCGGCGTCATGTTCTCCTGCGCCAGCATCTTCCTCAGGAACAGGAAATCGACGGCGAAACGGCTGGGGATCGCGATCCGCTTGCCGGCCAGCTGCTTGAAATGCTGGTAGGGGGAATCCGTGCGCACCATGATCACGGCGCCCGAGCGATGGCCGAGCGACACGATCTTGATGGGGATCTTCTTGTCCGCGAGATCCATCACCAGCGGCGCCAGCATGTAACCGGCCTGGATCCTGCCCGCCATCAGCGATTCCTTGATCTCCGGCCAGCCGCTGTACTTGCTGTATTCGAACGCGAAGCGGGCGGCGCCCGGCGCGGCGGCGCCGTTGCTGGCCGCCCTCGATACGCAGGCGACCGGAAGCGTGAGATTGCAGGTCACCGGCAGGCCGCCCACGACCAGCGGCGCGTCCTTCTGCTCGCGCGAGCAGGAGAGCGCGCTCAGCGAGAAGGCGGCCGCGACGGCCCCCTGCATCAGCTGTCGGCGGCTCAGGCGAAGCTCGGTCGCGCGATCTCCGGATCTCATCCTCGGGGCTCTCTCGCGACGGGCCGGCATTCTAGCCGACCGGGGTGCCGGAGCCTACGTCGGCGACCGGGGGCACCGCGCTTCGATGATGTAACCCCAGAGCCCGAGGTACCGGAACGGGGGAGGGAACCTGCGAAACGCGATGGAGGTGAAGCCCGCCTCCTGGAAGGCCTGGCCGAGCTCCGTATCTCGATAGAGGTTCGATTGCCACCAGCGGCCGATCAGGAGCCGCGTCAGCCAGTTCCTCCGCGTGATGAACAGCACGAGGGTGCCGCCATCCTTCAGGAGAGCGCGAAGCCTGCGCAGCGCGGTGCCGAGGCGAGCGGGCGGCAGGTACTCGAGCATGGAAGCGGACACCACGAGATCGTAGTCGCTCCACGAGGCTGGGAGCTGGTTCAGCGCGAGGACATCCGCCTGGGCGAGCTCGACGTCCGAGATCCCGCGCCGCGCGAGCTCCTCGCGAAATCGCTCGAGCATCGCCGGGGTCAGGTCGAAGCCCTGCATGGGCCCGGGTGCGAGCCCCCGGCGCGCCAGGGCGCCCCGCAATGCGAATGTCACGGCCCCCGTGCCACACCCCGCGTCGAGAACGCGGAGCCCGGATTCGAGAAGCGGCGAGTGGAGGAAGAAGGCGCGGATTCCCTGCGGATATCGGACGGATCGAATGAAGCGGACGTAGCTGTGGCTTCGATCCGAGAAGAGCCGAGCGGGATCAGGCGTCTGCATCCGCGGCAGGTTGGGCGCGGGTCTTCACTTTTCCGCCTCGAGATGCGACAAGCAGGACAGGCCGGCGTGCAGCCAACAGCGCGGACCGGCCTCATGCGCGTCGCGTCGCAAGCTCCGAACGGAGTCGTGGCCACCGCCTTGATAGGCTCGCTTCAGGAGATCGTTTCCTGCTTCCGTCCTGGCGCCAGCGCAGTGAAAGATCCCGACCGGCGAGACGAACCGCGCGGCATGAGCGCGGGGACGTCGGACGACCTGGAGCATGTGCCCCACCCCGAGGTTCTGCCCCGGGACGCCTACCGTGAGTGGGAGGAGCAATCGCCCGCCCACGCGCAGAGCATCGAGCCACCCCAGGAGTGGCTCGGTGGCGCCGGCGTTCACGAAGATGGCATCGAACGTCTCGCCGTGGAGGTCAGCGGCATCCCCCGTGACGACCGTGACGTTCATCCAGCGGCGGAGATTCCATCGGGCGCGGTCAGCCAGCGGAGGGTCGACCTCGAGGCCGACCGCGCTGCCGCCCACGCCGATGGCCTCCGCAGCGATCGCGGTGTAGTAGCCGACGCCACAGCCGATGTGCAGGAACCGATCCCCTGGGGCCAGGTCGAGGCAGTCGAGCCAACGCGCCAGGGCCGCGGGCTCTCCGTTGTTGAGGCCGCGGGTCGCATCCAGCGCGACGAGGACGTTGTCGTAGAGACGGCGCGGATCGGCGTCGGGCGTCGTCTCGTAGCCGCGTGCGAGCTCGCTGGGTCGAATCAGCTGCCAGGGCCCCGGACCAACGAAGTCCTCGCGGGGGACCGATGCAAAGGCGCGCACCACACCTTCGGATCTCAGCCCGGCGGTCGCGCGGAGCTTCTCCGCGAAGTCATGGCGTGCGGTCTCGATGGATTCCAACGAGGCGCCTCCTGCTGCCGCCCGGCGGTTGGCCGCATCAATGGCTCGTCAGGCGCTCGTTCCGCTCAGGACTGGCCGCATCGATCACGTACCTGAGATAGCAGGTGACCATGAGACTGGCTCCCCGGGAATGCGCCTGGCGGCGTGGCAGCTAGCCTGAACGCTCATGCTCAGGCGGTTGAAGGGCTGGCTCGCGAGGCCTGGTAGGCGTCACGAGGTGTAGATGCGGACCCAGAGTGCCATCGCGAAACCAGGCCTCGAGCTCGGGAAAGACGGCGAGCAGGGAGTCGACTACCTCGGCTGCTGCGCGATTCCGACGGCGTAGAAGCACACGCTGGACGAAGGGTCGATCTTGCGAGAACCATGCGGTGGTATGGGGGCCTTTGCCGGGTTGCATACGCCCAGACCTGGAGCCCATGTGCGAGAGAACCTTCTCCGGAGGTATTCGCTCGCCGTGGTGGGTGACGCCTGCTCCAGGACACTTTCCGAAATTCACCACGAAGCGCGGACGTCCGTACTTCTCCCATTGGAGATCGAAGACATCGATACAAACGGGGGTGATCCTTCGAAAGTCGATCCCGAACGGAGCGGATGTCGCGTCGATCGTGAAGCCATGACGTTCGGCGACTGGATGGAATCGCTTCTTCAGCTCGCGGCGGAGTTCCGTGGTTCTTCCCATGCTTCGTCGAGACTCCGCCCGATCTTATCATGCCGAGTGTCGGGCTGAAGCCGCACGATAGGCCGAAGACCGCGGCCGTCAGCTTCCGCGGCTCGTCAGCCGACGGGCTTCCCGAGGGTTCGCTCGAGCTCATCGACGCATGCATTGAGGAAGCGCCGCAAGCAGGAAGTAGAGCAGAAGCAGAGATCGAACTGGCCGAAGTTCGTATCTCGGACGATCTCCAGTTCGGCTCCCTCGCTTTGGCCGATCGATTCGTTGGCGACCTGAGGTGGTCCGAAGGGAGGCACCTCCCGAGGATGCAGGTATATGGTGAGGAACCCGTCGGCATTCCCGCCTGATTCGGACGCCGCCCCGCCGCTCAAGCCAACGAACTCGTGCGGCTCGCCGATTCGATTCGACTCGCAGATCGGACACACAAAATCCGCCGGGAAGAAGGACTGTGAACCCTGGGCGACAGGGAACCGTAATGCGTTCACTCTTCCCTCCCTCCGCCCAACACGCGTTTGCAGCTGACGCCGGGCCAATGGTCGAGCCGAAGCAAGATCACGTTCACAGGCTCTTGAAGTAACGTGCAACCGGGAGAAGACTGAATCCCGCGGCTTCGTACGCCCGGCGCGCGGGCGCATGTCCGGGGTCTCCGCCCGTCTCCACCATCACGATGGACATTCCAGCGTTCTTGAACCAGTCGACGGAGTGGCGCGTCAAGCGGCTTGCGATGCCGCGCCGCTGGAAATCCGGATCGACCGCGATCATGTAGATCTCCCCCATCTGATCCTCGGGATGGAGCTTCAGCGCGACGAATCCGGCGGCTTTGGACTGCTCCGATGCAACCCACACATGAATGTTCTCGTCCGAGCAGACGGCTTCGACCGCTCGCCGCTGAGCCGCGCGCCAGTCATCGCGATAGAACGCGCGAAAGACGGCGGGGCCCATGGCTTCCCGGAGCGATTCGAACACGGGTTCCCAGGCGCGAAGCGACAGCCGGACGATCGCTTCGAGCTTGGAGTAGTCGTAGGGTTCGATCACCATCTCGAGAGATCCACGCAAGGGCGCGCTACTCGCGACCCAGGAGAACCCAGACTCCCACTGCGATGAAGCCGAAGCCCGCAATCCAACGAAGGGCCTTGGGATTCACGTATTGCTCGACCAACGAGCCCGCCAATACGCCCAATGCAGAGGTCAGGACCAGGGCCGCCGCGGCCGCCGCGAAGACGGTCCACTTCGGATGCGAGGCGTCGGACGCGTACAGAAGGGTCGCAAGCTGCGTCTTGTCGCCCAGCTCGGCGACGAAGACGGTGAAGAAGACGGTTGCGAAGAGCTTGAGGTCCATGCGGAGTCTCCACGGGTCTGTAGCAATACTCTACCGAGCCGAGCGATTCTTCCATGCTCGGACGAGGGCGAGCCACTCGTCCGCCCGGGGCTCCTCGAGGAAATTGAGCGAATCCTCGGGGATCTGAACCCACGGTTGGGCGCTTCGCGTCCAGATATGTGCGATGGGATGCAGCCACGACGTGTCGTCGAGAGTCCCGGGTTCGAGGACGGCCAATCCGGGGACGCTGGACGGACCCCAGAGCCGCGTGGCGCAGCGACTACAGAAGAGGGATCGCTTGGTGCGACCGTCGGGCATTTCCACCGAGTATTCGTGGGGCCGACCGCGGACGATTCGAAGGGCCTCGCGCCGCGCGATCAGGGAGAGGGCGAAGCTCGCGCCCGTCTGCCGTTGGCAGTCGGTGCAGTGGCACACGTACAGGGTGACGGGATCCTCGCTGAGGTTGTATTCGAGGTCACCGCAAAGGCAAGCGCCGTGTTGAGGGAAGACGATCATGGCTCTCCGAGGCGCACGCATCTTGGGCGGCGGCCCGAGCCAAGGCTCCCGAGCTCTAGTGCCCGATCGTGAGAACCACTCGGAAACGCGCCTTGCCGCTCGGCATGCGGTCGTAATCCTGGGCGACGCGTTCGAGCGGGTAGGTTTCGTGCATCGACCGGATGCCGGCGCGCGACCTGCACGACACGCGTCGTCGCCATGGTGTCTCCACGCGAGTCCTGGTCACCCGTGCCCCTACCCCTTTGCGCCGAGCCGGCGAACAACGTCTCCATCGACTGCTGGCATGGAGGGACCAAAGACAGCGGAATAGGTACCCAGAGCGCCGCCCTGTGGAGAGCACAGGGCAAAGAGGACGGCCTGCTCATCGGGGTCGGATTCGCCCTCGAACCGAACCACCTCGTCGATGATGAGGATTTCGGGATCGAAGAACTCGCCAGTGACCAGGTCATGAAGGCGCCCGCCTTCGGCTCGCAGGCCGTGAGTGAACCCCCGATTGTGCAGGCGCTGGATGGCGTCTGAGAGTGACTCTGTATGCATGCACTCACCCGACGAGCGAGCGCTCCGTCTGATCAGGATCTTGGCCTGAGAGTATTCCTGGCCAGATGATAGAAATCCAGAAACTCTTCTGATCCTTCTGTCGATCTTGGATCCGGGCAGCTTGCCGTCCCATACACTCCGAGCACCCATTTGGTCGTGCCACCGTCGAAGTGGGAGTCATTTGCCCAAGCCATTTTCTCGCCCGTCTTCGTATCAATGATCTCCGTTTCAGTCGTGCGCCAAAGCCTTTCCATTTTCAGATTCGACCGCACGGTGTACTCGGCGCTCGTTTGCTCGATCTCACGCTGTTCAATCTTGCGGTCTACGATTTCGTACCGGGTGAATCCACCAGGGTGGTAGATGCTCCTTGCCTCCACCCAGGAGAATCCCTCCTCCTGGAGGTACCTCATGCCGAAGCTATTGGCCGTCCGATCATCCAGGAAGAAGCCTTCTGCGACCGCTGTCTCGAGAATCGTGGGTTTGCTGGAGGTGTCGCAGTGGTTCTTGAAAGCGAGCCGCTCGGGAATCCACAGTGCGAGAGTTGGTCCAGCTACGACAATTACCGGGCCCCAGAATCTCCAGGGTTTGGGCACAGAAGCTCTTCTTGCAACGCGAACGAGGACCCACACCCCAATCACCAGTAGGAGGGGCGCAAACACGGCCCAGATCAGTCCGATGATCATCCACAAGGCTTGCGCGCACCTCGGCTCGGCGATCGGCCGGCGTAGCGGTTATGGGTGTACGTGTTCATCAGGGGCCTCGGGTAGCGAACGCGAGAGGCCGAATCTGGCTCTCATGGCGTAGCGAAGGCCCGGCAGGCCGAAGAAGAAGGTGAACAAGAGCGAATTGAGCAACGACGGCTGGCTCCGACGAGAAACGAGCGGAGAACCCGACATTTGAGAGTAGATGTATGAGAGACCGGTGAGCAACAGCGCCAACCCGATGGTACTGCCAACAAACTGGCGGAGGCGACCGGTGGTGACACAGGCAACGGCGATCAAGAGGCAGAATACGCCAAACAAGATGAGAAGGGTTGGCGCGTCGGAAGAGTCAGCGATGACGATGGTGGTGACTCCGAATAGTGCCGAACCGAGAGCGATGAGCCATCTCGTGAAGGGGCTCAGCCCTTCGTTCATCTTCTTTTCCGCGACATCGTACATTTTGCGTTTTCCTCCGCCCAATCGATGGCCGCTAGGCTGCGGCCGCTCCTGAAGCTACCACGATGCGTGTCGGGCGCGGCCACCCGCCCCGCTGAAGCCCGCGGCCGTCAGCTTCAGCGGCTCGTTGGACCGCACGCGATCATGGTTGGGGCAGTGGCCCGAGCCAGAGAGGCAAGAGGGCTCTGGCGCACGCAGAGAGAAATACGTCGTCGTCTGGGGTGAAAGGATTCGTACGGTCACTTTCGGCGTCGATCGTGCCAATCACCTCGCCGGTCGAGGACGACACGACCGGGAAGATCGCTTCGGCTCCCGTAGATCCGAACGTGGTCAGATAGCGAGGGTCGGCGCTGACGTCTTGCACGACGATTGGCCGTGCCGAGCGAACCGCTGCACCGTTGAGACCCCGATCTCTTGGAAAGCGGGGGAAAGCTGGGGCCACGGCGCCACTCCAGCCGACGGCAACGATCTCGCCGGCGGTTACGTCGTAAAGTCCGACCCAGCGGTAGCCACGGGCGTCGCGGATGGCCTCGGCAACTCGGCGTGCCCTGCGAGAACGCTCGTCCGGCACGGCGATGATGGACCGAAGATGCTCTAGGAATGCGTCCATGGGATTCATGCGGCCCAACGGATCGGCGCACAGCTTCAGCGCCTTGTTGGCTGTGGGGGGGTGTCGTCAGCCCGCGCTCGACGTATGGCGCGGCCGGAGCACGATCGTGCCGATGACAGCGACCCAGAGCAGCAGCATCAGAAGGCCTGGGGCGGATAGGGCGGGGACGGCTTGGCTCGTGCCCCCGAGAGTCGCCACGCGGAAGCCGAGGTCGCTGTACTGGTCCGACGAGTGCATATCGATGGGACGGTCCCACCTGCCCAGGATGTCGCCCCAGAACCACGACCCGCCCCGAATGCCGCGGATGTCCCACTCGGGCACGGTTTCGTTGAACTCCTGCACGTTGCCGCCCAGATCGAACGCGCCATATGGGCTCGCGCTGTTCTCGTGGGCCCCGACCTCCGTGCGGAAGTAGGGAGCACCGATCGTGAGGTCTCCGAGGGAGCTGCGGAACGTCGCGTTGTTGCCCGGATCGGGATCGATCAGATCGTTGCTGACGCCGGCATTGTTCCCGGTCGGATAGTTGAAGTAGTTCCCGGTCACGCCGTCGTTCTTGTGATAGGCCGCCTTGTACCACTCGTTCTCGGTCGGGATGACCCAGGTGGCGTCCGGCTCGCGAACGACGTTCTCCAACTCGTGGTCGGCCATCATCCCGTTCAGGAAGTACGAGCCGTCCTCGGTGGTGGTCGGATCCGGCGCGCCGGTCGGTTGCCCGTTGTGCAGCCAGTTGGCGAAGCGGGCCGCGTCGCCCCAGGAGACGAAGTTCACCGGCCGGTTCGCCCGATCCGGCGCGACACCGTACGTGTAGCTCCCCGGCGAGCCGGTCCGCTCGATCTTGCAGCCCTCTGCGTGTGTCCACATCCTCGTGTCATAGAGCGCGTACGGATCGGTCGCCGCCACGGCATCGAGGAACCCGGCATACTGGCCGGCCGTCACCTCGTACTTGCCGATGGCATACACGTAGTCCACGGCGCCGAAGACGCCCTGGATCTGAGGATCCCCCGCATTGCCCGGGTTCCCGACGAGGACGGTCTCCATCACGAGCGGCGGCGCCCCCTGAGCCTGCGTGACGCCGACGCCACCCATCGCACCGGCCGCCAAGAGGG
>DATBRV010000115.1:0-31566 GCA_036560145.1 Myxococcota bacterium
GGGGGCCTCGCCCATGAAACCAGGATCGAGATCTGGGCCTTTGGAGAGCGAATCGCCTACAAGCGCTCCGGCGACGACTTCCGGACGGCGAGTGGCATGGGAGGAGCACCCTGGGGGCTACCGCCGGTGGCCCTGGTTTTGCTCGCAGGCCTGGGCCTCCTGGGGCTACTCGCGTGGTCAGCCCAGCACGGTGCGCTGATCTTGGTGATCCAGCGCCCGGGCTACGCGGGCGTCTCGGCCGTGCTGGTGGTGGCGCTGGTCCTCGGCCCGCTCCCCGGCGCTCGCGTCGCGGGGGCCGGAGGCGGCGGCGACGCCAGCTTCTATTGGGAGCTCACCGATCCCCTCGGCACCGGCATGGTGATGCTCGACGAGACGGGCGCGCGGCGGGTGCACCGGACGTATTCTCCCTTCGGAGTGGAGCATGCCTCTGCGGGCACGGCGAGCTGGCTCCCACGCCACTACGCCGGGCATCTCGAGGACGGGGATTCGGGGCTGGTCTACATGCAGGCGCGCTGGATGGATCCCCAGACGGGGACGTTCCTGAGCGTGGATCCGGTCGTCGCGGACGCCGCGGATCCGCAGGCGTTCAATGCCTATGCGTATGCGCGGAACAATCCGCTCTCGTTCGTCGATCCGACGGGAGAGTTCTGCATCCCCATACCGATCTTCGGTGGCTCGGTCTGCACGGGATACGAGGGCGGCTATTTTCCTGGACCTAGCTGGGTTGAGGGAGCGGGATACGCGGATCCAGGCCCCCCGGCCGCTCCGATCAGTTCGATCGGCAACCCCGTTGCCGGCGGGATGAACCTTGGAGGTGACGGTGCGCCGCAGTCCCAGAGTCCTGCTCAGCGAATCTTCGAGGCGGGCCTTACGACAACAGGCGTGCTGATCTTCGATGACGCCACCGTTGTCGGGGTCGTTGATAATGTTCTGATCCCGTTCGTTGCAGCGGGAACGATCGTCGCTGGCACAATTGTCGTCGGCGTGGCACTGGTCCGTGGGATTCAGGCCTTGCAACAAGGCGCGCACGACCCAGGGATGCCAACCAAAGCCGATGGGCATGAGCCACCCAAGAACTGGGACGGCAAGAAGGTGAAGAATCCGAACGGGCCCGGGGCCGGCTACCCGGATTGCAAGGGAAACGTGTGGGTTCCCACCGGACCTGGACCAGGAGCGCACGGAGGTCCACACTGGGACGTTGAGCATCCAGATGGATCGCACACGAACGTTTACCCAGGTGGAAGAACGCGACCATGAAGAACGTTCAGGTCATCGATGGAGCGAGGAACTGCACCTACGAAATCTTCTCCGCAACGGAGGAAGACTTTCGTTCGATCTTTCCCGGGGAAGGGCAGGACGTGGAATTCATCGACGATTTCATCGATCGCGTTGGCGAGCAGACGGCCAACGAAATTACGCAACGCCTCTGGTCGTCTCGGATCGACAAGAAGCATGTCGTAGGAATCCACGGAACCCTATTCTACGGGCTTGATTTCAAGAAAAAATTCTATCCCTCAAAACGAGAGGAGGAGATGGTCGTCTCGTTGGAGTAGTCGCCCAGAGGTTTGCGAACGAGGGCGTGGGCATTCCGTCCAATGTACGCCCGTTCGATCCGACTCCCGATGTTGACCTCGGCCCGGGCCACGGCCCCATCCCGAATGGATTCACCCCATTTCGGCGGACCGTTTCAGGTGCGTTGTTCCGCATCTTCTTCGCATGCGATGGGGCTCTCGTCGGCGAGCTCAGCGAGTTCGCGCGGATGTAGAAAGGCCGAGTCAAGAAACGTCAATAGGTCGGTACGGCTCCCGCGGCTTCGCGCTTCGCCCGCTCCAGCCTGCGCTGGTTCGCTTCGTCGCCGGGCCGCACCTGCTCCGCGCGCTCGAGCAGCCCCCGCGCGCGCACCGGATCTCCGAGCTGGAGCGCCGCGAATCCCGCGTTCGAGAGCAGATCGGGATCAGACGGAGCGAGCGCGAGGCCGGCTTCGTAGGCCGAGAGCGCAGCGGCCCAGTCGCCGCGGTTGGCGTGCAGGTTGGCGATGCTGCCCCAACTCTTGGCGCTCGGATGCAGCGCGAGGCTGCGCTCGAACTGCGCGAGCGCCTGGTCGGGCTCGTGGGGATAGAAGGCCCAGCCCAGCTCGCGGCGGCGCGAGGCGTCGTCGTAGCCGAACCAGGCGAGCCGGTCGAAGGCGCGCGCGGCGGCGCTGAAGTCCTGGCGCGCCACGGCGGCGGGGTAGACGAAGAGCAGCTCCCAGGACCAGAGCACGCGGATCGCGAGCAGGCCGGCGAGCGCGCTCCAGGCCAGGCGCCGCAGCCAGGGATGCGCCGCCGCGCGCGGGGCCGGCGCCGCCACGGGGCGCTCCGCCTCCAGCAGCACGCTCGCCACCGGCCGGCTGCGCAGCTTCCAGATCACGCCGTCGAGCACGAAGTGATGGATGTTGGCGGCGGAGCCTACCAGCATGGCAAGACCGGCGTCGAACGAGTAGGTGCCGAGGGCCTCGGGCGCGAAGAGCACGATCGGGAAGACCCAGACGGCGGTCGCGGCCAGCGCCGCCTTGCCCAGGTAGATGCCGAAGCCGTTCCAGCCGCTCGCGCGCCGCGCGTAGAAGGCCGTGACCCAGAGATACTGCGAGGCATGCCCGATCGCGATCCAGCGGAAGTAGTAATCGCGGTGGCTCCAGTCGAGCGGATCGAGCCCGCTCGCCAGGCCGAGCAGCGGCACCGTGATCGGGAGCGAGAACCAGAGCACCTGGGTGAGGAGCAGCGCCAGCGTCGGGCCCGCCTGGCGGAGCGTGGCCGTGCGCAGCACCAGCACCAGCGTGATGAGCAGGCTCGCGAGGTAGCCCGCGAGCAGGACTGCGCCCAGCGGGAGCGAGACGCCGTGCGGGATTCCGAGCCCGACGAAGCGCGCCGCGTCGTCTCCCAGCGGAATGGCATAGTCGGCCGGCGTTCCCGCTCCCGTGTGCATCCACAGAAAGACCAGACCGTAGGAGAACACGAAGGAGAGTCGGAGCGAGCGCCCCAGCAGCGGGGTGACGGCGCCCCCGCGCCGGCGCAGGAACATCGAGGAGAGCCCGAAGTTCTGGGCCGTGTAGTGCCATGGGCTCCAGGTCAGGTAGAGGGTGGTCAGGAAGGTGGCGACCAGCGGCACGTGCAGCGCGAGCACGAAGGCCGCGAAGATCGCCAGCGAGGAGTGGATCGCGACGCGCCGGTAGAGCCGGCGATCCTCCGGCCGCTCGTAGACACGCAGGAGCGTCGCTCCGTAGTGCGGGAGGCTCACCAGCAGCACCAGCAGCGGCATCAGCGCGTCGGCCTGGCGCGCGCGGATCTCGCCCCCGTAGACGAAGAAAGCCGGCAGCGCGAGCGCATACAAGAGCCCGCAGCCGATCAGCAGATCCGGGAGGGGTCCGAACAGCCAGGCCTGCGCGCGGGCGGCAACGAGACCGGGCTGGGCCATCCCCCATTCTTTTCGATCTCGGCTGCGACTTCAAGCCGGAGGCCGCGGAGCGCCGTAGCATCCAGGGGATGACGGAATCCGCGCCGAGCGCTCCGCGCGAGCGGCCCAGCTACTGGCTCACGCGTTTCCTGGTGCTGCGCGTGCTCGGCCTCGTCTACCTGGCGGCCTTCGCGTCGCTGGCCTGGCAGGTGCTCCCGCTGCTCGGTGAGGGGGGCCTCTTGCCGGCGGCCGCCTGGCTGGAGCGCATCCAGGCGAGCGCCGGCTCGCGCCTCGATGGCTTCCTGCTGAGCCCGTCCTGGTTCTGGCTGGGCGCCTCGGATCCGGTCTTGCTTGGCGCGGCCCTGCTCGGCGTCGCGCTCTCGCTCCCGCTGCTCTTCGGCTTCGCAAACGCGATCCAGCTCGCGCTGCTCTGGTCCCTCCAGCTCTCGGTGCTCCAGATCGGGCAGCTCTGGTATGGCTACGGCTGGGAGATCCAGCTGGCCGAGACGGGCTTCCTGGCAATTTTTTTGTGCCCGCTCGCCTCGGCGCGCGCCTTTCCCGCGAGTCCGCCCCCGCTCGCCGTGATCTGGCTGCTGCGCTGGCTGATCTTCCGCATCATGCTGGGCGCGGGGCTGATCAAGCTGCGCGGCGATCCCTGCTGGAGCGACCTGACCTGCCTCTTCTACCACTACGAGACGCAGCCGATCCCGAATCCGGTCTCCCGCTTCTTCCACTTCCTGCCGCATCCCGTCCTTCAGGCAGGCGTGCTGATGAACCACGCGGCGGAGCTGGTGGCGCCCTGGTTCATGCTGGGGCCGCGCCGGGTCCGCCACGCCGCCGGTGCGGTGATGCTCGCCTTCCAGGCGATGCTGATCGCGAGCGGGAATCTCTCGTTCCTGAACTGGCTCACGATCGTCCCCATCCTCGCCTGCTTCGACGATTCGCTGCTGCGCCGCGTGCTCCCGCGCGCGCTCACGCTGCGCGCCGAGCGGGCGGCGTCCGCGGCGCGCACGTCCCGGGCGCAGGGGATCCTCGCAACCGCGCTGGTGGCGCTGATCGCCCTCCTGAGCGTCGCGCCGGTGCTCAACCTGGTCTCGGATCGGCAGGTGATGAACACCTCCTTCGACCGCTTCTCGTTGGTCAACACCTACGGCGCCTTCGGCTCGGTGGGGCGCGAGCGCGACGAGATCGTCTTCGAGGGGACGGCCGACGAGCAGCCGAGCCCGAGCTCGGAGTGGCGCGCCTACGAGTTCCCCTGCAAGCCCGGAGATCCGACGCGCCGACCTTGCGTGGTGTCGCCGTGGCAGCCGCGGCTCGACTGGCAGATCTGGTTCGCGGCGATGGCGACGCCGTCCGATTATCCCTGGACGCTCCACTTCGTCTGGAAGCTGCTCCAGGGCGACCGCGGCCTCCTGCGCCTGCTCGCGAACGATCCGTTTCCGCAGCAACCGCCGCGCTGGGTGCGCGCCCGCTACTACCGCTACCAGTTCGCGCCGCCGGGAGATCCGAGCGGAGCCTGGTGGAGCCGGGTGCTGATCGGCGATTGGCTTCCGCCGCTCTCGGCCGGGGATCCGCGCCTGCGCGAGAGCCTCATCAGGCTGGGCTGGCTCGAGCCCGGGGATCCGGGCGCGCCGCCGCGCACGCCGCGATAGGATCGCGCCCGGAGGAGCCTCCGCTGATGGGACGCGCAGCGCGCAGCCTGGGGATCGCGGCGATGCTGGGGGCCGGGCTCGCCATCTGGGGCTGGCGCTCCGGGGATCAGGCGCCGCTCGACGTGGTGGCGCAGACGCGCGCGACGATCGGGATCCCGCTCGAGTCGGGCCTCGTCGCGACCAACGGGATCCGCCTCCACGTGGTGCAGGCGGGGCCCGCGGACGGGCCGGCGGTGCTGCTGCTGCACGGCTTCCCGGAGTTCTGGTGGACCTGGCATGCCCAGATCGCCGCGCTCGCGAAGGCCGGCTTCCGCGTGATCGCCCCGGACCAGCGGGGCTTCGATCTCTCGGACAAGCCGCCGCGGATCGAGGACTACCGCAGCGAAGCGCGCCGCGCCGACATGCTGGGCCTGCTCGATGCCCTGGGACACGAGCGCGTGTCGATCGCGGGGCATGATTTCGGCGCCTACGTCGCCTGGGGCCTCGCGATCTACCACCCGGAGCGCGTGCGCAGGCTGGTGGTGATGAATGTCGCGCATCCCAAGGTCTACGCGTCGCCGCCGCCGGGCCGGCCCGAGACCGTCAACTGGTTCCGGACCTTCTTTCAGCTCCCCTGGCTGCCCGAGCTGGTCGGCCGCAGCGGAAACTGGTTCCTGCTGGAGCGGAACCTGGTCCAGACCAGCCGTCCCGGGACCTTCGCAGAGCCCGCCATGAGCTACTACAAGCAGGCCTGGGCGCACGACAACGCGATCCACAGCATGCTGAACTGGTACCGCGCGGGCGGCAGGTATCCCTACGGTCCGAGCGGCCCGCAGCGCGTCACGGTTCCCACGCGCATCCTGTGGGGCGAGCGCGACGTCTTCAACGATCCCAGCTACGCCGAGCCGAGCCTCGCCTTCTGCGACGACGCGAAGCTCGTGCTGATTCCGAACGCGGGCCACTGGCTGCTCCACGAGGAGCCCGCCGAGACGAGCCGGCTGCTGGTCGAGTTCTTCGGTCAGCCTTGAAGAAGTTCTTTGCGCAATTCCTCGCGATCGAGGCGGCCAGCTCGCTCCTGCTGGTGCTGGCCACGATCGCAGCCCTGGTCTGGGCAAACTCCGCCTGGGGAGACAGCTACGCCCGCTTCTGGCACCTGAAGCTCGGCTTCGACTTCGCCGGAGTCGAAGCCCGGCTCTCCCTCGAGCACTGGGTCAACGACGGCCTGATGGTGATCTTCTTCTTCCTGATCGGGATGGAGCTCAAGCACGAGCTGGTGGACGGCGAGCTCTCCTCGCGCGAGCGCGCCATGCTGCCGATCTTCGGCGCGCTGGGCGGCATGCTGGTTCCGGCGGCGATCTATGCCAGCCTGCACGCGGGCGGGCCGGCGATCTCTGGCTGGGGCGTGCCGATGGCGACGGACATCGCCTTCGCGGTGGCCGCGCTCGCCATCTTCGGCCGGCGCGTGCCCCCCGGCCTCAAGGTCTTCCTGCTCGCGCTCGCGATCGTGGACGACCTCGGCGCCGTCACCGTGATCGCCGTCTTCTACACCGCCAATCTTTCTTACGGCGCGCTGGCCGCCGCCGGCGCCCTGCTGGTGCTGCTGGCGGGGCTCCGGCGCGCGGGCGTGAGGTCCTACCCCGTCTACGTCCTGGCGGGAATCGCCATCTGGATCCCGATGCTCGCGTCCGGCGTGCACGCGACGGTGGCGGGCGTGCTGATCGGCCTGCTCACGCCGACCCGCGTCGAGGGCAGGGCCCCCGGCACCTCGTTCTCCCCGATCGAGCAGCTCACGAAGCTTCTGCATCCCTGGTCGGCATTCGTGGTGATGCCGGTCTTCGCGCTGGCCAACGCGGGCCTGGTGCTGGAGGCCGGCGTGATCCGCGATCCGGTTGCTTTTCGCGTCACGCTCGCGGTCGCGCTCGGCCTGCTGGTGGGCAAGCCGCTCGGCATCACGCTGCTCTCCTGGCTGGCCGTGCGCGCGGGGCTGGCGACGCTCCCGCCCGGTGTCGGCTGGGGCTCGCTGCTGGGCGCCGGGATCCTCGGCGGCATCGGCTTCACGATGGCGCTCTTCATCACCTCGCTGGCCTTCGCGGACGAGGTGCTGGCGGCGGCCTCGAAGCTGGGCGTGATCGCCGCCTCGCTGGCGGCCGCCCTGCTCGGGATCGCCTGTCTCTCCCGCGCGCTACCGCGCGGCGGTTGAGGGCGGCAGAAGGTCCGCGAGCGAATCCATGATCGCGCGCTGCACCGCCGGCTGGTGCAGGTTCCCGAGGTGGCCGCCGGTCGGGAAGAAGGCGACGTGCCCGTCGCCCACCAGCTCGGTGAGCCAGTCGATGTCCTCGCCGCTGGTGAGGAAGTCGTTGCGATTGGCGAAGACGCGCAGCTTCGGATTCGCGCGCAGCGGCCCCTCGATCGCGTGCAGATCGTTCTCGGCGACCAGCTGTTCGGGCGATTCCAGCAGCCCGAGTCGATCCCGGTAGTAGGGCAGCACGAATCCGTACAGGTATTCGGCGTACGAGTAGTCGGCGATTTCTTCGTAGGCCGCCCAGCGCCGGAACGCGCCGCGCTGCGTGCGCAGCACGCCGAGATCCTCGCGCGTCTGGCTGACCCAGAGCACGGACTGGAGCGTGCGGCGGAAGGCGAGGCCGATCAGGTACTCGGCCTCCAGGTTCGTGAACGGGAGCGCGCGCGAGGGCTCGAGGCCCCGGCTTCCCCACCCGGTGGCTTCGAAGCGGCTGCTGGTCTTCTCGAGCTCGGCCTTCGCGACGAGCAGCGCCTTGCGCAGGATGCGCTGCACCTGCTCCGCGCGGTCGGGCTCGGGGTAGACGAGCGGCGCATTATAGAACCGGTCGAGCCGTTCGAGGCCGTGCACGAGGCGCACGGGGGGATCGAGCAGTACGTAGCGGTCGAAGCGCATCCGCTCGCTCGCCGGATCGGCGTCTTCCGCCGCGATGAAGAAGCCGTGGAAGGCGCCCAGCGAGTAGCCCATGAACACGCGCGCCCCGAGGCGGTCCGGATGGCGGGCGTAGAGATCGCTGGCGACGGCCTCGAGCGCGGCGTGCAGGTCGCGGGCGTCGACCGGCGCGTGGCCCGGGACGCTCACCGAGGCGGCGCGCTCCATGAACTCGAAGCTGAGCGCGCTGCTCATGAGCACCACCGAGAAGCCGCGCTCCCAGCTCATTTCGGCCAGCGCGAGCGTCGACGCCCCCAGACGGTGGGTGCCGAGCCCCGGCGCCAGGAACACGACCGGCGCGCGGCCGGGCTGGAGGCGGTACGAGTAGGGAAGCCTCCGGCCGGTGGCGGGGATCACCGCTCGGCCCGTGCGCAGCTGCGTCCAGAACTCCGGGTCCCGCGGCGCCAGGAAGGCCAGCTCGAGGGTCTGCACCGCGCCGGTGTCATCGCTCCGCGAGACGACGGGCAGGCGGCCGTCGGAGATCTCCTCGTCGCGGTTCAGGGTCCAGACGATGCGCGCGTCGTCGTAGGGATCGAAGCTGCTCGCGACAAGTCTTTGATAGTCGGGGATCGAGTCGACCAGGTCGTTCCACGCCAGCACGTAGCTCGCGGGGAAGTAATGGCTGGCCGGATCGAGATAGGTGTCCGGCACCAGCCCGACCGCATCGCGGAGCGTGCTCGGCCCATAGACAGGGAGCACCACAAACGTGGAAGGCCGCCAGCCCCAGGCGCCGAAGACCTGGCCGAAGTCCTCCGGCTCCGCCTCGATCTCCCACCAGCGCGCGGCGGGATCCCAGAGGCCGGCGATCCCGACGGTGCTGTTGATCGCGAAGCGCGCGGTCTCGGTGCCCGCCGCTCGCCACTTGGCCTGAAGGAGGTTCGCGGCCAGATTGCGCGGCCAGACCAGGTTCGCCGCGAAGTCGCGGCCCCGCTCGCGCACGTAACGCGGGATCACCAGCCGGTAGACGGTGCCGAGAGGGCTCGCGATAAAGGTGATCAGGACGTGGTTGAACGCCGAGACGGCGCGGTTCGCGGGCTCGAGGGGATCGGGGAAGGAGGGCGGGTCGATCTCGTCGGCGTGGAAGGAAGCGGCGCCGGGACCGTCGTAGGCGGTCCAGTCACGGCGCTCGACGCTGTGCGCGCAGCCGAGGGAGGCCGCCACCAGCAGGGTGCAGAGGGGTCTTGCCCAGGTGAACACGTCGCTCCTCGAAGCGGGAGAGGGGGACGCACTAGAATCGGCTCCGAGAGGGTGCCACATGAACGAGGGCGAAATCGATCTGGTCGATCTCGACCGCTTCACCACGGGCTTCCCGCACGCGGTCTTCACGCACCTGCGCGAGCACGCGCCCGTCTGGTGGCATCCGCCGCGCCCGAAGGCGCCCGGCGGCGAGGGCTTCTGGGTGGTCTCGCGCTACGCGGAGACGCTGGCGGTGCTCCGCGATCACGAGACCTTCTCCTCCGAAGGCGGGGGCGGGCGCAGCGGCGGCGGCACCACGCTGGAGGACATGCCGCGCGGCGTCGGCCCGGGCGTGATGCTCAACATGCTGGATCCGCCTCGCCACACGGCGATCCGGCTGCTGGTGAACAAGGGGTTCAAGCCCCGCGTGGTCGCGCGCCTCGAGGCCGATCTGCGCGAGCGCACGCGCCGGATTCTCGATGCGGTCGGCCCGCGCGGGCGCTGCGACTTCCTGGTCGAGGTGGCGGCGGAGCTGCCGCTCCAGGCGATCGCGGGGCTGCTGGGTCTCCCGCAGGAAGACCGCCACCAGATGTTCGACTGGACCACCGCGATCGTCGACTACTCCGACCGTGACCTCGGCCAGTCGAGCGAGCGCCTGCGCGAGGCCGCGGTCGGGCTCGCCGATTACGGTCGGCGGCTGATCGCGCGCCGGCGCGCCGCTCCCGAGGCCGACATGTTCTCGATCGTCGTGCACGCCGAGATCCCGGGCGAGGACGGCGTGCCGCGCCGGCTCGCCGACGAGGAGCTGCTGCCCTTCTTCATGCTGCTGCTGGTGGCGGGCAGCGAGACCACGCGCAACGCGGTCGCCGGCGGCCTGCTCGCGCTGATCGAGCACCCGAAGCAGCTGGCGCGGCTGCGCAGCGATCCGTCTCTATTGCCGACGGCGGTGGAGGAGATCCTGCGCTGGACCAGCCCGACCACCTACAACCGCCGCACCGCCACCCGCGACACCGAGCTGGCGGGCCAGAAGCTCCGCGCCGGCGACAAGGTCACGCACTGGTACCCGTCGGCGAACCGCGACGCGGGCGTCTTCGCGGATCCGTTCCGCTTCGACGTCGCGCGCCATCCGAATCCGCACCTGGCCTTCGGCAACGGCCTCCACCATTGCCTGGGCGCGAGCCTCGCGCGCACCGAGATCCGCCTGATCTTCGAGGAGCTGCTGCCGTGCTGGAGCGATCTCGCCCTCGACGGCCCAGTCGAGTGGGCGCGCAGCAACAAGCACGGCGGGATCCGGCATCTGCCGATCCGGTTTCGCGCGCGCGGAGCCTGACGCGAGCCGCGGCGGGTTTCGGCTAGTGCGCCGCGCGGCTCACGACCTGGCCGCGCAGGATGCCCTCCGGGTGCGCCTCGTCTGGGACTTCGACGCCGGCGAGTCGCCGTACGGTGTCGAGGCGCAGCGGGAGCAGCTCCTCCCAGGGGAGCGCGACGAGCGAGGCAGCCCGTCGGCCTCGCTGCCAGGCGCGGAAGTCGTAGCGGAGGAAGCCCCAGCCGCGGGAGCGGGCGCAGTCGAGCGCCGCGCCCATCGTGAGCAGCGCCTGGGCGGCGCCGCCGAATTGTCCGAAGGAGAACGCCAGCAGGGTCGCTTCGCCGACGTCGTCGGTTCCGTAATCGGTGAGCACGTGGAAGAGGTCGTGGGCGAGAATGCTGCGATCGTGAAACCAATCGCGTTGGGGATCGAGCTTCGGAACCCCCTCCTCCCGCTGCCAGCGCGCCTGCACGCGGTGCTGGAGGGCGAGGAGGCCGCCCGGCTCGAAGCCATTGCGCTCGAGGTACGCGAGATAGGCGTAGCCGAGGCTCCCTTCCGGCATCCGGGCCAATGCGGTGCGATCGGAGAGCGCCGCCAGCAGCGACGGGCGCTCGGCCAGCAGAGCGCGGCCCGACGCGCTGGCCGCGGTCCGCTGGAAGTTGCGCTCGAACGAGCCGGAGCCGAGTGCGTACATGAAGTCGATCGCATGCTCGGTCGCGTCCGGCGCGGCGAGCAGCGCGCGCAGCTCGCGGAGCGCGCGGCGCCATTGCAGCGGCTGGGGCGGAGGGGGAGGCGGGATCTCGAGACTCATCTCCTTCTCCTGTTGCGGGCGCGCTGGAGGGGGATCGCCAGCGGGGCGGTGAGCTGCTCCTGCGCCGGGGGCAGCAGACCCGGGAACGGCTCCGCCTCGGCAGGCAGATCCAGGCTCGCGACGGGCCCCAGGAAGATCTCCGCCGCGCGCCGCATGCGATCGCGCAGGGAGCCCGAGGTGTCCTCGTAGAGCCAGTGGTGGATGGTGCCGTTCGCGAGGCCGTCGATCGCGACCGCCAGGTCGCTGGCCGCGAAGTCGCGCGAGAGATCTCCGCGCTGCTGCCCGCGCGCGATCAGCTGCTCGAGCTTCGCGAGCGACTGCTCGCGCGCCCGGGCCGCCGCGCCGCCCTCCAGCAGCCCCACCTGGATCTTCACGATCTCGCGGAAGACGCCGCGGTAGAAGCCGTGGAACTGCTCGATGCCGAAGCCCATGGTGTCGAAGAGCGCGCGCACCAGGGTCGGCGTCGAGGTGCGCGTGTCGGCCAGCGCGCTCTCGAGCAGCAGCCCGTAGAAGGCGAACACGCCTTCGGTGATGGCCTCGACCAGCGCGCCCTTCGAGCCGAAGTGGTTGAACACGGTGGCGCGCGCGACGCCCGCGAGCTTCGCGATCTCCGCCATCGTGACGGTCTCGAAGCCGCGCTCCGCGAAGAGGGAGCGCGCGGCCTCCAGGATCCGCTCGCGCTGGGTCGGCGGGCCGGGGCCGCGGCGGGGCAGGATCTCGGGCATGGACCCGAGTCTAAACCCGATTTGGACTCGAGTCCAGAAGTGATTTCGCGGCCGGCGCCTACGGCGTGGCGGAGGCGGCTTTTTCGTAATCGCGGCGGGCGCTTGCGACCAGCTCGTCGGAGCTCCCGAGCTGGGTTTCCAGCACTTTGACCGCCCGCTGGAGCGTCTGCCGGGCCTGGGCGTGCTGCTTCTGCGCGGCGTAGACCTGGCCCAGGTGGTAGAGCGTCTGCCCGAGCGCGAGCGCGTTGGCGGGCTGCTCCTGCTCGCGGATCGCGAGCGCCTTCTCGAAGCCGGTCCGCGCCTGCCCGTACTCCCCGAGCTGTTGGTGCATCGCGCCCTGCTCGTAGTAGAGGCGCGCGAGCACCTCGTGCCGCGGCCCGTAGGCCTTGGTGAGGATCTCGATCGAACGATCGTAGAGCGGCAGGGCATCGGCGTGGCGGCCCTGGGTCGAGAGGATCGAGCCCAGGTTTCCGGTCATGGCGCCGAGCTCGCGCAGATTCGTCTTCTCCTGGCTCTCCAGCAGCGCGATCCCACGCCGGTAGAGCGGCTCGGCCGTCGCGTACTGCTTCTGCGAGACGTAGCAGTCGGCGAGCCCGCCGATCGCGAAGGCGAGGCCGCGGGTCTCGAGCGGCTTGGTCTGCTCGAGCAGCCCGATCGCGCGCTGGTAGAGGGGCTCGGCCTTGCCGTAGAGCCCCATCTCGAGGTTGACCGTCGCGAGGCCGATCAGCGGCCGCGCGAGCGCCGGCGAGTCCGGCCCATGGGCCGCCTCCTCGGACGCGAGCATGTCCTCGTAGCGGCGGATCGCGACGCTGTAGTTACGCATCGCGGCGTAGGTGGCCGCCTCGTTGTAGCGGGCCCGCAGCGCGTTGGGATGGCGCGAGCCGGCCCCCACCTCGAAGCGGGCGATGGCCCGCTCGTAGAGCGGCAGCGCCTCCGCGTAGCGCGCCTGGGTCTGCTTGACGAGCGCGAGGTTCGCGAGCGCCTCGGCCTCCGGCAGCGGGTCGTTCGAGGGCGTCACCGTCCAGATCGCCAGCGCGCGCTCCAGCGTCGATTCGGCCAGCGCGTACTCGTTGCGCGCGGCGTAGAGCGCGCCCAGCACGACCAGCGTCTCCGCGACGGCCGGGTGCTTGGGGCCGTAGGCGCGCTCCTTGATGATCAGCGCCTGGCGCAGCAGCGCCTCCGCCTCGGGGAAGCGCTCCGACGGGAGGATCGTGTCCGCCAGGTTGTGCAGCGTCATCGCCAGCTCGGGATGGTCCGGGGGGAGGATCTGCTTCTGCATCTCGAGGGCGATGCGCAGCTCCTCCTCCGCGGCGGTCGGATCGCCCTTCAGGCGCATCAGCGAGCCGAGGTTCTGGTGCATGGAGGCCACCTCGCGATTGCCGGGCTCCTGCAAGCCCTCGCGGATCGCGAGCGCGCGGCGCATCAGCGACTCGGCCTCGCCGTACTCGCGGCGGTACTGCTGCACCAGCGCGAGGTTGTTCAGCGTGGCGGCGACGGCGGCGCTCTCCTGGCCGTACGCCTGGCTGCGGATCTTCAGCACCCACTCGTGCAGCTCCTCGGCGTCGTCGAGGCGGCGCTGATCCGCCCAGACGGCGGCGATCTGGTTGGCGGTGGCGGCGACCAGCACGTCGTCGTCCGAGAGCAGCTTCTCGCGCAGCGCGCGCGACTGCTGGAGCTTGGCGAGCGCGTCGTCCTGGCGTCCGAGCGCGCGATACAGGGTGCCGAGGTTGGTGAGCAGCTCGGCGGCGAACAGATCGTCGAGCCCACGGTCGCGCTCGGTGAGGTCGAGCGCGCGCTCGTACATCTCCTCGGCCTCGCGGTACTTGCCGTTGGCGTGCTGGATCACGGCGAGGCCGTTCAGGCTCTTGGCCAGGCCGGGGTCCTCGCTGCCGTAGACCTCTTCGCGAATCGTCAGCGAGCGCTCGAAGAGCGGAGCCGCCTCGTCGCTGCGGCCCAGCGCCTCGTAGGCGGAGGCCAGGCGCTCGAGGCTCTCGGCCAGCTCGACGTTGTCGAGCATCCCGTCGTTCTCGCGCACCTGGACCGAGCGCTCGTAGAGCGTCGCGGCCTGGTCGAAGCGGCCCTGCACCATGTGGATGCCGGCCAGCGCGTCGACGCCGTCGGCGAACTCGGGATCGGTGGTCTCGGCCCGGCGCTCCTTGATGTCCATCCAGCGCTCGAGCAGCGGCTTGGCCTCGTCGTAGCGCTGCTCCTGGATCTGGAGATTCGAGAGCATGCGCAGGCTCTGCGTGAGCCGCGGGTCGTCCTCGCCGAAGGCCTCGGCCTCGGCCAGGCTCTGGAGCCAGATCAGCTCGGCGTCGCTCTTGCGGCCGTCGAGATAGGCGCGCTTGCCGTCCTCCAGCTCGGCTTGGGGCGACTGCGTGGCGCAGCCTCCCGCGGAGAGGAGGAGGGCGAGCGACGCGAGCACTCCCGCGCCGAACGAACCTGACGATCGCAGCGATCCCATGAGACACCTCGAGCCGATGGGCAGCGAGGGACTTTTCGGCCAGTCGGGCGCTGGGTGTTAGGGATTGCGCTGCGCGGCGCTGCGGATTCGCGTGGGGCTGTAGGATTCGCGCGGGGCTATACGCGGCCCGCGTCGCGGGCCAGGCGGATGCCGGTGAACTGCCAGCGGGCTTCCGGCGGGAAGAAGTTCCGGTAGCTGGCGCGGATGTGGCTGCGCGGGGTGACGCAGGAGCCGCCGCGCAGCACGAGCTGGTTGCACATGAACTTGCCGTTGTACTCGCCGAGGGCGCCCTCCGGCGCGCGGTAGCCGGGGTAGGGCGCATAGGCGCTGCGCGTCCACTCCCAGACGTCGCCGAAGAGCTGGCAGAGCCCGCCGCGCGCGGCCGGCGCGGGATGCAGGCGCCCGCTCTCGACGAAGTTTCCCTCCGCCGCGTGGGGAGCGGCGGCGACCTCCCACTCCGCTTCGGTCGGGAGCCGCGCGCCCGCCCAGCGTGCGAAGGCCTCGGCCTCGTAGAAGCTCACGTGGCACACCGGCTCGGCCGGGCGCAGCAGGCGCCGACCCGTCAGTGTGTATTCGAGGATCCCGCCCTCCGCTTCTTCCCAGTAGAGAGGCGCCTGCCAGCCGTTCCGCTGCACGGCGGCCCAGCCGTCGGAGAGCCAGAGCTCCGGGCGCTGGTAGCCGCGGTCGCGGCGGAACTCCTGGAACTCCGCGTTGGTCACCAGGCGCGTCCCCAGCTCGAAGGCCTCCACGAAGACCCGGTGCCGGGGACGCTCGTTGTCGAAGCAGAAGCCGGGGCCTTCCTGCCCGATCTGGCGCAGACCCTCCGGCGCCGGCGCGAAGGCGAGCGGCGCGGCCTCGCCACCGGGCGCCGTCTCGCGCTCGCGATAGATGGGCCGCAGGGGGCTGCTCGCGAGCGCGTGCTTCAGGTCGGTGAGGATCAGCTCCTGGTGCTGCTGCTCGTGCTGGAGGCCGAGCTCGAAGACGGCTTCGCACCCGGCGTCTCGGGCGGCGGGGCTCGCCAGCAGCGCGAGCGCGCGCGCGTCGACGTCGGCGCGCCAGGCGAGCACCTCGGAGAAGCCCGGGCGCGAGAGCACGCCGCGGCGCGGCCGCGCGAAGGGCTCCGCCACCGCCTGGTAGTAGGAGTTGAAGAGCTCGCGGAACTCGGGGCGGAAGGGGCGGTGCGGCCGCTCCCAGCGCTCCAGCCAGAAGCTCTCGAAGAACCAGGTGGTGTGCGCGAGGTGCCATTTCACGGGGCTCGCGTCTTCCATCGACTGCACGGCGCAGTCTTCGGGCGAGAGCCCGTCCGCGAGCTCCTCGGTGGCGCGGCGGATGGCGCGGTAGCGCTCCGCGAGCTTCTCGAAACCCGAGCGAGTCAAGCTCGCTCCTCCGCTCAGATCCCCAGGTTCGCGAGCTGGTCCATCACGCGGCCCATGGTGGCCGTGAGCACGGGATGCGACGTCTCGAAGTGCTCGATGGCCGCCTCCAGCCGCTCGCGCAGCGTGCGCTGCCCGGGCTCGTCGCTGCGCTCGAGCACCGATTCGATGTCGCGGCGCACGTGCTCGAGCAGCGCGCGCGATTCGGAATCCAGGCTCTGCGTGCGCGCCAGCTCGGCGTGCAGCTCGTTCAGGCGGCGCTCCAGCTCGGCGGCCTTCGGGCTCACGCTGCGAAGCCTCGCCGCGCGAGGCCCTCGAGGGCCTGGCGGAAGAGGCGCGTCACCATCCAGCGCATCGGCGCGCCGAGGCCGGGGATCCTGGAGCCGAAGCGGCAGCGCCAGATCAGCCGGGTGCCCGCGCCGTCGGGCTCGAGCACCACCTCGCCGAGGTGATCCTTCATGATCGGGATGCCGCCGCGCACGACGCGGTAGGTCATGCGCTTGGGCGGCTCGAAGCTGAGGACTTCCTCGAAGACGGAGACGCCGCCCGTCGTGAAGCAGCGCACGGCGCCCACGCCGTTGCGATCGGGGCTCCCCTCGGTCGCGAGCCGCGCGCGGCCGAGCCCCGCCCACGCGCTCCAACCCGCGTGATCGGTGTAGACCTTCCAGACCTGCGCGGGAGACGCCTCGAAGCGACGCTCGACCTCGACCTGCTGCATGCCGCGCAGACTAGCAGACCCGGCCCCGGCGGCGCGCGGCTGCGTGCGTCGCGAGAAGACGAGCAGCAGCTTGCCGCCCCCGAGCAGCACGTCCGCCGAGCCGCTCTCCTCCGCGAAGAGATCGCGCCGCCGCTCGGGCGAGAGCAGCGCGCGGTAGAGCAGCGCCGGAAGCGCGAGCGGCGCGAGCAGGCGCTGGCGCTGCTTCGGGAGCAGCGTGCGCGCGCTCACCAGCGCGAGCCCCGCGCGCTCCGCCATCCAGCTGATCTGGGTGATCGTGAGGGGGCTCAGGTGGCCGTGGCCGCGCGCCTTGCCCGCCGGGTCCGGCGCTTCCCGCGGCAGGGGCTTCGCGAGCGAGCCCGAGAGCAGGAAGCGCAGCCGGCGCTCGAGGCTCGCGTAGTTGGGCGTGGTGAGCAGCAGCGTGCCCCCCTGCGCGAGCACGCGCGCGAGCTCGCGCAGGGCGCGGATGGGCGCTTCCAGATGCTCGATCCCGTCGCCGCAGTGCACCAGCTCGAAGCTCGCGTCGGCGAAGGGCAGCGGGAGATCGAGGTCGAGCTTCTCGAAGCGGATCTCGTCGCTGCGCGCTGCGAAGGCGTTCTCGTCGAGATCGGCGGCGGTCACCTGGAAGCCGAGACGCCGCAGCGCCTCGCTCGCGAGCCCCGGGCCGCAGGGGACGTCGAGCGCGCGCCCGCGCGGGAGCGCGTCCGCGGCCGCGAGCACGGCCTCCAGCGATCCCGGACGGCTGCGCTGCGGGAGGTCGATCTCGCGCAGGAGATCGCCGTACGCGCTCACCGCTTCGCCCCGAGATCCCGCGCGAAGTGGTGGGAGGTGATCGCGAGTCCCTCGCGCTGGTAGAAGCGGTGCGCATCCAGGCGCTGCACGCCGGAATCCAGGTGCAGCTGCTCGCAGCCGTGCTCGAGCGCGTAATCGGCGAGCCAGCCCAGCAGCCGCGCGCCATGCCCGCGCGAGCGCTCGCTCGCGAGCGTCGCGAGATCGTCGACGTAGAGGAAGCGCCCCCAGGCGAGCGTCTCGGAGAGGCGGAAGCCGGCCACTGCGACGGGCCCCGCGGCTCCGCTCAGCATCGCGAGCTGGTAGCCGGCCTGCTGCTGGCGCCGCACGCGCGCCACGAAATCGGAGGCGACCAACTTGAGGCGCAGCTCGTGCATCACCGGGAAGCAGGCGGCGATCTCGGCGTCGGTCGTCGCGAGCGAGACGGCGCCCGGCTCGGGTGCCGCCGGATGATCGAGCGCTGCGCGCGCCTCCTCCCAGTGCGCGCCGTCGAAGGGACGCACGCGGATCGATCGAACGGTGCCCGGCGCGAGGCAGCGCACGTTCACGCTGAAGCCGTCGGGGTGCGAGCGCGGCACGTAGAAGGACTTCACGCCGCAGTGGCGGCAGAAATGATGGCGCGCGGTGTGCGTCCCGAAGCTGTAGGTCGAGAGCGCTTCCTCACCCCGCAGCAGGCGGAAGCGCTCGTGCGGAACGATCAGGTGTCGGTAGGCGCTCGGGGCGCAGATCGAGCAGTTGCACTCGACCACCTCGAGCTCCGGGGGCGCGTCGACCTCGAAGGCCACGGCGCCGCAATGGCAGCCGCCGCGGTGCGTCAGCACGGCCTACCCTCCGGACGTCTCTGGATCCGGGTCGAGCCGGATCGGGATCGTTTCGTGCCGCACGAGCAGCTCGTACCAGCGGTCGATGAGTCCGTACTTGGCGGCGATCGCGTCGTCGATGGCCCGCTTCGCATCGAGGCTCTCGACGATCGACGCGGTGTAGGCCCTCGTCTCGCCGCGCCGGACCAGCTCGACGCGCGGGTTGGCGCGGATCCGCTCGAGCCAGCGGAGCGTCGGGCGCACGCTTCGCAGCCAGAGGTGCCCGTCGTGGTCGACGATCCAGAGCTTGGTGTCGTGCGCGTGCCCGTGGCCGTCCGTCGTGCGCAGGACGACCACCTCCATCCGCTCGCCGGCGACGAAGCTGCCGGCGGCGATCAGGAGCGGAAGCACTCCGAGCAGCACCAGCGCGCCGCGATAGCCCATCAGGCGCAGCCCGCCGCCGAGATGGCCTCGAGACCCGGGAGCCACATCAGGTCGGTGACGCCCGGGTCGCGGCCGGCTTGCATGAGCAGCGTCGTGAGCTGGCCGCGATGGTGGGTCTGGTGGTTGAAGAGATGCGTGACCGGAAGCCACAAGGGCAGCGTGCGCAGCTTCGGGTTCGAGTAGCTCGTGTAGGTGAAGGGTGCGGCGAGCTGGGCGTCGCTGAGCGTCGCCACCCAGCTCGTGATCGCCGCATCCGTTTCGCCTCGCTCGCGGCGCAGCGCGCCGAAATCGGCGTAGAGCTCCTGGTCGAGCCGCGCGAAGCTCAGCGGCTTTTCCCTGAAGCGCCCGAGCCAGAGCCGATCGGTGAGCAGCAGGTGGTTGAGGGTGCCGTGGATGGAGCGGAAGAAAGCCTGGCGGTCGCGCTTGCGCTCCTCGTCGGAGAGATCGGCGCAGAGCGCGTACAACCGCTCGTTCATCCAGCGGTTGTACGCGGCCATCGTCTGGGCATGGCGATGAGAAGTCAACGGCGGCGACCCCGCGAGGAATCGTCCGTCAAGCGCGCGACTTCGTCAATCCTGGCGGCCGCGCCCCGCGGTGCGGGAGAAGGCGTAGCGGCGGACCGGCGCGCAGACCTGGATCTGGAACTCGTCGTAGAAGCGTTCGCGCCCGAGCCGCTGGGCCTCCCGGTGCTCCGGGTGATTCCGCCACGCCCCATGCGCCGCCTCGGAATCGAACTCGACCACCGAGATCCGCTCGCCGTCGTCGGCGGCGAAGGTCTTGATCGAGACGAAACCGGGCATGGTCGAGGCGAGCTGGTTCATCCTGTGAGCCCAGCGCTCGTACTCCTCGAGCGCCTCGGAACGCAGCCGGTTTCGGAACAGCGTGATCACCACGTCGGATCCTCCTACCCGGGATGGGCGGCTCAGGGCCGTAGCCGAGCGTAGGTCAGCTGGTCGAGGATGCGATCGTCCTTGCTGACGGCTCGCCGCAGCCGCCCTTCGAGCTCGAAGCCGGCTTTCTCGAGGACGCGCGCCGAGGCCGGGTTGGTCTCGAACACCCCCGCCTGAAGCCGCACCAGATCGGTGTTCGCGAACGCCCAGTCCGCGAGCGCGCGCACCGCGCGCGTCGCGATGCCCCGGCCCCAGAAGGGCTCCGCCAACCAGTAGCCGAACTCCGCCGAGCGCCGATACACGTCGCCGCCCCGGTGAAGGCCGATCACGCCGATCAGCTCCTCCGGCGTCGCAATCGCGAAGGTCATGCGCGGCTCCCTCGCGAACGCCCGCTCCAGAAAGCGCGCCGCATCTTCGGCGGAATACGGAAACGGAAACACGTCGCGGAGCTGGCTCGAGACGCGGCGATTGTTCGCATGTTTCACCAGCGCGGGCGCGTCCTCCCGGCTCAAATCGCGAATCTCGCAGTCGCCGAGCGAAAGCTGCATGGCGCGACTCTCGTCTAGGCGGGCGCCCTCTCGGAGAGCAGACCCTTGCCGGGGACGAAGTTGAGCTCCAGCCGGATCCCGTCGGGATCCTCGAAGAGCAACGAGTAATAGCCCGGCGCCCAGGCGCCCTCTTCGGGCGCGTGCACGATCGCCGCGCCCATTTCGACCAGCTTCACGTAGAGCTGATCCACGTCCTCGCGCGTGCGGGCGCGGAAGCAGAGATGGTGCAGCCCCACGCGCTGCTGCACGAAGCGCTCGCCGCGATGCTCGGGGCCGGCGGGCCGCAGCCCGAACGCCGTGCGCCCTCCGACGCAGTAGTAGAAGCCGTCGGCGTCCATCACCGGAACGAGGCCCAGGAAGGGGAGCAGCTGGCTGTAGAACGCGCGCGAGCGCGCGAAGTCGCTGACCGTGACGAAGACGTGCGCGATGCCGTTGATTTCCAATCGAATCCCCACCGAGTGACCGGGCGCGCCCGCGAGCGTATCATGGAGCGCATGCAGATGATCGGGCGAAGCTTCGTGCTGCTCGGGATCGTGCTGGTGGCGGTCGGGTTCCTGCTCTCCGCCGCGCCGGGGATCCCCTGGCTCGGCAAGCTCCCCGGCGACCTGCGCTTCGACTGGTCCGGTGTCAGGGTCTTTCTGCCCCTCACGACCAGCCTGCTCCTCTCCGTCGTCCTCTCGCTGCTGCTCCAGCTGCTCGCGAAGCTGCGCTAGTCAGGCCCTGGGCGTGCCCGCCGCCAGGATGTTGGCGAAGCGGGCGCGGACGGGGTCGAAGAGGTTGCCGGAGTTGGGGAAGATGTAGAGCGCGCGCTGGTCGATGCCCTCCAGCACGCGCTGCGCGATCTCGTCGGGATCGGTGCCGCTGTCGATCACGGCGCGCAGGACTCCCTTCAGCATCTGCGCCTCCTGCGTGAGGGGGCGCGCCGGGATCTCGGGCCCCGCGTGCCGATCGCTCTCGGCGATCCGCGTCTTCACCCAGCCGGGGCAGACCACCGAGACGCCGAGGTTGCTGCCCGCGCACTCCATCGCGAGCCCCTCGCTGATCGCCACCACCGCGTACTTCGACGCGCTGTAGGGCGTGAGCCCGGCCATCGACATCATCCCCGCCAGCGAGGCGGTGTTCACGATGTGGCCCGGCTCGCCGCCCGCGAGCATGCGCGGCAGGAACGCGTGCAGGCCGTGGATCACACCGAACAGGTTCACCCCCAACGCCCAGTTCCATTCTTCGAGCGAGAGGTCCTTGATCCGGCCGCCGACGGCGACGCCGGCGTTGTTGCACAGCACGTGGACGGCGCCGAAGGCCTCGTAGACGGAATCGGCGAGCCGAGCCACCTGCCGCGGGTCGGCGACGTCCACCCGCTGGGCGAGCACCTGGCTGCCGGCGCGCTCGAGCTCGGCGGCGACCGCGTCGAGGGCCGGCTTCTCGATGTCCGCGAGCACGATGCGCGCGCCGCGCCGGGCGAACGCCTGCGCGAGCGCGCGGCCGATGCCGCTTCCGCCGCCGGTCACCACCGCCACCTTCCCCTGGTAATCCATCCCGCGATCTCCTCTACAGCCGGGCGCGGCGCGAGATTATCATGCCGAGGCGGGAGGAGCCGTGGAGCAGGGCCGGATTCCGAGCGGCATCGAACGGGCGCTCGCCGTCTCGGCGCATCCCGACGACGCGGAGTTCTTCGCGGGAGGGACGCTCGCGGCGCTCGCCGAGGGCGGGGCCGAGGTCGCGCTGGTCGTCTGCACCGACGGCGGCAAGGGCGGCCACGAGGTCCGCGATCTCGCCAAGACCCGCCGACACGAGCAGGCCGCGGCCGCCGATATCCTCGGCGTCTCGGAGGTGATCCACCTCGCGCTGCCCGATGGGGGGCTCTCGGCGGGGGAGCCGCTGCGCGAGCTGCTGGTCGCCGCGATCCGGCGCCTGCGCCCGCAGCTGGTGCTGGCGCACGACCCGCGCACCTGGTTCAAGCCGGCCGGCGATCTCACCGCCCTCGGCCACAGCGATCATCGCGCGGCGGGCGCGGCCACGCTCGACGCCGTCTACCCGCGCGCGGCGAGCCCGGCCTTCTACCCCGCGCAGCTGCGCGATCCGGCGCTCGCGCCCTGGTATCCGCGCGAGCTCTGGCTCTTCGACAGCGCGCAGCCGGACTTCGCGCTCGACGTGGGCGAGGGCTTCGAGCGCAAGCTCGCGGCCCTGCGCGCGCACGCGAGCCAGGAGCGCGGGCCGGGAGGGCTGGTCCAGCCGGCGCGCGCGGCGGCCGAGCGCGCGGGCTCGCCGGAGCATCCGGTGGAGACGTTCGCGCGGCTGCGCCTCTGGTGAGCTAGCGAGCCTGGGCCCGCGCGTCCGCCGCGAAAGCCTCGAGCAGGCAGGCGAGCAGCGTCTCGAGCCGCGGAAAACGCGTGGCGTCGGCGAGCATGGCCTCCGCGCTCTGGATCCAAGGGCCCGGCACCAGCTCGTCCGCGCCGCCCTCCGCGAAGCCGCGCACGCTCTCGGGCGTCATCTCGGGATGGAACTGGAGCGCGAGCACGCGCTCGCCGTACGCGAAGCCCTGCTGCTCGCAGGCGGCGCTGCGCGCGAGCTGCACGGCGCCCTCCGGCAGCGCGAAGGTATCCCCATGCCAGTGGAAGACCTCCGCGCGGGCCGGCAGCGCGCGGCCCACGGCGCTCGCCTGCGCACCCTCGGCGCGCTCGATCGGGAACCAGCCGATCTCGCTGTGACGGTTGCGCGTCACCTTGGCGCCGAGCACGCGCGCGATCAGCTGCGAACCGAGGCAGATGCCGAGCACGTGCTTGCGGGCCGCGATCGCGCGCTCGATCGCGCGCTTTTCGCCCGCGAGCCACGGGTAGCGCGCCTCCTCGTCGGCGTTCATGGCCCCGCCCATCACGAGCAGCCAGTCGAAGCTCTCCGGGGCGGGCAGCGGATCGCCGGCCCAGAGCTTCGTCGTCGAGAGCGCGGCGCCCCGCGCGCGCAGCCAGACCGCCAGGTTCGCGGGGCCCTCGAAGGGGGCGTGCTGGAAGACCTGGACGCGCAGCATCGGGCTGCGATTCTGGCACAGGCGCTGCTGGCTGGCTGCCGGGGATGGCGGGATCCCCCGCGAAGAGCGATCCTCTGCGCCGGAGACCGCGCATGGTTCGAGAAGCGATCCGACTCACCTACCGCACGGCCCGCCGCATCGCGATCGGCGTGGTCGGCGTGAGCGTGGTGATCGTCGGCGTCGCGATGATCGTGCTGCCGGGGCCCGCCTTCATCGTGATCCCGTCGGGGCTCGCGATCCTCTCGCTCGAGTTCGCCTTCGCGCGTCGCTGGCTGCACTCGATGAAGAACGGCTCGCAGAGCGCGGTGAACCGCCTGCGCGGCCTGCGCGGCCCGGCCCGCCCCGCGCATCCCGCTCCCCGGGGCTAGCGCTTCACCGCAGCCTTGATCTTCGCGGCCGTCGCGCGCAGCTCGTCCGCATCCCCGCGCACGCGCGAGTGCAGCTGGAAGGCCACCCCCTGCCAGCGCGGCACCAGGTGCATGTGGTAGTGGAAGACGGTCTGTCCGGCGGCGGCGCCATTGAGCTGGAAGACGCCGAGGCCCTCGGGCGCGATCGACTCGCGGATCGCGTGCGCCACCCGGCGCGAGGCGGCGCCGATGCCCGAGAGCGCCTCGGGCGTCGCCTCGAAGAGGTTCTCGTAGTGCGCCTTCGTCACCACCAGCGTGTGTCCCTGCGCCACCGGGAAGAGATCGAGGAAGCTGATCGTGGTCGCGTCCTCGTCGACCGGAAAGCTCGGCGCCCTCCCGGCCACGATCTGGCAGAAGATGCAGTCCGGCTTCTGCGTCACTGGGCCGGTTCGGGATCGCGATCCGAATCCGAGGTGGCCTGGAGCTGCACGGTGTCGCCCGCGATCAGGTAGGTCACCTTCCCGTCGCTCGCCTGGTAGGTCCAGGTCTCGATCGGGCCGAGCTTGGTGCGGTCGTCCGGCGCTCCGAGCTGCGCCTCGAGCTCGGCCTTGGTCGTCACCAGCTCGGTCTTCTTGAGCAGGTCGTGCTTGGTCTCGCGGGCGCAGGCGAGCGCGAGCAGCCAGACGCCCGAGAGAGCGATAATCTTGTGGAGTTGAATGGCGGGATTCCTCCTGGCCCTTCAGCATGCTTCGCGGGCCGCGCGAATTCAACCAAAGGAGGTCGAAGCGATGCAGAACCGGATCCTGGTGCTTTCCGCGACCGTCGCAGCCGCCTGTTTCGTCGGCGCAGCGACGGCGCAGGCCGGCGGGGTGACGCCCGCCAAGGGACAGAGCGCCGAGCAGACACAGAAGGACATCGGCGAGTGCCAGGGGCTCGCGACGCAGTCGAGTGGATTCAATCCTGCGGCGCCGCCTCCCGTCGCGAGCGCGCCTCCCGAGGTGGGCGGACGCGTGAAGGGCGCCGCGGTGGCGGGCGCAGCCGGGGCGGCCGCCGCCCAGGTGCGAGGCAACCAGCGCGGAGAAGAGCTCTACGACCAGGCCTCCGACGACGCGAAGCAGGAGTACCGGCAGGACAACGCGAAGTCCGCCGCCGCGGCGGGCGCCGTGGTAGGAGGCTCCAGGCAGCGCCGGGATCGCCGCGAAGGGCGCGCCGACGAGAAGCAGCAGGCCGAGCAGACGCAGGCCCAACAGTCCGCATACGACCAGGCCTATCAAGGCTGTCTGTCCGGTCGCGGCTACACCGTCACGCCCTAGGGCCGCGCGTCAGGCCCGCGGCGGGGCGGCTCCGGCGTCCGGGTCCGCGCCTTCCTTCTTGGGGATCCCCTGCTGGAGGAAGGCGTCGCCGTCGGCGAAGCCGGCGTGCGCGGTGAGCCAGAGCCGCAGCAGATGCCGCTTGCGCTCGGGCTCGGGGAAGTCCTCGTACTCGGTGCGCGCGTGCAGGATCACGGAGTTCTTGAGCAGCTGGATGTCCCCGGCTTCGAAGTCCATGTCGAGATGGAATTTCGGGTCGGCCGCGATGCCGTCGATCAGGTCGAGCAGCTCCTGCTGCGGCGGCGTGAGGCGCGGCACGTCGGCGTGCCGCTGCGCGCCGCGGATGTACCAGCCGATGTAGAAGATGCGCAGGCGTCCGTTCTGATCGAAGGCGATCGGGAGCGCGAACCAGGGCGCCTCCCCGGGCCGCTGCTCCTCGTTGCGGTCCCAGTAGAAGGGCTGAAAGAGGAGCGGGGCGAGCTCGGGCCGCCGGCGCAGGATCTCGTTGTAGACCGAGAGGGAGCTCACGATCCGGCTCACGCCGCCGGACTTCGCGGGCTTGAGGCAGAGCAGCCCGACCACGTCCGAGCCATCGCAGTGGAAGCCGAGATCAACGCGCGTCTTGTAGAGCCGCACGGCGGGGTTCTTGGGATCCGCCCCGGTGTCGCGCACGTGCCCGAGCAGGTCGCCCGCGGCGTTCTGCGAGACGGGGCTTCCCATGTGCAGCCCGAGGCCCCAGTAGGCGAGGGCGGCATCGGATTCGCTGTAGCGCTGCACGGGGAGGCCGCGGACCAGCACGAAGCCGCGGCCGCGGTCCAGCTCGTTCATCCAGCCCGCGATCGCGTCGCCGAGCTTCGGGAGCGGAAAATCCTCGCGCGAAAGCCCGGCCATCGGCCGGCCGGTCGACTTCGCGTGCGCCAGCGCACCGTCGATCTCGGCGATCTCCGCGGGCGTGAGCCGGTGGATCCAGTCGCGGCGGCGCGACATCTCGGGCCCCTTCCAGGCGGCCGGGGCGTCGATGGGCGTGCGGAGGGCGGCGTTCATGCAGGCTCCTGCTGCGGCCGGCGGCGGGGGATGCCGCGGCAGCACTGTTCGGTGAGGAAGCGGACCAGCTGGCTCATGACCCCGAAATTCGCGCGGTAGATCAGCGAGCGTCCGTCGCGCGTGCAGTCGATCAGGCCGGCGTGCTTCAGCTCCTTCAGGTGGAAGGAGAGCGTCGCGGCGGGGATCTCGAGCGCCTCCGCGATGCTGCCCGCGGGAACTCCCTCGCCCCCCGCCCGCACCAGCAGCCGGAAGATCTCCAGCCGCGATTCCTGCGCGAGCGCCGCCACCGCCTCGCCGGTCTTCATGTTTCTATTATTGTGGAAATATCGATTCTGTCAAGGGGCGCGGAAGATGAAGTAGACGGCGCCCAACATGCAGAGGGCCGCCCACAGGTAGTCGAGGCGCACGTTCTGGTTCATGTAGAAGATGGAGAAGGGCACGAACACGGAGAGGGTGATCACCTCTTGCAGGATCTTGAGCTGCGGGAGCGAGAAGGCGGTGTAGCCGATCCGGTTGGCGGGGACCTGGAGCAGGTACTCGAAGAGCGCGATGCCCCAGCTCACCAGCGCCGCCGTCCACCAGCCGCGGTGCGAGAGGTTCCGCAGGTGCGCGTACCAGGCGAACGTCATGAAGACGTTCGAGAGCACGAGCAGGCCGGTGGTCTGGAAGAGGATTGATGCGTTCACGGCGGGCCCCCCATCGCGCGGGGCCGGCTGACAGGCGGGCGGATCAGTTGCCCTCGGGCGTCCAGATGATGTCGACTTCGCGCACGCCCCAGTTGCGGGCGGCCTTCACGTCCTTGCCCATGTAGATGTCGATCTTGCGCTCCCAGCGCCGGGACATGCGGTCGGCCACCACGTACTCGCCGTCGAGGCCGTGGATCCGGACCCGCTGGCCGCGCGCGAGGCCCAGCTCGATGAGGTCCGCGGAGACCGCGATCGCCTTCATGCCGGGCGTGAGCGGGTCGCCCCAGGCGCCGATGTTCGGGCTCGAGTCCGTCTGTCCTTGCAGCGAGTTGAAGGCCGAGGCCTTGACCCGCAGCGTACGCTCGCGGCTCGCCTCGGGCTGCGACGCGGGCGCCTCGAGCGGGGGCCGGACGGCTTCCGCAGGGACCGGCGGCGCGGGCGCCCGCACGAGAGAGGCGCACGCGGTGAATGCGAGCAGCGATCCGATCGCCAGCCCGCGAAACACCGCGGCGACCCCCGCGGGCCGAAACGTCCTTGGTGCACCCAGCATCATGGGGAGCGCAGGTTGGGGGCAGTCCCGGGGCTGCGCAAGCGGGGATGAGGCGAAAACGCTCATACTCACGGAGATCGACTCCGGAGGGCCCCAATTTGGTGATCTGGATCACACTTTCGAAGGCTGTGCTGCGGACGGCTCGAGCACGACCACCGGGATGTGTCGCTGCGTGTTGGTCCGGTAGTCCCGGAAGTGGGAGTACGAAGACTGGAGTTTCGGCCAGAGCCGCTCGCTCTCGGCCTCACTCGCCTCGCGCGCCTGGACACGCAGGTGGCGCGTTCCGATCTGGATCTCCGCGGCCGGCTGCTTGCGCAGGTTGAGCAGCCAGGCGGGATGGCGGTCGTCGCCCGCGTTGGAGGCCACCACCACGAAGTTCGCGCCGTCTTCCACGTAGAGGAGCGGCGTCACGCGCCGCTGGCCGGAGCGGCGGCCGAGCGTCGCGAGCAGCAGCATGTGGGCGCTGCCCGCGCGCTGCCCGATCCGGCCTCCCGTGAGGCGATAGAGCGCGCGGTGCACCACCGTGATCAGGGCGAGCAGCCAGCGGATGTTCGGCACCGCGGAGTTCCCAGCCTTATCTTATTTTGCGGCTACGCGACCGGCGTGCCGCGTTCGGAGGCGGTGATCACCGCAGGCTCCGCCCGGCCAGCCTTGGACCATTCCTGGAGGGAGGCAAGTGCCTGCACCGCCTCCGAGTAGTCGCGCGCCGCGCCGGTCAGCTCGATCCCATAGGTATGGAAGCGCGTCACCACCGGGGCGTACATCGCGTCCGCGATCCCGAACCTTCCGAACAGGAACTTCCCGCTCGCGCCGAAGCGGCGGCGGCAATCGCTCCAGATCTCGAGGATGCGGTCAATTTCGTTTCGGGCTGCCGGGGAGGGCGTCACCCCCGAGCGCCGGCCGCGCACGTTCATCGGCATCTCCGTGCGCACCGACGCGAAGCCCGAGTGCATCTCGGCGCTCACCGAGCGCGCGATGGCGCGGGCGACCCCGTCCTCCGGCCAGCCGCGGGCTTCCGGAAACCGCTCGGCCACGTACTCGCAGATCGCAAGCGAGTCCCAGATCGTGGTGGCGCCATCGATCAGCGCCGGCACGCGGCCCGAGGGCGAGCGCTCGCGGATCCGCCGGGGGGAATCCGGCTGGTAGAGGGGGATCAGGATCTCCTGGAACGGGATCCCGGACTCGCGCAGCAGCAGCCACGGCCGCAGCGACCACGACGAGTAGGCCTTGTTCCCGATCACCAGCGTGAGATCGGATTTCGCCGCCATGCAGACCCCCGGGCGCGCAATCTAGCCGACGCGCGCGCGGGGGCCAGCGGCTAGGGCTCGATTCGCACGCCCTTCCAGAAGGCGATCCGTCCGGCGATCTGCTTGGCGGCGGGGAGCGGGTCCGGGTAGTACCAGGCGGCGTTCGGGTTGCGCTTGCCGTTCACGACCACGTCGTAGTAGCGCGCGGTTCCCTTCCACGAGCAGACGCTGGTGTGATCGCTCGGCTCGAGCACCTCGCGCCGAACGGCATCCGGCGGGAAGTACTGGTTGCCCTCGACCACCACGCAGCGGTCGCTCTGGGCCAGCAGCGCGCCTTCCCAGGTGGCCTTCGGCACGTCAGCCCTTGATGCGGCGATACCCGAAGAGCAGGATCAGCGAGCCGATGATGGCGATCACCACGCTGCCGAGGTTGAACCCGTCGACGCCGCCGAAGCCGAGCGCCGTGCTCAGGAAGCCCCCGATGAGAGCCCCGGCGATCCCGATCAGGATCGTGATGAAGATCCCGCCCGGGTCGTCGCCCGGCATGATCCACTTCGCGAGCGCGCCGACGATCAATCCCAGAACGATCCAGGTGAGGATTCCCATGGGTGATGCCTCCTGAGGTTCGCGAGCATCATGCTCCCGGGCGCGCCGCGAATGCAAGCGAGCCCCGGGGCGCTCCGGCCGTGTCCGCCGAAAGTGTGGGCTTGACCCCGCGCAAGAGCCCCGTAGGATCGCGCCATGGCGCTTCCCGAGAACCCGATCGTGAAGGTCGTGTCCCGCTTCGCCGCGAAGCTGCGCTTCCCGACGCTCTTCCTGATCACGGCCGGGCTGTTCCTGCTCGACCTGGTGATCCCCGACGTGATCCCGTTCGCCGACGAGCTGTTGCTCGGCCTCGGCACCCTCCTGCTCGGTAGCCTGCGCCGACGCAAGTCGGGCGAAGCGGCCCCGGATGAGGTCTCCAGCTCGAAGCGCAACCCGTAGCTACGCGATGTCCGTGATCGACCTCGACCGCGGCAACCTGCGTACCGTCCTGACCCTCGCCGCGTGTCTCGTCGGGCAACCCACGCCCCCTGCGCTGCTCGGCGGGTACGCGCTGGTGGTCTCGGGAGGTGCGCTCCACCTCTGGGCCAAAGGATGCCTGCGCATCAACGAGGAAATCACGACGAGCGGTCCATACCGCTTCACCCGCAACCCGTTCTATCTCGCGAATCTGCTGATCGATGTCGGGATCTGCGCGGTTGCGTGGCGGCCGTGGCTGATCGTGGCGGCCGTCGCCCTCTGGGCGTTCGTCTATCGGCGCACGATCGTCCGCGAAGAGCAGCAGCTCGAAGCGCTCTTCGGCGACGGCTATCGCGCGTATTGCGCGCGCGTCCCCCGTTGGTTCCCGCTGCGCGGTCCGGTGTCGGGGTTGCCGGCGTCGCAGCCCTTCTCCTGGAGCAATCGCAACCTCGCTGAGGGCCAGGAGTACGCGCGCCTCGCGGGCATCCTTGCGATTCCGCTCCTGGTCTGGCTCGTCGCCGGCGTTCGGGAGGGGGGGCTCGCGTTCTTCTCGCGGAGCCCGTGGCTGGAGCTCACGGCGCTTGCGGCGTTGCTCTCGCTCTACGGAATCAGGCGCGTGCTGATCTCGGCGCGGAGCGATTAGCGGCGTCGCCGCGCGGCGAGCCACGCGAGGCCGAGCCCGAGCAGCAGACCAGCGCCCGGCTCGGGGACGGCGGCGAGATCGTCGACCCCGAGGATCCCCACGATGCGATCCGGCGGGAAGCTCGCCGTTCCGCCGTGGAAGATCCGCATCTCGGCGGCGCCCGAGAGCGCGGCCGCGGCGGTGCCGCGCAGCGCGGAGAGATCTCCCGGCGCGATCGGGAAGATCACGTCGACCCAGCCGCTGCCGCTCGGAAGCAGGATGGGATTCGTCGAGATCGCCTGGTTCGTCGGGTCGGCGCTCGTCGCATCCGCGAAGTAGAGCCGCACCGAGAGATCGGTTTCGCCGAGGTTGCGCAGGCTCGCGGAGATCGCGGTGATGCCGGCCGCGGCGTAATCGCCCGCCCACTGGGCCGGATTGATCACGACCAGGCGCCCGCTCGAGCCGAAGCCTCCGTTCGAGCTGAGCCGCAGGAAGTTGTCTCCGGCGCCGGCCGGTCCGTTGTTCGGCACGTTGATCGGCGGCAGCGTGCTCGAGGCGAAGCCGAGCAGGTTGACGACCCAGCCCTGCGTCGTGTCGTCCTCGAAATCGTCGCTCTGCCCCAGCACGAGCGCGGACGCGCCGCGCGCGAGGGCGAGCCCGCTCATCAGCACGCAGACCGCGAGCCAGCGGGAGAGACGGGGTAGGACCCGCGCCCTGGGGATTGCCCTCACCCCCTGGATGTGGCCTCCTAGGGCTCGAGCGTGGCAAGACAACTGGGAGGGAATCCATGAGTCGCTTCCTGATCCTCGTGCTCGTTCTCTTCATCCTGGCGGGCCCGGCGGCGGCCGCCGAGCGGCGCCGCTGCCCGAACGACCGCTCGCCCGAGGCGGCCACCTGGCTCTCGATCGCGCACCCGGGCCTCGGCGAATGGTTCCTGAAGGGCTGGGGGCCCTTCTGGGACAACGCCCCGCAGAAGAAGTTCTGGCTCGGCTTCATCCCGCTCTACGGCTGGCCGGGTTACCTCCAGGTCAAGAGCGCGATCGATTCCCACCACTGCCGGATCAACGACGAGATCTAGCCTCCGCTAGGCTGCCGGTCCATGCAGTTCATGCGACGCTTTCCGAGCGCGCTCGGAGCGCTGGCGGCGGCGGGCCTGCTTGCCGGCTGCGCGACCCCCATCGGCATCCGGACCGAGGACCCGCGCGCGGTCCAGCGCTACCTGACCCGGAGCGCGCTCACCGATGACAAGCCGAGCGACTTCTCACAGATCGAGCTGCGCCGCTACGACCTGCTGGCGGTGTTCGAAAAGGAGCCCGACCTCGCGCTCGAGAAGCTGCACGCCGCCGCGAAAGCGACGGACTTCCCGCGCAACGCGCTCTTCGCGCTGGCGGAGCTCTCCTTCCTGCGCGCGGCGCAGACGAAGTCGCAATTGGGCTACGCCTCGACGGTGGTCTACAGCTACGCGCTGCTCTTCCCCGAGAAGGAGCGCGCGCCGCTCCCCGATCTCGACCCGCGCTCACGGATCGCCGCGGACCTCTACAACCGCGCGCTGACCTCCGCCTTCGTGCGCACCAGGTCGGGCACCATCGAGCCCGGCCGCAGCGGAGAGTTCGCACTTCCGCTCGGCCGCGTCACCTTGACCGTTCCGCTGGGAACCTTCCAGATGAACGGGAGCGAGC
>DATBRV010000116.1:0-17233 GCA_036560145.1 Myxococcota bacterium
TCAAGATCGACCTCGAGAGTCGTGTGACCGCATCTGACACAACGTAGTGCGAGATTGTCAGAAATGGCGCTGCGATCTCGACAGTTGCACCTGGACCTCGAGTCACCTTCGCGGTGGGGCGGCGCGCGGGCCGGGGCGGGGCGCAAACCCCGTGCGACTCGACGCGATCCGCATCGGCGCAGAGCGCCGCTCGCAGCGCGGCACCCATGTCATGTCACGCTGAAGGTGGAGAAGAACGTCCCCCCGCTCCGGACCGGGAAGCTCGTGGCGGAGCTGGAGCGAAGCTGGCGAGAGGCGTGCGAGCGGGGGCGATTTCGCCTGGTTCACTACTCGATCCAGAACGATCACATTCACATGATCGTCGAGGCGAATAGCGCACGGGACCTTGCGTGCGGGCTCAAGTCGATCGCCGCGCGAGGTCCGGAATGCGATCGCCTACGTGCTGCTCAACGCACGCCGTCACCTGGCCAAACGTGGCCGGGTGCTACCAGGGGTCGCGCGCGTCGACCCTGCTTCGTCGGGGCGGTGGTTCTCGGGTTGGCGTAGGGGCGCTCCTTCGTCCCACGATCCGCCTTCCGTCGCAGCGCCTCGCACGTGGCTCCTCGATGCCGGGTGGCGAAGTGGAGGCCTCATCGACGCCAGCGAGATCCCCGGCACCCGACCCAGCTAGACGTGATTGCGCAGCATCAGCTCCTTCGGGTGCGGGTCGAGCCAGACCTGCCCGAGCAGGTAGGCGATCCCGAAGCGGCGCGCGTGGTGGCGGATCAGCGTGAGCGGGACGACCAGCGGGACGAGCCCCAGGCGGTGGTCGCGGATCAAGGCCGCCAGCTCGGCGCGGTCCGCGGCGTCCAGTTGGTCGCTCACGTACCCCGCCATGTGCTCGAGCACGTTGGCGTTGCGGCCCGGCGTCGCGCGCTTCGCCAGCGCGGCCATGAAGCCCGTCTGGTAGCGCTCGCGCAGCTCCGCGCGCGGCAGCCGCTTCATGCCGGCGACCAGGCGACCCAACTCGGAGTAAGAACGTGGCGCGTGCGCCATCAGCTGGAGCTTGTGGGCGGTGTGGAAGGCGACCACGTCGCGCAGCCGCCAGGTCCCCTCGAACAGATCGCGCAGGCGGCGGCAGGCGAAGACGCGCTCGATGAAGTTCTCGCGCAGCGGCGCGTCGTTCAGCCGCCCCTCTTCTTCGACCGGAAGCCAGGGCATCGCGAGGGCCAGCGCCTCTGCGAAGAGCCCGCGCCCGTCGCGCATGGCCGGCGCGCCGGCGCGGTAGACCCGCACGCGCTCCATCCCGCAGCTCGGCGAGTCCTTCTTGAGCACGTAGCCGCAGAGGTCCTGCTTCGCGAGCTCAGCGGCGCGGTGCCTGGAATAGGCCCGCATCGCCCGGGTGTGGTCGCGCTCGCTCTTGTTCTCGACCATCCGGATCTCGGCTCCGTCGCGCACCAGCCGCACCGACGGCCGCGGCACCCCCATCCCGGACTCCACCTCCGGGCAGACGGGCAACCACTCGACGAAGCGCCCCAGCTCGGACACCAGGAAGAGATCGCGCTTGTGGCCTCCGTCCCAGCGCACGGGCTCGCCGAGCAGGCAAGAGGAGATGCCGACGCGGATCCGGCTCCCGCTCACGGCGGAGGCCCGCCCAGCAGCGCGTGCCGCAGCGCGCGCTCGCGGTAGGCGAAGATGCGGCCCAGCTCGCGCCGGACCAGCGGCGCGGCGAGCTCTCCGAACGGCGCGAGCGGAAGCGCCCAGCGCACGACGTCCTCCATCGTGGTTCCGGAGCCGTTCTCGCGGAAGCGGTGGGTGTGCTCCCAGAGCTGGTAGGGGCCGCGGATCTGCTCGTCGACGAAGCAGCTCTCGGGCTCCCAGCGCGTGATCCGCGTGCGCCAGCCGAAGGGGATTCCGAAGAGCGCGATCCGGTACTCGATCAGCGCGCCCTCGCGCATCGCGATCGGAAGCGGCGTCCGGATCCGCAGCCGCACCTCGGGAGGCGTGAGTCGATCCAGATTCGCGGCGTCCGCGAAGAACGGGAACACGCGCGAGCGGGGCAGCGGCAGCTCGGTCACCGCGCGCAGCGTGCGGATCACCGCGGCGCACCGGCCACGCGCGCGGCCTGATAGCGGGAGAGGGCGAGCGCGCGCCGCTCGTCGTGGCGCACGATCGGCGCCGGGTAGCTCCCGCGCAGCAGCGGCGCCCGCCAGGGCTCGTGCACGAGCTCGGCGGGAACGTCGCGCAGCTCGGGAACGAAGCGGCGCACGTACGCGCCGTCCGGATCGAAGCGCCGCGCCTGCACCACCGGGTTGAAGATCCGGAACCAGGGCGCCGCGTCGGTGCCGGTGGAGGCCGACCACTGCCAGCCGCCGTTGTTCGAGCCGGGGTCGCCGTCGACCAGCCGCTGGAAGAAGAACGCCTCGCCGCGCCGCCAGTCGATCCAGAGGTCCTTCACCAGGAAGCTCGCCACCAGCATGCGCACGCGGTTGTGCACCCAGCCGGTCTGCGCGAGCTGGCGCATGCCCGCGTCGATGATCGGGTAGCCGGTGCGCCCCTCGCGCCAGGCCGCGAAGCCGGCCTCGTCGCGGCTCCACTCGATCCGGTCGTAGACGCGCTGATACGACTCGCGTTCGACGCGCGGATGCGCCTCCAGGATCGCCGCGTAGAACTCGCGCCAGACCAGCTCGTCCTGCCAGCGCGCGGCGCCGCGCGCCAGACGGGCGTCCGCGGCCGAAGCCTCCGAGGCAGCGGAGAAGCACTCGCGCACGGAGATCGCGCCGAAGCGCAGATGGGGCGAGAGCCGCGAGGTGCCGTCCTGGTCGGGCCTGTCGCGGGCCTGCTCGTAATCCGCGACGGCCGTCTCGAGGAAGCGCGTGAGCCGCCGGTGCGCCGCGGCCTCGCCGCCGGTCGGGAGCTGCGCGCCGTCCGCTGCGAAGCCGAGCTCGCCGGCCGAGGGAATCCGCTCGCCTCCCAGGCCGGGCACCGCGGCCGGGAGCGATGGGAGCCCGCACGGCGGGGCCGGCTGCTCGTCCAGCCTGCGCTGCCAGGCGCGGCGATAGGGGGTGAAGACGCCGAACGGCTCGCCCGCCTGCGTGAGCACCTCGCGGCTCTCGAAGATCACGCGGTCCTTGGGCGCGATCACCCGCACGCCGAGGCGCCCGGCCTCGCGCGCCACCGCGGTGTCGCGCCGCTTCGCATAGGGAGAGGTGTCGCGGTTGAAGCTGAGCAGATCGGCGCGCGTCTCGCGCAGCAGCTGCGGGATGACGCGCACCGGATCGCCGCGGCGCAGCAGCAAGGGCCGGCCGCGCGCGGCGAGATCGCGGGCGAGGCGCGCGAGGCAATCGAGCAGGAAGCGCACGCGCGGCGCGCCCGTGCGCGGCGAGCGCAGGATCCGCTCGTCGAGCACGAAGACGGGGAGCAGCGCGTCCGCTTCGCGCGCGGCCTGCGCGAGCGCGGTGTTGTCGCGCAGCCGCAGGTCGTTGCGGAACCAGTGGAGCGCGAGCGTCACGAGCCCCGGGGAGCCGGGTGCGCGGCGACCTCGCAGTGGCCGGCTTCGCAAGCCGCCTCGCGCCCGGTCCAGCGCAGGCGGTTGCGGGCGAAGCTCCGGTAGGCGGCGTCGAACAGACGCCCCACGCCGGGCCAGCGCGAGGGGGCGAGCAGCCAGCCGAGACCCACCGCGGCGTAGGCGAGCCGGAACACCTCCAGCCCCTCGATCACGCGCCCGCCCGGGAGCACGGCGTGGATCCGGGCCATCACGGCCTGCGCGTCGAGGCCGTACCTTCCGGCATCGAAGTCCGGGGCGGCGATGTCCTCGAACTGGATCCGCGAGCGCCGATCGAGACGGCGCAGCCAGGCCACCTCGCGCGAGCAGAGCGGGCAGTCGCCGTCGTAGAGAAGCCGCAGGTCCCAGGCCGCAGCCGCGGACTCGGGCAGGAGCTCCGGCATGCCGTCCACCTCGACGAGAGAGCTGCGCGCTTGGCGAGCGTATCGCGCCGCGCCGAGGGGACAAAGCCGCGCCCGGGCGCCCGCCGCGGCGGCACGGGCATGCGCCGCCGGATGCCGCTAGTGTGGTGCACCCCCCTCGGCCCGCGTCTCGCCTCAGCGGCGAGGTCCGATCGGCCGATGAGATCCGGAGCGGCTTCGAGTCCGGGGGGGATCGACGCATGCTCGACCGGTTGGCCCAGGGAATCGAGCTCGCGCTGCGCTCGGGCGCGGCGCCGCTCCTGCTGGGCGCCCGGCTGGCCGGCCGCGTGGGCGCCGCCACCGATCCCGCGCTGCCGGCCCGCAAGAGCAGCCTCGCGATCGCCTCCAAGATCGTGCTCGACGAGATCTTCTTCGCCAGCGAGCTCGCCTCCGCCACCTTCGTCGCGCGGCGGGATCACCGGCGCGTGGTGGGCGAGACCGAGGACGCCCTCGCCTTCTACGCCACCCAGGGCTGGATCGAGGATCCCTCCGGCTTCCACCTGGATCCGCCCGCGCTGGAACGCGTGACGCTGACGCGTGTCTACCGGCCGCGGCTTCCCTACCTGCACCTGCGCGCGACCAGCGGTTATCAGCCGCACGCGGGCGAGCCCGGCCGCCAGCGCTGGATCGGCTACGCCCCGACCCACACGCTGCACGCCTGGATGCTGCGCCACACCGGCCGCCCGCGGCCCTGGCTGGTCTGCATCCCGGGCTATCGGATGGGCCAGCCGCTGATCGACTTCACCGGCTTCCGCGCGCGCTGGCTGCATCAGAAGCTCGGCGTGAACGTCGTGATCCCGGTGCTCCCGCTGCACGGCCCCCGGCGGGTGGGACGGCGCGGGGGCGACGGCTTCTTCTCGGGCGATTTCATCGACACGGTGCACGCGCAGGCGCAGGCCGTCTGGGACATCCGGCGCCTGATCGGCTGGCTGCGCGCGCAGGGCGCGCCGGGCGTGGGCATCTACGGCGTCTCGCTAGGCGGCTACACGGCGGCGCTGGTGGCGTCGCTCGAGAGCGAGCTCGCCTGCGTGATCGCGGGGATTCCCGCCACCGACTTCGTGCGGCTCGCGCGCGCGCACGCGCCGGCCCTGCTGGTGCGCGCCGCGGAGCGCGCCGGCTTCTCGTTCGAGCGCATCGAACGCCTGCTGCGCGTGGTGTCGCCGCTCGCGCTACAGCCCAAGGTGGCGCACGCGCGCCGGTTCCTCTACGCGGGTCTCGCCGACCGGCTGGCTTCGCCGGACCAGGCCAGCGACCTCTGGCGGCATTGGGGCGAGCCGCGGACGCTCTGGTACCACGGCAGTCACGTCTCCTTCATCTGGGAGCCCGAGATCCAAGCGCTGCTCGCGGAGGCGCTCGCCTCCAGCGGAATCGCGGCGCCTGCTCGCCGCTAGCGCCCGCCGCTACCCTCCGGCGATGCTGCGGACCGTCACCTGCCGGGCGTTGCTCGCGTCCCTCGCGCTCGGCTGCGCGACGCTCGGCGACGGCGACGGCGAGCGCGCCTTCGCGATCCACGTGATGGACGAAGCCGGCCGCCCGGTGCCGTGCGTCCGCCTGACCACCCCGCAGCAGATCGTCCTCACCACCGACCGGGCCGGCGTCGCGTCCTTCTGGGAGCCCGGCCTGATGGGCCGGGAGGTCTTCTTCACGCCGACCCGCGCAGGCTGGCAGCACGCGGCCGATCCGACCGGCCTGCGCGGCAGCGCGCTGCGCGCGCTGCCCGGCGGAAGCGGCACGCTGCACCTCGAGCAGATCGGCGAGGCGCCGGCCTGCGACGCCGGCGCGGCCCGCGCCTCCGCGCGCGTCCCTGGCCGCGAGCAGCTCTTCCGCATCGACGCGATCGACGCGGCCACCCGGCGCGGCGTTCCGCTGATCGAACTGCGCGCGCCGGACGGCGAGAGCTGGTGGACGGACAGCCAGGGAGTGATCGCCTTCGACGATCGCGCCAGCATGGGGCGGCGCCTGCGCTTCGAGGTCCGGGGCGACGGCTATCGGTCGCTGGATCCGAGCGGCTTCGTGGAGCTCGAGCCCCTGCCCGGCGGACACGCGGTGATCGAGCTCCAGCGGCTCGACATCGCGGAGCGTCTCTACCGCGTGACCGGAGCCGGCCTCTACCGCGACAGCGTGCGGCTCGGTCTCGCGGTTCCGATCCGACAGCCGCTCCTGAACGCCGGTGTGGCGGGACAGGACTCCGTGCAGACCGTCCTCTACCGGGGCAACCTGTTCTGGATCTGGGGCGACACGCCATCCGTCGCGCATCCGCTCTGGAACTTCCACACCAGCGCGGCGACTTCACAGCTGCCCTGGCGCGGAGGTCTGGATCCCGCGCTCGGCGTCGATCTCGACTACTTCGTCGGGCCGGACGGGAACGTGCGCGCGATGACGGCGATCCCCGGCCCGGGGGCCACCTGGCTGACCGCGCTGGTGGGCGTCCCCGACGCGCGCGGCGAGGAGACGCTCTTCGCCCTCTACGGCAAGCACACGCGCCTCGATCCGCCCGCCGAACGCGGCCTCGCGCGCTTCGACCCGAAGCGGCAGCTCTTCCTCCGCGAGCTCGTGATCGAGGACGCCATGCCCGTGCAGCTGCGCGGCTCGGCGCTGCGGGTGCGCGGCGCGGACGGCGACTTCGTCCACTACGCGGACGACATCCGGGTGCCGGCGCGAGCCGAGAGCCTGCGCGATCCCACGAGCTGGGAATCCTTCACGCCGTTTCCCGCGCCAGGCGCGCCGGCCGAGCGCGGCCGGGGCGGCGAGCCGCGCTACGCGTGGCGGCGCGGCGTGCCCGGCGCCAACGAGGCCGCTCTTCGCGAGGGACGGCTGGCGCCCGGCGACGCGCTCTTCGGGCAGGTGCGGGACGTCGAGAGCGGCGAGCCCGTCGTGGTCCATGCCAACTCGACGGCGGCAAACCCGTATCGCGCCCGCTTCGTCCGCATCTTCACCGAGCTGGAGGGCTCGCCCTCGCGCCTCGGCGAGGTCTGGTACGCGGAAGGCGACACGCCGATGGGACCCTGGCGCTTCGCGCGCAAGATCCTGAGCCACCACGACTACAGCTTCTACAACCCGTTCCATCACGTCTTCTTCGACCAGCGCGGGGGGCGCACGCTGTTCTTCGAAGGCACCTACACGGCGGCCTTCACGAAGTCGGCGGTGCCGACGCCCCGCTACGACTACAACCAGATCATGCACCGCCTCGACCTCGAGGATCCGCGCCTGCTGCTGCCCGTCCCCATCTACGACCTCGGCCGCACGGGACGTCCGGAGCGATTCGCCGACAAGCGCGCGCTGCGCCGCGAGGACGGCGATCCGCCCGTCGCCTTCTTCGCGCACGATCGGCCCGCGCCGGGAACCGTTCCCGTCTGGTGGTCGGGCGCCGCCTGCGGAAGGCGGCGTCTCGTCGCGGGAGGCGTCCCGGCCACCGCGCCGCTCTTCTACGCCTACACGCAGGAGGATCGACCCGCGGCGCTGCGAACGCTGCCGCTGGTGGCGGACCCGCCGGGGCTCGGGAGCGCCGCCTCCGCCCGCCCCCTCGGCTTCGTGCTCGAGAACCCGCTGCGCGTGCGGCTTCCGGTCAGCGCCTACCTGCCGGAGTCCGGCGCCGACGCCGGTCCCGACCGCTGCCTGCGCGAAGAGACCCCGGGCGCGGGCGCGCGGGTCGTACTCGACGGCGCGGGCTCGCGGGGACCCCGTGCGAGGAACGCGCTCTACGCGTGGTCGTGGGCGGGCGGCTCGGCCTCGGGAAGTCGCGCGGAGGTCCGGCTCCCGGCGGGGCTGCACGACGTGCGGCTCGAGATCACGACACCGGAAGCTTTCATCGCGAGCGACGCCGTCGCGATCGAGGTGACGCCCGCCCTCACGCCCCGCTGAAGCGGGGCAGATCGAGGGCCGCGCGCGCGACGGTGCGAACCAGCTCGCGGCTGCGCCTCTCGACGCTGTCCGGGCCGGCCTGGAGGCTCCCGCCCACCAGCAGCATGCTGTCGAGGCCGTAGAACGCGACCACCTCGGCGGCGTTCTCGGCCTCGATCCCGCCGGCCGGCACCGGGAGCGAGGGCATCACGCCGGGCCAGCCCTCGCGCAGGTTCGCCGCCAGCCTGCGGCAGGGCTCGCGAGAAGCGGCGAAACGGCTGCCGAAGCTCACGAAGATCACCGCGTCGGCCCCGAACAGCCGGAACAGTCGGCCGAAGAGCGCCTCGGGAGCGATCCGCTGCGCGCCGCCGAAGGCCGGATGCGCGAGCACGGGCACCCCCGCCTGCCGCTGACAGAGCTCCCAGAAGGCCGGCAGCCCGATCAGCATGGGCGAGGTCATCACGGCGCGCGCGCCCAGCTCCTGCGCCAGGCGCAGCTGCCTGGCGACGGCCTCCGGCGTTCCGATCAGGTTCGGCGCGTAGAGCGCGTGCCGGCCGGTCTCGCGGGCCGCCCGCTCGACGGCTTCGAGGCAACGCGGAACGCGCTCCTCGAACGGGCAGAAGGATTGCGCGGCCAGCCCGTGATCGTCCTTGATCACGTCGATGCCCGCGCATGCGAAGGTGTAGGCGAGCTCGGCGAGCGCGCTGGGCGAGAGCCCGAGCGGCTTCACGGCCGTGCAGGTGAGCGGCCGGTCCCAGACGCCGACCAGCTTGCGCAGGCCATCGATCCCGTGGCGGGGTCCGCCCAGCGCGCGGCGCAGGGAGTCGGGCACGTCGACGTCGACGCACTCGACGTCGGCGTGCAGGGAGGAGTTGCCGAAGATCACGTTGAGGAGCTGCGCCGGCTCGCAGGCGGTGGCCGCCACCGGGTACGCGATCGTCGCGAGCTGACCGCCGGACGGATCCGGACGCAGCGCCTCGACCTGCCCGAGCACCTCCTCCAGCACGAAGCGGTCGCGCAGCGCCGCGCGCGGCACCTCGACGGTCTGCTCGCGGGCCACCTCCTCGGCGCGCGCCGCCGCCCGCCCCGCATCGACCGCGAGCCGATACGTGACCCGCAGGAACTCGCGTTGGCTACCCACCGATTTGATACATCTCGAGCTTCGGCCGGGTCCTGGCGGAGAGGTCCGTGCTCGCGGCGCGCTCTTCCGAGTAGCGATCCGTGCGCAGCCGCCAGACGGCGCGGATCTGCTCGCGCAGGTCGGCGTCGCTCGCGCCGGCGCGCAGCGGACCGCGCAGATCGGTTCCGCCCGTCGCGAACAGGCAGGTCACCAGCTTGCCGTCCGTGGTCAGGCGCGCCCGCGTGCAGTCGCCGCAGAACGGCTGGCTCACGGACGAGATCAGCCCGATCTCGCCGCTCCCATCCCGATAGCGATACCGGCTCGCCACCTCGCCCGCGTAGCTGCGCGCCACCGGCTCGAGCGGGAGCTCGGCGTCGATCCGCTCGAGCATCTCCCGGGCCGTCACCACCTGCGCGAGGTTCCAGTCGTTGAGCGTGCCCACGTCCATGAACTCGATGCAGCGCAGGACGATGCCGGTGCCCTTGAACGAGCGGGCCAGGTCGACGATTCCCGCGTCGTTCACGCCGCGCTGCACGACGCAGTTCACCTTGATGGGCGCGAGCCCCGCCCGCACCGCCGCCTCGATCCCTGCCAGCACGGGCCCGGGCCCCGCGCGCCCGCCGCTCATCCGACGGAAGACCGATTCGTCGTGGCTGTCGAGGCTCACACTGATCCGGCGCAGCCCGGCGTCCGCCAGCGGGCCGGCGAGGCGCTCCAGCAACACGCCGTTGGTGGTGAGCGTGAGATCGCGCAGGCCCGGGATCCCCGCGAGCCGCCGGATCAGCCCCGGAAGGTCGGCCCGCAGCAGCGGCTCGCCGCCGGTGATGCGCAGCTTCTCGACGCCGAGCTCGACGAACAGGCTCGCCAGCCGCGTGATCTCCTCGAAGCTCAGCAGCTCGGGCTTGGGCAGGAATGCGTAGCGGGCGCCGTAGACCTCGGCCGGCATGCAGTACGGGCAGCGGAAGTTGCAGCGGTCGGTGACGGAGACGCGCAAATCGTGCAGCGGGCGGCCGAGCTGGTCGAGTTCGGGCACGGGGTTCTCTCCGTCAGGCGGGCTATAGTACCCCAGCGAGCGCACCAGCCAGAAGGAGCCCCCATGAGCATGTCCGAGGCGACCCGCACCAAGCTCACCTCGCTGATCGGATCCGACCGCGTGGTGCTCTTCATGAAGGGCGACCGCGGGTATCCGCAATGCGGCTTCTCCGCCCGCGTGGTGCAGATCCTCGATTCGCTGCTCCCGAGCTACGCGACGGTGGACGTGCTGCGCTCCCCGGAGATCCGCGAGGGGATCAAGGAGTTCTCCTCCTGGCCGACGATCCCGCAGCTCTACGTCGACGGCGAGTTCCTCGGCGGCTGCGACATCGTCACCGAGCTCTACACGACCGGCGAGCTGAAGAAGAAGCTCGAGGGCGCTCCCGCCCGCTGAAGTCCGCCGATGCAACCGGCCGGTTTCACGATCGACGTCGGCGACGACGACTTCGCAAGCCAGGTGCTCGAGCGCTCCCACCAGATCCCCGTGGTGGTCGATTTCTGGGCGCCCTGGTGCGGGCCCTGCCGCGCTCTCGGCCCCCTGCTCGAAAGGCTCGCGACACAGGCGGGCGGCGCCTTCCTGCTGGCGAAGGTGAACGTCGACCTCTCGCCGGCGGTCGCGCAGCGCTACGCCGTCCGCAGCATCCCCGCGGTGATCGGCGTGCGCGACGGCGCGGTGGTGGCGGAGTTCGTGGGCGCGCAGCCCGAGGCGACCGTGCGGCGCTTCCTGGCGGCGCTCCTCCCCAGCGAAGCGGACGCGCTCGCGAAGACCGCGGGGGCGCTCGCGAAGGCGGGCGACACCGCGGGCGCGGAGGCGAAGCTGCGCGAGGCGCTCGCGCGCGATGCGCGCCATCCGCGCGCGCTGCTCGGCCTGGCCCGTCTGGTAGGGGAGCGCGGCGACGCGACGGACGCCCTCGCGCTGCTCGAGAAGATCACGGGCGGCGACGCGGAGCTCGCCGAAGCGGAGAGGCTCGCCGCGCAGCTGCGCATGGGCGCCGCCGGCGCGGCCGACGAGACCGCCTTGCGCGCCCGGATCGAGGCCAGCCCTCGCGATCCCGAGGCGCGCATCGCGCTCGGCCGCGCGCTCGCCGCGCGCGCCGGCTTCGAGGAGGCCCTCGAGCAGCTGCTGGCCGCGGTGAAGCTCGACCCGCGCTTCGCAGACGAAGCCGCCCGCAAGAGCATGCTGGACCTCTTCGCGGTGCTGGGCGGCGATCACCCGCTCACGCAGCGCTACCGCGCCGAGCTCGGGCGGGCTCTCTTCCGATAGAAGTGGCTAGCTCCGCGCAAGCTCGGCCATCCGGCCGAAGAGCTCGAGCGGATTCGCGCGCTCGCCGCCGCCGCGGAGCTCGCGGTAGACCGTGTCGACGTTCACGGCGATGCGCTCGGGGTCGCGCCAATCCGCCCAGGCGCCGAGATCGATGTCGTGCGCCGCGTCGCGCGCCGAGAGCCCGGCGTCGAAGCGCAGGCGCGCCTCCTCGTGCACGAAGGCCAGGTACTCGCGCACGCGGCGGGCGCCGCCGCGGTCGGTGATCGGCCCGTGGCCGGGCACCACGACGTCGACGTCCATCGCCTCGATCGCCTGGCAGGCCCGGATCCAGTTCGCAACGGGCCCCTCCCAGACGATCGGCGTGCCGTCGATGAACAGGATGTCGCCGGTGAAGACGATGCGGTCTTCCGGGGAGTGGACCAGCACGTCGCCGCGGGTGTGTGCGGGGCCCACCTCGAGCAGGTTCACGCGCTTGCCCCCGACCGTCAGCGCCAGCTCGCCCTGGAAGGTCCGAGTCGGGAGGGCCGGCTCGATGCCGCGGAAATCGAAGGCTCCGAAGACGCGGCGGAAGAAGGCTCCCGCCGGTCCGAGCTGCTCCGCGCTCTCGATCAGGCGCTGCATCAGGGCCGGTGGAACCTCCGCCATCTCCTCGGCGGTCGCCCGCGAGGCGATGATCTCGCAGCCGCGCAGGAGCGAGTTCCCGTAACAGTGGTCCCCGTTCGCATGCGTGTTGACGAGCGCGCCGATCCGCACAGCCGCGGGCGTCGCCGAACGCATCGCGGCGAGCATCTCGCGCGTGAGCGCGAGATCGAACAGGGTGTCGACGAGCAGCGAGGCGCCGGCGTCGGTCACCAGGCCGGCGTTGCTCCAGCCCCAGCCCCCGTCGGGCTGAAGCCAGGCGAAGCAGCCGTTTCCCAGATCGTGAAGCCCCTTGCGGTAGGCAAAGCGCGGTGTCGTCGTCATCGGACCTCCTGCGCGGGATCGACCCAGGCGCGGCGCGCGCGGAAGAGCAGGATCCGCCCGCGGATCTCGCGCGCCATCGCGGGCTGCCGCTTCAGGTCGGCAAGCTCGGCGGCGCTGGTCGCGGCGCGAATCGCATCATCGAAGCGGCCGGCGGCGGCGTAGCACACGGCGAGCGTGTCGAGGAAGCCCGCGTCGGCCTCCGCCTTGTCCTCGACGGCCGCCTCGGCCAGGCGCACGGCCTGCTCGGGATCGCGCAGCGAGGGATCGCGGCTCGCGGCGAGCAGCCAGGCGAGATTGTTCGCGGCCGAAACCAGATCGGGATCGCGCGCGAGCGCCGATCGGTATTCGCGGATCGCGTCCGCATCCCGGCCCAGCAGCTGCGACGAGGTCCCGAGCAGGGCATCCAGGGCCGCCGAATCGGCGCCGAGCGCCTGCGCGCGTTCGAAGGCGGCGCGCGCCTCCGCGAGGCGCCCCATCTGGAGCAGCACGCGCCCGCGGCTGGCGTGGCCCGCGGAGTGATCCGGGTCGAGCCGCAGACCCTCCTGATAGCGCTCCAGCGCCTGGCCGAGATCGCCGCGCTCTTCGAAGACGGCGCCGAGCTCGAGCCACGGCGCCGCCCAGTGCGGCTCGCGCTGGATCAACTCGAGGTAACGCTGCTGCGCCTCCTCGAGACGCCCGGCCTTGCGCAGCGCCACCGCGAGCCGGTGCTGGACGACCAGGCTGCTCGGGTCGAGCGCGTAGGCACGGCTGAAGAGCGTCAGCGAGCTCCGCCAGGTCGCGGTCTGCCGGTGGGCGGCAACCGCGAGCAGGAGGATCAGCAGCGCGGCGACGCCCGCGAGCAGGCGGCGCCTCGCCTGCGAGCCGCCCACCAGGTCGACGGCGCCCCAGGCCGCCGCGATCGCGAGCCCCTGGAGCGGCAGGTACATGTAGCGGTCGGCGTGCGCCTGCATGCCCACCTGCACGATCCCGATCACGGGCACCAGCATGACCAGATACCAGAGCCAGCCGACCACCAGGTAGGGCGCGCGGCGCGCGAGCGCGAGAGCCGCCCCGCTGATCGCCGCCAGCAGGAGACCGGCGAGCGCGGCGCCGCCGCGCGAGACGGCCTCGCCCGGGTGCGGATAGAAGACCTTGAGATCGCTCGGCCAGACGGCCTGCACGAGATACACGAGGTAGCTGTCGAGCGCGTTCCAGAAGCGGACGTCCAGCGGCAGCGCGCGCTCCGCGAACTCCATGCCGCCTCCCGCGCGCTGCACCAGGAAGGTCACCGCGCCCGCCGCCAGGACCAGCGCGAGCATCGGCAGCTTCTCGAGCCAGACCCTGCGTCCGGTTCCGGCCACCGGGAGCCGCAGCCGGCCGAGGGGCCAGAAGTCGAGCAGCAGCAGGACGGCGGGGAGCGTCACCAGGGTGGGCTTGGCGAGCAGGCCACAAGCGAGCGCGAGCAGCACGAGCGCGTAGCGAGGCCTCGAAACCGGGCGCTCCGCGTAGCGCGCGTAGGCGAGCAGCGCGAACGAGAAGCAGAGGCCCGCCAGCACGTCCTTGCGCTCGGTGGCCCAGGCGACCGACTCGACGTGAAGGGGATGCACGGCGAACACGGCGGCGACGAAGGCGCTGCGCCCGGGGGCGCCGGTCATGCGGGCGAGCGCGAGGAAGAGCAGGATCGCCGCGAGCGCGTGCAGCGCCAGGTTCCCGAGCAGGAAGCCCGCCGGCTCCGGCCCCGAGATCGCGCGGCTCAGCACCAGCGAGAGCTGCGTGAGCGGGATCCAGTTGCCGTGATGGGGAACCAGGATCGCGCGCCAGCGCGTGGCTGCCGACGCCCCCTCCGCGAGCGCCGGATTCTCGGTGATCACGAACGAATCGTCCCAGTCGACCAGCTCGTGCGTGCTCACCTGCGCGAAGACCAGGAAGCAGAGCGCGGCGAGGATCAAACAGATCGGGCCGGGTCGCACGCGCGAGCCCCTAGCCCCGGCTCTCGATCCCGTAGAGCCGCAGCGCATTGGCACCGAGCACCTTGCGCCGCGAAGCCTCGGGCACGGCCGCCAGCACCTCGAGCGTCTGCCGGACCGCTCCCGGAAACGGCGAATCGATGTGCGGATAGTCCGACGCCCAGACCAGGTTGTCGTCGCCGAGCTGGTGTATCACCGCGGGCGCCACGGCGTCCTCCGGATCCATCGAGATGAAGCACTGGCGCAGGAAGTACTCCGACGGTTTCGAGCGCAGCTCGCGCAGGTGCGCGCCCCAGGTCTCGAAGTGGCCGTCCATCCGGTTCAGCCAATAGGGAAGCCAGCCCGAGCCGCTCTCCAGGAAGACGAAGCGCAGCTTCGGATGCCGCTCCAGCACTCCGCCGAGCACCAGCCCCGCGCAGGCGGCCATCTGTTCGAACGGGTGAGACATCAGGTGAAGCACCGCGGGGTTGCCGGTGCGCTCGCGCCCGAGCGTGGGGAGCGTGTCCGACACGCCCTCGTGCACGGTGATCGGAACGCCCAGGGACTCTGCGCATTGCCAGAACGGCTCGTAGCCGGGGCTCTGGATCGGACGCCCGGCGTAGGGATTCGGCCGGAAGAAGGCGCCCCGAAAGCCGAGCGTGGTGACGGCGCGTTCCAGCTCGGCGATCGACGCATCCACGTCGTCGAGCGGGAGCAGCGCGATGCCGACCAGGCGGCGCGGATCCGTGCGACAGAAGTCTGCGAGCCAGTCGTTGTAGGCCCGACACAGCGCTGCATGGAGCTCCCCGTCCGGGAGCTCCGGAAAGAAGAAGCTCACGGTCGGGTAGAGCACGCCGACGTCGATCCCCTCGCTGTCCATGTCGCGCAGCCGCTGCTGGGGATCGAAACCTCCGGTCGGCAGGCGGCCGTCCTCGGTCTTGGGGCGGGCCGCGAGCGAGCTGGCGGTGCGCATGATGAAGCGGTCGTCGACCACGTAGCCGAACCTGCCGTTCTCGTCGCGCTGCGGACGGGGAGCCCGCCGGCGGAAGCGCGGCTCGAGATAGCGGCCCCAGAGCTGCGGCGGCTCGATCACGTGACCGTCGGCATCCACCACCAGCGGGCGCGCGGCGTCGCTCAAGCGCGGGATCCTCCGAGGGCCCGAGCCTAAACGAAGCCTTGCCCCCTGACGAGGGAGATTTCACAATGGGGCCGGGAGAACTCCATGCACAAGGGCATCTCGATCTTCCCGACCGATGCTTCGATCACCCCGGCCGACCTCGCCCGCGCCTGCGAAGAACGCGGCTTCGAGTCGCTCTGGGTCGCCGAGCACTCGCACATCCCGGTCAGCCGCAAGACGCCGTTCCCGGGCGGCGGGGATCTGCCGAAGATGTACTACGACGTGATGGACCCCTTCGTCTGCCTGGCCTCGGCGGCGACCGTGACGAAGCGCCTCAAGATCGCGACGGGCGTCTGCCTGTTGATCCAGCGCGACGTGATCCAGACGGCCAAGCAGGTGGCGTCGCTGGATCGCATCTCGAACGGGCGCTTCCTGTTCGGGATCGGCGGCGGGTGGAACGCCGAGGAGATGGCGAACCACGGGACCCGCTTCGAGAACCGCTTCCGGCTCCTGCGCGAGCGGGTCGAGGCGATGAAGGCGATCTGGACGCAGGAGAAGGCCGAGTACCACGGCGAGCTGGTGGATTTCGATCCCGTCTTCGCCTGGCCCAAGCCCGTGCAGAAGCCGCATCCGCCCATCCATGTGGGTGGCGCCTTTCCCGCCGCCGCGCGCCGCGCGATCCGCTACGGCGACGGCTGGGTGCCGATCCTCGGGCCCGACGCGATGGCGCGCCAGATCGCCGCGTTTCGCGCCATGGCGAAGGAGGCCGGCCGGGATCCGGGCTCGCTCGAGGTCACGCTCTACGGCTTCCGCGTCGACGCCGATCATCTGAGCCGCGCGCGGGACGCCGGCGCCGATCGCGTCGTCTTCTTCGCGCCTCCCTTCGCGGGCGACGAGGCGCTTCGCTGGTTGGACACCGCCGCCGCGTTGTGAGCGGACAGCCCCCGCCGGACCGCCCGCCCTGGTGGTTCCGGTATTTGTTCGCCTTCGTCCGCACGCCGGCTCCGCTCGACGCCCGGCAGTGGAGCCTGCTCGGCCTGCTCGGCCTCACGCTGCTGATCAACCACTACGATTTCGCGCTGCTCTCGCTCGCCCTGCCCCAGATCCAGGCGGGGCTCGCGGTGCCCGAAGATCGGATCGGCGGCGTGATGGCGAGCGTGCGCCTCGGGGTGGTGCCCGCGATCCTGCTCGCGTTCCTCGCCGATCGGATGGGACGTCGGCGCCTGCTCGTCGCCACCATTTTGGGCTTCACCCTGTGCACCACGCTCACCGCGTTCGCGCGCGACGCCGCCGAGTTCGCGGCCTTCCAGTTCGGCGCGCGCATGTTCATCGCGGCCGAGGAGATGCTGGCGGTCGTGGTGCTGATCGAGGAGCTCGGCGCGGAGTCGCGCGGCTTCGGAATCGGGATCCTCTCCGCCTTCGGGGCGCTCGGCTTCGGCGCGGCCGCGCTGGCGCTCGCGCTGGTCGAAGTGCTCCCCTTCGGCTGGCGCGCGCTCTACCTGGTGGGTGCCCTGCCCCTGCTCTGGGTCGCCTGGCTGCGCCGCCGGATTCCCGAGACGAGGCGGTTCGAAGTCGCGCGCGAGGCGCGCCGCGGCGAGAGCGGGCTCGCCGCGTCGCTGCGCCCGCTCCGGGATCTGGTTCGACTCTACCCTCGCCGCATGCTCGCGCTCTGCGCCGCGATCGTGCCCTCGGCGCTGGTGACGATCACCGCGGGAGGCTTCGTCTCGAAGTACCTGCAGGACGAGCAGGGCTGGCGGCCGGGGCAGGTGACGCTGCTCTACGCCGTGGCCGGCTTCCTGGTCTTCGTCGCGACGGTCGCTTCCGGGTCGCTCGCCGATCGCTTCGGACGCCGCCGCGTGATGACGGTCGCGTTGCTGCTCAACGCGATCGGAATCGCCGGCTTCTACCACGTCTCCGGGGGCTGGATCGTGGCCTCGTGGGTGCTGATGATGTCGTGCGCCGTCGGCGTCGACGTGCTCTTCGGCGCGCTCGGGAGCGAGCTCTTCCCAACCTCATATCGCTCGACG
>DATBRV010000117.1:0-35214 GCA_036560145.1 Myxococcota bacterium
GCTGAGCCGCTCGATCGCGCCCCAATGCGTGCTGACGCGGCCCTGCGTCATCACTTCGAGCACCTGTGCGGTCTGCGTGTGGGTCACGTGCTCGACATACGCCGGGTCGGTGTGGATGATGCCGGCGTTGTTGACCAGCACATCGAGCGCGCCGAGGGCCTCGTCGAGGCGCGCGAAGGCCTGCGTCACCGAGCGGGAGTCGCTCACGTCGCAGCGGCAGGACTCCGCGCCCGCCGTGGCCGCGGCGCAGGCGGCGGCGGTCTCCGCGGCCGATTCGGCGTTCACGTCCGTCGCCATCACGCGCGCACCCTCGCGTGCGAAGGCCAGGGCGATCTCGCGACCGAGACCCGAGCCCGCGCCCGTCACGAAGGCCGTGCGATTCGAAAGCTGCATGCGAGCGCCTCCTGGAGCGAGCCGAGAATGGCTAGACGAGCCGGAGCGGATCTCCGACCGCCACACGGCCCGCCTGCACGACCGACGCGTAGACGCCGAGGCAGGCGAAGCGCCCGGCGCCCTTGAAGTCGATCCGGTTGTGGCGCGCGAGCGTGCGCAGGATGTCGCGGTCGGCGGGCAGGTCCTGCTGCGCGAGCGTCGTCATCACGCAGCGCGGTGTGGGTCCGATCACCTCGAGCACCACCTCGCCCAGCGCGAGGCGCCGCCCTTCCCAGCCGTTCTCGAGGAAGCTCTCGCCTTCCGTCTCGAGCAGCAGGTTGCTGCGGAAGCGGTGCGGGTCCCAGCGGCTCGCGGGGTGCAGCGCCGCCGCGGCCCGCAGGGACGAGGTCGTCATCAGCGTGATGGGGGCGAGGTCCTGAAACGTACCCGGCGCCATCAGTCCCACCTGTAGCGTGCTGACCGCCTGGCCCGCGTCGGTCGCCGCCGTCTTCGTCGCGTCGATGAAGGCCTGGGGCGCGATTCCTTCGAGGTCGGGCCAGACGTCGTCATAGGCGGCCTTCGCGGGCGGCGTCGTGGTGGCGACCAGCTGCACGCGGCGGCCGGCGAGCTCCGAGAGCCAGACGTCGACGCCGGGGGCGTCGCTGCGGATCCGCGCGCCGTCGGCGCGCGCGAGGAAGAACGGCGCGCCGGCGGCGGCCTCTCCCGCGTACGCGGCGGTCACGCCGAGCAGGCCCGCCCAGAGCCGGGGGTCCTTCGCGCTCGCCAGCTTTCCGCTCGCGCGATCGAGGAGCGCATGCGCCCGGTCGCCGGCGATGCCGGTGGTCTCGATCTGGGCCGAATGCGGCGCTTCTCCGAGCATCGACTTGACCGGGTAGCGGCGGATCTCGAGCAATCGGGCCGTCGGCATGGGGCAAGCAATACCCCGGCGCGCGGGGATTGGCTATTCGGGAAGCAAGAGGCGCCGCGGCGTGCACGATGCGCATGAATTCCTGATCGCCCTCACGCTGGTCCTCGGGGTAGCCGCCCTGACGACCGTCCTCTTCCAGCGGCTGCACCAGCCGGTGGTGCTCGGCTACCTGATCGCGGGGCTGCTGGTCGGGCCGCACGTCGCCTTCCCGCTCTTCGCGGATCCCGCCACCATCCAGACCCTGTCGGAGCTCGGCGTGATCCTGCTGATGTTCGCGCTGGGGCTCGAGTTCCGTCTCGACAAGCTGGTCGCGCTGGCGCCCACCGCCGGGCTCACGGCCCTGATCCAGTGCAGCTTCATGCTCTGGCTCGGGTTCGTGCTGGGGCGGGCCTTCGGCTGGACCTCCCTCGAGAGCATCTTCACCGGCGCGCTGCTCGCGATCTCCAGCACCACCATCATCGCCAAGGCCTTCGACGAGCAGCGCGTGACCGGCCGGCTGCGCGAGTTCGTGGTCGGGGTGCTGATCGTCGAGGATCTGATCGCGGTCCTCCTGATGGCCGGCCTGACGGCGGCCTCGACCGGATCGGACCTCTCGGCCCGCGATCTCGCGCTCACCAGCGGGCGCCTCTTCGGCTTCCTGCTCGCGCTGGTGGCGGTCGGGATGTTGATCGTCCCGCGCTCGGTGCGCGCGATCGTCCGCCTCGGGCGTCCCGAGACGACCCTGGTCGCCTGCGTCGGCCTCTGCTTCGCGATCGCGCTGTTGGCGCAGGCCTTCGGCTATTCGGTGGCGCTCGGCGCGTTCATCGCCGGATCGCTGGTCGCCGAATCCGGCGCGGAGGAAGCGATCCAGCCCCTGGTGGAGCCAGTCAAGGACATCTTTGCTGCGGTCTTCTTCGTCTCGGTCGGCATGCTGATCGACCCGTCCCTGGTCGCCCGCTACGCGCTGCCGATCGCGGTGCTCACGCTGGCGGTGATCGCCGGGAAGGTCTTCGGGGTGACGGTGGGCGCCTTCCTCACCGGCAACGGTACGCGCGTCTCCATCCAGTCGGGCATGAGCCTCGCGCAGATCGGGGAGTTCTCGTTCATCATCGCGGCCCTCGGGCTCTCGCTGCGCGCGACGGGCGAGTTCCTGTATCCGGTGGCGGTCGCGGTCTCGGCCATCACCACGCTCAGCACCCCCTGGCTGATCCGCGCCTCGGGCCCCCTCGCGAGCTTCGTCGACCGCAAGCTCCCGCGGAGGCTTCAGACGTTCGTGGCGCTCTACGGAGGCTGGATCGAGCGCCTGCGCGAGTCGCCCCGCCGCGACACGCTGGGGGCCGCGGCGCGGCGGCTGCTCGCGCTGCTGCTGCTCGACGCCGCGGTGGTCGCGTCGTTGGTGATCGGATTTGCGCTCGGGATCGGCCGGCTTACGCCCGTGCTCACCGAGCGGATCGGCGTCTCGCGGGAGCAGGCGGCTGTGCTGATCGCGGGGGCTGCGCTGCTGCTCTGCGTCCCGTTCCTGGTGGGCATCGCCCGTCTCGTGCGCCGGCTCGGCGCGCTGCTCGCGCAGGCGGTCTTCGCGCCGCGCGTGGAAGGCCGCCCGGACTTCGCGGCGGCGCCGCGGCGGGCGCTGCTGATGAGCCTCGAGATCGTGATCGCGCTGCTGATCGCGCTCCCGATCCTGGCCGTGACCCAGCCGTTCGTGGACGGCTTCTCGAGCGCGATCCTGGTGCTGCTCCTGCTCGGCGCGCTCGCGGTCGCGTTCTGGCGCAGCGCGAGCGAGCTGGAGGGGCATGTGCGGGCCAGCGCACAGGCGCTCGTGGAAGCGCTGGCGGCGCAGGCGTCGCGCGGCGCGCCGCCCGCGCGCGGCCTCGAGCAGGTCGATCGCCTGCTGCCCGGCCTCGGCCACCTCACGCCGCTGCGGCTCGAGGCCGCGAGTCCCGCCGTCGGCCGCACGCTCGCCGACCTCGATCTGCGGGGCCTCACCGGCGCGACGGTGCTCGCGATCCAGCGGGGCGACGCGGGGCTCTCGGTCCCCTCCGCCCGCGAGGTGCTGCGCAGCGGCGACGTGCTCGCGATCACGGGAACCGAGGACGCGGTGGAGGCCGCGCGGCGGGTGCTCGCGGGGGCGCCAGAGAGCTAGCGATCGTCAGCCCGCGCGTCCGGCGAGATGGCGGCGGAGCGCGGCGTTGAACAGCTCGGGCCGCTCCATCTGCGGGGAGTGGCCCGCCTCGGGGACGATCTCGAGCCGGGCGCCGGGAATCGTCTCGGCGAGCCAGCGCGAGCCGGGGAGCAGCGGCGCGTCGAGCTCGCCGCAGACGACCAGGGTGGGCGTGCGGATCGCGTGCGCGCGCTGCTGCGAACCCTGCCAGCGGCAGAGCGCCTGCCAGCCGCCCGCGAAGCCGTCGAGCGCCATCCGCGAGAGGCGCTCCTGCTCCTGCGCGAAGCGCTCGCGAGGATGATGCGGCGGGCGGGGCGGCGCCGGCAGGCGCGCGATCGCCGCCATCCCCTGCTCCTCGGCGAGGCGCAGGCGGGCCTCGAAGACCTGGCGCACGGGACCGCTCCGGGCGAAGGCGAAGTCGCGCATGCTGTCTTCGAGCGTGAGCGAGAGCAGCCTCCCGGCGCTCCGCAGCGCGATTTCCTGGGCGACCATGCCGCCCAGCGAATGACCCACCAGGTGGTACCGGTCGAATCCGACGTGCGCGGCGAGCGCCTCGACGTCGTCGGACATACGCTCGACCGTGTAGGAATCGCGGTCGCTCGGGGCGCCCGAGCGTCCGTGGCCGCGATGGTCCATCACCAGCACGCGGTGGCTGGTCGAGAAGGCCGCGATCTGGTGCTGCCAGTCGCTGACGTCGCCCGTGTAGCCGTGGACCAGGACGAGCGGCTCGCCCCGCGCGCCGTGCCGCTCGTAGTACATCTCGAAGCCGTCGATGCTCGCGTGGGGCACGCGCGGGCTCCCTCGGCCTAGTCGACGCGGAGCCCGCCGCGGCCGTCGAGACGGCCGCGCCGGCCGCAGAACTCCTCGCGCATCATGGCGTCCATCACGGCGGGATCCTTCAGCGTCCCCCACGTGCGGCGGCCGCCCTCCGTGAGGCAGGCCGCGTGGGCGATGCGCGGCTCGCCCTTCTGGTGCGCCACGGTGTAGGCCTCGACCGTCACCGGGCCCTCCCAGTCGACCAGGGCCTCGCGCAGCGGGAAGACATCCACCTGCTTCTGGAGGTTCTCGTAGCGGAACCCCTGCTCGGGGGGCTCGGCGCCGTAGATGCCGATCGCGTGCTTCGCGAGCCAGCCGCCGTTGCCGTGGACCAGGCCGGCCTCGCCGCGGCGCTCCCGGACCACCTCGGCCATGCGCGCGATGGCGTGCAGGCCGTAGCTGTTGAGCGGCCCGCCGCCGAAGGTGAGCCCGCCGGTGACCGTGAGCGCCCGGCTCTCGGGAATCCCGAGCTCCGCCGCGGCGACCTCGACCGAGGACGGGAAGCAGCTGTAGAGGTCGAAGTGATCGATCTGCGCGAGGCTCCGCCCGGCCAGCTCGAGGGCGCGGCTGCCCGCGATCCGGACCGCCGGCGAGCGGTGGAAGTCCATCCGCGTCGACAGGAAGTTGCTGTCGCCCGCCTCCGTCGCGGCGTGCAGGTAGACGAGCTTCTCGTCGGGGACGCCCGCGCTCCGGGCCGTTTCCAGCGAGCACAGGATCAGGCCCGCCCCCATGTCGACCCGGGAATTGGCGTTCAGGAGGCGGGTATAGGGATAGGAGATCATCGGGTTCTCGGGCGAAGCCTGGCCGATCTCGCGCGCGCTGTAGGGCTTGCGGATCCAGGCATGGGGATTGCCGCAGGCGACCGCGCTGAAGCCCGCCCACAGCTCGGCCACGCGCTCGGCATGGGCCTGGAGGCTCTCGCCCCGCGCGAAACGGACTGCGCTCTCGATCACGGCGAAGACGTCGCTCGCGCTGTTCATTCCGCGCGCGAGCTCGGCCTCGTGGAAGATCGCCTTGTCCTCGGCGACCTTCCGATCCGGGGCGCCGGGCGCTTCCGTCTCCCGAAGCGCGACGCCCTGGCGCTGGGCCTGTCCCGCGCTGCGGCCGATCTCCGCGCCGGTGACGAGCACGACCCCGCGGCGCCCGGCTTGGATCTGGCGCGCCGCATCGGTCACGCAGGCCTGGGAGAAATTTCCGCCGTAGGGCGTGCCGACGGTCTCGCCGGGCGCGGCGCCGAGCCTGCGCGCGATCAGCCGCCCGGGATCGCCGTAGCGCCAGGCGCCCCGCGTCACGTAGATCGAATCCGCGCGCGCGAGGAGCTTCGGGGCGCCGGCGTCTTCCCCGGCCCGCGCCAGCGCCGCCAGCATCAGCTCGAGCGGCTCGGCCGCCTCGCGCGGATCCTCGAGGCGCTGGAGGATCTGGCCCACGCCGGCGATCACGGGAATCGGTTGCGTCGCGTTCATCGTCTCTCCTCGGGGAGCGCCTCGGCGTTCGTCTCCGCGGGGTCGAGACTAGCGAGCCGTCCGGTGGACGAACGTAGTCCAACTGGAGCCCTCGCACCGCGCGCTCAGCTGCGTGGATAGCCGTGGGAATCGAGCGTCCAGTCCGCGAAGGCGAACCGATAGGGATGCTCCGCCCCGGCGGCGAAATGCCAGCCGTTGTCGCGCCCGAAGCGGATCGCCGACGAGGCGGTCGCGAGGTCGAGCCGCCAGCGCCCGCCCTCGCGCACCAGGAACCAGGGCGCGCATCGGCGCGCCTGGATCGGGTAGCGGATCACGGCCCGCTCGCTGTTCGCGTCCAGCCGCGCGGCCTCGGCGCGGCAGTCGCGATAGGTCCGGACCAGCATGTCCATCTGCGCCGGGGTGACGACCCAGCGCGCGAGCATGGCGCGGGTGGCCGCGCTGTAGAGATCGAGGTCCGGATCGGCGTTGCGCGCGCGCATCGCGGCCAGGTATGCGGCCGCCGTCGCCTCGGGCGTGTCCCCGGCCGCGACCTCCGGCCCCCGGCGCGTGGCCGGGGCGGGCGCTCCGCCGATCCGCGCCCGGGTCCGCGCGCCGCCACCGCTGCTGCCCTGCGCCGTGACCTCCGCGAAGCCGCCGTTCGCCTGCTCGCGCTGCACCTGGGCCACCAGCAGCTCGGTGGCCGCCAGGATCCCGTCGCCCACCCGGCCGGCCTGGAAGAAGGGCACCATCTGGCGCTGCTCGACCCAGGCGACGAACGCGTCGGGGAAGCTTCCCTCGAGGGCGCGGCCGACCTCGAGGCGGACCTGATCCAGCTCGGTGTCGATCACCAGCAGCAGACCGCGGCCGCCCCGTCCCGCGCTGCCGATCTCGAGCTCGCGGAAGCGCGAGGCGGCCAGCGCGTCGAGGTCGCGCGCGCCGCGCACGGTCGCGACGCGGTAGTCGATGCCGTGGTCGCTGCGCAAGAACGCGTGCTGGCTCTCGATCGCGGCGCGCTGGGCGGGATCGAGCAGCGCCGCCTCGTCGAGCAGCAGTGCGGGCGCCGGAGCGAGCGCCTCGCGCAAGGGGCCGCGCACGCCGAGGAAGATCGCCGCGCAGATGCCCAGGGCTGCCGCCAGGCGCGCCGCGTCAGTCCAGGCCGAGTGGCCTTGCACGCCCGGCGCCCTCGTCGCTTTCGAAGTAGGCGCGCCGCTGGAGGCCCCGCGCTTCGGCCAGCCAGGCGCCCGGCAGCTCCTGGATCGCGGCGTTGTAGGCCCGCACGGCGTCGTTGAATTCGAGGCGCGCGACGTGGATCCGGTTCTCCGCGCCTTCGAGCTGGGCCTCCAGCGTCAAGAAGGAATCGGCCGAGCGCAGCTCGGGGTAGCTCTCGGCGACGGCGACGAGCCGCGCGAGATCCCGGCCCAGCTCCTGCTGCGCGAGCCCGAGGCGGGAGAGGTCTTCCGGGCTGTCCGGAGCGCGCGTGCCCGCCAGCGCCCGCGCCGCCTGGCTCCGCGCCTCGACGACGGCGATCAGCGACTCCGATTCGTGTCGCATGTGCCGCTTCACCGCCTCGACCAGCACGGGGACGAGATCGCTGCGACGCTGGTGGGCGCTCTCCACCTGGGCCCAGGCGGCGTCCACCGCCTCGCCCCGCGACACCAGACGGTTGTGGAGCGCGAAGCCGGTGATCGGCGGCGCCAGCAGCAGCAGGCTCGCGAGCAGGAGCCAGAGGCCGGTGCGCGGCTGGCGCGGCCCGATCGCGGGCACGCCGAAGGCTTCCGGGGACGTGTCCCAGTCCATCCGGGCCTCATCGTCTGGCCGAGGGCCGCCCTTGATCCCCCGCGCAGCGCCCGCCGGCAGCGAGGCCCGAAACCGGCCCACGCGTCGGCGAGCCTGGTACGCTCGCGGTCGGCATGCTGCTGCGAACCGGCCTGTCCGTCCTGGTCCTGGTCCTCGTGTTCGTGGGCTGGCTGCTGCTGCGGCCGAACCAATCGCGGGTGGATCCGGCGCTCGGGATCGAGAGCTGGGACATCGTGGCGGATGGGGAGCACAACTCCAACACCGATCTGCTCTGGTGGCGGGACGCGTTCCTGCTGGTGCACGCGGCCTCGCCCTATCACCTCGGGACGCCGCGCTCGCGGCTGCTGGTGAAGCGTTCCGTCGATGGCCGCAGCTTCGAGACGCTGGCGCGGCTTGAGGCGCCCGGCCTCGACATCCGGGACCCGAAGCTCGCCGTGATCGGCGGGCGCCTGCTCCTCTACGCGCTCCCGAACGACAGTCTGTATGCGACGCCGGAGGGAACCGTGCTCGCCAGCAGCGAGGACGCCGTCCACTGGACGCCCTTCGCGCCGGTAGGCCCGCCGGGCTGGCTGTTCTGGCGGCCGAAGTCGCTGGACGGCGAGACCTGGTACGTGGCGGCCTACTGGCACGAGCACGGCGAATCGATCCTGCTGAAGTCCCTGGACGGCGTGAGCTGGGAGCAGGTCTCCGTGATCCACCGCGGCGAGGCGAACGACGAGACCGACATCGAGTTCCTTCCCGATGGGCGCCTGCTCGCGACGGCGCGGCTCGAGGTCGAGCCCGACACGCTGCGCGGCAACGCTGCCGCCTCGACGCTGATCGCGGTGGCCGCGCCGCCCTACACGAGCTGGAGCAGAACGAAGAGCACGGTGACACGGCTGGATGGGCCGGCCCTGTTCCGGCACGAGGGCCGGATCTTCGCGGTGGCGCGCTTCCAGCCCGGCGCGCGCGGCCCCCTCACGCGGCTCGGGAGCGCATTCAGCCGCAAGCGCACGTCGCTCTTCCGGGTGGAGCCGGACTCCATCCGCTGGCTTTCGGATCTCCCGAGCGCGGGCGATACCTCGTATGCCGGCGTGGTGCTGCGCGATGGCTTCCTGTGGACGGAGTACTACACGAGCCGGGTCGACCGCGACTACCCATGGCTGCTCGGCATGTTCCTTCCGACCGATCTGCGGATGGCGCGGATTCCCCTGGCTGCGCTGGTCTCGCTCGCGGAGCGCTGAGCGCGGCGAAACGCTCGGCTAGTCCTCCGCCTCCTCGGCTCCATGCCGGCGCAGGAGCTCGGCGAGCGGCGGCGAGGCGTTCGCGAGGTGCTGCGGAAGGATCCGCGCGCCGGCCGCGAGCAGCCTTTCAGCGGCGCGCACGAGATCGCGCTGGCGGTCCTCCTCGCCGCGCGCGTGCACGTCCGCGCCCTCGTCGTGCCGCGACGACCAGGCCAGCGCGCCGAGCGCCGTGCCCCCGAAGTGGTTGACGGCCTCGGGGTCGGCCCCGCGCGCGAGCAGCAGCTCGACCAGCTCGACGTGCGCCGCGTAGGCGGCGACGTTGAGCGCGGTGCTCGGATGCACCCCGCCCTTCGCCTCGATCGGGAAGCCGAGGTCGAGCATCAGCCGCACCGCCTCGCGGTGGTCGAGAACGGCCGCCTCGACCAGCAGCCCGAGGTCCTCCTCCGCGAGGCGCCCGAGCAGGCCCGGCTCGCGGGCCAGCAGCGTGCGCGCCGCGGGCTCGTCGGCCGCGGCGCAGGCCGCGGCGAAGCGGTCGGCTTCGGAGAGCGCCTCGCTCGCGCCGCGCGCGAGCAGGTGCTCGGCCGCGGGCCGGTTCCCGAGGCGACGCGCGATCGCGTAGGCCGTGCGTCCCGCGGCGCTCTTCGCGTCGATCGCGGCGCCGTGGCGGAGCAGAAGGTCGAGCGTCGCGGGCGCGCGGGCCCGCCGCGCGGCGTGCTGGAGCGCGCTCTCGCCCTGCGGACCGACCTCGTTCGGGTCGGCGCCCGCTTCGAGCAGCAGCCGTGCCGGCTCGGGATCGGGGCGGTCGAGCGCGCGCAGCAGCGCGTAGCTGCCGGGGATCCGTGCGCCGGCGGCGAGGAGCGCGCGCAGGCACTGCGCGCCCGGGTGCTCCGTCGCGTGATAGAGCGACTCGCCGTCGTTCGGGTCGGCGCCGGCTTCGAGCAGCGCCTTCGTGAGGCCGGGCTGGTTGCGGGCCACCGTGCCGTAGAGCGCGGAGGCCGAGAACGGGCCGAAATCCGACTCCCGGGTCAGGGTGGCATTCGGATCGGCGCCGAGCCTCAGGAGCAGCAGCCCGATCTGGACCCGCGCTTCCCCGGTCGGGCGCCCGCCGAGGTTCAGGTTCGAGAAGCTGAGCGTCCAGATCGGCTCGGCGTTGCCGGGGCCGTCGCGACGGGTCGCGGCCGCCGGGTCGCGCGCCAGGATCTCGCGGGCGCGCGCTTCGTCGCCGGCCGCGCTGGCGGTGTGCAGATCCGCCCTCGCCAGCTCGGGCGCGCGCGCGAGCAGCTCGTGGCTGCGCCGCGGGTCGTCGGAGAGCGCCGCCTCCAGGAACATCGCAACGCGCGCGGCGTAGTCCGCGCACAGGAAGCCGGCCAACGCCTTCCAGCGCGGCCAGCTCTCGACGCCATACTCGCGCGCCACCACGAGCTGGGCATCCGAAAGCTTGAACGCCGCCGCCGCCAGCTCGGCGTCGCTGCTTCCGCGGAAGCGGGGATGCTGCTCGCGAATCCGCGCGAGCGCTTCGGGCGCGCGCTGCGCGTGGGCCTTCTTCAGGGCCTTGGCGGCCTTGCGGTCCTTCTCGAGATTCGGACGGGTGGGAATCGGTCGCGACATGGAAGACCTCCTTCGTGGGCCCGGTGTCCGCTGGACGGGCCGAAGAAGGTCGAGCATCGAGCTGATCGCGCCGGCCGGAGCCGGTGTCAGGTGGGACGATCCCTTGCCGCGGACGGGACGCGCCCTGCGCGCGCCCCGATTTCATAACACGGGCCGCCGCGAAGGGGAAGCCTTAGGATCAGGCCCCGCGCAGCTGGCGAGGCGATCGAAATGGAAGTCCGCCCCGTGGTCCTGGAAGGCGAGCGGCTGCGGCTCGAGCCGCTGGAGCCCCGGCATGCCGAGGGTCTCTGGGAGGCGGCCCGGGATCCCGTGATCTGGCGCTGGTTCCCCTTCCGCATCACGTCGCGGGCGGAGGCCGAGCAGATGATCGCGCTCTTCCGCGCGGCGGCCGAGAAGGGCAGCATGCTCGGCTTCGCGCAGATCCTGCGCGCGACGGGCGAGATCGCGGGAGCCACCAGCTATCTGGCGATCGAGCCCGCCCACCTGCGCCTCGAGATCGGCGCCACCTGGCTCAGTCCGCGCCACCAGCGCACGGGGGCCAACACCGAGGCCAAGCTGTTGCTGCTGCGCCACGCCTTCGAGCAGCTCGGCTGCCGGCGCGTCGAGTTCAAGACCGATTCCGAGAACCGGCAGTCGCGCGCGGCGCTGGCGCGGATCGGGGCGACGGAGGAGGGGACCTTCCGCTCGCACATGGTTCGCCTCGACGGCGGCCGCCGCGACAGCGTCTACTTCAGCGTGATCGACCAGGAGTGGCCCCGCGTCCGCGGCCAGCTCGAGGCCCTGATCGCGCGTCCTATGTCATTCCGCCAATAGACGTCTCCCGGGCCGCCGCGTAGACCGCTACGAGCCAGCCCGAGGTGCGAGCGCCACACGCCGTGGCGACCCGGCCGCCGGGCGACTCGAACCAGGAGACCCAGAATGCTGAGGACAAGCTCACGGATCACGGCTGCGGCCGTCTGCCTGCTGGTCGCCGGGCCGGCGTTCGCCAAGAAGAAGGGCGGGGAATGGGAGGATCGCCGCTACTGCACCTCCACGGCCTCCTCCCAGTTCACCGCCTGCGAGAACGAGGTCCGGGACGATTTCTACACCTCGACGGCGATCTGCACCAACCTCTCGGAGAAGGAGGACCGGAGCGAGTGCTCCGCCGAGGCGAACGCGGCGAGCAAAGAGGGCGTGCAGCTCTGCCGCGAGCAGCGAGATGCCCGCCAGCAGCTCTGCAAGGCCCTCGGCGAGGAGCGATACGACCCCAGCTTCGAGCCGGAGGACTTCGACGAGGACTTCGCGAACCCCTCGAATCCGAATCCCTGGTTCCCGCTCGCGATCGGAAATCACTGGGACTACGCGGGCGGCGACGAGACGGTCGCGGTGGAGGTGCTCGCCGAGACCAAGCTCATCGAAGAGGTGACCTGCATCGTGGTGAACGACCGCGTCGTGGTGGACGGCTCCGTCGTCGAGGACACCGACGACTGGTTCGGCCAGCGCAAGAACGGCAGCGTCGACTACTGCGGCGAGCTCTCTCGCGAGTTCGAGAGCTTCGAGGGTGACGATCCCGAGACGCCCGAGCTGGTCGGCCTGGAAGGCTCGTTCAAGGTGGGACGTGACGGCGCCCAGCCGGGCACGCTCTTCCTGGGGACGCCGGTCGTCGGCCGGGTCTACCGGCAGGAATGGTCGCCCGGGAACGCCGAGGACGCCGCCAAGGTGCTCTCGACGAGCTACGGCTTCGGCAGCAACCCGACCCTCGACGCGTTCGTGCCCCAGGCCCTCGCGGAGCTTCTCTGCCCGGCGGACGATTGCGTCGTGACACTCGAGTTCACGCCGCTCTCGCCCGGCTCGTTCGAGCGCAAGTACTACGCGCGCGGCATCGGATTCTTCCTCGAAGTCCATCCCGCTTCGGGGGAGATCCTCCAGCTGGTCGACTGCAACTTCGATGCGAGGTGCGCAGCGCTGCCGACGCCGTGAGCCTCGGCCATCGACTAGAGTGTCAGCAGTCGCCGCAGCCCGCCCGGCGGAGCGCCGCCGGGCGGGCCCTGCGGCGGCGCTGAACCCTCGAACGCATCGAAAGGGTTGCCAGCATGAGTGAAGCGCTCGACTCCCGAACGCGCGCCTGGGCGATCGCCGCGGTGATCGCAGGCATCGGGCTGCTGCTCGGCCTCGAGCTGATCGAGGAGCCGGACCTGACGCTCCTCGACATGCTGCTCGAGGTGGTCGACATCCTCCCCGTGGTGCTCACCAGCGTGGGCGTCGTGCTGCTGTTCCGGGTCACGCAGCACCAGCGCGACGAGCATCTGAAGGTGATCCACGATCTCGAGCTGGCGCGGGCTCAAGGGCAGCGCTGGCGCACGGAGGCCCGCTCGCATCTCGACGGTCTCGGCGCGGCGATCGAAGTCCAGTTCTCGCGCTGGAATCTGACCGAGGCCGAGCGTGAGGTCGCGCTGCTCCTGCTCAAAGGGCTCAGCCACAAGGAGACCGCCACGGTTCGAGCCGTCAGCGAACGCACGGTTCGGGAGCAGGCCCGCTCGATCTACTCCAAGGCGGGGCTGACGGGCCGGGCGGCGCTGTCGGCCTTCTTCCTCGAGGATCTGTTGGCTCCGATCGAAGGCGTGGACTAGTTCTCTCCTCATTCGCGGATTGCGCATTCCGAAGAGTGAGCATGGCCCTCCGCGGCGCAATCCGGATACTGATTCCCTGGACGCTCTCCTGTGTCCTGGCACTCGCGGTTCCGGCGCAGCCGGCCCGAGCCGGGAATGACGATGCAGAGCTCCGGGCGCGGCTCACGGAGCGCGAGGACAAGCGCCGGCCGCTCGTCCCCTGGAGCATCGAGATCGGGGGGCGGCCGCTCACGCTCGGCGGCGAACTTGTGTTCGAGCTCGGCTACCTCCGGAACCGCATCGTCGGTGAGGACGTGAACCAACCCGATCGTTTGCTCCTGGAGAGCGGACTCCAACTCGAGGCGTTCTACAGCTTCGGCCCGCCGCTTTCGCTCTTCTGGCAGGTCGACGTCCTGGTGGAGGAGGACCTGCTCGACGACACCGTCGACGCGGTCTCGGGCGTCTTCCTGGAGCGGGGCGAGATGTGGCTCTACAGCGAGAACATCGCGGGCACGCATCTGAACTTCGACGTCGGGCGGCTCGACTTCGAGGACGATCGGCGCTGGTGGTGGGACGACGAGCTCGACGCGGCCCGCATCGCGTACGAGCGGGAGACGTTCGAGATCGCGCTGGCGGCGGCGCGAGAGCTCGGGCCGGACCACTCCGACCAGAGCGACGTGGACCCGGACGACGAACGCGTGTTCCGTCTGATCGGGGAGGGCTCCTGGGAGTGGACGCCGAACCACGCCGTCGAGGCCTTCCTCTTGTATCAGGACGACCACTCGCGCACCGAGAGTCTGGAGACGGTGGTGGACGCGGAACGCGAGGACGGCTCGGATGGCCGGCTCACCTGGATCGGAGCCCGCCTGACCGGCGTCTTCGACTTCGAGACGCGGGGGATCCTGGGCTACTGGCTCGACACCGCGCTGGTGGTCGGCGACGAGAAGGTGATCGAGTACGAGGAGCTCTCGCGCAAGCAGAGCCAGGTAGAGGATCTCACCCGGCGCGACGTGCGCGGCTGGGGCCTCGACGCGGGGGTCAGCTGGATGCTCCCGCTGGCGTGGGAGCCGCGGGTATACGCGGGCTATGCCTTCGGCTCGGGAGACTCGACGCCCGAGGCCGGCGACGATCACTCCTACCGGCAGACGGGAATCGCAACCAATGAGGCCGGCTTCGGCGGGGTCGAGCGCTTCGCGGTGTATGGAATCGCGCTCGACCCCGAGCTGTCGAATCTCGGGATCCTGACGATCGGAGCCGGGCTCTCGCTGCTGCGCTCGAGCTCGCTCGATCTGGTCTACCACCACTACCAGCTGGCTGAGCCGGCATTCGTCCTGCGCGATTCACGCCTCGACAGCGTGCTCGACGGCGAGCACCGCAAGGCCGGCGATGGGATCGACCTGGTCCTCGCCGTCGAAGAATGGGAGCGCTTCGAATTCGATCTCGGCGTCTCCGCGTTCCGGGCAGGCGAGGCCTTCGGGAGGGAGAAGGGCACCTGGAGCTACGGAGGCTTCGTCGTCTTGACTCTCGCCTTCTGATCGAGCGGGGCCGACGTGGCCCTGTCTTCGCGCGCGCAACTGGACCTTTCCCGCCTCCGCCCGCTCCCGCATGCTGGCGAGCGTCGGCGGCGCGCCCCCGCGGAGGTCCACTTCGTGAAGCTGTATTCCGGTCCCCTCAGCCTCTTCACCGCCAAGGTCCGCGTCGCTCTCGATGAGAAGCAGCTCCCCTACCAGCGGATCGAAGTCGGCTGGAGCCTCGAGCAGCGCTACCAGCCCCATCACCCGGACGTGGCGGCGCTCAACCCGAAGGGCCAGGTGCCGGTGCTGGTCGACGGCGACGTGGTCGTCTACGACTCGACCCAGATCTTCGAGTACCTCGAGGAGCGTTACCCCGAGACGCCGCTCTATCCGCGCGGCGTCGCGGAGCGCGCGCGCTGCCGGAGGCTCGAGGCGGCGGGCGACGAGATCGTCTTCCCGCACGTCTGGAGCCTGATCGACGGCGGCTTCTATCCAGCGGGGCCCGGAAGCGCCGCCGCGGAGCGCAGGCAGAACGCGTGCGAGGAGCTCGGGCGCCTCTACCTCGAGCTCGACAAGGAGCTCGCCGGCCGCGAGTATTTCTGCGATCGCTTCAGCGTCGCCGACATCGGGATCTTCATCATGCTGAGCACGGCCGCGACCCTCGGCGCCCCTCCCGCCGCCGCGCACAGCAACCTCCAGGCCTGGCTGGCGCGCACGGTCGGCCGCCCGGCGGTGAAGCGCGAGATCGAAGGGATGAGCGCCTTCGTCCGGGGCCTGCGCTCGAAGCGTGCCTGAAACGGGCGCGCGACCCTGGTGGATGACCGTGCTGGCGGGGATCTGCCTGCTCACGGTCGTCTTCCTGGTGCCGCGCGACCTCTTCTTCCCCGAGACGCGCGACGTCGAGGTCTGGCTCGGGTTCGAAGTGCGCGGCCGCGCGGCGCTGCTCACGGCGCCGCTGCACTGGGCCCTGTTCGCGGCCGGCGCCTGGGGCTTCTGGAAGGCGCGGCCGTGGATCGTTCCCTGCGCGGCCGTCTATTGCTTCTACGTCGCGCTGAGCCACCTGATCTGGAGCGAGGCGAGCCCGAACGGGCAGGGCTGGAGGGAGGGACTCGCGCAGGCCGCGCTCTTCTCGCTTCCGGGTCTGCTGCTGCTGCGCGCGAGGCGATTGCTCTCCCGCTAGCCTCTCGCGATGCGGTTTCCCGAGCTCGGCATCTATCTGCTGCCCGGCCACACGGACTCGCCCGCGGACCTGCTGCGCGAGGTCCGGGAGGCGGAGGCGCTCGGCCTCGGCTCGGCATGGATCTCGGAGCGCTTCGACGTCAAGGAACTGGGCGCGCTGGCCGGCGCGGCCGTGGCCGTGACGAAGGCGATCTGGATCGGCTCGGGCGCCACCAACATCAACACGCGTCACCCGCTGCTGACGGCGAGCCTCGCGACCACCCTCTCCCGCCTCTCCGGGGGGCGCTTCGCGCTCGGCGTCGGGCGGGGGATCGGAGTCCGCTCGGCCATGCTCGGCCTCGCGCCCGTTTCGAACCGGGAGCTGGCCGCCTTCGCGGAGCTGATGCGCAGGCTCTGGCGGGGAGAGAGGGTGGTCGGGCACGATTCCGCGCTCGGGAAGTTTCCCTATCTGCATCAGGCCGCCTGGATGCAGGAATCGGTTCCGCTGCTGATGACGGCCTTCGGCGCGCGCAGCCTCGAGTTCGCGGGGGGCGTCTTCGACGGCGTGATCCTCCACACCTTCCTGTCGGACGACGCGGTCCGCCGCGCCGCCGCGCTGGTGCGCCGCGGCGCCGAGAAGGCCGGGCGCGAGCCCGCGTCCGTCAAGCTCTGGAGCGTGCTGGCGGTGGCCTGCGACGCATCCGAAGAGCGCGAGCTGAAGCTGCTGACCGCGCGCATGGCGACCTACTTGCAGGCGCCGGGCTACGGGGAGCTGTTGGTCGCGCTCAACGGCTGGGATCCCGGGCAGCTCGAGAAGTTCCGCAAGAGCGAGAGCGTGCGTGCGATCCCGGGCGCGATCGACAGCCTGGCGACGCTCGAGCAGCTGCGCGCGATCCGCGAGCTGATCCCCGCCGCCTGGCTGCCGGCGGCGGCGGGAAGCCCCGAGCAGTGCGCGCGCCGGATCGCGGACCAGTTCGAGGCGGGCGCCGACGGCGTGATCCTGCACGCAAGCCTGCCGCACGAGGCCGCCCCGGCGCTCGAGGCCTGGGCGCGGCTGCGGCCGGCGAGCCGCTTCACGGGCCGCACCGGCCGCCCGGCCTGAGGCCTGCTCAGCGCCGGCCGAGATCTCGCGCGAGGTGCCGGCTTCCCTGCCAGTAGAGGACCGACGCGACGCCGCCGGTCAGGACGACACCGAGCAGTGACCAGCGGATCGCCCCGGCGCCGTAGGCGGGCGCCAGCAGGTCGTTGATCGCGCCCACCGCGAAGGGCCCGAGGCCGAGCCCGACCAGGTTCAGGATGAAGAGCAGCAGGGCGGAGGCGGTGGCGCGCAGCTCCGGCCGCGCGAGGTTCTGCGCGGTCGACCAGAGGGGCCCCACGTACATGTTGGAGATCGCGTAGTAGGGCGCGAACGCGAAGAGCGCCTCGCGCGAGCCGGGCAGCAGCAGGAAGAGCACGGCGAACGGGAGCCCCGCCACGGCGATCACCGCCGGTAGGCGCAGGAACCAGCGCGGATCGCGCGCGCCGAGGCGGTCGGCGAGCCAGCCGCCGAAGGTCACCCCGGCGCAGCCGCCGACCAGGATGATGGGCCCCATCCAGGCGCCGATCTGCATGCGCGAGAGGCCGTGCACGCGCGCCAGGAATTCCGCGCCCCAGTTGAGGATCCCGTAGCCGGCGATCGACTGGCAGCAGGCCGCCGCCACCAGCCAGCCGAAGCTCGGCTTCGCGAAGAGCTCGCGCACGGCCGCGCGGAAACCCGGCGGCGCGGGAGGCGGAGGCGGCGCCCCCGCGCGCGACTCCCAGATGCCGCGCGGCAGCTCGCTCACGGCCCAGCGCACCAGCAGCGCGAGCGGGAGGCCCGCCAGCCCGATCGCGAAATAGGCGGTGCGCCAGTCGAAGCGCGTCACCACCCAGCCGCCCAGCAGGTAGGCGAGCCCGGCGCCCACGTAGATGCCGTTGGCGTAGAGCGCCAGCGCCGTCGCGCGCCGCTCGGGCGGAAAATAGTCCGAGAGCAGCGAGTGCGAGGGCGGGCTCCCGCCGGCCTCGCCGACCCCCACGCCGATGCGCGCGAGCGCGAGCTGCCAGAAGCTCTGCGCGAAGCCGGTCGCCGCCGTCATCAGGCTCCAGAGCCCGAGCGAGACCGCGATCACCCCGCGCCGCGATCCGCGATCCGAGAGCCGCGCGATCGGGATTCCGGCCAGCGTGTAGAAGATCGCGAAGGTGAAGCCCGAGAGCAGACCCATCATGGTGTCGGAGACGCCAAGTTCGTTTTGGATCGGGCCGATCAGGATCGAGAGGATCTGCCGGTCGATGAAGTTGAAGACGTAGACGACGAACAGCACCGCGAGCACGCAGCGGGCGCGGGCGCGCGAAGGGGGCTCGAGGCCGCTCATGCCTTCAGGAAGTCCAGGGACCGGCGCGCCGCCGCGAGATACGCGCCGGAGGGGCGCAGCGCGTGCTCGCGCAGACAGGCTTCCGTGAACTTGATCGCGTGCTCGTCGCCGTTCTCGATCGCCATTCCGATCAGCGCGTCGGCGGTCTCGCGAGGCGCCGCGTCCGCCGGCTCCGGCGCGGGGCGCCGGCCGAAGGCGGCGTACAGGCCGCAGGCGGCCTGCCAGGCGTAGCGCAGCGCGGTCCGCGCGGTCTGCGCGCCGAGCTGCGGCAGCAGCGAGCGGAGCGCCGCCGCGCTGGTCACGCCGTGCACGAACACGATCGTGCTGAGGGGATCGCGCGCATTGGCGAGGAACACCCGTGCGAAGGTCTCGGTCAGATCCGAGATCCGCTCGCCCGGATCGCCGTCCAGCTTCGCGAGCGCGATCACCCCCGCAAAGGGCGGGAAGGCGTCGAGGGCCTCCAGCGACGCGGTGATGGTCCCGGTGAAGCGGCGCTGCTCGGGGGGCACGACGGGGACGCGCTCGATCGCCTGGCGGGGAGGCAGCGCTCGCGCCGTCGCCGAGAGGTCGCTGGGAAGCTCCTGGTAGGCGGAGGCCCAGGTCGCGAGCGCGTCGGCGAGCTCGCGCCGGCGCGCGGGCGTCTCGGCTTCGCCGAGCGCGCGCGCCGCGTGGCCGACGCGGATCACGCCGTGCGTCGCGGAGGCGCAGAGGCCGGGGGCGAGACGCGCCGTCCAGCGGTCCAGGCATTCGCGCCACGGCCCCGCTTCCAGCTCGTCGCGCAGCAGCGCGCGCCAATCGGCCACGCGCTCCGGACGTCCGAGCGCGGCGCGCCAGCCCGCGGGCTGGATGCGGCCCTGGCCGTCCGGCCAGGCCAGGAAGCCGGCGCGATAGCGGTCCAGCCACGGCAGGGCCGCGTCCCCGCGTCCCAGCGCGCAGAGCGCCTCGACGGCCATCGGCGCGTGGTTGCTGAGGCCGTTGCGCAGATCCGGCCCGGCGCCCGCCATCGAGTCCAGCGCTGCATCCAGCACTTCGTAGGTGGGCGTGGGGGACTCCGGCGCCGAAAGCGGCAGGGGAGGTCAGCGCGGCGATTCTAGCGGGAGGGTGGCGCGGCGCGCCCTCGGCCTGCGGGCGGATCCGCCCCGCTCGGCGGCGTCGCGCAGCTCGAGCAGCGAGTCTTCGAAGCAGTCCGCCAGCGACCCGAGGTCGCGGACGGCGTCCCAGTCGGCGTTCAGCCCGACGTGGACGCGGCCGTCGTAGCTCATCATCGCGATCGCGAGCCCCTGGTTGGCGAAGAGCGGCACCAGCGGGTGAAACTCGCGCATGCGCGCGCCCAGCAGATAGAGCGGGACCATCGGGCCGTGCACGTTCGTCACGATCATGTGATACGGGCGCAGGCTGGTCACGAAGCGCACGCCGAGCGCCGTGAGCGGCGTCGAGCCGCTGGCGTCGGCGAAGCGCAGGAAGGCGTCGATGGCGCCCGCCGCGTGCGAGGCCTTCCGCTGCCGCGTCTGCTCGCGGATCTTCTCGAAGCGGCGCACGGGGTTCTTCTCGCCGAGCGGCAGCGTCACGAACCAGGCCGAGACCCGGTTGGCGGCGCCGCGGTCGCCGTCGCCCGAGCGCACGTCGACCGGCACCACGATCCGGAAGTCGAGGCCGCGCAGCGGAACCCGGCGTTTGCGCAGGTAGCCCGCCAGGGCTCCCGTCACCACGCTGAGCGCCACATCGTTGAGCGTGCCGTCGAGGCGCTTGCGCAGCTCGCGCAGCACGGCGAGGTCGAGGCTGCGCCAATCGACGCGGCGTCCCCGCCCGATCGGCCGGTTCAAGGGGGTGTTCGCGAGCGGCGGCACGCCGGTCACGACCGTCTGCCAGGCGGAGGCGGCGAGGCGCGCGGCGCCGGCGCCGGTCTCGAGCGGACGCGTGAGCGCGAACCCGGCGGCACGCAGGGCCGCGGCGCCGGCTCCCGCGAGCCCCGCCACCCCGTCCGCCAGCAGCGTGAGCGCCGAGGGAGGCGGCTGCGGAGACCAGGCGGGACCGGGCTCGAAGCGGGTCTCGGGCGTCGGCGAGAGCAGCGCCGTCATCACCCCCACGCCGGAGACGCCGTCCACCATGCAGTGGTGGACCTTCGCGATCAGCGCGAAGCCGCCGTTCGCGAGGCCCTCGACGAACCACATCTCCCAGAGCGGGCGATCGCGATCCAGGGGCTGGGACGCGATCCGGGCGGTGAGCGCCTGTAGCTCCTTCCGCCCGCCCGGCCGGGGAAGCGCCGCGTGGTGCACGTGGTAGGCGACGTCGAAGCGCTCGTCGTCGATCCAGATCGGGAGGCCCTGGACGGGGACGAAGGCGAGGCGCTGGCGATAACGGGGCAGCAGGTGCAGCCGCGAGGCGAGGTACTCGCGCACGCGGTCGATCTCGAGCGCGCCGCCCGGGCTCGCGCCCGAAGCCGGATCGAACAGGGCGACGGCGCAGACATGCGGCTGGGTGCCGTCGTGCTCCACCAGCACGAAGGAGCTGTCCTGTGCCGAGAGCCGGCTATAGCCGTTCAGCGGTGCGTCTGCGCCCGACGTCGTTCACTCCCCCCGGCGCCATTCTAGAGGTGTCGCCCCCGCTGCGTCGAGGCCGCCGGGGCATTCTCGTAGCGATACCAGCCGGCGGAGCCGGGCACGGTCTCGAGCGAAGTCACGCCGCCGCAGGTCTCGAGCGTGATCGGAACCAGACTCCCCGCCGGGCCGGGCGGCGCCACGACGCGCAGCCGCGGCGCCGTGCCGGCGCCCGCGGCGGCGGCCTCCAGCAGCTCGGCTCGCGCGAGGTCGGCCTCGCGCGAGCCGAAGCGCACCGCGCAGAGGCGATGTCGCGGACCGCTCGCGCCGGCCTGCACCGGGAAGCCGCCGGTCAGCAGTACAGGGTTGCCCCCGGCGGCCGGGCCCATGGCGGGCTCTACCCCGCTGATCCAGGCGGGCTGGAGCGCCGCCGGCGGGGACAGGGGCAGCAGCAGGCGGTGACACAGATCTCCGTCGGGACACTCGCGGGGGCCGAGCAGCGGCGCCTCGCCCACGTCGGAGAGATCGCCCTCGAGCTTGTGGCGGATCGGATCGACCATGCAGCGGCGCCCGGCCGCGATCGTCGCGGCCGGCGGGTAGCCGCCGCAGAATCCGCCGTCGCCGAGCCCGGGTTGGCTCTCGGGCCGCACCTCCCAGACGGCTTCACCCGGAAAGAGCGCCGCGAAGCGTCCTGCCTCGCGCGCCTCGGGCGCGTTCACCGGGTGGTCGGGATCGATCGGGCGGCCCGGTTCGCCCACGTTGGCGAGGTCGTAGGTCTGGGCGAAGCCCTGCTCCGTGCATTCCTCGAGGCCGCCGATCCCGGGCAGGCGCATCCCGTCCTGGCAGGCCGCGCGCGAGGGATAGACGGCGTGCTTCCAGCGCGCGAGCCAGAGAAGAACTGGAGACTCGGGAGGCCCCTTGCCCGGCTGCCCGTCCCCGCGCAGCTCGGGATGGAAGGCGGCCCCGAAGCTGCACGAGTCGACCCGCACCCGCTGGAGGCTCTCGAAGGGCAGGCGCGCCCAGGATGAGGCCACGTGGCCCTCCGCGATCACCTCGAGCACGCGGTAGCCGTCGCCGCCGGGTGTGTCCCCGCCTTGTTCGGGGGGCAGGCAGCGGCGGTCGCGCACCAGCGACAGCACGACCGTCTCGGTGTCGCCGCGATGGGCGTTCACGCCCCGCGACAGGAAGCCCACGCGCTTGCCCGTCCCGCCGCAGTCATTCGCGAAGAGCAGGCTGACGCGCGCGATCCAGTAACCGAGCCGGGAGCGCTGCGCGTCCAGCACCGCCTGGTCGACCGTCTCCGGGTAGCGGACCGGCTGCTGCGTGAAGCCGGTCCGCTGGTAGGGCTCCGCGGGGAAGACGCGGGCCAGCGCGAGCCCGCGCCGGCCCGGCCCGGCCGGCCAGGCGCAGTTGCTGGCGGGGCGATCCCAGGGACCGGCACCGAGCAGTGTCTCCGCCGGATGCGGCGCGTCCTCCGGGCCCGCACCGGGAGCCCCGAGATTGCCCGCGTCGATCCGCAGCCAGGGCAGATGGCGCTGCACGACCTCGCGCTCCAGGCGGTCGTCGAGGCCGTCGCGATCGAGGTCGCTCACGGCCGGGGCCGCGCCGGCCCCGGATCCCGCCAGCAGCAAGGCGAAGGTCGCGAGCCAGCGCATGGCCGGCACCCTATCCGACCGGCAGGGGGGCCGCGATCCGTCCGGTTGGCTCGAGCGCCCCGCGAAAAGGCCACAAGCCGATCCGGCCGGACGCCGATGACGTAGGGATTCCCAGGGGCCGGGAGCGGGCCGGTGGCGACGATCCTCCTGATCGACGATTCCGAGACCCATCGCGCCGAGATCCGCGCGACGATCGAAGAATCCGGCCTGTTCGACAGCGTGATCGAAGCGAGCGACGGCCTGCGCGGGCTCAAGCTCCTGCTCGCCGGATCGGTCGACGTGGTGCTCTGCGATCTCGAGATGCCGGGCCTCGACGGCGACAAGCTGCTGATGGCGCGGGGCTCCCATCCCGTCGCGGCCAACGTGCCCTTCGTCTTCCTGACCGCCTCCCAGGACATGGGGCGACGCGCGCGGCTGCTCGAGGACGGCGCCTGCGATGCGATCGCCAAGCCCTTCCATCCGGTGGACCTGATCGCGCGGCTGCGCCTGCATCTCAAGGTGAAGCGGCTCCAGGACGAGCTGCTCGTGAAGAACGCGACGCTCGCGCGGCTCTCGACCGTGGACCAGCTGACGGGTCTGCGCTCGCGTCGCTACGTCTCGGAGCTGCTCTCGATCGAGTTCCAGCGCGCGCGCCGCTACGGCACGCCCCTCTCGATCCTGATGGCGGACCTCGACCGCTTCAAGGACGTCAACGATCGCTTCGGGCACCCCGGCGGCGACGTCGTGCTCCAGGGAGTCGCCGAGCTGCTGCTGGGCACCCTGCGCGCGACGGACGTGGGTGGCCGCTTCGGCGGCGAGGAGCTGCTGGTGGTGATGTCCCAGATCCCGGCGTCGGGGGCCAAGGTGATGGCGGAGCGCTGGCGCGCGAGCGTCGAGCGCACCGCCTTCCGCTCGCCCGATGGGCGGCCGATCCGCGCGACGCTCAGCATCGGGGTCGCCGAGTTCTCCAAGGATCTCCAGCACGCGGACGAGCTGATCGCCGCCGCCGACAAGGCGCTCTACTCCGCCAAGCAGAAGGGCCGCAACCGGGTCGAGATCTCCGGCGCGGAGTAGCTAGGAAGCCTTGGGATCCCGCTTCGCGCGCCAGCGCGCGAGGCGATCGGCGATGGCGGCCTCGGCGCCCTCGCGGGTCGGCTGGTAGAAGAGCTCGCCCTGGATCGCCTCGGGCAGGTTCGGGGTCGCCACGAAACGCTCCGGCGCGTCGTGCGGATACTCGTAGCCGCGGCCGTAGCCGAGCCCCTTCATCAGCCCGGTGGGCGCGTTGCGCAAGTGCATCGGCACGGGCAGCGAGCCCCGCTCCGCGACCGCGCGTCCGGCCCGCTCGATCCCGAGGTAGGCGGCGTTGCTCTTGGGCGCGCAGGCCAGGAAGGCGACGGCCTGGGCCAGCACGATGCGCCCCTCCGGCATCCCGATCCGTTCGACGGCCTGGTAGGCGGCGGTGGCGAGTGGGAGCGCGGCCGGCTCGGCATTGCCGACGTCCTCGGAGGCGAAGATCACGAGGCGCCGGGCCAGGAAGCGCGGATCCTCGCCGGCGGCCAGCATGCGCGCGGCGTAGTAGAGCGCCGCGTCGGGGTCGCTCGCGCGCAGGCTCTTGATCAGCGCCGAGACGACGTTGTAGTGCTCCTCGCGGTCACGGTCGTGCACCAGCAGCGCGCGCCCGGCGGCTTCGCGCACTGCCTCGAGCGCGAGCGGGACGCCCCGGCCGCCCCGCCGCAGGTGCAGCGCGGCGGCGGCTTCGAGCAGGCCCAGCGCGCGGCGCGCGTCGCCGTCCGCGGCGGCCGCGATCGCGCTCGCCGCGTCTTCTCCGAGCTGAAGGCCGCTGCGGCCGAGCCCGCGTTCGGGGTCGGCGGCCGCGCGGCGCACCAGCGCGGCCAGCGTCGGCTCCTCGAGCCGGGCCAGCGTGAAGACCCGGCAGCGCGAGAGCAGCGGTGCGATCACCTCGAAGGACGGATTCTCGGTGGTGGCGCCGATCAGTGTCACGGTGCCCGACTCGACGTGCGGCAGCAGCGCGTCCTGCTGCGCGCGGTTCAAGCGATGGATCTCGTCGATCACGAGCAGGCTGCGCAGGCCGCGCCGCTGCTCGCGGCGCGCCGCTTCCACCGTCTCGCGGATCTCCTTGACGCCCGCCGTCACGGCGGAGAGCACCTCGCAGCGCCGTCCCGGCCCCGTCGCGAGCAGGCGCGCGATGGTCGTCTTGCCGCAGCCCGGCGGTCCCCAGAGGATCAGCGAGGGAAGCTCCCCCGCCTCGGCGAGCGCCCGCAGGGGGCCGGCGGGGCCGACCAGCTCGTCCTGTCCCGCCACCTGGTCGAGCGCGCGCGGACGCATGCGGTCCGCCAGCGGCGCGCCCGGTGCGACGCCCGGCGCCGGCTCGGCGAAGAGCTCGAGCGACTCGTCGGGGGGCATGCGCGGAGCCTAGCAACGTGGGAAAATGGGGAAGTCACCCCCCCGGCGAACAAGAAATGGAATTCAGGTCCATCGGCGTCTGCGTGAAGCCCGACCAGCCCCAGCTCGCGGACAGCCTCCGCGCGCTGGCGAAATGGGCGGGCGAGCGCTCCATCGAAGTCGTGTTCGACCCCGAAGCGGGTCGCTGGGCCGGCGCGGCCGGGGTGCCGCGCAACGAGCTCGCCGCCCGGGTGGAGCTGATCGTGGTGCTGGGGGGCGACGGCACCCTGCTGGCGGTGGCGCGCGCGATCGGGCGGCGGCTGGTCCCGATCCTCGGCGTGAATCTCGGGGCGCTCGGCTTCCTCGCCGAGATCGACCTCGGCGAGCTCTTCCCGACCCTCGAGGCGGTGCTCGCGGATCGCTTCCGGATCGAATCGCGCATGCGCTTCGAGGTGTCGGTCGACCACGAGGGCGCCGAGCTGGCCCGCTACCTGGCGCTCAACGACGCCGTGATCGCCAAGACCGAGCTGTCGCGGATCGTCGACCTCGAGACCCGCGCCGACGGCTTCGAGGTCACCACCTACCACGCCGACGGACTGATCGTCGCGACGCCGACGGGCTCCTCGGCCTATTCGCTCTCGGCGGGCGGCCCGCTGCTGCTGCCCAGCTTCGAAGCCGTCGTGCTCACGCCGATCTGCTCCCACACGCTCACGCAGCGCCCGCTGGTGCTCTCGTCCACCTGCGAGATCACGGTCCGCGTGCAGGACGCGCGCGGCGGCGTGGTGCACCTCACGGTGGACGGGCAGGTCGGGCGCGAGCTGGGGGGACACGACCGCGTGACGGTCCGGCGCTCGGAGTGGCCCGCGCAGATCCTCGTCCCCAAGGACCGCAACCGCTTCCAGGTGATGCGGACCAAGCTGCGCTGGGGGGCGCGGTGATCGAGACGCTGCGGATCGAGAACGTCGCGATCGTCGAGCGCGCCGAGCTCGAGTTCGGGCCGGGCCTCAACGTCCTGACCGGCGAGACCGGGGCCGGCAAGTCGATCGTGCTCGGGGCGCTGGCGTTGCTCGCCGGCGCCCGCGCCTCGGCCGAGGTGATCCGCGACGGCGCGGAGGAGGCGGTGGTCGAGGCGGTCTTCCGGACCCAGCGCCTGCCCGAGCTGGAGGCCGAGCTCGCCGCGCGCGGGATCGAGGTGGCGGATCACGAGCTGGTGGTGCGGCGCAGCGTCGCGCGCGGAGGCCGCAGCCGCGCCCAGGTGGGGGGCCAGCTGGTGCCGGTCGCGACGCTGGCGGAGCTCTTCGCGGGCCGCCTCGAGATCTCGAGCCAGCACGATTCGCAGTCGCTGCTGCGCGCCGAGAGCCACGGCTGGCTTCTCGACCGCAGCGCCGGCCTGCTGCCGCAGCGCGAGCGGGTGGCCGCCGGCCACGCGCAGCTGCGCGCGCTGGATCGCGAGCTCGCCGCCCTGCGCGCGGCGGCCAGCGATCGCGAGCGCCGGCGCGACCTGCTCGCCCACCAGGTGGAGGAGATCGACGCGGCGCGCCTCGAGCCGGGGGAGACCGCGCGTCTGCGCGCGGACCGCTCGCGCCTCGCGCACGCCGAGCGCTTGCGCGAGGAGGGCGCCGCGGCGGCGCGCCTGCTCACGGGCGATCCCTCGAGGGCGGAGGACTCGAACGCGACCGACCTGCTCGCGGACGCCGCGCGCCGGCTGGGCGGGCTCGAGCGCCTGGATCCGGGCCTGGCGCCGCTGGCGGCCCGGCTGCGCGGGATGCTCGAGGAGCTGCGCGACGCCGCCGGGGATCTGGAGCGGTACGTCGATGCGGCGGATTCCGATCCGGCGCGCCTCGCTTCGGTCGAAGAGCGCCTGCACCGCATCGAGCAGCTGCAACGCAAGTACGGCGCGAGCGAGGAAGAGGTGCTGCGCGCCCGCGACGCGGCGGCGCGCGAGCTGTCGGAGGCGCTGGGCGCAGGCGAGCGCGAGGCGGCGCTCGGGAAGCAGCGCGCGGCGGCCGCGCAGCAGCTCGCCGAGGGCGCGGCGGCGCTCAGCGCCGCCCGCTCGCAGGCCGCGCGCAAGCTGTCCCGCGCGGTGCAGGCATCGGTGCGCGAGCTGGGCATGCCGGAGGCGCAATTCGGTGTCGCCCTCGAGCCGATCGCCCGCGAGGAGGATTACCCCTGCGGCCCGAGCGGCGCCGAGGCCGCTGAGTTCGTCTTCAGCGCGAACGCCGGCGAGTCGCCGCGCGCGCTGCGCAAGGTCGCCTCGGGCGGAGAGCTCTCGCGCCTGCTGCTCGCCCTCACGGGCGCCACGCGCGCGGCCGGCGCGGGCATGGTGCTGGTCTTCGACGAGGTGGACGCCGGGGTCGGGGGCCGCGCCGCCGACCGCGTGGGGCGTCGCCTGGCCGAGCTCGCCGGCCACCACCAGGTCCTCTGCATCACCCACCTGCCGCAGATCGCCGCCTTCGCGGAGCTGCATTTCCGGGTGGAGAAGCGCGCCAGCGCAGGGCGCACGCTGGCCCGCCTGGGGCCGGTCGAGGGCGCCGAGCGCGTCGAGGAGATCGCGCGCATGGCGGGGGGCGAATCGGTCGGCGAGGCCACCCGCCGCCACGCCCGCGAGCTGCTCGCTTCCCGCGCCAGGCCTTAGCGAACTTCGCTCCGGGCGGAGTGAACCTCGCTCCGGCCTGAGTGGACTTCGCTCGCCTTCGGCTCGCTGCGCGCTCCGCTTGCGGCTCGCTGCGCGCTCCGCTTGCGGGTCGCTGCGCGCGCGCCGGGCGCGCTTGCCTGCGCCTTCCTCCCGAAAGCTGAGCCCCCGCGGGGATTTGCCGGTCAAGAGCGCCTTCCGTGGGGCCGAAAAGATCCGGAAGCGCGTGATCCGGGCCGGATGTGCCCGCGGTCACACGCTGCGAAAGGGCTCGTGGCGATGTCGAAAGCAGCCGGAGCAGTGGCAGCGGGGAAGGCGTCCGCCGCGGCGGTTCCGGCGGGCGCGACGGTCCGGGTGATGCGGGGCTTCTACGAGGGGCTGGAGGTGCCGCTCGACCGGGACTGGATGGTGATCGGACGGGGCCGGTCGGCAGACCTGGTGATCGCCGAGCCGACCATCTCGCGGGCGCACGCGGCGATCGGCTGGGACGCGGAGGGCTTCTTCATGCAGGACCTGGGCAGCACGAACGGCACCAAGGTCAACGGCCAGCGCTCGCCGCTCGCACGGCTCAAGGACGGGGACGAATTGCAGCTCGGCAAGCTGCAGCTGCGCATCGGGATGCGCGGTTAGCCGGGGGGCGGGTCGGCGGGAGCCGGCCCGGAATGGGAGCTGAAAGATGGAACGCTATTCGCTGATCGTGATGACGGACGCGACGAAGCCGGTCCGCCGGTTCGACATCGCCAGGCGCACGCTGGTGCGCTCGCTCCAGGGGGCGGGCCTCGCCGCGCTGCTGCTCACCTTCGGACTGGTGGACTACGTGCGGGTCCGGATGGACCACGCCGAGCTGGTGCGGCTGCGCGTCGAGACAGGAGAGCAGCGGGCGCGCATCGCGGCGTTCGACTCGACCGTCGCCGAGGTGGAGTCGCGGCTCGCGCGGCTGGCGGAGTTCGAGCGCAAGGTCCGCACCATCGCCAACCTGCCGGGCCAGGCCGCGGCGGGCGGCGAGGACATCGAAAAGGTGGGCGGCGGCGAGGGCGGAGACCTGGCCGAAGACATGGACGGCGCGACCTCGCTCGACGACGAGGAGCTGACCTCGGAGCCCGCGACCGGCGATCCGGTGCCCCGCCAGCGAGCGGGCGGCGCTGCGGCGGGCGCACCGGGCGGCGATCGCGTCAGCCTGCTGCGGCTCGAGGCGGAGCGGCTCGGCCACGTGGCCGCCGGCCAGGAGCTCACGCTCGGCGAGCTGATCGGGCAGCTCGAGGACAAGCACCATCACCTGATCTCGTCGCCGGCGATCTGGCCCACCAAGGGCTGGCTCACCTCCCGCTTCGGTCCGCGCATCTCGCCCTTCACGGGGATGCGCCAGTTCCACTCGGGGATCGACATCGCAGGCGAGGCGGGCACGCCCGTGATCGCGCCGGCACGCGGCCGTGTCATCTTCGTCGGCGACAAGGGGCCCCTCGGCCGCGCGATCGAGATCGACCACGGCTACGGCGTGCGGACGTACTACGGGCACAACCGCGAGATCACCGTGCGGGTCGGCCAGGAGGTCGACCGCGGCGAGGTGATCGCGAAGCTCGGCTCCTCGGGCCGCAGCACCGGGCCGCATCTGCACTACAGCGTGGAAGTGAACGGCCGCTCCAAGAACCCGCTGGATTTCATCTTCGACTGAGGGGACGTCCCCTTCTCGCCTCCGCGCCGGCCCGCGTCGCTTGCGGTAAACTGACCCGGTCCTTCCCCCCGGGAGAATGCCGCTCTCGATGCCCAATCTGCTGCGCTGGCTCTTCGGGAGCCACAACGACCGGGTGATCAAGCCGATCCTGCCGCTGGTGGATCGCATCAACCGGCTCGAGGTGGACTTCGCCAAGCTCGGGGACGCGGCGCTGGCGGCCAAGACCCCCGAGTTCCGCGAGCGGATCGGCCGGGGCGAGCCGGTCGACGATCTGCTCCCCGAGGCGTTCGCGCTGGTGCGCGAGGCCGCCAAGCGCACGCTCGGCCAGCGCCACTACGACGTCCAGCTGATCGGCGGCGTGATCCTGCACCGCGGCCGGATCGCCGAGATGAAGACCGGCGAGGGCAAGACCCTGGTCGCCACGCTGCCCGCCTACCTGAACGCGCTCGGCGGGCGCGGCGTGCACATCGTGACCGTGAACGACTACCTGGCGCGGCGCGACTCCGCCTGGATGGGCGAGATCCACCGCTTCCTCGGGCTCTCGGTCGGGGTGATCGTGCACGACCTGACGGACCAGCAGCGCCGCGAGGCCTACGGCTCCGACATCACCTACGTCACCAACAACGAGCTCGGCTTCGACTACCTGCGCGACAACATGAAGTTCTCGCTCGAGAGCTGCGTGCAGCGCGAGCTGCACTACGCGATCGTCGACGAGGTCGACTCGATCCTGATCGACGAAGCGCGCACCCCGCTGATCATCTCGGGCCCCTCCGAGCAGAACACGCAGCTCTACGCGGTGGTGAACCGGGTGGTGCCCAGACTCAAGGCCGGCACCAAGGGCGAGCCCAACCAGAACATCGAAGAGACCGGGGATTTCTGGATCGACGAGAAGGCGCACAGCGTCGGCCTCACGGAAGAGGGCGTGCACAACGCCGAGAAGCTGCTCGCCGTCGAGAATCTCTACGACCCGGAGATGCTCCCGGTGCTGCACGCGGTGAACCAGGCGCTGTCTGCACACTCCCTCAAAAAGCTGGACGTCGACTACGTCGTGCGCGCCGGCGAGGGCGGGCAGAAGGAAGTCGTGATCGTCGACGAGTTCACCGGACGCCTGATGCCGGGGCGCCGCTGGTCCGACGGCCTGCACCAGGCGGTGGAAGCCAAGGAGGGGATCACGGTCCGCAGCGAGAACCAGACGCTCGCCTCCGTGACCTTCCAGAACTTCTTCCGCATGTACGGGAAGATCTCGGGCATGACCGGCACCGCCGACACCGAGGCGCCGGAGTTCGCCAAGATCTACGACCTCGACGTCAACCTGATCCCGACCAACCGCCCGATGATCCGCGTGGACCGCGCGGACGTGGTCTTCAAGACCAAGGGCGAGAAGTTCACGGCCGTGGTCGAGGAGATCATCGAGCGCCACGCCAAGGGCCAGCCGATCCTGGTCGGTACCATCTCGATCGAGACCTCCGAGATGCTCTCGCGCAAGCTCGACAAGCGCGGCGTCCGCCACAACGTGCTCAACGCCAAGCAGCACGAGCGCGAGGCGGAGATCGTGGCCCAGGCCGGACGCCAGGGCGCCGTCACCATCTCCACCAACATGGCCGGCCGCGGCACCGACATCCTGCTGGGCGGAAATCCGGAGTTCCTCGCGCTCGCGAAGTGCGGCGGCAGCAAGGAGCATCCCGACTACCTGGCCACGCTCGCCGATTTCGACGCGCAATGCCTCGCGGAGCGGGCCGTGGTGGTGGGCGGCGGCGGGCTGCACATCATCGGCACCGAGCGCCACGAGAGTCGCCGGGTGGACAACCAGCTGCGCGGGCGCGCCGGCCGTCAGGGCGATCCGGGCTCGACCCAGTTCTTCCTCTCGCTGGAGGACGACCTGCTCCGGATCTTCGAATCCGAGCGGGTGGCGCAGTGGTGGGACCGGGTGGGCGTCGAGGAAGGCGAGGCGATCGAGAACCGCCTGCTGACGCGCGTGATCGAGAACGCGCAGAAGAAGGTCGAGGCACGCAACTTCGACATCCGCAAGCACCTGCTCGACTACGACGACGTGATGAACCGCCAGCGCCGCGCGTTCTACGAGCGGCGCCGCGACGCGCTGGCGCGCGAGGACGTCCACGCCGAGGTCCTCGACATGACCGAAGGCGCCATCGTCGGCCTGCTCGGCGACCACTGGCCCGAGAAGGGCCAGCCGGAGGCGGAGGCGATCGCCGCCTTCGCGACCGGGATCGAGGCGCAGTTCGGCGTGGTGCTGGACGCGCAGGTGCTGCCGCGCGCGCCCGAGGCGCTGCGCGGGCTCGAGCGCGACGCCGTCGGACGGGCGGTGTTCGACGCCGTGCTCGCCGTGCTGGAGGCCAAGCGCCAGCACTGCGACGGGCTTGCCGAGCAGTTCGCGGGCAGCGGCTATCCGCGTTTCGAGGGCTTCGAGCGCGACATCCTGCTGCGCATCCTCGACATGCAGTGGAAGGATCACCTGCACACGATGGACGGCCTGCGCGAGGGCATCGGCCTGCGCGGCTACGCCTCGCGCGATCCCAAGCTCGAGTACCAGCGCGAAGGCTACGCGCTGTTCGAGGAGATGAACGCGCGCATCGACACCCAGGCGCTCGAGATCGTGTTCAAGTTCGCGCTGCCGCAGCCGCGCGGCTCCGAGCAGCCGCGCGAGGCCGCGCCCGCGCCGAGGCCGCTCGCCCCGCCGCGCTCGGCCCTCGGCCCGCTGCGCCAGCCGCCGCCGGCGCCCGCCGCCGGCCCCGGCGCCCGCCCGGGCGCGGCTCCCGCCGCCAAGGTGGGCCGCAACGATCCCTGCACCTGCGGCAGCGGCAAGAAGTACAAGAAGTGCTGCGGGGCGACGTGAGCGCACGCGCGGCCTGCGGAGCGAGCTGAGGCGGGATGCAGCGAAAGGGGCTGCGGATTCCCGGCTTCCGGACCTGCGGGGTGCGCGCGGGCATCAAGGCGCGCGGCCTCGACCTCGCGCTGCTCGTCGCCGACGAGCCCGCCGCGGTGGCGGGCGTCTTCACCCGCTCCAGCGTGGTGGGCGCGCCGGTCGAGCTGTGCCGGCGCCGGGTGCGCAGCGGCCGTTCGCGCGGCGTGGTCGTGAACAGCGGCTGCTCGAACGTCGCGATGGGCGAGCGCGGCCGGCGCGACGCGGCCGAGATGGCGCGCCGGGCGGCGCTCGCGGTGGGCGCCGCGCCCGCCGAGATGCTGGTGGCCTCCACCGGGGTGATCGGCAAGCCCCTGCCGATGGCGCGCATCGGACGCGGGATCGCCGCGGCCGCCGCCGCGCTCTCGGAGACCGGGCTCGCGCGGGCCGCCGAGGCGATCCGCACCACCGACACCTTCTCGAAGCTCGCGCAGGCCAGCTGTCGGCTCGGCGGTCGCCGCGTCACGATCGCGGGCATCGCCAAGGGCTCGGGGATGATCGAGCCGAACATGGGCACCCTGCTCGGCTTCCTGCTCACGGACGCGGCCGCGAGCCCGGCCTATCTGCGCGGCGCGCTGCGGCGCGCCGCGGATGCGAGCTTCAACCGCGTGACCGTCGACGGCGAGACCTCGACCAGCGACACGCTGCTGCTCTTCGCGAGCGGCGCGGCCGGCAACTGCGCGCTGCGCAGCGCGCAGGGCCGCGACGCGCGCGCCTTCGAAGCCGCGCTCGCGGAGGTGTCGATCTCGTTGGCCCGCGACGTGGCGCGCGACGGTGAGGGGGCGACGCGGCTGGTCACGGTGGTGGTGCGCGAGGCGCGCACCCCCGCCGAGGCCGAGCGCGCCGCGCGCCGGATCGCCAACTCGCTGCTGGTCAAGACGGCGCTCTTCGGGGGCGACGCGAACTGGGGCCGCATCCTCCAGACCGTGGGGGCCGGCCGGATCCGGCTCGCCCTCGAGCGGACCCAGGTCCGGCTCGCCGGCGTGGTGGTTTTCCGGCAGGGGGCCTCGACCGGGCCGGCGGCGCGAGCGCGCGCCGCGAAGGCGATGCGGGCCAAGGAGATCGAGCTGGAGGTCCGGCTGGGCGCCGGACGGGCCCAGGCGCAGGTCTGGACCTGCGACCTCAGCTACGACTACGTCCGGATCAACGCCGACTACACCACCTGATCACCACCTGATGGCCGTGCAAGCGGGCGCAGCCCGCGCGCAGCGAGCCGCAGGCGAGCGGAGTTCACTCAGGACTGCCTCTCGTCAGAACCCGGAGACTCTGCTAACCCTAGGCAACTTCACACGTTCCGGATCGCCCCTGCGGTGCTCGCGCCAGGCTCGGGGAGCGCGGGTTGGGGAGGCCCGATCCGGGGCGGACGCACAACCGCGAAGGAGACTCTGGCATGGCCGATCCCACGGCATCTACCACCTCGGCCCCGGGCGCGGCGACGGCAGCCGCCCTCGAGCACGGCGAGGTGGGCGTCCGCGAGCTGATCGAGGCCGGCGTCCATTTCGGGCACCAGACGAGGCGCTGGGACCCCCGCATGAAGCCGTTTCTCTTTGGCGAGCGCAACGGCGTCCACATCCTCGATCTCGACCAGACCCTGCCGCGCTTCCGCGCCGCGCTCGACTTCGTGCGCGACACCGCGGCGCGCGGCGGCAAGGTGCTGTTCGTCGGCACCAAGCGACAGGCGCAGGCGCCCGTGCAGCTGGAGGCCGCGCGCGCGGGCCAGTACTACGTGAACAACCGCTGGCTGGGCGGCATGCTCACCAACTTCAAGACGGTGAAGAAGTCGATCGAGCGCTTCAAGGAGCTGCTCGCGACGACCGCCGACGAGACCAAGACCAAGGACATCTCGAAGAAGGATCTCGCGGCGATGACCCGCGCGATCGAGAAGTACCGCAAGTCGCTCGACGGGATCCGCGAGATGACGCGGCTGCCCGACGTGGTCTTCGTGATCGACGTCAACCGCGAGGCGATCGCGATCAGCGAGGCGCAGCGGCTGGGCATTCCGATCGTCGCCGTGGTCGATTCGAACTGCAATCCGTTCGACATCGATTACGTGATCCCCGGCAACGACGATTCGATCCGCGCGATCCAGCTGTACTGCGCGCGGCTGGCGGACGCCTGCCTCGAGGGCGCCGCGATCCACAACGACCGCCTCCAGAGCGAAGCGGCCGAGGCGGAGCGCACGCGGCCGGCGAAGGCCGCGACGGCCGGGACTTCCACGGGCCGGGTGGTGGTCGAGATCACGCATCCGCCGCGGCGCGGGCGCGGGGCCGGCGCCTCCTACGGCGGCGACCGGCGCGAGGCCGCCGACGCGCCGGAGCCGGAAGTGATCGTGAAGACCACCGGCGGAGAGGCCTGAGCCGTGGCGGAGATCTCGGCGCAAGCGGTCAAGGCCCTGCGCGAGCAGACCGGCGCGGGCATGATGGACTGCAAGAAGGTGCTTGCCGACGCCGGCGGCGATCTCAAGCGCGCAGTCGAGCTGCTGCGCGAGCGCGGGCTCGCCAAGGCCGGCAAGCGCGAGGGGCGCGCCACCAGCGAGGGCGTGATCGCGATCGCGGCCGCGGGCGCGCGCGGCGGCATCGTCGAGCTCGGCTGCGAGACGGACTTCGTCGCGCGCACGGATGATTTCAACCGGCTCGCCGCAGATCTGGCGCGCACGGTGGCGAGCGACGCGCAGGCGGGCTCCGCCGCGGCGCTCCAGCAGGCCCCCATCGACGGCGAGAAGGTCGCGGACCGGATCACGGCGGCGATCGCCAAGCTGGGCGAGAACATCGTGGTCAAGCGCGCGGCCCAGGTGTCGGCGCCGCAGGGCGGCGTGGTGGGCGGCTACGTGCACGCGGGCGGCAAGCTCGGCGTGCTGGTGGCGTTCGCGACCCAGGCCAGCGGCCCCGCCCTCCAGGCGCTCGCGAAGGACGTGGCGATGCACGTGGCGGCCGCCGATCCCTCGCCCGTCGCGGTCGACCGCGACGGCGTGCCCAAGACGCTGATCGACTCGGAGCGCGCGATCTTCCGGAAGCAGGCCGAGCAGACCGGCAAGCCGCCGGCCGTGATCGAGAAGATCGTGGAGGGCCGCGTCGGCAAGTTCCTGTCCGAGGTCTGTCTGGTCGAACAGCCCTTCGTGAAGGATCCCGACCGGACCATCGGGGACCTGCTGCGCGAGGCGGCCGGCCCGCTCGGCAGCCCGGTGGCGGTGACGTCCTTCCAGCGCTTCAAGGTGGGGGGGAGCGGCGAGGCGTGAAGTCGGCCTACCGAAGGGTGTTGATCAAGCTCTCCGGCGAGGCGCTCGCCGGCGACAAGGGCTTCGGGATCAGCCCGACCGTGATCTCCCGCCTGGCCGGCGAGCTGCGCGAAGTCCACGAGCTCGGCACCGAGCTGTGCGTGGTGATCGGCGGCGGCAACGTGATCCGCGGCGTGTCGGCGGCCTCGCAGGGCATGGACCGCGC
>DATBRV010000118.1:0-8320 GCA_036560145.1 Myxococcota bacterium
GATTATCCCACATCGGGCCTGGCGGCGCGGTCAGCCGGCGGCGGTGTTGCGGCCCGCCATCTTGGCGGCGTAGAGCTGGGTGTCGGCCGCGGCGAGCATCGCTTCGGCGTCCGCCATCTCGGCCGAGAGCACGGTCACGCCGACCGAGATGGTGACGGGGATCTCCCGGCCGGCGAAGGCGAAGCCGTGGCCCTCGACCCGGCCGCGGGTGCGCTCCGCGACGATCCGCGCTCCCTCGATCGCAGTTTCCGGCATCACCACCACGAACTCGTCGCCGCCGTAGCGCGCCAGGCACTCCTCGCGGCGCACGCCCTCGCGCGCCACCTCGACGATCGTGCGCAGCACCTGATCGCCGGAGGCGTGGCCGAAGCGATCGTTGATCTCCTTGAAGCGGTCGATGTCGAAGAGCAGCAGCGAGAGCGGGCGCGAGTGCCGCCGGCAGCGCGAGATCTCGCGGGTCAGGAAGTCCATCAGATAGCGGCGGTTGAAGGTGCGCGTCAGACCGTCGACGATCGCGAGCTGGTAGAGCTCCTCGTGGTACTGCGCCTCGAGGTCGTTCCCGTCCAGGAACTTGAAGGCAATCCCGACGAGCTCGACGCGATCGCCCGTGCGAAGCTCCGCCTCGGCCTCGTGCCCGATCTCCCGGCCGTTCAGCCAGGTGCCGTTGGTGGACCCGAGGTCGCGCAGCCGCACGCCCTCGCCGACCAGGAGCTGGCAGTGCTTGCGCGAGATGCCGTCGATCGGAACCACCACGTCGCACTCGGCGTCGCGTCCGATCGTGAGGGTCGGCGTCTCGAGCGGGATCCGGCGTCCGAGGTCGGGGCCGCAGATCACCACCAGGCTCGGGGGAGCCGGCGGACGGTCGCGGCCCAGCAGATAGGCGGGCCGAATCCGCGTGGTGTCGTTCATCGGCGCTCTCCGGTGTCACTCTTCGGGACGCCGGGCGCGGGGCTGAAGCCTGGCGGCCTCAGTCGAGCAGCGATCCGCTGGGCGGCTCGGCCACGGGCTGCGCCACCAGCGCCTGCTCGGCGGCTGCGGGCGCGGTGATCAGGCGCTCGGCGGCGTCGGCGCGACACACCCCCCGGTCGCAGAAGACCCCGCGCAGCACCTCGCTCGCCACCTGCGAGGCGTTCCGCCACCAACGGGCGCGCTGCACCACCACCACGGCGACCGCGATCCGCGGCGCCTCGGCCGGGGCCACGCCGATGAACCATTCATAGCGGCCCTTGGGATCCGAGCCCGAGAGGCTCCCGGTCTTGCCCGCCACCTGCACGGGCCCGAGCAAGGGCCGGCCGCCCCGGGTCCGGAAGGCGCGCCGCGCCGTACCACGCGTGGTGGTGTCGACCAGCATGCCCCGCAGCTCGCCGGCCAGCTCGGGCGAGAGCACCTGCCGGGGCGCGGCAGTCGGGGGCAGCGAGAGCTCCTGCCCCGACGCGTCCACGATGCGGTCGATCCAGCGCGGCTCGACCACCTCTCCGAACGCCAGCGCCCCCGCCAGCTGCGCGGCGTGCAGCGGCGTGATCCGGCAGCCGGCGAGGCCGCAGCCGAGCTTGCCGACCCCGAAGCGGTCTCCCTCCGGATCTTCGACGGTCCCGGCGTCGTGCGCGGGAGCGGGCTCGTGGGTCCAGCCGAAGCGCGAGATCGTCTCCATCAGCATCTCGACGCCGACCGAGTGGACCGCGAGCTGGGCGAAGCACTGGTTGTTCGAGGTGGCGAGCGCCTGCCGCAGCGACACCACGTTGCCCGACCGCGGCGGATCGATCCGCGCGGGCGTCAGGCGATAGGGGCTGCCGCTGTAGCGACAGGGCAGGCGCGCCGCGTACGGATCGGCGCCCAGCGCCGCGGCGGCCGTGATCACCTTCACGAGCGACGCCGCGGGATAGGTGCGGGTGGCCGGGAAGCGCTGGGTATCGGTAGAGGCGTAGGCGAGCACGCGGCCGGTGGCCGGATCCAGCACGATCACGTGGCCGAGCGCCACGCGCCCGTCCTCCAGCACCCGGAAGACGTGGCGGGTGAGCTCCGCGTCGAGGCTGTACTCGATCCGGAGCGGTCCGCCCTCCCCCGGCGAATCGACGATCTCGAAGAGGCGCGAGGGCCCGTCCGCGGACTCGCCGGACGGCGCGGCGGGCAGCGAAAGCGCGGCGCGCGTCACGGGCAGCCGGCCGCTGAGGCCGAGCGGAGCCTCGGCGAACGCAGGCTTCGCGTCCGGCTCCGCGGCTTCGGGGGTCTCGGTGGTCTCGGAGACTTCGGAGGCCTGCGCGACCTCGCCGTTCTCGGGCGGCGACGAGGCGACGTCCGCATCCGAAGCGCGCTCGAGGCTGCGCGCGCCGACGGACGAGGCCAGCCAGATCCCGCTGGTCAGGCCGACCAGCACGCCGCCCGCGAGCGCCGCGAGGGTGGCGCGGCCGCGCAGCGTGAGCCGGCGGCGCAGGCGCTGATCGCGGCGCCAGCGGGAGGGCAGCGCGCCCCCCACGCCGATCGGGGACGGCAACGCCCCCGTTCGTCTGGCTCCGTCCGGTTTCCCCCCGTCCAAGGCTGACCTCATCATCCGTTGCGCCGACCGCTCCGGGGGGAGAGTCGTGGCGCCAGCTCAGCTCAGCGCGGGCGAGCCTGGCGCGCCCGCCCGCCGTCCAGTCACAGGGCGACGACGCCCTGGACCTCCGGGATCAGCTCGCGAAGGCGCGTCTCGATGCCGTGCTTGAGGGTGGCCGTCGAGCTCGGGCAGCCGCTGCACGATCCGTGCATGTAGAGCTCGACGATCCCGTCCTTGAAATCGGAGAACACGATGTCGCCGCCGTCCATCGCAACCGCGGGCCGGACCTCTTCGTCCAGCACGCGGCGGATGCGGGCGACTATTTCGGTCTGCGCGCCGCCCTCGGGCGCCGCGTACGCCGGGCCGAGCGCCTTGCCGCCGGCCCCGATCGACTGCTTGATCGCGTCGACGATCGGCTGCGCCAGATCGGTCCACTCGCGGTCGGTCCGCTTGGTCACGGTCACGAAGTTGGAGGCCAGGAAGACCGCCTCGACCCCGGCGACTTCGAACAGGCGCCGCGCGAGGGGCGACACGTCGGCCTCGGGGCGGGCCGTGAAGTGCGCGCTCGCGCCGCCCTCGATCAGAGGCCGGCCCAGGACCCACTTGATGCTGTTCGGGTTCGGGGTGCGCTCGGCGTGCATGCGGAAATCGAGATCCATGCGCCGAGTCTCCTTGTGCCGCTCTTCAAGGTAGAGGGGTTCGAGCGGACAGCCAAGCCCCAGGGCCCCGGACCGCTCGCCTCCACCCCCACTCTTCGTAAAGGGGGGCGGCAACTTGAGGGCGGGGCTGCACGAGCCTTCCGGTAAGATGCCCCCCGGACCCGAGCCGAGAGGAGAGCGATGCCGTCGCCTGCCGTGATCGTGGAAAGAGAGGGCGCCGTCCTGACCGTGACGCTGAACCGCCCGGAGAAGAAGAACGCCGTCAACTGCGAGGTGATGTGCCGCCTCTACGACGCCTGGCTCGAGCTGGACCGGGACGAGCAGCTGCGCGTCGCGATCCTGACCGGCCGCGGCGACACCTTCTGCGCCGGGATGGACCTGGGCGAGATCGTGAAGCTGCGCAGCGGCGTCTCGGACAACGAGTGGATCGAGCGGGTCCGCAAGGAGCCGCAGGTGATCTACGGCGCCTGGCTCAAGACCTACCGCCCGACCAAGCCCGTGATCCTGGCGGCCGAGGGCTTCGCACGCGCCGGGGGCACCGAGATCCTCCAGGGCACCGACATCCGGGTGGCCGGCGAGAGCGCCAAGTTCGGGGTGACCGAGGTGCAGCGCGGGCTCTTCCCGATGGCGGGCTCGAGCGTGCGCCTGCGCCGCCAGATTCCGTATGCGATCGCGGCCGAGATGCTGCTCGCCGGCGAGGACCTCCCGGCGCGGCGCGCCTACGAGCTCGGCCTCGTGAACCACGTCGTCCCGGATGGACAGGCCCTCGCGAAGGCGCGCGAGATCGCGCAGCGGATCGCCGAGAACGGCCCCCTCGCGGTGAAGGGGATCCTCGCCGTGCTGCGCGCGACCGAGACGCTTCCCGAGGAGAAGGCCTTCGAGATCGAGCAGCAGCAGGGCATGCACGTGATGATGTCCGCCGACGCCGCCGAAGGCCCGCGCGCGTTTCTCGAGAAACGAAAGCCAGTCTTCCAGGGGCGGTGAGCTAGCTACCGATCTCGAGTACCGCTGTGCCGCGCACGCGGTCCTGCTTCAGATCGAGCAGCGCCTGGTTGGCCGCTTCCAGCGGATATCGCTGCGTATGGGTGCGGATCGGGATCTCCGCCGCGAGGGCGAGCAGCGCCTCGCCATCCGCGCGGGTGTTGGCGGTGACGCTGCACAGCGTCCGCTCCTCGAACAGGTGGGCCTGGTAGTCGAGCGGCGGGATCGGCGAGAGGTGGATGCCGGCGACCGCGAGCGTGCCTCCGCGGCCGAGGGCGGCGAGCGCCACCGGGACCAGCTCTCCCGCCGGTGCAAACAGGATGGCTCCATCGAGCCGGACGGGCGGCGCCTGGCCCGCCTCGCCCACCCAGGCCGCCCCGAGGCGCTCCGCCAGCTCGCGGTGCACGCCGCCCCGCGTCACCACGAAGACCTCGCAGCCGTGATGACGCGCGATCTGGATCACGATGTGCGCGGAGCCGCCGAAGCCGTAGAGGCCGAGCCGTCCGCCGGGCCGGACTGCCGAGCGGGCGTAGGCGCGGTAGCCGATGATCCCGGCGCACAGCAGCGGCGCGGTCTGGACCGGATCGAGCGCCGCGGGGAGCGGATAGGCGAAGGCCTCGGGGACCGCGACCACCTCGGCGAAGCCGCCGTCCGCGTCCCAGCCGGTGAACTGCGGCGAGAGGCAGAGGTTCTCGCGGCCGCCCGCGCAGAAACGGCAGACGCCGCAGGCGCGCCGCAGCCAGGCGACGCCGACGGGATCGCCCGTGCGGAAGCGGCGCGCCGCCGAGCCGCACGCCGCGACCCTCCCGACTACCTGGTGCCCCGGCACGATCCCCGCCCGGCGCGGCGCGAGATCGCCCTCCACCAGATGCAGGTCGGTGCGGCAGACGCCGCAGACCCGGACCGCGACCAGTATTTCTTCGGACGCGGGCTCGGGGGCCGGCTTCTCGATCCAGGCCAGCGGTCGCGATTCGACGGGCCCGGGAGCGAGGAGGCTCATCGCGCGCATGGCGCCCTCCTGCTAGAGCCAGCCGGCCCGCCGGTACATGCCCAGCAGCACGAGCAGGGCGAACCCGAGCGCGAAGCCGGCGGCGCAAACCGCCGTCCAGCCCGCGCGGCGGTGCCAGCGCACCAGCTCCGCGGGCGCCGGCGGATGCTTCGGATCGCGCGTCACGTTTCTGGTATGACGCAGGCGCAGCGCGCGCGAGCCGGCGACGGCGCCGGCCGCCAGCATCAGGAAGATCCACAGCTCGTGGATGCGGAGCACCCAGATCGATGTGCTCCCCCAGCTCTCGAGATCCTCGCGGCCGATCAGGGCGAGCTTGGCGACGTAGGAGAGCACGAAGAAGCCGACCAGCGCCGCGGCCGTGAGCATGCGGCGGCGGTGTCGCGCCACGTCGCCGCGTCGCAGCGCGGCCACGCCGGCGGCGGCGAAGAGGGCCACCGCGGCGAGGTCGAGCAGCGCGAAGGTCCAGTAGACGAGCCGCGGATCCATGGGAGCGGCGAGGCTAACTCACGCGAGCGCGCGTAGCACCGCGGCGACTCCTGCCACCAGCGTGATGGCAAGCACGGCCCGGCGCGTGCGGCCCGCGTCGAGCCAGGGGGTGAAGCGGTTCGAGCAGGCGAAGCCGAGCACCGTCCCCGGCAGCAGGATCAGGGTCCAGAGGATTTCGTCTGCGCCGTAACGACCGACGGCCACCAGCGCCACCAGCGACATCAACGCCCCCACGATGAAGTAGCCGGCCAGCGTGCCGCGCAGCCGCGGACCGGTTTCATGCTGATAGACGAGGGCGAGCGGCGGGCCGCCGATCGAGGCGATCGTGCCGAAGATGCCCGAGATCACGCCGGCGACGAGCAGGATCCGCCGGGTCGGCGAGAGCTTCACCCGCGACATCCCGAGCGCCACGCCCGCCAGCACGGCGAGCCCGTCCAGCAGCAGCATCCCCTTCACGGAGATGGTCGCGAGCGCGAGCGCGCCGAGCGCGACGCCGGGCACGCGCCCGACCAGCGCCCATTTGACGCCGAGCAGATCGATCGAGTCGCGTTCGCGGCGCGCCACCAGCAGCGTCAGCGCGAGCCCGTTGATCAGCAGCGGACCCGGGAGCAGCTCGGGGCGGAGCAGCATCAGGAGCGGCGCCGCCACCAGCGCCATCCCGAAGCCGACGGCGCCCTGCACCGTGGCGCCGAACGCCACGGCCAGGTTCGCGGCGAGCGCCGGCAGCCAGAACCGCGTCAGGAATTCGAGGGCGGGCTCGTGCACTGGAGGACCCACCCGATGAACACGACCTGGAACGGAAGCCGGATCCACGCCAGCAGGAATCCGGGCATCGAGTCCTGGGTCAGCGCGAAGTGTACGTTGGCGGGAAAGACGGCGACGAGCAGCGCCACCAGTCCCCAGCCGGCGGCGCGCCGCAGCGGGTGCGGCAAGAGCACGCCGATCCCGCCGAGGATCTCGAAGACGCCGCTGATCCAGACCAGCTCGAGGTGCCACGGTAGATAGGGCGGCATGATCGCGACGTAGAAGTCCGGCTTCCAGAAATGGTTCGCGCCGGCGAGCACGAAGACGGCCGCGAGCAGGTAGCGGAAGATTCGGTGCGCGGGCGAGCGATCCATGCGGCTACCCCGCGGCATCAGGCCCGGCGGGCATCGCAAGCGCGATGCGCGCGCAGCGAGCCGCAGGCGAGCGAAGTTCACTCAAGCCGGGCATGGTGGGGGGCAGCCCGCCCGGACGCAACCGCCCCGGGCTGATAGGCTGTGCGCGTGTCCGCCCGGAACGCCGAGATCGACGAGCGACTGCCCTGGAGCGTCCGGCTCTTCGCCTCGGCGCCGGTTCCGCCGGTGGTCTGCTCGCTGCTCTTCTGCGCGGCGATCTTTCTCGCCTATCACGTCTACTGCTGGCTCACGAACATGGCCTGGGACGAGCGGCTCGCCGAGTTCCAGCTCTTGCAAGTCGCGATGATCGCATTCACGCCCGCGGCGACCGTCTACGCCCTGCGCGGCGCCGAGCGCGATCTGGCCGATCTCGCGCCCGTGCTGACGCCGCAGGCGGACGGCGCCGAAGCCGGCATCCGGAGCGTTTTCCGCGTCGGCCGAGCGGCGCTCGCGATCGCGGGCGCGGCCGGCTTTGCGATCTCGATCGGATTCGTGATGAGTCCCGGAAGCTGGGTCGGTGGACGGCCGGCCCTCGACCATCCCGTGTTCGTGTGGGCCGCCCTGCGCAGCGTGGCGATGGGGTGGCTGATCGCGCGGACCGTGGTGATCGAGCTCGCTGTCGCGGTCGGCTTCGCGAAGCTCGGCCGGCACGGCGTCGCGGTCGACTGGCTCGATCAGCGGCCGCTGGCCCCCTTCGCGCGCAAGGGTCTGCGCAGCGTCCTCCTGCTGCTGCTCTTCTCCTTCCTGTTCTCGCTCTTCCTGCTGGAGCCGTGGGGCAAGACGGTGGCGATCCCGATGCTGGTGTTCTTCCCGGTGGTCTGCGTGGCCGCGCTGCTGCTCCCGGTCTCGGGCGTTCACCAGCAGCTCGCCGAGGCAAAGCGCGCGGAGCTGGCGCGCGTCGACGCCGCGCTGCGCGCCGAGGCGGAGGCGAACCTGAAGCCGGGCGCGGCGCCCGCGACCGGAGCCAGGCTCTCGAACCTGGTCGCCTGGCGCGGGCTGGTGCAGGCCGCGAGCACCTGGCCCTTCGACGTCGGCGTCTGGCTCCGCTTCGCCGTGTACGTGAGCCTCGGCCTCGGCTCCTGGCTGGGCGGCGCGCTGGTCGAGCGACTGATCGGGGCGGCGCTGGATTAGCGCTGCGCGTCGTAGAGCCTGCGCAGCCCGTGGACGGGATTGCGCTCGGGATCGCCGGGCGTCAGCACCGTCGTCTCGCCGCGCCAGCGCCGCCAGGCCTGCGCGAGCTCGCGGCCGAGCATGCGCAGCACACCTCCCCATCTGCGGGAGTCGGTGGGATAGACCAGACGCAGCGACGGCGAGCCGGGCGCGTCGTCCGGAGCGGCGACCATCAGGAAGGCCGAGAGCGCCGCCTGCTCGGGCAGGCAGCGGGCGTCGCCGCCGGCCTCGGCGCCCGCTTCGAGCGCGCGCAGCAACCGGTCCGCGAGCCGGGCCGCGCCGGGCGGCGAGGCCGCCGTAAAGGCGGCGAGCGCGCGCTCCACCA
>DATBRV010000119.1:0-34410 GCA_036560145.1 Myxococcota bacterium
CCTGCTCGGTCTGACCGTTGCGGAGCGCCTTCGGCGCCACAGCCGCAAACCCAATCGTCATCCGGCTCTTCCCCTACCCAACCGTCAGGTCCTTCGCGCCCTTGCCCTGCCACGGCCGATTCCCGAAGCGATCGAGCGACACGACGTCGCCCACCGGCCGACGCACCGTCGGTCCGTATTTCCCCAGCGGCCAGCCCAGCGGGATCACCGCGCACGGCGTCACGCTGCGCGGCAAGCCCAGGATCCGTCGCACCGAGTAGGTGCTCCACAGCGGCAGCGTGATGAGCGCCGCGCCGAGTCCCGCCGCGCGAGCGGCGAGCAGCAGATTCTGCACCGACGGGAAGATCGAGCCGTAGTAGCTGGCGGCCGCGAAGGGCGGGAACCAGGCGCGCGGTCCCCGCAGGCAGGCGACGATCACGACGGGGACCTGCTCGAAGTGATCGGCCTGCCAGCGCACCGCATCGAGCAGGCGGCCCCACTTCGGGTCGCGCCCCGCGCGGCGCCGACCGATGCGCTCGTAGAGCGAGAAGGCCCTGCGATTGGCGCGCGCCAGGCGCGCCTTCACGGCGGGGTCCTTCACGACCAGGAACTCCCAGTTCTGGGCGTTCGAGCCGGTGGGTGCCTTGAGCGCCAGCTCGAGCAGGCGGCGCAGCAGCGCGTCGTCGACGGGATCGGGCTTCAGGCGGCGGATCGCCCGCTGCGTGCTGATCGCCTCTTCCAGCGACATGTCGAAGCCGGGCGTGTTGCCCACGGCGCCCTCCTTCAGGAGGTCATGCCCTTCACGCGCTCCTGGAGCTGCACGGCCTCGGCGCTGGGCGGGCCGGCCATCTGCATCTGCATCAGCACGCCCATGTCGCCCTCGACCTGGATCTGCCCCGACATGAAGGCCTGCATCGAGGCCTGCTGGTCGCCGCTGATGAACATCGCCTTGGCGACGTCGTAGGGCACCGTGAGCTTGGTCGGCGCATTCGCGGCCAGGCCCTTCTCGAACTTGCCGGCCTGGATGCGCGCCTCGACGTCGCCGCTCGGGCCGTTCTTCACGACCAGGTTCACCACGATGTTCTTGATGGCGTCGGGCACCGGGGGATTGATCTCGCCGCGGATGCGCTCGGCCTCCTGGAACCAGGAGTCGGACAGGAATGCGTGAGCCACGGGGGGGCCTCCTCGAGGGTTGTGGGCGGACGACAGGCGCAGGATTCTCGCCCGCTTCGGACCCGGTGGCAACCGCGCGGCTGGCTCGGATGACTACGCGGGCGCGGGGATCTCGCCGGCCCGCACACGCCGCTCGATCTCGACGTCGTGATCGACGTCCGAGGTCGAGTTGTGCTCGTACTCGAGGATGCCGAGCTGCTCGAAGCGCTCGCGCTGGCGGGGCGAGAGCAGCCCGAGACTCTTGACGTTGGGCACGATCTTGGAGAACAGCCGGTAGCGGAACTGCTTGGCGAGCTGCGACTGATCGGAGGCCGCGATGCAGGCGTCGGCGTCGAGGCCCATCGTCTCCCAGACCTCGCGGTTCGAGATCCGGTCGCGCATCAGCACGCAGGCTTCGTAGACGAACTCCTCGCGCTCGTTGCGCTCGGCCTCGGAGAGGTCTTCGCAGAACTCGCGAAGCGAGAGCACGCCGAACGCCACGTGGCGCGACTCGTCCTCCATCACGGCGGCGGTGAGGTCGCGCAGCAGCGAATTCGTCGTGGTGTCGCGGATGGTGCCGAAGGCGGCCAGCGCCAGCCCCTCCACGATGATCTGCATGCCGAGGAACTTCATGTCCCAGCGCGAGTCCGTCAGGATCTGGTCGAGGAGCTTCTTGAGCTCGCGGTTCACCGGGTACTCGTGGCCGAGCTTCTCCTGGATGAAGCGGCGGTAGACCTCGACGTGGCGGGCCTCGTCCATCACCTGCGTCGCGCCGTACTGCTTGCCCTCGTACCAGGGCACGCTGTCGACGATCTGGGCGGTGGCGAGGAGCGCGCCCTGCTCGCCGTGCAGGAACTGGCAGAGCTGCCAGGTGACCGCCTCGTGGCGCAGCTGCTCGATCTCGCGCGGCGTCAGCTTCTGCCAGATCGGCGTGCCGTAGATCCCGATGCCCATGTCGGGGAGCAGGCCCTTGGCGGGGTCCACGTCGACGCTCCAATCGAGCCGGTCGGTCGCGTTCCACTGGTCGCGCTTCGCGTTCTCGTACAGGCGCATCAGCCGCGTGCGGGTGGCGTCGTACTCCCAGTTGTAGTGGACGTCGAGGGGAACCGGCATGCGCTCGGTGGCGTGCTCGGGGTGGAAGCGTTCGAGGGCGGTCATCGGGGCTCCTTCGGGGTAGGGGTGACGCCGAGATAGGCCAGCGTGGAGCGGGTCAGCTCGTCCGCCAGGCCATCGTCGGAGAGCGAGAGCAGCGAAGAGCGCATCTCGCCGAACAGGATCATGGTCTCGAGCGCGCTGAAGACCAGCATCATCCCGAAGCGCGTCGCGCGTTCGGGATCGGGGTGCGAGATCTGCTCCCGGCGCGCGAGCAGGAGCACGCAGAGGCGCGCGATCACGTGGTGCGAGAGGCGCTGCTGGCGCGCCTGGAATTCCGGATGGGTGTGATTGCGCATCACGAAGGCGCGCATCAGGCCGCGCCGCTCGCGAAAAATCGACACCAGGAAGTGGATGACGGCGTCGATCATCTCCGGCGTCCCGGCTCCTTCCCAGCGGGCCGGGTCCAGGGTGGCTTCGGCGGTGGCGACCGCCTCGTCGTAGTAGCGCTCGTAGAGGGCGTGCAGCAGGCCCTCCTTGTCGTGGAAGCGAGCGTAGAAGGCGCCCACCGAAGAATCCGCCCGCTGCACGATCTCGGAGACGGGGGTGTCTTCGAAGCCCTTCTCGGCCACCAGCGCCTCGGCCGTGTCGAGGATGCGGTCGAGCGTCTCCTGGCTGCGCGCCTGGCGGGGAGGGCGGACCCAGTGGAGCTCGGGCTTGGGAGCGGTCATGCGCGACCTCGACGCCAAAAACAGAACCAGTGTTCTTGTTCTATTTATCGGACAGACCAGGACCCGTCAAGAGGAAGATCGGGCTGGAAGGCCGGCCCCCCCATCGTTTACGCTCGCGGCGGCTTTCCCGAGGGGTCTGCATGCAGCGTCCGGCCGGGTTGGTCGCCCTCGGCGCTGCCGCGCTGGCCGCGCTCTACCTCGCCTTCGCCGCCAGCTCGCCGGTTTCCCTGGGCTTTTTTGGCGACGACGCGGTCTACCTGACGACCGCCAAGGGGCTGGCCGAGGGGAGGGGATACCGACACCTCTCGATCCCCGGCGAGCCGCTCCAGACCAAGTACCCGCCGCTCTATCCCGCGCTCCTCTCCCTCGTGCTCCGCGCCCGTCCGGACCTGCCCGGAAATTTCACCTGGCTGCTCGCACCCGGGGCGCTCGCCGGCGCGGGCGCGGTGGTGCTCGCCGCGCTCTATTGGCGCCGGGTGCTGGGCGCCTCGCGGCGCTTCGCGCTGGCCCTCGCCGTGCTCGCGGCCCTCTCGCCGGCCCTGCTCTCCTTCACGCGGGTCGCGATGAGCGAGCTCCCGTACGCGCTGTTCGCGATCGCGGCGCTGCTCTGCCTCGACGATCGCGCGCTGCGCGCCGACGGGCGGGCCCGCACCGGCTGGCTCCTCCTCGGCGCCCTGCTGGTCGGGTGCGCCATGCTCACGCGCGCGATCGGCCTCTCGCTCGCGATCGCCGCCGTCGCCACGCTCCTGCTCCGGCGCCGCGGCGCGGACGCGCTGCTGGTCGGCGCGGTGATCCTCGCCTGCGTCGCTCCCTGGTGGAGCTGGCAGGCGGGGGCAGAGGCCGCGAACGGCGCGGGAGGCCGGGCGCTGCTGGTGGCGCACGAGCTCGGCTACGGCGGCTTCCTGCCGAAGGATCCGCAGGAAGCGCTGCGCGTCGCCTGGCAGAACCTGCTGCGCCTCTCCTTCGGGCTCGGCTACTTCCAGCTCGCGCTGCCCGTCGAGTCGGTGCGCGCGGCGATCGGAGCCGGGGGCGTCCGCCTCGCGCTGCTCCACGTGATCTGTCACGCGACCCTCCTCTTCGCGCTCTTCGGCTTCTGGCAGAGCGCGCGCAGCGGCCTGCGAACGCTTCACGTGTATGCCGCGATCTACGGCGCGATCCTGCTGGTCTGGACCTTCTCGCCCTACCGCTTCCTGGTTCCCTGGACGCCGTTCACGCTTTATTTCGCAGCGACGGGGCTGCTCGCCGCGCTGCGCGCGCGCTGGCTCGCCGGCGCCGCCTTCGCAATCGTGCTCGCGCTCTTCCTCGCCGAGGACTGGAAGCTCGCGCGCAGCACCGAGCAGGCCTACTACGCCCGCGAGGTCGCGATCGACTGGACGGAGCTGCGCGCGGCCGAGCAGTTCCTGCGCGAGCGCACCGAGCCGGGCGACGTGATCGCTTCGTCGCATCCGGAGCGGCTGTTCCTCACCACGGGACGGCGCGGGCACTTCTTCTGGCCCGACACCGACCCGGTGGCGTTCGAGTACGACGCGGGGCGCGCGGCGAGCCGCTTCGCGGCGCTCCCAGTGCCCGCGGAAGCGGAGGCGCGCGGCCGGGACGTCGAGCGCGGCCTCTCCGAGGCGTATCGCGACGCGAAGATCGCCTGGTACGTGGATTGGTCGGCGCGCGAATCCGCCCGCGCCTTCTCGCACGCGGCGCTCGCGATGCAGGGCCGCTTCGAGCGGGTCTACACGACGCCCGGCGGCAGCTTCGCGATCTACCGGGTCCGGATCCCCGGGACCCAGCGCTAGAAGCGCAGCTCCACCTCGCTGCTCTCGGGGTCGACCACCACGCGCGGCGCGGGCGCCAGCCGGAGGCGGCGTCCGTCGGCGCTGCGGCCCGTGCGCACGTCGAAGCGATAGCCGTGCCAGGGACAGCGCACGCAGCCAGCCTCGAGCGCCGCGTCTTCGAGCGGGCCGCGCCGGTGGGGGCACTCGGCGGCGTAGGCAAAGAGCTCTCCCTCGATCTCCACCACGCGAAACCCGCGTCCGCCGAGCTTCAACAGAACCGGAAGCCGCGCGCGCAGCGCCTCCAGCGGCCCGAGCGGAACCGATCCGGCCAGGGCCGGCTCCGTCCTCGCGGCGAGCTGCGCCGCGCGCCGCGACATCATCGCTTGATCCTGATCCCACAGCAGTGTGTAGAGCTGGAGATAGGCCCGCCCGAGCGCCTCCCGGCGCGCGGGCGGGATGCCCGGCAGCAGGAACTCGACCTCGATCCGGGTGCGATCCGCGGCGAGCGGCTGGAGCCGCGTCCAGATCTCGGTGCCGCGGCCGGGCCCTTCCAGCGTGCGCGCCACGTAGCGCAGCGCGGGCTGCTCGAGGGCCAGCTCGAGCAGGATCTCCTGGCCGGTCTTCTCGGGGGCGAGCCCCACCCTCGCGCGCCAGCCGGCGGGCCCCTCGTCCAGGCACTCGATGCGGCAGAAGCTCTCGCGGTGCAGCCAGGGCAGGTGCTCCCAGTCGAGCACGTTCTCCCAGATCCGCTCGAGCGAGGCGCTCACCTCGCGCCGGTAGACGCCGACGCTGGCGAGCGCATTCGGGCCGGAGGGGCTCGGGTCGGGCTGCGTCACGCTGGAGCAGGATACTCTCCAGCCATGCCGGCGTCTGCCGATGAGAACCTGGACAGCGGGAGGCCGTGATGGCGGTGGGTCGAACTCCGGGAGCGTCCGAACTCCAGGCGAGCGAAGTGGCGGTGATCCACGCGGCCAGCCGGATCTTCGCCGCGCTGATCGCGGGCGGACGCCTCACCAACGGCAACCAGGCCGGCCTGGTCCGCTCCGCGGTCCAGATGGCGCTCGAGATCGCGCGCGAGGCGGAGAGCCGGATCCACGGCGCGGGCGAGCTCGAGACCGGCCCCGCCGCTGGCGAGGGCGACATCCTCGACCTGCTCGACGAAGGTCCGCGCCAGCCTTAGTGAACTCCGCTCGCCTGCGGCTCGCTGCGCGCTTCGCTTGCCCGCGCCCCTAATACAAGAACGGGAACATGCGGAAGTGCGTGTGCGCGCAGTAGGCGTGCCAGAGCGCCGCGTATTTCGCGCGGCAACGGCGGTCGTCGCGGGCGGCGCGGTGGGCGAGCAGCAGCAGCATCCAGAGCGGGAGCAGGTAGGGCACCCAGGAGTGGAACCCGGTCGCGAGCGTGAGCGCCAGGTAGACCCCGATCTCGCCGGTGTAGTTCAGGTGCCGCCCGATCCCCCACCAGCCCGAGATCAGCAGCCGCCCGCCGATCGCCTCGGCCTTCTCGCCCCAGATCGTGGTCCCGGGATCCTGCTTGAAGCGCCACTTCTGCGCGTTGGCGCCGCGGAACATCCAGAGGCTGGCGGCGTAGAGCGCGGCGATCGCGAGCAAGCCAGAGCGTGACATCGGCTTGCGCTGGTCGAGGAGATACCAGCCGCCGATCGAGTAGAAGAAGGGGACGAGCACGAGATCGCCCCACAGCAGCATCAGCCCGAAGCGCTCCTCGATCACGTCCCAGATCGAGAGCAGGAAGTCCTGGTACCAGTAGTGCGTCGCCAGGTAGATCCACCAGCCGACCAGCCAGAGGCCCATCTGGGGCGTGATCTCGCCGTGACGCTCGAACTGCGCGTAGCCGAACGCGGCGACCAGCAGCCCGAAGCCGATCAGCGAAGGCTCGTAGGCCCACATCTTGAGGTCGACGCCGAACGCGCGCGGATTCAGCTCGCGGCCGATCAGCTTCTGGGCGAGGGTCGTCGGCCCGGGGCGCGTCAGCCTCCCGCGCCGGTGCAGCCAGAACGCGAGCGCGAAGGAATAGAAGTTCGCCGCGGCGAAGAGCGCCCAGAAGTGGTCGAGCAGCGGGGCCAGCGAGAGGTCGAAGATCAGGGTGCCCGCCGCGACGAGCAGATTGACGGCGGCGAAGACGGCCAGCCCGTTGATGCGGTAGCGGAAGCGCGTGCCGCCCTCCTCCTCGCGGCCGGCGACCTCGCGGCCGGGCAGGTACCTCGCGGCGACGAAGAGCACGGCCAGGAAGCCCAGGAGGCCGAGAGCAGCTGCCATCGGCGGCGATGATTCACGAAGACCCGGCGCTCGACAAGCGACCGGCCGCGCGGCCCCGCGCGCTATCCTGGCCGCCATGTCCGCCCCCTGCCGCGCCCCCATCCTGCTGGCCCCGGCCATGGACCGGCCGGAGCTGGTGCGCGAGCTGCTGGAGCGCACCGCGCCGCATTTCCCGGTGCAGCGTTACTTCCAGAGCGGCGCCGAGATGCGCGCGCAATCGGGGCCAGCCGCCCTGATCATCGCCCCCAATTTTCGCGCCGATTGGGCCACCGCGGAATCGAAGCAGGACGGAACCCTGCCCTTCCTCGAGAACCCGCGCTTCCGGCAGGCGGCGGCGAGGCTCTTCGAGAGCGATCTCGTCTCGCCCTGGGGCGTGTACAGCAACATCACCTGGCAGCTTCCCTTCGACCAGGGGCGCGGGCACACGGACGTGCCCGCCTTCGTCGGCGTCGACCGCGGGCGCTACCCCACCTGGCTGCTCTCCGTGATGGGCCACTCGCGGCTCTTCGAGAAGGAGCGCGTCGAGATCGCGACGGCGGTGGCCTGGTTCTACCGCGGGAAGGACGGCGGCTTCAGCTACTGGCCGGACGGCCCGGATCATCCGCCGCGCCTGCACGAGGGAGACGTCTTCAACACCGCGATCGTGGGCGACAACGACCGCATGTACCACCGCGTGCGTCCGGTCGGCGCGCGCAAGCACGGGATGCTCGGGGGCATGACGCTGGAGACGCGCCTCGAGCACGACGGCGGGGACGCCTGGGCGATCCGGCAGGACGGCGAGACGCGCGCGCGGATCCGCTTCGAGGAGCTCCGGATCAGCGTCTCCTGGAAGGCCTACGTCTACCGAGACGCCGAGCAGCGCCGCCGGCACGAATCCGGCGGCGGCGGGCTCGACCTCGATCAGGTGGTGGATCGCTTCGATTCGGATCTGACGGCCCGCGGAATCGCGTTCCAGGCGCCGGCCGATCCGCTCCACGACGAGGCCTTCGTCGATCTGCTCACGCGCGCCTACGTGCGCGAGCCGACCGTCTTCGAGGCCTGAGGCCCGGGGCCATCCGCAGGAGGGTGCATGAGCGAAGTGTTGTTCGAGAAGGAGGGCGGCGTCGCCCTGCTCACGCTGAACCGGCCGGAGCGCCTCAACGCGATCTCGGGGCGGATGCTCGGCGAGCTCTCCGAGCGCCTGATCGCGTGCGATCGCGACCGCGACGTGCGCGCGATCGTGATCACCGGCGCCGGGCGCGGCTTCTGCGCCGGGCTCGACCTCCAGGACGCCGCCGCCGGCACGGGGATCGGCGGAGGAGGAAGCGCGGCCCTGCCGCCTTCCCTCGAGCTGCGCAGCGCTCCGCCGATCGTGCTGCACGAGATCGACAAGCCGACCATCTGCGCGCTGAACGGCGGCGCGGCCGGCTACGGCATGGATCTCGCGCTCGGCTGCGACATCCGGATCGCCGGCGAGAGCGGCAAGCTGGCGGCCGCCTTCACGCGCCGCGGCGTGCTGCCCGAGAGCGGCGGCACCTGGCTGCTGCCGCGGCTGATCGGCTGGTCGAAGGCCGCGGAGCTGATCTTCACCGGCCGAACGCTCACGGCCGATCAGTGCGCGGAGCTGGGCCTCGTCTCGCGCGTGGTGCCCGACGCGCTGCTGATGAAGGAGGCGCGCGCGCTCGCGGCGGAGATCGCGGAGAATGCGCCGCTCGCGGTGCAGGCCAGCAAGCGCATGATGCGGATGGGCCTCTCCGAGCCGTTCGACGAGCACGTGCACCACGTCTTCCTCCAGCTGCTTCCGCTCTTCGGGACGCGCGACTTCCGGGAGGGCATGCAGTCCTTCCTCGAGAAGCGCGCGGCGCGTTTCGAGGGACGCTGAGCCCGGCTCTCGGCCGGGGCCGGGTGGTATGGTCGGCAGATGACGGCGACGGCCTCCACCCCCCGCGCCAGCGGCTGGCTCTACGGCCCCGTTCCGGATCTGCTGCTCGGCTGCGGCCTGCTCTACGCGCTGCTGTTCGTCGCGTTCGCGCTCTTCGGCCCCTCGCTGCGCGCGCTCCAGCCGAGCTTCCTGATCCCCGTGCTGATCCTCCTCGTCAGCATGCCGCACTACGGCGGCACGCTCGTGCGCGTGTACGACCAGCGCCGCGACCGGCGCAGCTACGCGCTCTTCTCGGTCTGGGCGACGCTGCTGATCGCGGCGCTCTTCGTCTGGGGGACGTTCGCGAGCGTGGTCGCCTCCTGGCTCTTCACCGTCTACATCACCTGGAGCCCGTGGCACTACACCGGCCAGAACTATGGGCTGGCGGTGATGTTCCTGCGGCGGCGCGGCGTGCCGCTCTCGACGGGGGTGAAGCGGCTGTTCTACGCCTCGTTCCTGCTCGCCTACGGGCTGACGTTCCTCGTCTTCCACAGCGCGATCAGCCTGATCGACTACAACACGAGCCAGTCCGAGAACGCGCCCGTCGCCTTCCTCCCGCTCGGCATCCCTCCGGCGCTGCACCGCGTGCTCTTCCCGCTGGCGGCGGCCGCCTATGCGGCGACGCTGGCGGCCACGGCGGCGCTCCTGCTGCGCCGCGCGCGCGTGCGGGATCTCGTCCCGGCGGCAGCGCTGGCGCTGACCCAGGCGCTCTGGTTCTCGATCCCCTTCGCGGTGCGCTACTTCGGCGTCTCGACCGGCCTCGAGCCGGTCGACCTGCTGCGCAACCGGATCGAGGACTACTTCAAGTGGGTCGCGCTGGGGCACGCGGCGCAGTACCTGTGGGTCACGTCCTACTACGCGCGCGGCTCGGGGAGCTGGCGCGGCTTCCCGCGCTACTTCGGCAAGGTGCTCGCCAGCGGCGTCGCCGTCTGGACGCTTCCGGTGCTTCTCTTCGCTCCGCTCGTGAGGGGCCGCTACGAATACGCGGGCGGGCTCGCGCTGCTGGTGGCCTCCGCCGTCAACCTCCACCACTTCGTGCTGGACGGCGCGATCTGGAAGCTGCGCAACTCGAGAATTGCGAGCGTGTTGATCCGCGCCGAGCCCGAGCGGCCCGCGGGGCTTCCCGAGCCGGTCGCGCCTCGCAAAGGCTGGCTGCGCCCCGCCGTGTGGGTCGCGGCGACCGCCGGCCTCGCGGTCGGCGTCAGCGTTCTCTGGCTCGAGGATTTCGCCCTGCGCGCCGCCTTCCTACGAAGCGACTACGCGGGCCTCAACCGCGTGCTCGATCGGATGGCGTGGCTCGGACGCGACAACAGCGCGGCGCGCCTGCTCGCGGCGCGCGGCGCCGCCCGGGCCGGCGATTGGGAGGAGTCGCTCGCCGCCCACCGGGCGGCCCTCGCGATGTCCCCGGATCAGCCCGAGCTCCAGGCCCGGATCGTGTGGCTCGCCCGGCGTCTCGACGACCCTGCCAGGACTGTTGCGCAGCTTCGTGACGCGCTGCGTCTCGCGCCGGGCTCGACCGGAATGCGCAACGAGCTGGCGTGGACGCTCGCGACCAGCCGCGATGCGCGGATCCGCGATCCCGATCAAGCGGTCCGGCTCGCGGAATCGCTGGTGCATTCGAGCGAGACGCCCGATCTCAACTGGCTGGACACGCTCGCGGCCGCCTACGCAGCCGCGGGTCGCTTCGACGACGCAGTGCGGCTCGCCTCGCAGGCCTCCGCGCTCGCACAGACGCAGGGCGAAGCCGCGCTGGGCGAGCAGATCCGAGCACGTCTCGCGCTGTATCGAGAGCGGCGCGCCTTCCTGGAGGCGGACGCCGCGGACGGCGCCTGACACGGGCCGCCCCACGGCGTGGGGAAATCAGCAGGGACGGGCCCGTTCTGGCTCAGCTCGTGTGAAGGCTGCGTAATTTTTCCGGGCTTCCCTCCCGCCGGCCCCGGAACTCTGCGACGCTCTAGCCAGAGCTTGCCGGCGGTGGCGTTGACATATAAATGACTCGAAGTCACCATTGGGACTACTCGAGGGTCGGGCCGCACCGCGCAGGGCCGAGAGCGCCGGGGCGGCGGCCTCACCTGCCCTCGCGAGAATCCTGGACCGAGTCGTTCGAGTGCAGCCGGTCGGGCCCACGGCCCGGCGCCGGAACGGAGGGCCGATGAGCACGCAGTTCGCACCGGGCAGCTGGGCCGTGATCCTCGGCGGATCGAGCGGCTTCGGACTCGCCACCGCCCACAAGCTGGCCGAGCACGGCATGGGCCTGTGTCTGGTGCACCGCGATCGCCGCGCCCAGCTCGCGCGGGTCGAGCCGGAGTTCGAGAAGCTCCGCGGCCACGGCGCCCCGGTGCTGACGCTGAACACCGACGCGCTCGACGCCGGCAAGCGCGCCGAGATCCTCGATCAGCTCGCGGCCGCGATGGGGCCGGAGGGCCGCGTGCGTGTGCTGCTCCACTCGATCGCCTTCGGAAACCTGAAGCTGCTGGTGGCGGAGAAGGAGCGCCCGCACCGCCGCGGCGACGCGCGCGCCGCGCTCGCCCAGGCGCTCGGGGTTACGCGCGAGAAGCTGGTGGAGGCCGCCGATCTCCTGTTCGCGCAGGGGCTCGACGACCTGCACGCGGTGGCCTCGCCGCCGCAGTATCCCGCGCGCGCCTTCCTCGACGCCGACGACTTCGCGCGGACCATCCACAGCATGGGCACCAGCCTGCTCGACTGGACCCAGGACCTGCACGGGCGCGGGCTGTTCACGCCCGACGCGCGCGTCTTCGGCCTCACCAGCGAGGGCAACACCGTCGCGTGGAAGGGCTACGCGGCCGTCTCCGCCGCGAAGGTGGCGCTGGAGGCGGTGGCGCGCTCCATCGCGGTCGAGTTCGCGCCCCACGGCGTGCGCTGCAACGTGATCCAGGCGGGCGTCACCGAAACCCCGGCGCTCGCCGCGATCCCCGGCAGCGCGGTGCTCAAGGCGCAGGCGCGGCTGCGCAATCCCTTCGGCCGGCTGACCACCCCGCGCGACGTCGCCAATGCCATCTACCTGCTCTCGCTCGACGACGCCGCCTGGATCAACGGCGAGGTGATCCGCGTCGACGGGGGCGAGCACATCTCGGGGGCGACCTCGTGACGGTCCATCTGCACGGGCTCGGGCACTTCCATCCCGAGAACGAGATCACGAACCGCTTCCTCGAGGAGCTCGAGATCGGGACCACCGACGAGTGGATCGTCGAGCGGGTGGGGATCCGTTCCCGGCGCACGGCGCTGCCGCTCGACTACATCCGCACCACGCGCAACCGGGACGTGCGCGCCGCCGCCGAGGCCACGCTCTACACCACCGCCGAGCTCGGCCGGCGCGCGGCGGAGCTCGCGATCGAGCGCGCCGGGATCGATCGGGGCGAGATCGGGATGCTGATCGCCGGCAGCTCGGCGCCGGATTTCGCCTCGCCCGCCGACGCCTGCAACGTGGCGGCGGCCCTCGGCCTCGAGGTGCCGGCCTTCGACGTGAACTCCGCCTGCACCAGCCTGCTGGTGCAGGTGCACCTGCTCTCGCTGATGGACCCGGCCAAGCTGCCGGCTTTCGTCCTGCTGGTCGTCCCCGACAGCCTGACCAAGACGGTCGACTACACGGACCGCAGCGCCGCGGTGCTCTGGGGCGACGCCGCCGCGGCGGCGGTGGTCTCGACGCGCGTCCCCGGCCGCGCGCAGCTGCTCGGCAGCACGCTCGCCTCGCGCCCCTCCGCCGGCAACAAGGTGGTGGTGCCGCGCACGGGGCACTTCTCCCAGGAAGGCCGCACGGTGCAGGCGTTCGCGATCCGGGAATCCGCGCGCTGCTACGAGAACCTGCGCGAGAGCTTCGAGAGCGACGAGCGCAGGCTCCACTTCGTCGGCCATCAGGCCAACCTGCGCATGCTGGAGTCGATCTGCGAGCGCTGCGGCATCGACCGCGAGCGCCACCACATGAACGTCGAATGGTTCGGCAACACCGGCGCGGCCAGCTCGGCTTCGGTGCTCTCGATGCAGTGGGAGAAGTGGGGGCCGCGCGACGACGTGGCGGTGGTCGGGGTGGGCGCGGGGCTCACCTGGTCGAGCTACCTGGTGCGCTTCGGAGACGCCCGGTGAAATACGCGGACTTCCGCGCGCGCGCCTGCTTCGAGAAGCTGGAGCTGCTCGCCTTCGCGCACGGGAAGCTGGTCGAGGACGGGCCCGAGGGCTTCGACACGCGCCTCCCGCTGCCGCCGATGCTGATGCTCGACCGCGTGACCGAGATCTCGCGGAGCGGCAGCCGCGGGCGCATCGTCGCCGAGCGCGACGTAAAGCCGGACGACTGGTTCTTCCAGAGCCACTTCCTGGGCGACCCCGTGCAGCCGGGCTGCCTCGGCCTCGACGCCGTCTGGCAGCTGCTCGGTTTCTTCTGTAGCTGGGCGGGGGGCCTCGGGTCGGGGCGCGCGCTCGGGGTGGGCGAGGTCGAGTTCTCGGGCCAGATCCGCCCGCACGACCGGCTGGTGCGCATGGAGGTCGACGTGCGCCGCTACGCGGAGCTGCGCGAGAGCGGCTCGACGATCGCGATCGGCGACGCGCGCCTGCTCGTCGACGGCGAGGAGATCTACACGATCAAGCGCGCCAAGACGGGCCTGTTCCGCGACATCGCGTATCCCGACTATCCGAATCCGAGCAGCCGAAGCCGCGGCGGGAAGATGGAGCGATGAGCGCGAGCGGAACCGTGCTCACGCCCGCGGAGCTGCTGGCGCGCATCCCGCAGCAGGCGCCCTTCCGTTTCATCGACGAGATCGTCTCGGTCGACGACGAGCGGATCGAGTCGCGCTACCGCTGGCGCCCGGAGTCGGACTTCTACCGCGGCCACTTCCCGGGCAACCCGGTCACCCCCGGCGTACTGCTGATCGAATCGATGGCGCAGACGGGCCTGGTGGCGCTCGGACTCTACCTGCTCTGGAAGGAATGCCCGCCCGAAGTGGCGGAGAAGCTGGTGACGGTCTTCGTCGACGCGAACGTCGAGTTCACCGGGCGCGTGCTGCCCGGCGATCGGGTCCAGATCCACGGCTCGAAGGTCTACTTCCGGCGTCGCAAGCTGCGCAGCCAGGTCGAGATGCGGCTCGAGGACGGGACGCTGGTGTGCGCGGGCACCATCTCCGGGATGGGGGTGCCGCGATGAGCGAGCGCGTCGTCGTCACCGGGCTCGGCGTGATCGCGCCCAACGCGAATGGCCTGCGCGATTTCGAGCTGGCGCTGCGCAAGGGCAGATCGGGTCTGCGCGCGAACGCCGAGATGCGGGAGGCCGGCTTCAGCTGCCAGGTCGCCGGCGTGCCGCAGGGAGTCGACGCGATCGCCACCTCGTATTTCGCCGAGGACGAGCTGCTCGCCATGAACTCGAGTCACCGCTTCGCGAGCATCGCCGCGGTGGACGCCTGGCTGGACGCCGGCCTCGCGCGCCCGGAGCGCGGCGACGACCGCGTCGACTGGGGGAGCGGCGCCGTGCTCGGCACCGGGATCGGCGGGATGGACACGATCGCGGCGCGCATCGTGCCCTACGTGAACGAGAAGAAGGTCCGCAGGCTCGGCAGCACCGCCGTCGAGCAGGTGATGGCGAGCGGCATCTCGGCGCGCGTCTCCGGGCTGCTGGCGCTCGGCAACCAGGTGACGACCAACTCGAGCGCGTGCAGCACGGGGACGGAGGCGCTCGCGCTGGGCGCGGCGCGCATCCGGGCCGGGCTCGCCGAGCGCATGCTCTGCGGCGGCGCCGAGGGCGCGAGCCACTACATCTGGGCCGGCTTCGACGCCATGCGCGTGCTCGCGCGCGGCTTCAACGAAGAGCCCGAGAAGGCCTCGCGTCCGCTCTCTGCGAGCGCGTCGGGCTTCATCCCCGGCTCGGGGGCGGGCGTGCTGATGCTCGAGAGCCTCTCCTCCGCCCGCGCGCGCGGCGCCCGCGTCTACGCCGAGCTGCTCGGCTCGGCCGTGAACTGCGGCGGCCACCGCGGCGGCGGCAGCATGACCGCGCCGAATCCGGAGAGCGTGCGCCGCTGCATCCGCGCCGCGCTCGCGGACGCGGGGACGCCGAGCTCGGCGGTGGACCTGATCAACGGGCACCTCACGGCGACCGCGGCGGATCCCGTCGAGGTGGCGTCCTGGTCCGCCGCCCTCGAGCGCCCGCCCGCGTCGTTCCCGCTGATCACGTCGACCAAGTCGATGATCGGGCACGCGCTGGGCGCCGCCGGCGCGATCGAATCCGTCGCGACGGTGCTGATGCTTCAGCACGGCTTCGTGCACCCCTCGATCAACTGCGAGGACCTGCACCCGGAGGTCGCCGCCTTCTCCGCGTCGATTCCGCACGCCGTGCGCGAGACGCCCGAGCTGCGCGTCGCGATCAAGGCGGGCTTCGGGTTCGGCGACGTCAATGCATGCGTCGTTTTTCGAAAATGGAACGCAAGCGGAGCGCGCAGCGAGCCGTAGGCGAGCGAAGTACACGCAAACTCGAAGGGAGCCGGAACATGAGAGAAGCAGAAGTGTTCGAGACCGTTGTGAAAATCCTCACGCCTCACGCGAAGAACCAGGCGGCGCTGGCGGGCGTCAAAATGGACACGAACATCCTCGACGACCTCAAGGTGAACTCCGCCCGTCTCGTCGACGTGGTACTGGCCTTCGAGGACGCGTTCGACATCGAGATCGCGGACGAGGAGGTGGACAGCGTGAACACCGTCGGGGATTGCGTTCGGTTGGTGCTCGCGAAGGCGAGCTAGCGGCGCGACGCGCAAGTGGGGCTCCCCTTCCTCGATCGCCTCGGGCTGCTCGTGCAGCGCGAGGTGGGGCGCCTGCTGGGACCGATCTGGATCCCGGTGGGGGGCGCGGTGCTGCGCTGGAGATACGGATGGCGGATCCTCGACACGAGCGCCGCGCGCCGGGAGTTCCGGCGCCTGCGCCGGGAATCGTCCGCGCCGCTGCTGGTGTGCGCGAACCATCTGACCATGGTCGACTCCTTCCTGATCGCGATCGCGCTGGCCTCGCCGTGGTGGTACGTGCTGAACTTCGCCGCGCTGCCCTGGAACACGCCCGAGCGCGACAACTTCTCCCGCACCTGGTGGCTCCGGATCGCCACCTGGGTGATGAAGTGCATCCCGGTCGAGCGCGGCGGCGATCGCCGCGAGATCGGTCGCGTCTTCGAGCGCTTCAGCTGGGTGCTCTCCCGCGGCGACGTGGGGCTGATCTTCCCGGAGGGGGGCCGCAGCCGCAGCGGGCGCGTCGACGCGGACGCTTCCACCTACGGCGTGGGGCGGGTGGTGAAGGCGTTGCCCGGTTGCCGCGTGCTCTGCGTCTACCTGCGCGGAGAAGGGCAGACCACCTGGACGGCCGCGCCGGCGCGGGGCGAGCGCTTCCGCGTGCTGTTTGCATCGCTCGAGCCCAAGACCGAGCATGGCGGGATGCGCGGCTCGCTCGCGATCACCCGGCAGGTTCTCACGCGCCTCGCGGCGCTCGAGACGGAATGGTTCGATGCTCGGCAATGACGTCGTCGATCTAGGCGATCCGGAGACGCGGGCGGCGCGCCACCCGCGCTTCGACGCGCGTGTGTTCACGCGCGAGGAGCGCGCGGCGCTGGCCCGCGCGGCGGATCCCGAGCGGCTGCGCTGGAGCCTGTGGGCGGCCAAGGAAGCCGCCTACAAGTGCCTGAAGAAGCTCGAGCCGGGGACCTGCTTCTCGCCGGTGCGCTTCGCTGTGCGCCTCGCGCCGGACCAGCAGACCGGCGGCGTGGAGATCGGCGGCCGGCGGCTGCGGGTGGCGCTCTTCTCGCAGGGGGACGCCCTGCACGCCGTTGCGACGGACGCGGGCGATCCCGCGCGCAGCGTGCTGCGCGTGGTGTCGGAGCGGCCGGCCGGGGAGGATCCCGCGGGCGATTCACGCGCCGTGCGCGCGCTCGCGCGCAACGCCGCGGCCGCGCTGCTCGGCTGCGCAGCCGGCGAGCTCGCGTTCGCGCGCGAGGGCCGCGCGCCGCGCCTGCTCCGGGGCGGCCAGCCGCAGCGCCTCGACCTCTCGCTCTCGCATCACGGCCGCTTCCGCGCCGCGGCGCTCGAGACCCGACCCGGGCCGGGCGCGGTATGAACGTGTTCCGACCCATCCACCGGCTGGCGATCGTGAACCGCGGCGAGGCGGCCATGCGCTGCATCCGCGCCGTGAAGGCGCTGCGCACCCACGAGCGCTCCGAGCTGCGGGTGATCGCGCTCTACACCGACGTGGATCGTGACACGCCCTTCGTGCGCCATGCCGACGCCGTCGAGAGGCTCGACGCCCCGCGCGGCGAGGTGGCGGCCTACCTCGACCACGACGGCCTCCTCGACGCGCTGCGGCGGGCGGGCGCCGACGCGGTCTGGCCCGGCTGGGGCTTCGTCGCCGAGGATCCGCGCTTCGTCGAGCGCGTCACCGCGGCCGGGATCCGCTTCCTCGGCCCCTCGGCCGAGGCCATGCGCAAGCTGGGCGACAAGATCTCCGCCAAGGAGATCGCGGCCGCCTCGGGCGTGCCGGTCTCGCCCTGGAGCGAGGGCGTGGTCGGCAGCGCCGCCCAGGCGGCCGAGCACGCCGCGCGCATCGGCTACCCGGTGGTGGTGAAGGCTACCGCGGGCGGCGGCGGGCGCGGCATCCGGGTGGTCACGCGGCCGGAGGACCTCGCCGCCGCGTTCGCGTCGGCCGGCTCCGAGGCGGCCGCCGCCTTCGGCGACGGGCGCCTCTTCATCGAGCGCAAGGTCAGCGGCGGCCGTCACATCGAGGTCCAGATCGCCGCCGACCAGGACGGCGTCGTGCTGGCGCTCGGCTGCCGCGATTGCTCGGTACAGCGCCGACACCAGAAGGTGCTGGAGGAGGCGCCGCCGCCGGGCCTTCCCGCGCGCCTGCTGGCCGAGCTCTCGGACGCCGCCGTGCGGATCGCTCAAAAGGTGGGTTACACGGGCGTCGGCACCGTCGAGTTCCTGGTCTCGGACGCAGGCCACTTCTTCCTCGAGATGAACCCGCGGCTCCAGGTCGAGCACGGGGTCACCGAGTCTTTGACAGGCATCGATCTCGTCCAGCTCCAGATCCGGATCGCCCGCGGGGAGACGCTCGCGCTGCTCGCGCTGCGCGAAGAGGGCTTCGCGATCGAGGCGCGCGTCTGCGCCGAGGATCCGGACGCGGGCTTCCTGCCGGCGCCCGGCCGGATCGCCCGCTTCGATCCGGCGCTCGGGCCGCGCGTGCGCATCGATACCGGAGTCACCGCCGGCAGCGCGGTCCCGGCGGCGTTCGACTCCCTGATCGCGAAGGTGATCGCGACCGGCGACACGCGCGAGGAGGCGCGCTCGCGCCTGTTCTGCGCGCTCACGGACTTCGACCTCGTGATCGCCGGCGGCGCCACCAACAAGGGTTTCCTGCTCGACGTGCTCACCTCCGACGACTACCGGCGCGGAGGCGTCGACACCGAGTGGCTCGATCGCTTCGTCGCCACCGGGCGCGCCGAGCCCGGCTTCGCGGTGGAGGCGCTGATCGCGGCCGGCATCCTGTCCTACCAGGCGGCGCGCAAGACGGCGCGGCTCAACTTCTTCGCCGATCCGACCAACATCTCGCCCTCGCGCGTGCCGCCCTCGATGGGACAGCAGATCGACCTCAATTACGGCGGCGAGCCGTACCGCTTGATGGTCTACACGGTCGGCTCCTGGCGCTACCGCGTGCACCTCGACGGCCGCGTGGTGACGGCCCGCCTGCGCGAAGAGGGCCGGCACACCGCGCGCTTGCGGGTCGGCGATCGCACCCTGCGCCTGCTCTACGACAGCACCGAGTCCGGTCTGCGGCTCGAGGTCGAGGGGCACACCCACTTCTTTGCCGGCCAGACGGCCGGCCAGGTGCGCGCGGGGACGCCGGCGATGGTGGTGGCGGTGCACGTCCGCCCCGGCGATCGGGTCGAGGTCGGCCAGCCGCTCGGCGTGCTGGAAGCCATGAAGATGGAGATCAGCTTCGCCGCACCCGTCGCGGGCGTCGTCCAGGAGGTGCTCGCGCAGCGCGGGCAGCAGGTGGCCGCCGGCGAGGTGCTGCTGGTGATCGATCCCGGCTCGGACGGGCCTTCGCGCTCGGCCGCGGGGGGCCGGCTCTGCCTCTCCGAGGTGCCCGATCCGCTCGAGCCCCTCTTCGCGCCGGGCGCGGACGGCGAGCTCGGCGCGCCCGATCTGGCGCGCACCGACGCGGCTTCGCCCGACATCCGCGGCGAGGCGCTGGAAGCCGTGCGCGACGAGGTCCTGCACGTCTTCCTCGGCTACGACGTGAACGAGGAGCGCGTCGAGCGCCTCGCCTCGCTGCTCCACGCGCCGCTCTCGGAGGACCTCTCGCGGGAGCTGCGCGGCGAGCTGGCGGGCATCTGCCGCGAGCTCTTCGCCTTCGCCGACGTCGAGCAGCTCCTGATCCGCTCGCCGCGCGCGTCGGTGTCGGGCGACCTCGGGCCCTCGAACAACGCGCGGCTGCGCATGTTCGTGCGCCGCCTGCATGCGAGCGGCGCCGGCATCGGCGAGGAGTTCCTGGCGCTGGTGCGAGCGGCGCTCGCGCACTACGGCATCACGAGCCTCGAGCACAGCGACGCGCTCGAGCGCGCGGTGCTGCGCCTGCTCGCCTCCCAGCACTCCGCGGCAGTGCGACACCGGCTCGCGATCGGCGTGATCCGCTGCGTGACGGCGCTCGCGCAGAGCGGCGTGAATCTCGCCGGAGACGCCTCGCTCGAAGACGCGCTCTCGCGGATCGCCGGCATGCGCGGCCTGGTTCCCGACGCGGTGGCCGACGCCGCCGTCGACTGCACCTACGAAATCTTCGAGCGGCCGGGGATCGAGCGACTGGCCGAGCGCACCAACGCGCGGCTCGAGGCCTGGCTGGTGGCGGCTGAAAAAGAAGTCACCGAGCCGCCGGAAGACGTGCTCCTGCACCTGGCCGATGCGCCGCGCAGCGTCTTCGACCGCGCCGGGCGCTGGCTCGCGCACGGCGATCCGCGCCGGCGCGCGATCGCGGTGGCCGCCTACCTGCGCCGCCTCTACTCGCCGGAGGCGCCGATCCGGCACTTGTCGTCGCTGCGAGGCGACGGCTGGTACGACAGGTTCGAATTTGCGGGCGGGCGCAGCGTGCTGGCCGCGACCTGCTCGCCCGAGGCCCTGGTCGAGCGCGCGGTGCGGCTGGCCCGGATCGGGGCCGAGGGCGGCCACGGCGAAGGCTGGCCGCCGGTGCGCGCGATCGAGCTGTTCATCCCGGTCGAAGACATCGGCGACCTCGGTTCCCTGATCAAGCCGCTCGAATCCGCGATCGGCGTGCCGGGCGCGCCGGTTCGTCTTACGCTGAACGCCGTCGCCCCGGACGGCGAGCTCGCGCACCGCACCTTCGTGTACTCGGCCCACGGCCTGCGCGCGGAGCCCGATCTGCTCGGCATCCATCCCGAGACCGCCCGCCGCATAGATCTGGACCGCCTCGACAACTTCGAGCTCGAGCGGATCCCGGCCAGCGACGGCATCTACTGCTTCCAAGGCCGCAGCCGGGCGGCGCCGGCCGACGAGCGCATCTTCGTACTTGCCGATGCGCGCAGCCGCTCTCCGGACGACGGCCGCGACGTCGCCCTGCACCTGCCCGCCTTCGAGCACGCCTTCTACGAGGCCACCCGCGCCCTGCGCACGATCCTCGGCGAGCGCGACCCGGAGCGCAGGCTGCAGTGGAACCGGATAGCGCTCTTCGTGGCGCCCGCCATCTACCTGGAGCCCAACGTGGCGCAGCGGCTCGCTCGCAGGCTGGCGCCCGCGACCCGTCATCTGGGGATCGAGAAGGTCGTGGTGCGCCTCTCGCTGCTCGACCGCGCCGCGCCGGAGCAGCCGCCGCGCAGCGTCGAGTTCGTGATCTCCGATCTCACCGGCAGCAACATGGAGATCCGCCAGCGCGAGCCGCGCACCGAGCGGCTCGAGCCGAGCAGCGCCTACGAGCGCAAGGTGGTGGAGGCCAGGCGTCGCCGGCTGGTGTATCCGTACGAGATCATCCGCATGCTCACGGGCAGCACGGGCGGCCCCAGCGGCGCGGTTCCGGCCGGCGTCTTCGAAGAGTACGACCTCGAGCCCGGGGCCGCGCAGCCCGTCGCGCGGAACGTGGCCGGCCGGGCCTACGGCGTCAATACCAGCTCCGTGGTCTTCGGCGTGATCCGCACGCCGACCCAGAAGCTGCCGCAGGGCATGACGCGGGTGCTGGTGCTCTCGGATCCGACGCTCGGGATGGGCTCGCTCGCCGCGCCCGAGTGCGACCGCCTGGTGGCCGCGCTCGACCTCGCCGAGCGCCTGCGCGTGCCCCTCGAGTGGCTGCCGGTCTCGAGCGGCGCGCGGATCGCGATGGACAGCGGCACCGAGAACCTCGACGCCACGGCAAAGGTGGTGCGGCGGATCGTCGAGTTCACCCAGGCCGGCGGCGTGATCCACGTGATCGTGCAGGGCGTGAACGTCGGCGCGCAAAGTTATTTCGACGCGCTCGCCACCATGCTCTCCCACACCCGCGGCGCCCTGATCATGACGCCGCGCGGCTCGATGGTGCTGACCGGCCGCGCCGCGCTCGACGCGTCGGGGGCCGTCTCCGCCGAGGACGAGACCGCGATCGGCGGCTTCGAGCGGATCATGGGCCCGAACGGCGAGGCCCAGTACTTCGCCAACGACCTCGCCGACGCCTACCGCGTCCTCTACGAGCACTACCGGTTCACGTATGTCGAGCCGGGCGAGCCCGGACCGCGCCCATTCCCGACCAGCGATCCGCTCGCGCGCTCGATCTGCGATTTCCCGTGCCCCGGAGACGAGGACGGCTTCCAGACGGTGGGCGAGATCTTCGACGACGCCAGCAACCCAGGCCGCAAGCGCCCCTTCCCGATGCGCGCGGTGATGGAGGCGCTGGTCGACCAGGACGGCGGGCACCTCGAGCGCTGGCGCCCGATGGTGGGCGCCGAGACGGCGATCGTCTGGGACGCGCACCTGGGCGGCACGCCCGTGTGTCTGATCGGGATCGAGAGCCGCAACGTCACGCGCGAGGGCTACCGTCCCTTCGACGGGCCTTCCAGCTGGAACGCCGGCACGCTCTTCCCGCTCTCGTCCAAGAAGGTCTCGCGTGCCATCAACGCCGCCAGCGGGAACCGCCCGCTGGTGGTGCTCGCGAACCTTTCCGGGTTTGACGGCTCGCCGGAATCGATGCGCAAGCTCCAGCTCGAGTACGGCGCGGAGATCGCGCGCGCGGTCGTCAACTTCCAGGGGCCGATCGCCTTCCTGGTGGTCTCGCGCTACCACGGCGGCGCCTACGTCGTCTTCTCGCAAGCGCTCAACCCGGGCCTGCGCGCCTCCGCCCTGGAGGGCTCCTACGCCTCCGTGATCGGCGGCGGCCCCGCCGCGGCGGTGGTCTTCGGCCGCGAGGTGCGCGCGCGAGCGCTCGCCGATCCGCGCGTAATCGAGCTGGAGCGCGCGCTGCGCGGCAGCCCGGGCTTGGCGGCGCGCGAGCGCTTCGAAAGCGTGCTGGAGAAGGTGTCGCTCGAGAAGCAGACGCAGCTCGCCGCCGAGTTCGACCAGATTCATACGGTCGAGCGCGCCCGCAGCGTGGGCTCGCTCTCGGCGATCCTCCCGCCGGCGCAGATGCGCGCGTTCCTCGCGCGGGAGATCGGCGCGGGCCCGCCGCGCGGCTGAGCGGTTCGCTCGCACGCCCCGAGTGCGCGTGGCGAGATCCGTCGGATTCTGATATCGGAGTGCCATCACCCGGGGTCCCGCGATGGGTGCCATGACCGTTCGCGATCTCGATCCGAAGGTGGCGGAGGTGCTGCGCCGGCGCGCGCGCGCCGAGGGACGCAGCATGAACGATCTGGTCGTCGAGATCCTCAGCCGAGCGGCGGATGACGAGGAGCGGCGCAACCGCATGCGGGCACAGCGGCCGAGAGCCGAGAAGCTGCGCCGAGCCCTGCGCCGTCGCTTCGGCGTACCTACTACTCCCAGTGAGAAGCTGATCCGCGAAGACCGGGAATGACGAGGATCGTCGTCGACGGGAGCGTCGCCGCGAAGTGGTACTTCGACGAGCCCGGACGCGAGGTGGCGGACCGTATCCTGGCTTCGCGCATCGCGGGTGAACACGAGGTGCTCGCCCCGATCTGATCGTGCCCGAGTTCGTGAACGTCCTCTGGAAACGCGTGCGGCGGCAGGAGTGCACACGCGCAGCGGCCAAGGTGGTTCTGACCCTCTGGGAGGTGGATCGGCCCTCGCTCGTCGCGAGCTCAGATCTCGCGACCTCGGCTCTTCAGCTCGCGACGAATCTGGATCACTCCGTCTACGACTGTCTGTACCTGGCGTTGGCGCTGGCGATCGAGGCTCCCCTCGTGACGGCAGACCGGCAGCTGGCCCGCGTCGCCAGCTCGGTCTCGGCGCAGGTCGAACTGATCGGATGATCTCAGAGGTTCTGGCGGCGCGCCTCGCTGACGAAGCGGTCGGCCACCCGGTACGCATTCGCGAGCAGCGTGAGCGTCGGGTTGTAGCCTCCCGCGGTCGGGAAGCAGCTGCCGTCGACGACCCAGAGATTGGGCACGTCGTGGGCGCGGCAGTAGGGATCCAGCACCGACTTCGCAGGGTCCGTGCCCATCCGGCAGGTGCCGTGCACGTGCGCGCTCCCGCGCATCGCGTTCTTGGCGTCGATCTGCGTCAGCCCCGGCAGCATCACCCGCCAGCGCGAGGCCGGCTGGCACGCCTGCGCGAGCCCCTCGATGCGCTTCGCGAACCAGTCGTTCATGGCGATGTCGTTCCCGTGCTGGCGGTGGGTGATGCGCGCGACAGGTATGGACTGCGCGTCCTTCACGTCGGGGTCGAGATCGACGCGGTTCTCGGCCATCGGGAGATCCTCGAGGATGCTGCCGATCGTGATCGCGCGCGGGAATTCGCGCAGGTAGCGCTTGAGTGGCGCGCCCCAGCTACGCGTGAGGGCGGGATCGCCACTCCCCGAGAAGGCGTAGCCGATCGGCAGGCGCGTGAAGGAGTTGATCTCGGCGACCACGCCGCCGCGGATGAAGCCGCGCTTCGCGTCGCTCGCGTGCCAGTCGTCGATCCCGCGGTAGACCTCGATGCCGGTGACGCCGAGCGCCGGCTCGTCCATCACGAGCCGGACCGCGGCGTGGTGGTGCATGGTGAGATGCCGGCCGACGAGCCCGGAGGAGTTCGCGAGCCCGTCCGGGAAGCGCCCGGAGCGGGAGAGCAGCAGCAGGTGCGGGGAGCCGATTGCGCCGCACGACACGATCACGTGGCGCGCGCGCACCTCCTGCTCGCGGCCCTCCGCGTCGAGATAACGCGCGCCGAGCGCGCGGCCGTCGGCGCCGACGGGCAGCTCGAAGACGCGCGCGTTCGCGCGCAGATCGAGCCTTTTGGTGGCGAGCGCGCGCGGGATGCAGACCGACAAGGAAGTTGCCTTCGCGTGGATCATGCAGCCGAAGCCCTGGCAGGCGCCGCCCCAGGTGCAGCCGGCGCGGCCAGCGTAGGGCGCCGGATTGATCGCGATCGGAACCGGGAAGGGATGCAGGCCGGCGCTCTTCGCGCCGCGCTCGAAGATCAGGCTCGAGCGACGCGGGGGGTGCGGCGGGTTCGGATAGGGCCCGGAGCGCGGCGGCGAGAACGGATTCGCGCCGGCCAGCCCGCTGACGCCGAACTCGCGCTCGGCCAGGTCGTACCAGGGCGCCAGCTCGGCGTACGAAACCGGCCAGTCCGCGAGCGCGGCCCCCGCCACCGGACCCTCCGCCGAGAGCACGCGGAAGTCGTCCTCGCGGAAGCGCCAGGACCAGCCCGACCAGCGCGTCATGGTGCCGCCCACGGCGTGCGCCACCGGGTTCCAGTGCCCGGGCTCGGCGCGCGCGCCCTCGTCGAGCCGGTAGGTCTCGAGGTGCTCCGGCGCGAAGAGCGTGTCGCGGACGATCACCTCCAGCTCGTCGTCCGAGAACGATTGTGGCGACAGGTTCGGGCCGCGCTGGAGCGCCACCACCTGGAAGCCCGCGCGCGTGAGCTGATCGAGCATCACGCCGCCGCCCGCGCCGGTGCCGATGATGCAGACGTCGAAGTCGCGCTTCACGATTTCCCGCGGCGCATCCACGCGACGCCGCAAGCCATCAGCAAGGCCGAAAGCGCGCCCGACGCCCATCCTGCGATCGGGGCGGCGGGGACGGGCGTCGCGTCGAGCCGCACGTCGTCGAAGTCGACCTCGAGCCCGTCGACGCCCGCCACGTCCGGCTGGTTGCGGTTCACCAGGCGGATCGCGAGCGGCTCGCCGAGCTGCGCGGGCGCGCTCCCGGTGGTGAGCTCGAGCTGGACGCTGCCGAACTCGCCTTCGGCGAGCCCGAGGTCCGCGGTGTGCTCCGCGATCACGACGTCCCCGGCCAGCAGCTGGACGCGGTGGCCGGGAAAGCCGTCGAGATCGAAGAAGCTGGTGTAGGGCGGCACCAGGCCGGCGCAGCTCGCGATGTCTCCGACCTCCACGCGGAGCGTGTAGGTCGTGTTCGCCTGGAGCGTGGCCGAGAGCTCCTGCTCGACGCCGAACTCTCCGCCGCCGTCATCTCCGTCCATGAAGAGCAGCACGACGTTGTCGCCTTCGGGCGCGCCTTCCGGGAAGCAGGGCGGATCCGGCGCGTGGTCCGCCGTCGTGCCGGGGTTGAGGACGCCGATGAACATCCCGGCCTCGGCTCCGCTCGCGTAATACGACGTCCAGCCCGCCGGCGCCGGGCCGGTCGGAAACGCGCCGGTCGGCACGTCGCCCCCATACTGGGGCGGCAGATTGCTGCCGAGGTAGAGCGCCTCGAAGCCCGGATTCTCGATCGCGACGGGCGCGGCGGCGGCGAAGGGTGCGAGCAGCAAGCACGGAGCCGACGCGAAGCGAAGAGCCAGGTGTAGCGACCGCATGGCGAGCGCAGACTACACTGCGCCCAGGAGGAATTCATGCTCAAGATCGACGGCGCTCTGCTGGCCCAGGATCTCGCCCGCGCGGGCGGCGAGGCCCGTCATCTGGAGGAGCTCGGCTACGACGGGGGCTTCACCTTCGAGGGCCCCCACGATCCGTTCTTCCCGCTGCTGCTGGCGGCGCGCGAGACCTCGCGGCTCGAGCTGGCGACCGCCATCGCGATCGCCTTCGCGAGAACGCCCATGCTGCTCGCAACGCTCGGCTACGACCTCCAGGCCTTCTCGCGGGGCCGCTTCATTCTCGGGCTGGGGTCGCAGATCCGGCCGCACATCGAGCGGCGCTTCTCGATGCCCTGGTCGAAGCCTGCGAGCCGGATGCGAGAGCTGGTGATGGCGATCCGCGCGATCTGGCGCTGCTGGAACGAGGGCGAGAAGCTCGACTTCCGCGGCGAGTTCTACACGCACACGCTGATGACGCCCTTCTTCAATCCGGGTCCGAATCCGCACGGCTCGCCGCGGATCTTCCTGGCCGGCGTCGGGCCGCGCATGACCGAGGTTGCCGGCGAGGTGGCGGACGGCTTCTTCGTGCATCCCTTCAACACGCGCGAGTCAGTCCGCGACGTGACGCTTCCCGCGCTCGAACGCGGGCTCGCCCTGGCGGGCCGCCGGCGCGCGGATCTCGAGATCTCCCATCAGCTGTTGATCGTGACGGGCGCGAACGACGAGGAGCTGGCGCGCGCGCGCGGCGCGGTGCGCAGCCAGATCGCGTTCTACGGCTCGACGCCCGCCTACCGGCTGGTGCTCGACTCGCGCGGCTGGGGAGACCTCCAGCCGCAGCTCAACATGCTCTCGAAGCGCGGTCGCTGGAAGGAGATGGCGGAGCTCGTCAGCGACGAGATGCTGGAGGCGATCGCCGTCTGCGCGCCGCCAAGCGAGCTCGCCGCGAAGCTGCGGGAGCGGACGCAGGGCGTCGCCGACCGCGTGAGCCTGGTGGCTCCCTGGGCTCCCGATCCCGCCCGCTGGAGCGCGCTGATCCGCGAGCTACGCGGCGCTTGAGCCGTCGCCGCGAGCCCCCTGCGGCGGCTCGCACGGACAGCCCCGGAAGACCAGGCGCCGCAGCACCAGCCTGCCCTTCGGCTCGAACAGATCGGGCGGGATCACCAGCTCGCCGTCCCGCATCTGGATACCAAGTAATGCGTAGGCGGCCGAGAGCATGCGCGCCGCGGCGCCGGTGTACCAGCTCCAGCCGCCCCGTCCGGTGTAGCCGGGCCCCCAGTAGACGTCGGCGGGCTGCTGGTGCGGAGGCAGCCCGTAGCGGTCGAGGTGGTCCGCCGTCATCTCGGCGAGCGGCGAGATCTTGATCCAGATCTCGACGGCGCGCGCCCGCAGCCGCGCCGCCTCCTCGCCGAGTCCCTTCGCCGCGGCCTGCTGGGAAAGGAGCACGAGGGCGTCGATCAGCCAGGACACGCCGTGCGAGTACTGCCCGCCGTTCTCGCGGACGCCGGGCGGATAGTCCGCGATCCGGCCGGGGAAGGGGCGCGAAGACGCCTCGAAGGGAGGCGCCAGCAGCAGGATCAGGTTGTCGCGCTCGAGGTGCTCGAGCGCGCTCTCGACGGCGAGGCGCCCCCGCTCGAAATCGACGGCGCCCGAGAGCACCGGCCAGGCGGCGGTCAGCGCGTCCGCGAAGGAGAGATCCTCTCCCGCGTCGGTGGTGGCGCGCAGGTAGCGCTCGGTGCGCCACATCGACGCGAGCGCCGTGCGCAGCCGCTCGGCCTCCGCGCGATCCGCTCGGGCGACCTCCGGGCCTGCCGGCGCGAGATCGGCAAACGCGATCAGCGCGTCGTGCAGGAAGAACCCGAGCCAGACGCTCTCGCCGCGCCCCGCCCGTCCGACGCGGTCGAGCGCGTCGTTCCAATCGCCGCTTCCCAGCAGCGGAACCCCGTGCGCGCCCCGCTGCGCGAGCGTGCGCGCGATCGCGCGCCGGCAGTGCTCGTAGACCGTCGCAGTGTCGCGCGAGACGCGCGGCGAGAGCACCATCCCGTCCATCCCGCGCGGAACCGCGGCGCCCTCCAGGAAGGGCGCCGGCTCGTCCAGCAGCGCGCGATCTCCCGTCGCGCGCACATAGCGCGAGACCACGTAGGGAAGCCAGAGGTGGACGTCGGACGCGCGGCCGCGCGCTCCGAGCCCGGGGAGGCCGCCCTTCGAGGGATGCCACCACGCGAGCACGTCCCCCTCCAGGAACTGCTTGCCCGCGTGCAAGAGGATCTGCCGGCGAGCGAGCGCCGGATCGTGGAAGAGCAGCGGCAGCACGTCCTGGAGCTGATCGCGGAAACCGAAGGCGCCGCTGCGCTGCTCGGGCCCCGAGCGCGCCCAGAGTCGCGAGGTGAGCACCTGATAGGGAAGCCAGTCGTTCACCAGGCGGTCGAACTCGGGCAGGTTGCTCTCGATTCGAAGCGTCCCGTGCCGCTCCACCCACCAGCGGCGCGTCGCGGCGGCGCCCTGCTCGGCGGTCGGCAGCTGGGTGCGGATCACCGTCTCCGCCTCCTCGACGCTCGGGGTCTGCCCGAGCAGGATGCGGACCGTGCCGACCCCGCCGGCCGGCACCTCGATCTCGCCCGCGAAGCTCGCGATCCGGATCCCGTCGTCGGGAGCGCTCTCGTCAGGCCGGCCGTGCTCCACGAAGAACGGATTCGAGAGATCCCGCCCCCCGCCCCCGACGAAGCGCGCGCGCACGGTCTCGCTGGCGGCGCTCGCGAGGCTGGTGGCGACGAAGGCGTGGCCGGCGTGGAAATCGTTCTCGCGGTTCGTGAAGAAGAGCGCGCCCAGGTCGGGCGCCCGGCGCACCTCGATCTTCCCGAGGCTGTCGCTCGGCAGCTCGGCGAGCATCATCTCGAAGTAGGGCGCCACACGGAAGCGCCGGCTGCGCGCGCCGTGGTTCTCGATCCGCAGCAGCCGCAGCTCCGCGGGCGCGTCCGGAATCACGCAGATCTCGAGCTCGAGCGCGAGCTCGCCATGCTCCTGGCGGAAGGTCGCGTAGCCGCGCCCGAAGCGGACGTCAAGTTCGCCTCGAGGCTGGGGAAGGACGATCGGAGCCAGGTCCGGTTCCATCGGCACGACGTAGACCGCCTGTCCGGGCGCCACCGCGGGAATCGTGTCGAGCGTGAAGGGCGTGAGCCCGTTCTTCTGGGCGTTGCCCGCGAAGGAGAAGATCGCGCCGTCGTCGTTCACGAGCGCGCCGTGCCCGAGCGGATTCGCGAGCAGATGCGCCCAGGGCCGCGGAGTATCGGCGTGGATGCGCAGCTCGGTTCCGTCGGCGGAGAACTCGTACGGGAGCTCGGTGCCGTCCCGCCGCCGCGAATCGTCGAGCTCGCGCGCGCGGGTGAAGCCGGGGGCCAGCGCCGCCGAGTCCGGCAGCGGGATCCCGAGATGGCGCGCGATCAGCGCCGCCGCGGCGTCCTCGTCCTCGCTCCAGCCATCGACGAAAACGATCTGCGCGCTGCCGCGCGCCGCGAGATCCACCTCGACGCGCAGGCTCGCGCAGGGATCGAACGTGTAGAGGAGACCCTCGTCGTCCGCCCCGCGCGCGCGGCCTTCCGCCAGCGCCCGCGGCAGGCGCAGCGTGCCGCGGCCCACGAACGCGGGGCGCGAATCCTGATAGCCGGTCAGGCGCACCGCCCCCGCGTCGCCGGGGCCCACCGCATGGAACGCGATCGGCCGGACCGGGCGACCCCGCGCGCCGCGCGGGCGCCGGTCCTGGGCCAGGATGGCGCGCAGCGGCGCCACGAAGCGTGTGCCCACGTAGAGCGCCGAGAGCCTCGGATGCCGGCGGTAGGCGTCCGAGACGTCGAGCGCCAGCTCCTGATAGCTGGTGATCTCGAGCCTGCGGGGATGGTCCCGAAGATTCTCGAGACGGATCCGCCAGACCTCGACGGGATCCGCGGCGTCGATCTCGATCCGGGCCTCGGCGCGCACGCCGTCCGACTCGTTCAGGATCCGCAGCATCGACGCCCTGGGCTGCGAGACCTCGTAGCGCTCGCTCGCCCGCCCGCACGGCCGCGCGCCGAGCGACCAGACGGATTCGCCACAAGCCAGACGCGGATCCGTGTCGCGCAGATAGAAGAGCTTGCCGCGCAGCGAGAGCGGATCGTCCGGCCGGCGCGTGAGGTCGAGTTCCTTCCCGTCATGGGCGGCGCTCAGGATCCGGCTGTATCCGGTTCCCTCGCGCGAGAGCTCGAGCGAATAGGCGCCGTTGCCGAGCGTGAAGATCCCGTTGCGCACGCGAGCCGGGCGCGCGCCGCGCCGCCGCTGCGCGAGCAGCACCAGCGCCAGCGCGAGCGCCGAGCCGCCCGCCGCGATCCCGTAGCCCGCCAGCACGGCGGCCACGGGCGCCGAGAGCGCCCCGTCCGCGGCGCGCACCAGTTCGGCGCCGTTCCAGGCCTGGTCCCATTCGACGCCGCGGGGGATGTAGAAGGGGATCAGCAGGGGAGCCCAGGTGGCGAAGCGGCGCAGGCCCTCCGGGATCACCCGCGTTCGCGCCGAGTGGCCCATGAAGCGCGCGGCGCCCTCGTCGAGCAGGTCGCCGCCGATGAAGGAGAGGTTGACGAGCGTCGCGACCCGCAGCCCCATGTGATCGAACCACACCAGGACGCGTAGCCAGTCGTAGGCGAGCAGGCCGAGGAAGACCTCGAGGCTCCAGTGCCGGAAGTCGCCCGGATCGAGCAGCAGCGCGTGCAGCGCAGCCACCACGCTGCGCACCGCGCCGTCCTGGTCGTACCAGGTCGGGTCGGGGGAGAGGCGCAAGAAAGAATAGATCACCGGCGCCATCCAGAGACCCCAGCGCTGCACCCGCAGCGCCTGCTCGCCGACCCCCGCGAGGCCTTCCGCCGTGAAGAGGCGCCGCAGCGGCGCCGCGCTGCGCTGGAGCAGCGCGGTCAGCAGCACCAGGTTGAAGCTGAAGAGGGGAGCCGCCAGCGACCAACCGATCACGCCCGAGAGCGACTCCATGAAGAAGAGCTTCACGCCGCCCGTGACCTGGCCGAGATCGATCGCGCCCCACTTGCTGAAGAGCGGATAGATCACGTAGCGCCCGGCCTCCCCCGAAGCGGGCGGAGCGACCGCGGCGTAGAGCGAGAACTTCTGGACCACGACGTCGAGCTGCGACTGCTCGAAGTACCAGCCGAGCGCGCCGCCGATGGCGCCGCCCAGCATCGCGCCGAGCGTGTAGACCCGCAGCGCCTGGAACCTGCGGCGCCGGCCGCGCGCGATGGCCGCCGCATCGCAGAGGAGATCTACTCCGGTGTAGGCGGCGGCGCCCACCAGCAGCCCGAAGCCACACCTCTGATAGGCGTTCGCGAGCGGGAGGCCCTCGAGCGCGGCGAACCCCAAGCCGGCGCCGACCACCAGACCGCGCAGCAGGTTCACCGGCTCGCGCACGCTCGCCGCCAGCCGGCGGAAGAACGGCGCGCTGCCGTCGAAGCTTTCGAGGATGCTGCGCGCGAGCGGATAGAGCAGCGCTCCGACGAGCGCCGCCCCGAGCAGCGGCGCCGCCCGCAGGCCGGACGCGGCGCCGCGTGCGAGCGCGAGCCCTTCGATCAGCGCCATGAAGCTGCCGCCGAAGATCGCTCCCTTCGCGAGACCTTCCCGGGTGTGCGCCAGCGCCGCGCGCTGCGTCGGGCGATGCCCGTGGATGGCGCCCAGCAGGGCTCCGGTGACGAGATGCGTCTGCGCCCAGAGCCCGGCCTGCGCCAGCAGCGCCGCCAGGATGGCGGCGACCCGGCCCGCTCCCGCGTCTGCGATCAGGGGCGTCGCGGCGGCGAACACCGCGCTCGCGAGCAGCAACGCGTACAAGGACGCGCCGCGCGTCATGCGCCGGTCCATCACGAAGCCGATGCCAAAAAAAATTGTGGCGTTGAAGACCGCCAGCACCAGCGAGCGCCCGAGCCAGGCGATCTGCCAGGGCGCGAGCTCCGCTCCGAAGGCGAGCCTCCGGCCGAGGGCGTCCACCAGGGAAGGCGACGTGAGGATCCAGAGCCAGTTGAAGAGATACGGAATCGCGAGCACCGCGAGGCCCGTCGCCGGCGCGAGCAGACTCCGCGTGCGCGCGAAGGCCCACGCGCTGGCGCCGAGGTACAGCCCGCTCGCAAAGAGGGCCCCGGTGCGGCTCAGCGCGAGCAGATCGTGCGCCGACGCCGGCGGCGCCCAGACGAGATTCTCTGGATGGCTCGACAGCCAGAAGAGGGCGAGGGTGACCGCGCCCTGCACCACGGCGAGAACCCGCTCCGGCTTCATGCGCATCCAGCCTTCAGAAGGTGTACTGGAAGACCCAATAGGCGAAGTCGATGTCCCGTCCCCGTCCGGATTCCCGAAGATAATTGCCCGTGAAGAAGCGGCTGTAGCCGACACTGAACGCCGCGTGCACGTCGAGCTGATAGCGCACCAGCAGATCGATCTCCGCGCCGAGCCAGGGGGAGCTGCCGGAGGAGCCGGCGCGGCTGACGGCGCCCGCGGCAGAGTAGAGCGCATCCTCGTGATCCGCGCGCCAGAAGAGATGCCCCGTGAGCGTCGTGGTGAGTGCCGGGAGGGGCCGCACCACGATTCCCAGCTGACCGTCGACCGCGTTCTGCCGCCCGATCGCGTCGATGAAGCCATAATACTGATGTGAAAGCGGGAAGAGCTGATTGAAGGTCTGGACGTCCCCGCCCGGATTCTCGTCTCCGCTCGCCCAGTCGAAGCCCACGAAGACGCGCGGCGAGGTCGGAAGCGTCTCGAACCACCAGCCGAGCTGGGAGGCCACCATGAAGGCGCTCACGTCGCCGGGCCCGACCTCGCCGAACTGGTAGGCGCCCTCCACCTCGAAGTCGAGCGGCGTTCCCGAGATGGGGCCGAAGGCGCGCGCGCCGAAGGTCTGGCGCTTCTCGTGTCCGCTGGTGCCGTTGAAGCTCGCATCGTCCCGGCCCAGACCCAGCCAGTAGAGATCCGTGCGGATCCCCGTCTCTCCCAGCAGCCCGCTGCTGTAGATCCCGTAGAAGGAGTCGTGCGCGCCCCAGTCGTTGAAGCTGTAGCGGTTCACCTGGACCGGCCGCATCCAGAAGCCGGACGCCTGCCAGGTGCCGAAAGAGAGGATCGCGGATCCGCCGTCGAAGGTGCGCCGCGTGTTGGACCAGTCGAGCGGGCTCACCAGGCGCTGGGCGCCGAAGGCCATCTCCTGACGGCCACCCCGCAGCGTGAGCTGGGCGCCCCAGAGCTCCGGGAAGTTCAGGTCGAGGAAGCCGTTCTGGAGGTCGAGCTGGTCGACGTCGCTCTTGCGGTTTCCACCCGGAAGGTCGCGATCGGTGACGAAGGCGCTTTTCCCCTGCGCGAAGACCCGGACCCAGGGCGTCAGGTGGAGATCGGAGTGGAAGTAGAGCCGCGAGAGCAGGAAGGCGTCGTCGTGCCCCTGCCCGGGCGGAGCGCCGAAGCCGAAGTTCTCCCACAGCTCCACCCGCTCCCGGAGCTGGGCGCCGAAGGAGAGCCAGTAGGCGCCCGAATCGTCGAGGGGGATGTACTTCACCGGGTCGAAGAAATCCCCGCCCGGCGCGCCCGCCTGGCCGCGCAGCACGCTCCAGTTCTCCTGGTAGCGCAGGTCGGCGTAGCGCGGGCGGCTCGGCGCGGCGTCCCCCGCCTGCGCCGCTGACGCGAGCAAAGCTCCCAACATCGCGGGGAGCAGCGCGATACCGTATGCCCGCATCGCCGGGGATTCTGCCATGCCTCGCTCGCGCGCCGAAAGGCTTCCGGTCCTGATTTTGCTGCTGGTGCTGACCGCGGCCCCGGTCGCGGGAGCCGAGGGACCGGGAACGCTGGTGCGCGGCAGCGTCCACATCAAGGAGCGCTCTCTCTTCTCCGGGCTCCGCGATCGCGAAGACCGCAGCGGCGTGGTCGTCTACCTGACGGGCTTTGCGCAGCCCGGGCAGCCGGAGCCCGCCACCCTCAGCCAGCGCGGAGAGCGCTTCGATCCCAAGCTGCTGCCGATCGTCGCCGGCCAGTCGGTGCTGTTTCCGAACTTCGACCGCCTCTACCACAACGTCTTCTCGGTCTCCCCGGTCAAAAATTTTGATCTCGGGCAGTACCGCTCGACCGATCCCCCCCGCAGCGTCACCTTCGAGAGCCCCGGGCTGGTGCCCGTCTTCTGCAACATCCATCCTCATATGATCTCCTACGTAGTGGTGCTGGAGAATCCGGCCTACGCGGTGACCGGCGCGGACGGCAAGTTCGAGATTACCGGCGCGCCGCCCGGGCCGGTGACGGTGAACGCCTGGATCCCCGGCGCCGGGCGCGTGAGCCAGGACCTGACGCTCGCGGAAGGGGCCGCCAGCGAGGTGGAACTCGAGCTGATCGCCAGCGAGCGGATCGCGCCCCACACGCGCAAGGACGGCAGCGCGTACCCGAGACCCGGCACCGAACACTACCAATGAGGCGGCTGCGCTTTCGCAGCAAGATCTTCCTGGCGTTGGGGGGGATCGCCTGCGTCTCGCTCGCGCTGGTGCTGGTGCTGCTCCAGGAGCTCACCGTGCGCCGGGTGCGCGAGAACGCGCAGGAGCGCTTCGAGCGCACGCTCACGGCCTTTCGGCGGCT
>DATBRV010000120.1:0-166758 GCA_036560145.1 Myxococcota bacterium
GACCCGCTGGAGCAGCGTCGCGATGCTGCGCGGCGAACCGAGCTGGCAGACCAGCTCGATGGGCCCGATGTCGATGCCGAGCTCGAGCGAGGCGGTCGCCACCAGCACGCGCAGATCCCCCGCGCGCAGGCGCTCCTCGACCCGCAGCCGCCGCTCCTTCGAGAGGCTCCCGTGGTGGGCGGCGACCTGGCCTTCGCCAAGCCTTGCTTCGAGCAGGTGCGCCACCCGCTCGGCGAGCCTTCGCGTGTTCGAGAAGACCAGCGTGGTGCGGTGTTTCTCGACCTCGCCCGCGATCTGGTCGAGCAGCTCTCCCCACTGCTCGCCGGACGCCACCGCCTCGAGCTCGCTGGCGGGAACCACGATCTCGAGATCGAGCGCGCGGCGGTGCCCGACGTCGACGATCGCGCAGGCGGGCCGGCCCTGCGCGTCCGAGCGGCCGGGGCCGTCCCCGACGAGCAGGCGCGCGATCGTCTCGATCGGGCGCTGGGTGGCCGAGAGGCCGATCCGCGCCGGCCGCTCCGCGCAGAGCGCATCCAGGCGCGCCAGGGTGAGCGCGAGGTGCGAGCCGCGCTTGTCCCGCGCCACGGCGTGGATCTCGTCGACGATCAGCGTGCGCACGCGGCGGAGCTTTTCCCGGCTGCGCTCGGCCGTGACCAGCAGGAACAAAGATTCCGGCGTGGTGATCAGCAGATGGGGCGGACGCTTGAGCATGGCGGCGCGGGCCGCCGCCGGCGTATCGCCGCTGCGCACCAGCACCCGGATCGCGGGCGGAATCAGCCCCATCGAGACGGCGGTCTCGGCGATTTCGCGCAGGGGCGCTTCCAGATTCTGTTGGATGTCGACCGAGAGCGCCTTCAAGGGCGACACATAGACGACGTCGGTCTCGTCCGGGAGCGCGCCGTTGGCGTCGAACTCCCGATAAAGGCGATCGATGCAGAGCAGGAAGGCCGTGAGAGTCTTGCCCGAGCCGGTGGGCGCGGCGATCAGCGCATCGCCGCCCCCGGCGATCGCCGGCCAGCCGAGGGCCTGGGGCTCGGTCGGGCCGAGGGGAAACCGCCTTTCGAACCAAGCGCGAATCGCAGGGTGAAAGGAGGCGATGGGGTCCATCGAAGAAGCGACTCTAGCAGACCGGGATGGCTGCCCGACCCGCGCACCAGCTCGCAATCCGGTCCGGGTGGAGCTCCAAAAGGACGGCCGGCTCGCGCAGTACGGCGATCCGGGCGTACTGCGGATACTTCGCGCGCAGCGCGGCGACGGCGGCCGCCGCGCGCGGATCCGCGTCCGGCGCTCTCGGCTCGACCACGCGCGCCGTCGCGTCAACGCGCAGCCACCAGAGGCGCGACCAGTCCCCGGAGTAATCGTCCAGCAGCAGGCTCGCCGCGGAGCTGGCCCGCAGATGGCGCACGCGCGCGAGCTCGCCCGGGGCCTTGGGCTTGGCGTCGATCGGCGACCAGAGCAGGCCCTGCACTCGCGCGAACACGATCGGCACCTGATGCGGACGACCCTCGGGCGAGAGCGTCGCGAGCCTCGCCACCGGCCAGGCGTCGAGGAGCTTCTCGATGACGGAATCGGGTAGCCGCATGCCGAGGTCGGGTAGGATACCCCGCGGCGCCCCCATGGAACGCATCGCCTCGCTGCTCCCGAGCACGACCGAGATCGTCTGCGCCCTCGGGCTGCGCGAGCAGCTCGTCGGCCGCTCGCACGAGTGCGACTTCCCGCCCGAGGCCCTGGCGCTGCCCGCGCTGACCGAGTCGAAGCTCGACCCCCGCGCGGAGAGCGTTGCCATCGACGGCCGCGTCAAGCAGCTGGTGCGCGAGGGGCTCTCGATCTACCGGGTCGACGCAGAGAAGCTGCGCGCGCTCGCGCCCAGCGTGGTGCTGACCCAGGAGCAGTGCGACGTGTGCGCCGCCAGCCCGAAGGACGTCGAGGCGGCGCTCGCGGACTGGATCGGCGGGCGGCCGCGCGTGGTCTCCCTCGCGCCCGCGACGCTGGCCGACGTCTGGGGGGATCTCGTCACGGTGGCGACGGCGCTCGGCGTCCCCGAGCGCGGGGAGGCGCTCGCCCAGCGGCTCGCCAGCCGACTCACGGACGTGTCGGAGCGGACGCTGCGGATCCGGCCCCGGCCGCGCGTCGCCGCCATCGAGTGGACCGAGCCCCTGATGGCGGCCGGCAACTGGATGCCCGAGCTGATCTCCCTCGCCGGAGGCGAGAACGTGTTCGGCGAGGTCGGCCGGCACTCCCCCTGGCTCGAGTGGGAGGCGCTGCGCGCCGCCGACCCCGACGTGATCGTGGTGCTCCCCTGCGGCTTCGACCTCGCACGCACGCGCCGCGAGATGGCGCCGCTCGCCGCGCAGCCCGGCTGGGCCGAGCTGCGCGCGGTGCGCTCGGGGAAGGTCTACCTGACCGACGGCAACCAGTACTTCAACCGTCCCGGTCCGCGCCTGGTGGAATCGCTGGAGATCCTGGCCGAGATCCTGCATCCGGACGAGTTTTCCGCCCGGCACCGCGGAGCGGGCTGGGATCCGTATCCCTGAGGTCGATGCCCGAGGGGCGGCTCGCCTCTCTGGACACCCCGACGCGCCAGGGAGTAGGCTGCTGCCGGCTTCGTTCCCGCGAAAAGGGGGAGACCATGGCTGCATCCCGTCGCTGCGCGGCGCTCCTGGTCGCGATCGCGCTCGCGGCCGCGGCGGCCGGCGCCGAGCCCGTCGAGACCGAGACCCCCGGTGTCACCGCCGAGCTCCTGGAGCTGCGCCAGGCGCGCGGACTGCTACGGCTCGCGATCCGCATCGCCAACACGACGGCGGCCCCGGTGAGTGGCGCGACGCCCATCGATTACGACGCCGTCACCCTGACGAACAGCAAGACCAAGCAGAAGCACTTCGCGCTGAAGGACGCGGGCGGCCACTTCCTGGCCGGCCCGGTCAGCGACTGGAACGACGGCGGGCGCTGGTGGCTGGCGCTCCCCGCGAAGAGCGAGGCGGTGCTCTGGGCCCTCTTCGAGCCGGTCGCGCCCGGCGCCCTGCTCTCGGTCGCGCTGCCCGGGATGTTCCCCTTCGACGACGTGCCGGTGACGGAAGGCGCGAGCGCGGTCTTCCGATCGGATACGGCGGGCAGCACGCCCGCCGGCGTCGCCGCGAAGATCGTCTCGGCCAGACGCAGCGAAAAGGAGCTCAAGCTCCGCCTCAAGCTCGAGCAGGTCGCCGGCGAGCCGCTCGACGTACCGGCGCTGGTGTATGGCGAAGCATTCGCGCTCGATCCGGCCAGCAAGCGCAAGTACCCGGTGCTGAAGGACACGGAGGGCAGCTATCAGGGCCAGCCCCAGAGCGACAGCGGCGACGGCGGTCGCTTCTGGCTCCACTCCCTCACGCACGGCGTGCCGGTCCTGATGAGTCTCACCTTCCAGGCGCCGCCCGACGAGGTGACGCAGGTCGACCTGGGGCTCCCGAACTTCCTGCTCTTCGAGGCGGTGCCGATCGAGGGCCTGGGCGGCGCCGACGCCGGCGGAATCGCCGCGGGCGGAAAGACGCTCGGCCTCGAGGGAGCCCTGAAGGAGCTGAAGGCGGAGGTGACGCCGCAGGAGATCAAGATCGACCTCTCCGCCGACGTGCTCTTCGACTTCGACAAGGCGGAGCTCAAGCCGGCCGCCGAACAGCAGCTCGGCGCCCTGCTCACGGTGGTGAACTCGAGGCCGAACGCGACGGTCGCGATCGAGGGCCACACCGATCTGCGCGGCGACGAGGCCTACAACCAGGCGCTTTCGGAGCGGCGGGCGCAGTCGGTGCGCGCCTGGCTGATCTCGCGCGGCGTGGCCGCAGGCCGGATCACGGCCGCGGGCGCCGGAGAGTCCCGACCGGTCCGCACCGGCAACACCGAGCCGGATCATCAGGCGAATCGCCGGGTGGAGATCCGGATCCGGGGCTCCTAGGCGCGCCGGCCCGGGCTACGGATTGCACGCCGCGGCGTCGCCGCCGCGACAGCCCTGATACTCCTCGCAGGCCCGGCGGTACACCTCCTGGAGATTCGCGATCTCGTTCTCCTTGGCGGCGATCTCGGCTCGCAGCGCGGCCATGCGGGCGTCGAGCGCCTGGATCTGCTCGTTCAGCGGATCGCGGCGCGGGTCTCCGCCGGAGAGCGCGTCCCGCCGGCGCTCCAGCAGGTCGCGCTGGTCGTCGACCGCGTAGAGCTGCCGGATCAGATCCATCCGCTGCGCGCGCGCCGCTTCGAGGAGCGCCTGCTCGTTGCGCGGCTCGGGACACGCTTGCTCGTCGGACTCCGGCGTGGAGGTCGGCGCCGCCCCCCTTCGCGAATCGCGGCCGGGCTCGCCGCAGCCGCAGCAGACCTCCCAGTAGTACGCGTGGTCCTCGGCCCGCTGGTCCGGCCAGGAGAGGGACCAGGACTCCTCTCCGCGGAAGGGGATCACGGCGTACCGGTCCGGATGCAGGGTGCAGTCCGCTCTCGCCTCTCCTTCGCAGAGCGTCGCCGCGGTGCACGCGAAATTGCGCCCGGGCTCCGAGCAACCGCCCCGGCTGAAGGGCATCACCGCGCCGCCGACGGAGTAGGTCCAGTCTCCGGTCGATGATCCGCCCGTGTCGACACAGGTCAGCGGCAGCACGAGTCCCCGGCTGATCTCGTCGGGCAAGGTCGAGAACCCGATCTCCGGTCCGGTCGGGTGGAACGAGATCGAAGACGGAAAGTTCTCGACGCCGAACTGGCCGACGCCGAAGTCGACGCGCCCCGAGACCCGGCGACGGGGAGCGCTGCAGGACCGCCCGGCCGGATTCGGGACCCCGAAGCAGCCGCGGCTCGACAGCTCGTAGACGATCGTCCTGGCGTGGTACGCCTGCCCGAGCACGGCGGGCCAGGGAAGCTGCGGAGCGGCGACCAGCTCGAACCAGAGCTTCGCCTGCCCGTGACATCGATCGGAGTAGGTGTGATAGGTCTGATCGAGCTCGACGAAGCCGCCCAGGGGCTGGTCCGCGGGGCAGGGACTCACCCGATCCCCGGCGGAGCGCGGCGTTCTGCGCGGCGGCGCGGGACGCGGGGCCGGGGGAGTCGCCGCCTGCTCTTCCGCTGCTCCGGCCGCCAGGCGCACCCAGCGCGCGCTCTCGCGGTCGATGGGTCCCTCCGCCGTCGACACCGCGGCGAGGGTGATGCCGCGCACGGCCGCCACCCGGGTCCCGCCCGCCACGAGGTGGATCTCGTCCTCCCGGGTCTGGCTGGGAGCGGGAGGGGCGACGTCCTCGGCGACGCCGAAGCCGATCCACTCGATGCGCTCGCGAGGGACCACGCCCCTGTCAAACGCGCAATTCGCTCCGGCGCACCCCATCAACCGGCCCGCCTGACGCGAGCCGTCGCGAAGGACCAGGAGGTCCGAGGCGAGGCCAGGAGCCGCGAGCGCGGTCGCGGCCGTCGCCGTCAGACCGGCGACCAGGAAGCGGGCGCAGCGCCGCGTCATTCGACTCCTCCTCGCTCCCCCCCTCGCGACACCATAAGCGCGCGGCGGCGCGGGGTACAAGAGCGAACCCGACGCCGTTCGCCTCGTGGCGTCGAGGCCTCGGCTGGCGTTACCGTCGGGAGCAGATGACTTCCGCCGCCCGCCAACTCGACGACTACCGCGAGCACGGCTTCGTGATCCTGCGAGGAGTCCTCGGCTGGTCCGAGATCGAGGCCCTGCGCGCGGCGCTGCAGCCCTACATCGATCTCGATCTCCGGGGCCGCAACAACTTCGAGGGCGAACGGACGCAGCGGGTCTACTCTCTCGTCGGCCGCGGCGAGGTGTTCGAACGCACGGCCGAGCACCCCGCCGTGCTCGAGTTCGTCGACGCGCTGCTCCAGCCCGGCTATCTGCTGACCGCGAGTCAGGCGATCTGCATCCAGCCCGGCGAGACGCCCCAGCCGATCCACTACGACGATACGTTCTACACGCTGCCGAGGCCGCGTCCGGCGGTGAGCGTCTCGACCATCTGGGCGCTCGACGACTTCACCGCCGTCGGCGGCGCCACCGAGGTGATCCCCGGCAGCCACGCCTGGGACGACGAGCGGGTCGCGAGCACCTACACCGTGGATCCCGACATGCCCGACGACCAGAATCTGGTGGCGCGTCTCACGCCGGTCGAGATGCCCGCCGGATCGCTCGTCCTCTTTGCAGGCACGCTGCTGCACCGCGGCGGCGCCAACCGCTCCTCGGCCCCGCGGCGCGCCTTCAGCCACCAGTACTGCGAGCCGTGGGCGCGCCAGCAGGAGAACTTCACCCTCTCGGTTCCCCGGGAGCGCGCGAAGGCGATGTCGCCGCGCCTGCGCCAGCTGCTCGGCTACTCGATCCATCCTCCGTTCATGGGCCAGCTGGCCGGCCGGCACCCCGAGAAGGCCCTCGCCGACGACTACGTCAACTCGCTGGTCGCCGACGACGCCGCGATCGCGTCGCGCCGCGGCTAGCCCGAGCGCCGCCTGACATGCCCCTGCTGAGCTTCGAAGACGTCTCCATCGCCTTCGGTCTCGAGACCCTGCTCGAGCGGGCGAGCTTCCAGATCGACGCCGGCGAGCGCGCCTGCCTGATCGGCAGGAATGGCGCAGGCAAGTCGACGCTGCTCAAGCTCGTCGAGGGAGAGCTCACGCCCGATGGCGGGAAGATCTGGCGGCAGCCGGGTCTGCGGATCGCCCGACTCTCGCAGGAGCTCCCCGAGGCAGGGGGCGCCACGGTCTTCGACATGGTCGCCGAGGGGGTCGCCGGGGTCGGACGCCTGCTGGCCGAGTATCACCGCGTCTCGCACGACGTCGGCGCCGACCCGTCCCTGCTTCGGCGCCTCGAGCAGCTTCAGCACGAGCTCGAGGCGCAGGACGGCTGGAGCCTGAACCAACGCGTCGACGACGTGCTCGCGCGTCTGGGGCTCTCGGCCGACGCGCGGCTCGGCGAGCTCTCGGGCGGCTGGCGGCGCCGCGTGGCGCTGGCGCGCGCGCTGGTCGGCGCGCCCGATCTCCTGCTGCTCGACGAGCCCACCAACCATCTCGACGTCGAGGTGATCGAGTGGCTCGAGGAGCAGCTGCTCGCGCTGCGCGGCGCCGTCCTCTTCGTGACCCACGATCGCACGCTGCTCGGGCGCCTCGCGACGCGCATCCTCGAGCTCGACCGCGGCGCGCTGACCTCGTGGTCGGGCAGCTACGCGAGCTTCCTCGAGAAGAAGGCCGCGGCCCTCGAGCAGGAGGAGCGGCGCAACGCGCTCTTCGACAAGAAGCTGGCCGAAGAGGAAATCTGGATCCGGCGCGGCATCCAGGCGCGGCGCACGCGCAACGAAGGCCGCGTGCGCGCGCTCGTCGCGCTGCGCGAAGAGCGCGCCCGGCGCCGCGAGCGCCCCGGCAGCGCGCGCATCACCGTCGACGAAGGCCAGACCTCGGGCAAGCTCGTGATCGACGCCGAGAAGCTCTCGTACGGCTGGGGCGGCGCGCCGATCGTGCGAGACCTCTCGCTGCGCATCCTGCGCGGCGATCGCATTGGGCTGGTCGGACCGAACGGCGCGGGCAAGACCACGCTGCTGCGCCTGCTGCTCGGCGAACTCGCGCCCGCTTCGGGGCGCGTGCGCCTCGGAACCCGGCTCGAGATCGCCTACTTCGATCAGCTGCGCGCCCAGCTCGACCTCGAGAAGACCGTGCTCGAGAACGTGGCCGAGGGCAGCGAGTACATCGAGATCCAGGGGCAGCGCCGCCACGTGATCGGCTACCTCCAGGATTTCCTGTTCGCTCCCGAGCGCACGCGCTCGCCCGTCTCCTCGCTCTCCGGCGGCGAGCGCAACCGCCTGCTGCTGGCGCGCCTGCTCGCGCAGCCCGCGAACCTGCTGGTGCTCGACGAGCCGACCAACGATCTCGACGTCGAGACGCTCGAGCTGCTCGAGGAGAAGCTGGTGGAGTTCAGCGGCACGCTGCTGGTGGTCTCCCACGATCGCGCCTTCCTCGACAACGTCGTGACCTCGGCGCTGGTCTTCGAGGGCGAGGGCCGCGTGCAGGAGTACGTCGGCGGCTACACCGATGCGATGCGGCAGAGCCGCGCGGCGCAGGCCGCGGCCGCGCGGCCGGCCCCGCCGCGCGGCGACCCGCGCGAAACGCCGAGCCCTCCGCGCCCGAAGCCCGGGCGGCTCGGATTCGCGCAGCAGCGAGAGCTCGCGGCGCTGCCCGCGCAGATCGAAGCGCTCGAAGCCGAGCAGAAGCAGCTGCTGGAGCGCGCGGCGGACCCGGAGCTCTACCGCCGCAACGCGAGCGATCAGGGCCGCGTGCACGCCCGGCTCGCCGAGCTCGCCGCGGGGCTCGAGGCTGCCTACGCGCGCTGGGCCGCGCTCGAAGCGCAGAAGACGGCCTGAGCGCAAGCTCCCGCCCGCCTCAAGGGCTCCGGCGCCGCGTCCGATGAGAGTGCGAACGGAGGGCGGCCCGGGTGCGCTTCCAGCTCCAGGCGACCGATCTCGGCCTCCTCGTCACGCTCGCGATGGCGCTGCTCTCGGCGCGCCTGCTCCGCCTCGCCATCCGGACCCGGCGGCTTCCGGAGCTGCTGGTCGGGATCTACTTCCTCGCCGCGCCGCTCGCGATCAGCGTGTCGATCCGGATCACGCGCTTCGATCCGCAGCACGCCGAGGCGCTGCGCGCGCTGGTGGCCGGCCTCTTCGGCGTGGGAGGCATCGCGCTCCTGCTCTTCGCCTGGTGCGTCTTCCATCCCCGCGCGGGCTGGGCGAAGGCGCTGGCCTGGGGCGGCAGCGCGGCGATCGCGGCGCTCTGGGCCGCGGAGCTGCGCAGCGGCGGCTTCGCCGCGAATGCGAGCTTCTGGGGGCGGTTCCTGCCCTATGCGTCCTACCTCTGGGTGTTCGTCGAATCGCTGCGCTACTGGCGGCTGCTGCGGCGCCGCCTGCGCATCGGCCTCGCGGATCCCGTGGTCGTGAACCGCTTCCTGCTCTTCGCGATCTGGACGGGGTGCGTGGTGGCGATCACGATCCTCGGCATCGGCAGCGCGATCCTGGCCGGCGGGTTTCGCGAGGAGAACAGCTTCGGCAGCCCCGTGGTGCTCGGCATCACGCGCCTGCTGACGCTGCCGATCGGCCTCTCGATCTGGCTCACGTTCCTGGCGCCGCGCCGCTACCACACCTGGATCGAGCGGCGGAGCGCGCCGGCGCGCGGGTAGCAAGCTGCGAAGCGCGATCCTAGCGGCGGGGGTCGGGCGGACGAGTGACGATCGCATCGCAGCCGTCGAAGGGCCTGCCATCCAGGGTTTCGCCCGTGAGGCACGCCGAGGTGTCGCCCGCCGCGATACCAGTCGCCTGGATCCGATAGCGCGAGACGAGATCCTTTCGCCCGTCGCCGTTCACGTCCCGTGGACGCAGGTTCGGATGCACGGGCGCCGCGCTCGCGGGGCCGAAGGCAAGGGTGGAGGGGTCGACGTCTGCCACGTCGAACGCATCGGAGCCGAGAATCGCCACCCGCACCACGCCGTGGCTGCGCAGCGGGATCTCATTGCGTGTTTTGCGGGGCCTGATGTCGATGTCGACCTCGAGCTGGGTCGGGATCACGTCGTCGAGCCTGGCCACGAACGCGTCCCTGTACCCGGCCAGGGTCGACTGCAGCGGATTCACCGTCGGGAAGTCCGACGAATTGCTCCAGCCCGCAACGTGGATGCCGGCGGCCGCGTCGACGGCAAGCGCAGCCGCCGATTCGGATCCGCTGCCGCCGAGGTACGTGGAGAAGAGCAGCTCCGATCCGCTCGCATCGATCGCCGCCACGAAGACGTCGTCCTGCCCCGCCCGCGCTTGCTGAAGGGCCTTCCGGGTCGGGAATGCATCGGACCCCGTGGCGCCCGCGACCACGGCCACGTCGTCGACGAGCGCAATCGACGCGGCGATATCCGTGCCCTCTCCTCCCAGGTAGGTCGAGTAGCGCAGCGAGGACCCGCCCGGAGCGAGCTTGCTGATGAAGGCGTCGGCGCCACCGCCCGCGAACACGGGTTGAAGCGCGCCCTGGCTCACCGGGAAGTCGGTCGAGAAGGTAGGCCCGGCGACATAGGCATGGCCCTCGCGATCCACGCCGACCGAGCTGGCCCACTCGTTGCTCTCGCCGCCGAGATAGGTCGAGTAGGAGAGCGACGATCCGTCCGGAGCGAACTTCGCCACGAAGGCGTCGAACACGCCGCCGAAGGCCGGCTGAAGAGCGTTCTCGATGGGAAAGTCCAGTGAGCCGGTGAAGCCAGAGACGTAGGCGCTACCGGCGGCGTCCACGGCGATGGCGAGCCCCTGGTCGGCGGCGAGCCCTCCGAGGTAGGTGGAGTACACGAGCGCCGAGCCCGACGGGTCGAGCTTCGTCACGAACGCATCGACGAATCCGGCAAAAGAGCCCTGCACGGGATGCAGCGTCGGGAAGTCGGGAGAATCTCCCGCTCCTGTGACGTAGGCGTTGCCGGCCGAATCGATGGCGATCGCATTGCCCAGGTCGCAACACGCCCCAGTGCCGCCGAGGTAGGTGGAGTAGACGAGGTGCGATCCGTCCGGAGCGAGCTTCACCACGAAGGCATCGGAGCCTCCCGCCCTCAGCGTCTGGAAGGCGCCGGGTGTCGTGGGAAAGTTCGTCGAAGAGGTCTCTCCGGTCAGGTAGGCGTTGCCGTCGGCATCGACCGCGATGCCCCGCACCCGCTCCGAGTCGCCGCCGCCAAGATAGGTGGAGTAGAGGAGTGTCGCGCCATCGGGGGAGAGCTTCGCGACGAACAGGTCTTGGCACGGGATCGGCGTGTTCGGAAACGAGGTCCCGCAGCGCCCCGGTGAAAGGTCGGGCTGGAACGCGTTCACCGTGGGGAATGCGACAGCGAGCGTGGTTCCCGCGATGTATACGTTTCCGGACGCATCGACCGCGATGCCGTAGGCATCGTCGCTATTCCAATCGTCGGCGCCACCGAGGAAGCTCGCGTAGCTGAGCACCGGGTCGATCGTGAGCGGCCGATCACGATCGTACCCGTCCAGTCGAAACCCCACCTCGCGAGCGCCGTGCAGCACGTATCCGCTGCCGACGGATCTTCGCACCCCGTCGATCTCCTGGAAGGCCACCGGAGCATGCTGGACGATCTGGCCGCCAGGCGTTCGCAACACCAGAGCTCCGTCGTCGGCGAGCGCAACCTGCTCCACGCCGTCGAAGCGCAGCCGGATCGCGTCGGTGTCGCTGCGGGGTTCGACGACGAAGTCGAACTCGAGCTGCCCGCCGCTCCCGCGGAACATCAGGTCGATGCCGGGATAGATCTCCCGGTATGCGACCTGCTGGTAGCGCACGATGTCCCGGCTCCAGCTTCGGGGATCCCGTCCTACCAGGTAGTGACTCTTGCCCGGTGCTGGGCTGAGTCCGACGACGCGCGCCCGCGGGTCGCCGCCGACGATGCTCATTCGGAGCATCGCGCGAGCCTCGGCGTTCGCCGTGCGCTCGCTGAGGACCAGCAGCGCCTCCGCCGGGGTGAGAAACAGCGTGTATCCGTCTCCGCGGGCCACGAACTTCACGTTCGGATCGACCTGGCCGCGATTGCTCTCGAATTGGAAGGGCAGGCTGGCGTAGCTCGCTGCGATGGCGCGCATGGCGCCGGCCGGTTTCGGGACGAGCGGCGCATCAGCGAACGCCAGCGCCGGAGCCAGCAGCGGAAGCAGCGCCACGAGAGGAGCGAGGAGAGTGACCACGAGGCCTCCCTGGTCGCCGTCCATTCTACCCCACTGCAGAAGACGGTAGGCCCCGGCCGTCCGCCGCCCCCGACGTCAGCCGCCCTGCGCCTCCAGCGCGCGCAGCAGCTCCTCGGGCTCGTGCTCGAGGCCGATGAAGCGCTGCGCGATGCGGCCCTCGGCGTCGATCAGGAAGGTCGCGACCAGGTGATCGATCTGGCCGTCGGGACGGCGCTGGCTGCCCACGCCGTAACCCTTCAGCACGGCTTCGATCGCTTCGGGATCGCCGGTGAGGAAGGACCAATGGGTGAGGTCCGCGCCGCGCTCCTGCGCGTAGGCGCGCAGCGCCATCGGGTTGTCGCGCAGCGGGTCGAGCGAGATCGAGACGAAGCGCGTGCGCGCGCGCAGCTCCGGCGGAAGCATGCGCTGGAGCGTCACGTGCGCGCTGGTGAGCATCGGGCACGGGCCCGGGCAGCTGGTGAAGATGAAGTCGAGCAGCACCAGCTTCCCGCGCAGATCGGCGAGCGCGAGCTTGGCGCCGCTCTGGTCGATCAGATCGAATTCCGGCGCCGGGTCGCGCTCCTCGGCCAGCTCCGAGAACGAGCCCGAGGAGCCGGCGCTGCCGGCGGCGCCCCGCACGGTCGCTTCCACCACCCGGAAGCTCTTGCCCGTCGCCTCGACGGTGAAATCGATCGCCTGGCCCGCGGAGAGTTTTTCGAGCACCGCGTGGTCGGGGACGTCGAAGCTCATGGTCATGGCGGGCATCAGGCCTTCGATCTCTTCGTGCTCGATCACCACCTGATGCTCCTCGAGCAGCACCTCGCGCACGACGCCGCGCGCCCGGTGCTGGTTCGGCGGGAGGCCCTCGCTGCACGCGGCGGCGGCCGCGAGGAGCAGGAGGATCGGGAGAACGGAGAGCGGGCGCGCGGACATGGGGCGAACGCTAGCCGAGCTCCGCCTGGAAACCCGCCTCGAGCTCGGCGAGATCCGCGCGAAACGCGCGCTGGACCGCGCGCGGGAGGTTGCGCGTGCGCACCAGCTCCTCGACGAAGTCGCGTAGCGCGCGCTCGCCCGAGACGCGCGCGAGGTAGGCCAGCATCCCGTAGGACTCGAGATAGGCGAGCTGGGCGGCCTCCGGTCCGAAGCCGACGAAGCTCGGCGCGGAGAGCTGCGCGAGCGAGAAGAGGGATCCCTGCCGGCGGTAGTGCACCAGCACGGCGAGCTCGCGGTCGGAGAGGTGGCGCTTGCCGGCGGCGCGCGCTTCGAACCATTCGGCGAGGCCCTCGTTCAGCCAGGCCGGCAGCACGGCCGAGGGCATCGCGGCGTCGAGCGCCGCGTGCACCAGCTCGTGGTGCAGCACGCGCGAGAGCGCGTTTCCGAGCACGGTGTCGCCGCGCACGCGGATCACGCCCGCGTAGAAGCCGGCCGCCGAGAAGCGGAACAGCCCGGCGAACTCGCGATCGAAGATCGCCGGGTCGTAGATCACGACCTCGATCGCGCGCGGCGGCTCGAGGCCGAGCTGCGCGCGCAGCCGGTCATGGGCCGACTCCAGCTCGGCGAGCACCATCTGCTCGAAGCGGCGCGAGCCGCGCAGGCCGCTCGACTCGTCGATCGCGACGTCCTGGTAGAGGACGAAGTGCGAGGAGGTGCGCTTCTCGAACTTGCCGTCCGCACCGCGAGCCTGGGCCTGCGCCGCCAGCAGACAGGCGGCCGCCACGCCGAACGCGCTCGCGCTACTCCATCGGATAGCGGATCTCCTTCGAGATGCGATCCACCGCGGCGACCGCCTCGGGCGGCAGCTTGACGTCCGCCGCAGCGAGGTGATCGGCGAGCTGCTCGAGCGAGGTGACGCCGATGATGGCCGCGCCCACGAAATCGTGCGACAGCACCCAGGCCACCGCGAAGGTCACGGGCGAGAGGCCGCACTGCCGGGCTATTTCAGCGAAGCGCGCCGTCGAAGCGAGCGTGCGCTCGTTCACGAAGCGGTCCGTCATGACCCGGTTGCGCGGAGCGCCGCCGCGGTAGCCCGAGAAGCGCGAGCCCGCCGGCCAGGCGCCGTCCTGGTACTTGCCCGAGAGCACGCCGCCGCCGATCGGACTGTAGGCGAGCAGGCTCACCTGCTCGCGCTTGCAAACGAACGCCAGCTCGTCCTCGAAGCGCCGCGCCATCAGGCTGTAGTTGTTCTGGATCGTCTCGTAGCGGGCGACGCCCAGGCGATCCGACATCCAAAGGCTCCTGGTCAGGCCATAGGCGCTCTGGTTGCTGCAACCGATCGCGCGCACCTTGCCCTGCTCGACCAGCCGATCCAGCGCCTCCAGCGTCTCCTCGATCGGAAAATTCGGATCCGGCCAGTGCGTCTGGTAGAGGTCGATGTAGTCCGTGTTCAGGCGCATCAGGCTGGCTTCGACCGCGCGCTCGATGTGGTGGCGGTCGAGCGCGCTCTGTCCGGATCGGACCGGCACCTGGAACCAGCCGCCGCCCGGCCCGGCCACCTTGGTCGCGATCGTGACCGCGTCGCGCGAGCGGCCCGCGAGCCACTTGGCGCAGATCTCCTCGCTGCGGCCGGCCCACTTCGGGTCGGGCGGCACCGGGTAGACCTCGGCCGTGTCGATGAAGGTGACGCCGGCGTCCCAGGCCATGTCGAGGCAACGCAGGCTGGTGGCCTCGTCGGCCATGCTGCCGAAGGTCATGGTGCCCATGCAGATCTCGGGCACCACCAGGCCGGTGCGGCCCAGGCGTCGCGTGCGCATCGGGGCGCTAGGCCTTGGCGCTGGGACGCGAGGAGACGGCCTCGTACCAGCGCGCCAGGTTCTTCTGCTCGGGCTGGATGCCGATCTTCACGACGCGGCCGAAATCGATTCCGATCAGCAGCGTGATGTCGGCGATCGTGTAGCGCGGGCCGGCGATGAACTCCCGCTTCGCGAGCTCGGAATCCACCCACTCGAGGCGCTTGGTGGCGGCCGCGCGACACACTTCTCCGTACTCGGGCACCTGCGGGATGCGGCCCTTGAAGAAGGCATGCGTGTTGCGGAACGTCTGCATGATCGGGATCGCCACCTCCAGCTCCATCCGGCGCTGCCACATCTCGACGATCGCGCGGTCTTTGGCGTCGGTGCCCATCAGCGGCGGCCGCGGCTGGATCTCCTCGAAGTAGCGGCAGATCGCGACCGTCTCGCTGATCACCGTCCCGTCGTCGAGCTCGAGGATGGGGACGCCCCCCATCGGGTTCTTCGCGAGATAGGCGGCTTCCCGGTTCTCGGCCTTGCCGATGTCCACCTGCACCGAGGGGACGCTGATGCCCTTCTCGGCGAGGAAGACGCGGACGCGGCGCGGATTGGGCGCCATGCTGCTGTCGTAGAGCTTCATGGGGGGCCTCGGCTGGGGTTCTAGCCGGGCATTGTATCCGCGTCGGCGGGAAGCCGCACGGAGAAGCGGGTGCCGCGGCCGGCCTCGGACGCGACCGTGATCTCGCCCCCGTGCTTGCGCACGATCCCGTAGGCGATCGAGAGGCCGAGCCCCGTCCCCTCCCCCACCGGCTTGGTCGTAAAAAAAGGATCGAAGATCCGGCTCTTGATCTCGGGTGGGATGCCGCCGCCGTCGTCCTCCACGTCGACCACCACTTGCGCGCCCTCCACGCGGCTCACGAGCTTGATGGTGCCGGCAACGGCGATCGCCTGTCCGGCGTTCAGCACGACGTTCAGGAACACCTGCTGGATCTCCTGCGGCACACACGTAATGGGCGGGAGGACGCCCCACTCCTTGTAGACCGTCGCGTGCTTGCGCAGCTGCGGCGCCGCCATGCGCAGCACGCCGTCGAGCAGCTGGTTGAGGTCCGTCAGCTCGCGGCGCCGGCTGCCGGCGTGCGCAAGGCCGCGCACGTCGCGCACGATGGCGGCGGCGCGCTCGACGCCCTCCAGCGATTCGTCGATCAGCTCTTCGCCCTCGGCGAGCAGCGCCGTGGCGTGCGCCCGGTCGCCCGGCTTGCGGACCGAATCGACGAACACCTCCCAGTGCTCGCGCAGGAGCGCGAGGTTCGCCTTGGCGAAGGCGAGCGGATTGTTGATCTCGTGCGCGATCCCCGCCGCCAGCTCGCCCACGGCGGCCAGGCGTCCGGAGAGCAGGAGCCCGTGGCGCAGCGAGTTGATCTCCGCGAGGTCGCGCATCACCACCACGTGCCCGAGGGCAGAGCCCTGGCGATCGCGCAGCAGCGTCGAGGCCACCGCCACCGGGGTGCGACGCCCACCGAAGGTGCGCAGCTCGCACTGGCGATCCGCGGGCGCCGCCGGCTCGAAGAGCGCCGCCGGCGGCTCGAGATGGTTCGTGAGACGCAGCCCGGTCAGCTCGTCGGGCCGGCACTCGAGCAGCCGCGCCAGCGCTTCGTTCGCGCTGCGCACGCTGCCGTCGAGGCGCAGCATCGCGACACCGTCCGGCAGCGTCTCGAGGATCTCGCGGGCGAAATCGCCCGGCGCGAGCAGCGAATAGCCGTAGCGGAAGAAGCTCCAGGAGATCGTCCCGCCGAGTACTACGAAGGTGGCCGTGCCGAGGCGCGGCACCTGCACGCCCAGATAGGGCAGCACGCCGTCGGTCATGGTGGCGATCGAGAGCGGCGCGGAGAGCCCGATCATCACCCAGATGGCCTGCGCCCGTTCCCCCGGCGAGGCCAGCCGGCGATAACCGGAGAACGCGAACCCGATGGCGAGACCGACGCTCGTCAGCGTGAAGGCGATGAACACCGGATAGGCGGGGCCGAGGGAGAAGGCCCAGCCCCAGCTCGTGCGTTCGACCGACGGGTGCATCCAGGGCGTCATCCAATCGAGCAGCAGCAGCATGGCCCCGGTCGCGTAGAGCACCGGGAGCGCGCGCCGCGTGCGGCGCGCGGCGGCCCCCGTGAGGCCCAGGAAGAGATGGAGCACGAGGGGCCCGATGAAGACCCAGCCGAGCGTGGACGCGCGCACCAGCCACAGAACGGTGGCCTCGTCGCTGCTGGTGTTCCAGACCACCTCGCAGAGGGCCCAGAAGCTCGCCCCGCTCACCACCAGCGCGGCCAGGCGATTGCGCGGATCCCGGTGGTTGCGGGTCAGGATCGCGCTCGCGAGCATCGCCGTGACGATGCACGAGATCAGCGGGATCAGGACGTAGTGCTGCATCCGCCGCGCGCTCCTGCATGGGCCCATCGGCCCCCTCGGAGGCGCGCTTGATGCGGGCTACATCGCCCCGAACGTGAAGTACGTGAGGGCCGCCTCACCGGCGACGCGCAGCAGCGCCATGAAGGCCCGCGCCGTGCTGTCGTCCGTCGGGACGTCGTTCGGGCAGCGTTTCTGCTGGCGCCCCTTGAGCAGCGAGAGGTGCTGCCCCATGCGCTCCATCCACAGCTCGTTCTGGAGCGCCTCGGCGCGATCCGTCATGCCCTGGAAGTGAGCGATCTGGCGCCTCAGCCGAGCGCACTCGGCGGGACCCCCGGCGGCTTGCGCACCGGGCGGCGCGAGCAGGCCGGCGGCGAGCGCCGCCACGACGAGCCACTTCGTCACGCTACCCCCCCGACCGCGGAGGGACCCCCGCGGACACCCCCCTATCGGCCGACCGGGGGGGAGGGTGAAGGGGGAAAACCCGGGCTCAGCCCCCGGCCGCGATCCGGCCGGCCAGCCGGTGCGCCAGGGCCATGCCGGTCCACATCGGGTTGACGGAGGGGCACTGGGGGAAGATCCCCGTGTCCGCGATGTAGAGGCCCTCGAGGTCGTGGCAGCGGCCGAATTCGTCGACCACCCCCCGGCTCGCGTCCCCGTGCATGCGGGTCGAGCAGAAGGCGTGGTTCCCCCCCGTCAGGAACTCGCTCGCGCGGAACTTCCGGGTCCGGAGCACCTCGGCCTCGGCCAGCGAGCACAGCTCCTCCGGGATCCCGTGCACGCCGGGGAGCACCGTCTGCGCCCCGGCCGCGAAGAAGATCCGCGCCAGCGTGTGGAGGGCCTTGGCCAGGATCGGGACGTCGTCCTCGTGCAGGCTCCAGGTGAGCTTGGGATCCAGCCCGCGGCTGCGCGCGCGCACGGAGCCGAGCGAGCGGTTGCAGCTCGCGATCGCGTCCCAGACCGCCGAACGCGGCACCCGCGCCAGCCGCTGCTTGAGGGCGAACCCGGAGCCGGGCATCCGGACCGCGAGCACGGCGGGAGGCGCCCACAGCGTCTCCAGCTTGAAGCCCTCGCGCAGGTAGTGGAGCGACTGATAGCCCTGGGTGGCGCCGAACTGCGGGTGGACCGGATCCGGGAAGACGCCCAGCATCGCGACACCCGGGTGGAACTGGAGGTTCGCGCCCACCTGCCCGGAGCCGTTCGCCAGGTCTCCGCTCTTCTGGAGCAGCACCGGCGTCGCCATGCAGCCGGCGGCGAGCACCACCCGGCGCGCCCGCACCTGGACGGCGAAGCCCGGCCTTCCCGTGAAGGGCGCCACCACCCGTCCGACCACGCCGACCGCGCGGCGCCCCTCGACCAGCACCTCTTCCACCCGCACCGAGCTGAGCACCTTCGCGCCGCCGTGCAGCGCCGCCGGCAGGTACGAGATGTCCATCGATTGCTTCGCGCGCGAGCGGCAGCCGGTGAAGCACTCCCCGCTTCCGCGACACCCGCGCACGTTGCGCGAGATCGGCTCGGACGAGATGCCGAGCGCATCGCAGCCCTTCTTGAAGAGCAGGTTGCGCGGGCCGAGCACGTTCTCGGGGGTGGGGGAGATGCCGAGGAACTCGCCGACCGCGTCGTAGTGGGGATCGAGATCCGCGCGCCGGGTCTGCGCGAGATCGAAATCGGCGCACCAGCGGTCGAGCACGAACTCGGGAGCCCGCACGCAGATCGCGGAGTTCACGAGCGAGCCGCCGCCCAGACAAATGGCCTGCATGGTGGGCATCACGGTGCCCAGAGTGGTCCGCAGGCCACCTTCGCGCAGCGTGCGCGCCATCGAGAGCGGGCCGTCGAGCTCGAAGTCGGCGGGCGTGAAGGGGGGCCCCTCCTCGAGGAGCAGCACGCGCAGCCCCGCGTCCGTCAGCTCCTTCGCCACGACCGCGCCGCAGGGGCCCGACCCCACCACCACCACGTCCGCCTCCTCGCGCACGTCGCGGTCGTAGTCGGCGAAGACGCGGAGGTCGACGTCCGCGGCGGCGCTCACCGCGCGCCCTTCCGGTAGGCGGGGTGGAGGGGTGCCTCCAGCGGGATCGGCGTGCCGTCGCTGGGAGGGGTGAGATCCGCGCGCGAGCGCCGGACGCTGCTGCGCGAGGCGCCGATCCGCGGAGTCCAGAGATCGGCCTCGCAGACCGGCGTCGGGATCTCATAGGGCGCGAGTCCGAGCTGGCGCAGCACGGGCGGAAAGGCGAAGTAGCCCATCGTCAGGATGGCGCGCAGGCTCGCGAAGACCAGCCGGCGGGGGAAGAGCCGGCTGGTTCGCCAGCCCTCGAGCACCGCCGCGCGCTGCTCGGCGTCCAGCGCCGAGAAGCGCCGCCAGCCCCGGCGGCCCGGCGCGGGGAAGACGATCGTCGCGTGCTCGACCAGGAAGAAGAGCAGGTGCATCAGCAGGCGCATGCGCGGATGCGCCGCGGTCAATAACCGATCGGTGTAGGCGGGGAGATCGGCGTCCAGGCCAGAGGCGGGGATGTCGCCGCCCGCCGGGAAGGTGGCCTCCCCGGCGCCGGCCAGGAAGGCGACCTCGGACCGGAGCAGCGAATCGAAGCGCCGCGCCGGGCGCGGGTAGCCGAACGTCACCCGCGCGATGGCGTATCCGAGCGCAAATGCGCCGAGGAGCCAGAACCACATCGGGCAGGAAGATAACGGCGCCGCAGCCATCGCGGGGGACCGCTCGATTGCTAGTCTCGATCCCTACCCGATGCATCCGCTGCGGCGATTGCTGCCCTACTACCGGCGCTACTGGCTGCCGTTCTCGGCGGGCAATCTGCTGCTGGTGGGGTCGAGGCTGTTCGAGGCCGCGATTCCGCAGCTGCTCGGCGCGGGCATCGACCGGATCGCCGCCGGGCGGCCGGCGGGCCTCGCGATCGCGGCCGGAATCGTCGCGTGCGTGGCCGGGCGCTTCGCCGCGATCCTGATCGGCCGCCGCGCGGTCCGCCGGATCGGCGTCGCCGTCGCCTTCGACCTTCGCAACCGGCTCTACGAGCACCTGGAGCGGCAGGGGCCCGGCTTCTTCGCCCGCTACCGGACCGGCGACCTGATGGCACGCGCCATCAACGACATCGGGCTGGTGCGCCAGCTGGTGGCCCAGGGGTCGCGCACGCTGCTGGTGCTGGGCTTCTCCGGCCTGATCGGCTTCGTCTGCATGTTCCGCGAGTCGCCGTCGCTGGCGCTCCTGATCCTGCCGCCGCTGCCCGTGATCTTCGCGGTGGCCTGGCGGCTCTCGGGCCGCCTGCGCGCGCAGTCGCTGCGCGTCCAGGAGGGCTTCTCGGAGCTCTCCGAGCGAGTCCAGGAGAACCTGGGCGGGATCCGCACGATCCAGGCGCTCACCCAGGAGGACGCCGAGATCCGCCGCTTCGAGTCGGTCAACGACGGCTACGCCCTGCGCAACCTCGCGCTGGTGCGCACCAGCTCACGGCTCGCCGCCTGGATGCCGGGCCTCGGGGCCCTCTGCACGATCACGATCCTGCTGGCGGGCGGCCAGCAGGTGCAAACGGGCCAGATCACGCTGGGCGCCTTCACCGCCTTCCTCTGGTATCTCGGCATGCTGCTCTGGCCGGTGCGCGAGGCCGGCAACCTGGTGAACCTCTTCCAGCGCGGCTTCGCCGGCTGCGACCGGCTCTTCGAGCTGCTGGACGAGGCGCCCGAGATCGCGGATCCGCCCGGGGCGGACGCGCCCGCGACGCTGGCCGGCGCGATCGAGCTGCGCCGCGTCTCCTGCCGCTACCCGGGCGCCTCCCGCCCGGCGCTGAGCGACGTATCGCTCTCGATCGCCGCGGGCGAGATGGTCGGGATCGTGGGCCGTGTGGGAGCCGGGAAGTCGACGCTGCTGCGCCTGCTGGTGCGGCTGCTCGAGCCGGACGCCGGCTCCATCGAACTTGACGGCTGCGCGCTCGGCCGACTTCCGCTCGCGTTCCTGCGCTCGCGGGTCGCGCTGGTGCCGCAGGAGGCGTTCCTGTTCTCCGAGAGCGTGCGCGAGAACGTCGCCTACGACGACGTCTCCCGCGCGCCCGCCGAGGTGCGCGCCGCGGCCGAGGCGGCGGACCTCTGGGACACGCTCGCCGCCTTTCCCGAGGGCCTCGAGACCTGGGTGGGGGAGCGCGGCATCACGCTTTCTGGCGGACAGAAGCAGCGGGTGACGCTCGCGCGCTCGTTCGTGCGCGATACGCCCGTGCTGCTGCTCGACGATTCCTTCTCGGGCCTCGACGCCGAGACCGAGGCGCGCGTGCTCCGGCGCCTGCACGCGCTGCGCCGCGGTCGCACCACCCTGCTCGTCTCGCACCGCGTCTCGGCCGTGCGCGAGGCCGACCGGATCGTGGTGTTGGAGGCCGGCCGCGTGCTCGAAGCGGGAACCCCGGCCGAGCTGCGGGCGCGGGGCGGCGTCTTCGCGGAGCTGGAAAAGGCCCAGGGCCGCCGCGAGCGGCTGCTGCGCGAGCTGGCGGGCGCGGCCGCCGGAGGAGCCGCGTGAAGCGCGCGGGCGATCACTCGGTCTTCGACGCCGAGCTGACCGGCCGCGGCCTGCGCGGCGCGCTGGTCCGGCGCCTGTTCCGCCGCGTGCGGCCCTTCCGGGCGGCGGCCTTCGGGAGCGCCGCCTGCGTGCTGATCGCTTCGCTGCTGGCGGTGCTGATGCCGGTGGTGACGACCCGCGTCGTGATCGACGGATTGCTGGTCTCGGGCTCCGGGATCGCCGCGCCTAGTTTTGGGATGCGAGCCGCGGCCGACACGGTACAGCGCCTCACCGGCGCCCCGCCGCTGATCGCCGCGGGGCTCCTGTACGCCGTCCTGGTGATCGCCTGGTGCGGCTTCGGCCATCTGCACCGCGTGCTGCTCGCGCGCGCCGCGCTCGGCGCCCTGAGCGATCTGCGGCGCGACCTCTTCCGCCATCTTCAGGCGCTCTCGCCCTCCTTCTACGACAAGGTCGCCGTCGGCCGCGTGATGACGCGGGTCACCAACGACGTCGAGGTGCTCTACGAGCTGCTGCGCGGCTTCGGCCTGCTGGTGGGCGAGCTGGTGCCCTTCGCGCTCGCCCTGGCCCTGATGCTCGCGGCGGATCCGGCGCTCACGGGCGTGCTGCTGGTGGTGGTCCCGATCGTGGGCCTCGCGACGCTGGCGTTCCGGCGCGCCACCCGCGCGCTCTATTCGGCGCTGCGCACCTCGGTGTCGCGCCTCAACCAGAACCTCCAGGAGAACCTCTCGGGGATCCAGATCGTGCAGCTCCACCGGCGCGAGGCCGCGAACCTGGCGCGCTACCGGGAGATCAACCGCGCCAACCGGCAGCTCGAATGGCGCGCGATCGATCTCGAGGTCGCCTACGCGAACCTGGTCGAGAGCCTGGCGCCCGCGGCGCTCGCGCTGATCCTCTGGTTCGGCGGCCGCCAGGTCAGCGAGCGCGAGATCACGGTCGGGACCGTGGTGCTCTTCGCGCAATGGGCGGACCTGCTCTTCCGCCCGATCGTCGCGGTGGGCGAGCAGTACAACCTGGTGTATCGCGCGATGGCCAGCGCCGAGCGCATCTTCCAGCTGCTCGACTGGAAGGAGCGGGTGCGCGAGCCGGAGGCGCCGGTCGAGCTGCCGGCGCGGCTGGCGGGGCGCGTCGAGTTTCGCGGCGTCGGCTTCGCCTACGGCGCCGGTCCGCGCGTGCTGCACGACGTCTCCTTCTCGATCGCGCCGGGCGAGACGGTCGCGATCGTGGGCGCGACGGGCTCCGGCAAGTCGACGCTCGCGCGGCTGCTCGCGCGCAGCTACGACTTCGAGACCGGCTCGATCGAAATTGACGGCATCGACGTGCGCCGCGTCGCAACCCGCGCCCTGCGGCAGCGGCTCGGGATCGTGCTCCAGGACTTCCACGTCTTCGCGGGGAGCGTGCGCGAGAACATCCGGCTCGGGCGTCCGGGCATCGACGACGCCCGCGTCGAGTCCGCCGCGCGCTGGGTGCAGGCCGACCGCTTCATCCGCGAGCTGCCGGGCGGCTACGAGAGCCCGCTCGGGGAGCGCGGCGCGAATCTCTCGCACGGCCAGCGCCAGCTGCTGGCCTTCGCGCGGGTGCTGGCGGCGGATCCCGAGATCCTGATCCTCGACGAGGCCACCGCCAGCGTCGATCCCGAGACGGAGGAGCAGATCCAGCAGGCGCTGCGGCGCGTCACCGCCGGCCGCACCTCGATCGTGATCGCGCACCGGCTCGCGACCGTGCGAGAAGCCACGCGCATCGTCGTGCTCGACCACGGGCGGGTGCGCGAGATCGGAACCCACGACGAGCTGCTCTCGCGCGGCGACCTCTACCGGACCCTCTACGACCTCCAGCTGAGCGACGACGCCGCCTGAGTCAGGCCTTGGGATGCGGTCTCCACTGCGGCAGCAGCACGCACCAGGACAGGATGTCCGGCCGGTCCTGGTAGCGCCGGCGGTTCAGGTAGATGCGGGCTCCCTGGAACTCGGCGCAGGGGAAGTAGTTGCGCCGGACGGAATCGGCGACCTCCGGGAACCGCTCGTGTCCGTAGAGCGCGCGGATCCCGTAGCTCGGCGCCCCCTCCGTCGCGGTGTCCACGAAGACCGGCGCCCGTCCGCTCTCGAGGCTCGCCACGAAGTCGGAGAGGTAGATCTCCTTGTTCGGGAAGAAGGGCTCGAGGATCTCGTGGCTGCCCCCGGTCCGGGTTCCCCAGGTGGCTCCGGTCTGGACGTAGTAGGCGTAGACCCATCCCCACTGGATCAACGGCGAGCCGGCGACATGGAGCGCGCGCAGGGCGTCGATCGATCGCGCGCGCACCTCCATCGGCGGGTAGCGCACGGGAAGCGGCGCGTCCTCGAGGTAGGCGATGGTCGGAATCAGCCCCGTGAGCCCGAGATAGGCGATCTGCACCAGGGCGGGCCGCGGCGCCGCGTTCGCCAGCTGGCAGAAGATCAGCATGCAGAGCACGGCGAAGGGCTGCAGCAGCAGATTCAGATAGTGCGTGAAGAGACCGCCCGGCTGGAGCACCGCATACAGGCTGATCCCGAGGTAGAGCGCCGCCAGCGCGAGATCCCGCAGGCCGCTGCGGGAGCGCGGGACGAAGCACAGTCCGATCGCGGCCGACACCGCGAAGAGTGCGCTCGAGAACCAGAACCATCCCAGCATGACGAAAGGCGTGATGCCCCATTCCGGCAGGGCGATCAGCCGCTGCGCGAGCGTGGTGGAGAAGCGCGAGGTCGCCTGGCTGAAGAGCGCCTCGAAGTAGGTCTCGAAGAAGTACGCGAGGCTGCCGAAGCTCCACAGGACCGCGCACCAGAGCAGGAGCGGCGCGAGCGCCAGCGCGGCCAGCGGCAGCAGTCGGACGGCCAGTTCGGTGAAGCCGGCCCGCTCGCGCCGGCAGCGATGCGCCAGCAGGAGGCCGGCGCAGACGGCCACGAACGCCGCCATCGGCGCGCCTTGCCACTTGATCAGCGGGACCAGCCCGAGCGCGAGACCGATGCCGCCCAGAGCCACCGCCTCGCGGCCGATCCGCCGGTCGAGCCGCAGCAGGCAGAAGAGCATGACGATCACGAGCAGGTTGATCCACTGCTCGGAGCAATACGACAGCGTCCAGCGGGTGTTGCCGAGCGCGAGGAACGCGAGCAGCGGGAGCAGCGCGATCCGGGCCGTGCGCGCCGGGCTGTCGATCCGAAGCGACAGGTACAGGACCGCCGAGCTCGCCATCATCAGCAGCAGCGAGACCAGCTTGGAGGCGCCGTAATCGATCCGGATTCCGAGCAGACCCAGACCGGCGACGGGATAGGTGAGCAGCGGCCCCGCGGATCCGGTGAAGAGGCCCACGCCGTAGGCGGGCTCGAGAAAGCGGGTGAGCGCGGCCGAGACCGCGACGCTCTCGTCCCCCTCCAGATCGCCGAGCGCGAGCACCGGCCAGCGCAGCGCGAGCAGGAAGGCCGCGAGCGCGAGCAGGTAGAGGAGATCGCCGCGCCGAAGCCGCCCGGCCGCTTCACCCGGCTTCGCTCCGGCGCCGAGAAAGCTCGCGAGCAGGAGCAGCAGCGACGCGGCGACCGCCGGGACCCGGTACCAGAGCAGGGAGTCCCGGTACGCGAACGCCACCGCCTTGGCGGCCAGCTCGTGGATGCTGGGAGTCAGGATCTGGTCCATCGGGTCCGAGCCTCGCGCGCAGCCTACACTGACGAGGCCCCGGCGATGAGAGCTAAAATCGCCGCTTGCCGAGGGGGGATGCTGCGGATGCGGTGCGGAGCCTGTCAGCGCGAGAACCGCCTGGGCGCGCGCTTCTGCCGTGGCTGCGGCGCGGCGCTCCCGAACCCCTGCCCCGATTGCGGCGCCCCGGCCGAGCCGGGCAGCGCCTTCTGCGATCGCTGCGGCGCCCGGCTGGCTCCCGCCGGCGCGGCTCCGCGCGAGCTCGCAGGCCGCGCGGCGGGCCCCGCCGCCTACACGCCGCGGCACCTGGCCGAACGGATCCTGAGCACGCGCGCCGCCCTGGAAGGCGAGCGCAAGCACGTCACCGTCCTCTTCGCCGATCTGGTCGGCTCCACCGAGATCGCCGGGCGCCTCGGGGTGGACGAGATGCACGCGCTGATGGACCGCTGCTTCGCGCTGCTGCTCGACGAGGTGCACCGCTACGAGGGCACCGTGAACCAGTTCACCGGCGATGGGATCATGGCGATCTTCGGCGCCCCGGTGGCGCTCGAGGACGCGCCGCGGCGCGCGGTGCTGGCGGCGCTCGGGATCCAGCGCGCGCTGGCGCCGCTGCGCGAGGAGCTCGCGGCCGCCAGGGACGTCGACTTCCAGATGCGGATCGGCATCCACTCGGGCATGGTGGTGGTCGGAAGCATCGGCAACGACCTGCGCATGGACTACACCGCCGTCGGCGACACCACGAACCTGGCCGCGCGCCTGCAAGCCGCCGCGCCGGCCGGGGCGGTGCTCGTCTCCGAGGCGACCGCCCGCCTGATCGCGGGATACTTCGAGACCCGCGACCTCGGCCCGCAGCTGCTCAAGGGCGTCTCACGGGCGCGGCGCGCGTTCCAGGTGCTCGGCGAAAAGGAGGGCGCCGGCCGGCTCGCCGCCCTTGCCGATTCGGGGCTGACGCCGCTGGCGGGCCGCGAGCGCGAGCTCGCACAGCTCGCCGAGGCCTTCGCGAGCGCGCGCGACGGACACGGGCGCCTGGTCTTCCTGGTCGGCGAGGCGGGAATCGGCAAGTCACGGCTGCTCTTCGAGTTCCGCCGCCGGCTCGGCGCGCAGGCACACCTCTACGCGGAGGGCCGCTGCGCCTCGTACGGCATGCACACCGCCTTCCTCCCGATCGTCGACGCGATCCGCCGCTATTACGCCATCGAGGATCGCGACGACGAGGCGGTCGCCATCCAGAAGATTGCGGCGGGCGTGAGCGCGCTGGGCGAAGGCTTCGGCTGGACCCTTCCCTTCATGCGATCGCTGCTCTCGCTCCCGCCGGGCGACGAGGCCGTCCTCGCGCTCGACGCGGCGACGCGGCGCAGCGAGACGTTCCGGGCCCTGAAGGCGCTCACGCTGGCGGCGGCCGCGCGCGAGCCCCTGGTGTTCGTGATCGAGGATCTGCACTGGATCGATCCGGAATCGGAGGAGTGCCTCGCCTTCCTGTCGGAAGCGGTCGCGGGCGCGCGCATCCTGCTCGTCTGCTCGCACCGCCCCGGCTACCGCCATCCCTTCGGCGACCGCAGCTATCACCAGCGCGTGACGATCGATCCGCTCTCCGAGGCGGAGACGGCGGAGCTGACGCGCGGGGCGCTGGGGGCCGCGGAAGTGCCGGAGGCGGTGCGTCGGCTGGTAGCGAGCAAGGCGGAGGGGAACCCGCTCTTCCTGGAAGAGGTGACGAAGTCGCTGCTCGAGGACGGCACGCTGCGCCTCGAGGGCGGCCGCGTCACGCTGGCCCGCGATCCGGGCGCGGTCGCCGTGCCCGACCGGATCCACGACGTGCTGATGGCGCGCATCGACCGGCTCGCCGAAGACCCCAAGCGCGCCATCCAGATTGCGTCCGTGATCGGGCGCGAGTTCGCCATGCGCCTGCTCGCGCGCATCCGCGAGGTGGGCGATGACGCGAGCGCCCTGATCGAGGATCTGCGCGCCGTCGAGCTGATCTACGAGAAGGCGGTGCATCCGGAGCTCGCCTACATGTTCAAGCACGCGCTCACGCACGACGTGGCCTACGCGAGCATGCTCCTCGAGCGCCGCAAGCAGCTGCACCGCACGATCGGCCTCGCCATCGAAGAACTCTACGCCGACCGCCTGGCGGAGCACTACGAGACGCTCGCCCACCACTTCGAGCGCGGCGAGGACTGGCCGCGCGCGCTGGGCTACCACGAGAAATCCGCGGCCAAGGCGATCGAGGCCTTTGCCAGCCGCGCGGCCGCCTGGCACTGCACGCAAGCGCTCGCGATCCTGGACCGGCTGGAGAGCGCCGCCGACGCCGACCGGCGCTGCGCGTTGGAAGAGCGACTCGGCCTGGTCGCCATGTACCTGAGCGAGTTCCGCCCCTCCGGCGACGCCTTCGCGCGCGCCGCCGAGCACGCGAAGCAGCCGGCGCGCCGGGTGGCGAACCTGGCGGACGCTTCGCACAGCTACGTCTGGGGCCACGCCGGGGGGCCGGCGGTGCAGACGGCCGAGGCCGCGCTCGCCCTGGCCCGCGAGCATCGGCTTCCCGACGGCGAGGCGCACGCCCTCGCCGTGATCGGCTTTCGCAAGGGCGTTACCGGCGAGATCGACGGCTATCTCGCTAACCTGCGCGAGGCGAGGGCCATCGCCGAGCGGACGGGAACCGTCGCGATCCAGGCGATGGTGGACTGCTTCACCTCGGAGGTCTCCGAGTGGAGCGGCGACTACGCGACCGCCATGGCGAGCGGCGAGCGCGCGCTCGCGAGCGGCCGCCAGCTCCGTCTCGCCCACCTGATGGTCTGGTCCAACTGGTTCATGGGAAAGTCGGCCTGCTGCCTGGGCGATTATGGCCGCGCGATCCGGCTGCTCGAGGACGGACGCGATCTCACCGAGCGGGTCGGCGATCGGGCCTGGAACACCCGGCTGCTCAACACCCTGGGCTGGGTCCACGCCGAGATCGGCGACCACGGCCAGGCGCGCGTCTACAACGAGAGCGCTGCGCGGATCGCGCGCGAGATCGGCGATGCCGAGATCATCGCAAACGCCGAGATCAACCTCGCGCTGAACCATCTCGCGCTCGGAGAGATCGAGCCTGCGCAGGCGGGGCTCGCGGCGCTCGCCGCCGCGCCGGCTCCCGAGTTCCCCTTCATGCGCTGGCGCTACCTGCTGCACGTGGAGGACGCGCTCGGCCGTGTCGCGCTCGCGCGCGGCGAGCCCGCGGACGCGCTGGCGCGCGCGGACCGCGAACGCGAAGCGGCGCGCCGCCACCGCGCTCCGAAGCTCGAGGCGCGCGCCCTCGCGCTGCGCGTGCAGGCGCTCGCAACGCTGGAGCGCCGCGAGGAAGCCCGGGCGTCGGCCGGCGAGCTGATCGGAACCGCCGAGCGCATCGGTTATGCGCGCGCGCGCTGGCAGGGTCTGGCCCTCTCCGCCGAGCTGGAGCGGCGCGCGGGCCGCAGCGAGCAGGCCAATCGCTGCGAGGCGCAGCGCGCGCAGGTGGTGGAATCGCTGGCTGGCTCGCTCCCCGACGCCGAGCTGCGCCGGGGATTGTTCGCATCGGCGGCGTCGCCGCTCCTCTGAGGCAAGCGCGCGAAGCGCGCGCGCAGCGAGCCGCAGGCGAGCGAAGTTCACCCAGGCCGGGCGGCCGCGCTAGCGGCCGCGATCGCCGCCTCCACCACCGATCGGGAACGCTCGAGCGTGTCGTCCTGGAAGGCCAGCGTGGGGAGGAAGCCGGGGCCAGCCCGCCAGGGCGGATCGCTGGCTCGCGCCGGCCGGACGCCGAACTCGTGGACGCCCGTGCGGCCCTCGGGCTCGCCCTCGCACAGGTGCGCCATGCGCAGGGCGTAGCGCGACGTCCACTCCGGATCGCGGCCCCACCAGGCGCGCTGGAAGAGCGGGAAGAGCGCCAGCAGCGCATCGTAATCGTGCTCGGCGGCGAGCAGCAGATCCGGGATCCGGCTGCGCAGGCGCGAGGCAAGTTCTTTGATGCCGTCGAAGACCGGGTGATCGGGGTCGTTGACCCAGACGTGGATCGTGTCGAGGAAGACGCCGTCGAAGCCGTAGCGCCCGGAGAGGCCCTCGATCTGCGCGGCGAGGTCTTCGCGCCAGGCGGGATGCCCGGGGTTCAGCCAGGCCTGCCAGCCGGTGTCGTGCGCGCGCGCGAAATCCCAATCCGGCTGGTTGCCGTGGAAGCGGTTGCCCGTCGCGCTCTTGAGGTACGCCGCGGGATCGAGCTCGCGGAAGCGCGGCAGCCGCGCGTTCACGCAGTTGCCGCCGAACATCGGCATCAGGTGCACGCCGAGCGCGCGCGCTCCGTCGCAGAGTGCTGCGAAGCCCGCCTCTCCGCCAAGCTTTGGTTCGGGCCGATAGTCGCCGTACTGCCAGTAGTAGCGGCCCTCCCAGCCCGGGAGGTAGGCGAGCACCCGGCTTCCGTCGATGCGCTCCGCCACGAAGCGCAGCACGCGCAGCATGCCGTCGTAGTCGAGGAAACGCCGCCCCGTCCAGTGCATCCCGTGCAGCGTCACCGCGAGGCGTAGCTCGCGCGCCCAGGCGGGCACGTCGCCGCGCTCACTGAACGGGCGCAGGCCGAAGGCGCGGCCGGCGAACGCGAGCTGGTCCTCCTGCATACCCCGCGTCGCGTCGCCGCGGGCGAGCACGCAAGGCGGCGCCTCCTGCTCGCGGGCGAAGCGGCTGGCGTCCTCCTCGTGGACCAGCTCGAAGACGCCCTGCCCCGCGCGCTCCCCGATCCGCTCGAGCGCCACCGCGAAGCGCTTCTCGCGCACGCGCCGGTCCTCGAAGCGCGCGGCGAGCGGCTCGCCGCCGCTGCGCAGCTCGAACAGGGGTAGCGGCAGGCGATTCGGGTAGGCGAGGATCTCGCCCATCCCGCTCGCGCCGCGCGCCTGGCCGTTCTCCACGATCTCGAGCGGCGTCGCGAGCCCGCGCCACAGGAGCTTCGTGCAGCGGATCGGCTCGGGGGCCTTGGCGCGCAGCCGGACGCGCAGGCGCCCCGGCGCTTCGAGCTCCGCGCGCAGCAGCACGGCGCCCGCCGCGCGCTCCTGCTGGCCGGCGAGCGAGAGGCCGGCGGCGCGCACCACGAAGGCCTCCTCCTCCCGCCGCGCGCTGGTCTGCGAGAGGTCGATCCCGTAGACGTTCGAGAGCGTCACCACCTGCACCGAGAGCGGGAAGCCGAAGGCGTCGAAGACGGGATCGCTCAGATCGAAGCTGGCGAAGTGCACGCGCGAAACGTACCTGGCGCAGGGCCGGTTATCCTCCCCGTTCGATGCCGCCGAGCGAGCGCGCCGCCCCGGGTCCCCGCTTCGCGTCGCGGATCGACGTCGATCTCGCGCCGAACGCTCTCACGCAGGCGCTGGCCGAGCGCCGATCCGCCGGCGGCCGCATCCTCGACCTCACCCTCTCGAACCCCACGCAGGCGGGCTTCGCCTACCCGGAGGCCGAGATCCTCGCCGCGCTCGCGTCGCCCGAGGCGCTCCGCTACGAGCCCGATCCCCGCGGCCTGCCGGCCGCGCGTGCGGCGATCAGCGCCTACTACGCCGCGCGCGGCGAAGCCGTCGAGGCGGGCGATCTGCTGCTGACGGCGAGCACCAGCGAGAGCTACGCGCTGCTCTTCAAGCTGCTCGCCGAGCCGGGCGACGAGATCCTGGTCCCGGCGCCGAGCTATCCGCTCTTCGAGACGCTCGCCGCGCTCGAGTCCGTGCGCCTGGTGCGCTATCCGCTCGGCCACGCGCCGGAGGCCGGCTGGCGCATCGAGCGCGAGACGCTCGAGGCGGCGCTCTCGCCGCGCACGCGCGCCGTCGTCGTCGTGCACCCGAACAATCCGACCGGCTCGTACCTGGGCGCCGAGGAGCGCGCCTGGCTGGAGGCGCTCTGCGCGCGCCGCGGCCTCCCGATCGTCGCCGACGAGGTCTTCCTCGACTACGGCCGCGGCGCGGCCCGCGAGGCCAGCTTCGTCACCAGCCGGGATGCGCTCGTCTTCGCCCTCTCGGGCCTCTCGAAGCTGGCCGGGCTCCCGCAGCTGAAGCTCGGCTGGATGGCGCTCGCCGGCGAGCCGCGCGCGCGCGAACGGGCGCGCCAGCGGCTCGAGTTCATCGCCGACGCCTACCTCTCGGTAGGCGCCCCGGTGCAGCACGCGGCCGCGGCGCTGCTCGGACTGCGCGGCGCCCTTCAAGAGCAGATCCGCGCGCGCGTCGCCGAAGGCGACCGCCGCCTGCTGGAGCTCAGCGCCGGCGCCGCCGAGCTGCGCGTGCTCCCGCGCGAGGGCGGCTGGTACGCGGTGCTCGAGCTCTCGGAGGCCGTCGACGAAGAGGCGTTCTGCGTCCGGCTGGTCGAGCGGCACGGCGTGCTCGTGCACCCCGGCTTCTTCTTCGATTTTGCGCGTCCGGGCGTGCTGGTGGTGAGCTTGCTGACACGGCCCACGGATCTCGAGGAAGGCGTCGCGCGCGTGATTGAAAGCGCAAAGTCGATGTGAGAGGATCGCGCCCCGCATGACCAGCACGCCCACCCGCGCGCTCCCGCTGCGCGACGTCTCCGGCTTCGATTTCGAATGCGACGTCGTCGTCGTCGGCCAGGGCGCCGCGGGCGGGGCGGCGGCGATCGAGGCCGCGCGCGCCGGCGCGGACGTCCTCGTGCTGGAGCGCATGACGCGCGGCGGCGGCGCGACGGCGCTCTCGACCGGGCTCACCTACTTCGGCGGCGGCACCGCGATCCAGAAGGCTTGCGGCTTCGAGGACACCGCGGCCGACATGATCGCGGCGGTGACGCTGGCGGCCGGCCCCCGCGTCGAGCCCGAGCGGATCCGGCTCTACTGCGAGGCCAGCGTCCAGCACTTCGAGTGGTTCCGCGCGCTCGGCGTCGAGTACAAGTCGTCGTTCGTGGACGACAAGCTCACGCACCCGGTCACCGACGATTGCCTGATGTTCAGCGGCAACGAGCTCTCCTGGCCGGACTGCGAGCAGGCGCGTCCCTTCCCGCGCGGCCACAAGCCGGCGCGCACCGGGGAAGCGGGCGGCTACCTGATGGAGGCGATCCTGCGCGGGACGCTGGAAGCCGGCGCCCGGGTCGTGAACGAGTGCCGCGTCCAGCGGCTGGTGCAGCGCGACGACGGCCGCGTGGTGGGCGTGGGGGCCGTTCGCGAGGGCCAACGCGTCCTCGTGAAGGCGCGCCGGGGCGTCGTGCTCACGACCGGGGGCTTCATCTTCAACAAGGCGATGCTCGCCAAGCACGCGCCCCGTCTTTTGGAATGCAACTACCCGACGGGAACCCCCGGCGACGACGGCTCCGGGATCCTGATGGGGACGGGCGCCGGCGGCGAAGCGATCAACATGGGCGAGGGTTTGGTGCTCAACGCCTACTACCCGCCTTCGAGTCATTTGAAGGGCGTGATGGTGGACGCGCTGGGCCGGCGCTTCGTGAACGAGGACGCCTACATCGGCCGCAGCAGCGACGCCATCCTGACGCGCGCGCAGGGGCGCGCCTATTTGATCGTTGATGACGCGCTCTACGGCAGGACCCAGGCCATGCACAAGCTGGCCGCCGTCGAGGAGAGCTTCGAGGCGCTCGAGAAGGCGCTGGCGATGCCGGAGGGCGTGTTGGTGGAGACGCTTGAGCACTACAACCGCTGGGCGGAGCGCGGGGAGGATCCGTTGTTCCACAAGGCGGCGAAGTGGCTGCGGCCGCTCCAGACGCCGCCCTACGCCGCGCTCGATTGCAGCACGCAGCGCTCGATCTTCGGCGCCTTCACGCTCGGAGGCCTGGCTGTCGCCCCCACCGGCGAGGTGCTGAGCGCGGAAGGCGAGCCGATCGCGGGGCTCTTCGCCGCGGGACGCTGCACGGCCGGGCTGATCCGCGAGGGGCGCAACTACGCGAGCGGGCTGTCGATCGGCGACGCCAGCTTTTTTGGCCGCCTGGCCGGGGCGCGCGCGGCGCAGGCGCCTGATTGGCGATGACGTGATCACCCTCCCGATTCTCTTTTCGCCGATCCGGATCGGTTCGATGCAGCTCCGCAATCGGCTGGTGATGTCGCCGATGGAGACCGGCTACGGAACCCGGGACGGGCTGCCGTCGCCGCGCACGCTCGCCTACTTCGAGGCGCGCGCCCGCGGCGGCGTGGGGCTGATCACGCTCGGCGCCTGCACGATCGATCCGGTCCACAAGGAGGTGCCGACGACGCTCCACTTCGGGAGCGACGACGTGATCGACGCGCACCGCCGCCTCGCCGAGCGCGCGCACGAGCACGGCGCACGGATCCAGCCCCAGCTGGTGCACGCCGGCCCCGACAGCCTCTCTCCCCTGCTCTCCGGGACGCCTTCGCTCGGCCCCTCGGTGATCCCCCATTACCTGACCGGTACGCCCTGCCGCGAGCTCGCCGAGGCGGAGCTTCCGGCGATCGTGGAGCAGTACCGCACTGCCTCGCGGCGCGTGCGCGAGGCCGGCTACGACGGGATCGAGCTGCACGCCGCGCACGGCTACATGCTGCTCGGATCCTTCCTCACCCCCTGGCGCAATCGACGCACGGATGCGTATACCGGGAGCACGCGGGCGGGCCGGCTGCGCCTCGCGCTCGAGGTGATCCGCGCGATCAAGCGGGAGGTGGGGCCGGAGTTCCCGCTCACCCTGCGCATCTCGGGCTACGAGCGCGTGCCCGGCGGCCGCTCGCTGGAGGAGACGCAGGCGATGGCGCCTGAGCTGGAGGCGGCCGGCGTCGACGCCTTCCACGTGAGCGGCGGCGTGATCGATCCGCTCACCTCCCAGATGGTGGCGGGCTCCTCGTTCGGCGACGCGCACAACGCGGCCGCCGCCGCCGCGGTGAAGCGCGTGGTGGACGCCCCCGTGATGGCGGTGGGCCGCATCCACGATCCCAAGCTGGCGGAGCGGATCCTGCGCGACGGCCACGCCGACCTGATCGCGATGGGCCGGCCGCTGCTCGCCGACCCCGAGCTCGCCAACAAGGCGCGCGCCGGCCGCTTCGTCGAGATCCGCCGCTGCATCTCGTGCGAGCACTGCATCGACTCGATGGAGCGGGGCCGCGCGAGCTGCGCCGTGAATCCCTTCACCGGGCGCGAGGCGGAGCTCCCCTGGCAGGCGCCGGCGCGGCGCAAGCGCATCGTCGTAATTGGCGCCGGGCCGGGGGGCCTGGAGGCGGCGCGGCTGCTCGCGCGCCGCGGCCACCGCGTCGCCGTCTACGAGAAGCTGGGCCATCTCGGCGGAGCCCTCGCGATGGCCGCGACGGTGCACCCGGAGAACCAGCCCTTCCTGGACTTCCTGCGCGGCGAGATCACAAGGCTCGGCGTCGAGGTGCACCTCGGCCGCGCGCTCGATGCAGACGCGGCCGCGGCGCTCGCCCCAGACGCGGTCGTGGTGGCGACGGGCGGCCGCGTGGTGGCGCCCAAGCTGGCGGGAGACGAGCAGCAGCACGTGCTCACGGGAGCCGGCTTGCGGGAGCTCTTCAGCGGACGCGCCGGGCGGCTGGTGAGCCCCGGCCGGCTGCGGGCGCTCTCGCGCCTGTGGATGCCGATCGGCCGCCGAGTCGCCATCATCGGCGCGGATCTCGCGGCGATCGAGCTCGCCGAGTTCCTGGCCGAGCGCGGGCGCAGCGTCGCGGTGCTCGAGACCGGCGACCGGATCGCTCCCGAGGTGGGCCCCAAGAGGCGTGCCGAGCAGATGGACAGCCTCGATCGGCGCGGCATCCCGGTGAACGTCGGCGTCGCGATCGAGCGGATCACGCGCGAAGGCGTCCTGCTGCGGCGCGCGCAAGGCGCCCCCGCCCTGGTGCCCGCCGACAGCGTGATCCTGGCCGGGCAGGTGGAGCCCGACACCAGGCTCGTGGATTCCCTGAGAGGCCGCGTGCCGGAGCTGCACGCCGTGGGCGACTGCACCGGTCTCGGACTGATCCGCAAGGCCACGGAAGAAGCCGCGCGCGTCGCCTGCGCGCTATGAAGAGGACGGAGAGGAGATCCGAATGGACCCCAAGCACCCCGCACTGATCGCCGCGCAGAGCTCCTGGCGCTACGTCCAGGCCAGGGACCGCGAGAGCTGGCTCGCGTTGCTCGCCCCGGACATCTGCATCGAGGACCCCATCGGCGTCGGCCCCACCAACCCGGACGGCAAGGGCATCCGGGGCATCGAGGCGGCGCGTCAGTTCTGGGACAAGAACATCGCGACCACCTCGATTCGGATCGAGGCGCACGAATCCTTCGCCGCCGCGAACGAATCCGCTCACGTGCTCACGCTCACGACCAGCTTCCCGAACGGCGTCACGATCGGGGTGCACGGCATCTTCACGTACCGCCTGAACGATGCGGGCAAGCTCGCCAGCCTGCGCGGCTACTGGACCATGGCGGACGCGAAGATCACCAAGAAATCGTAGACGGCTACGCCTTCACGCACAGGAGCTGTGCGCCGCCGCTCGCGAGCAGGCGGCCGGAGGCGTCGTAGACGCGGCTGGTGGATCCGATCAGACCGTCCTCGGCGAGGGGGGCCTCGCCGGCGCCGAGCAGCCACTCGGCCTTCGAAGCGGAGCGGTGGAACCACGCCACCACGTCGAGGTTCGGCGCGTTCCAGGCGGTCGGGCCGTGGTGCGCCCAGGCGGCGTTCCAGGGCAGGATGTCGAGCAGCACCAGCACGCGGCCCGCGTCCAAAAAAGGCTCCTCGAAGGCCGCCGCCGGGCGGAAGCGGTACCACATGCTCATCTCGGGCGCGCCGCCGTAGCTGCGGTTCTTGTGCGCGAGGCCTTCGGGGGGGCGACACTCGATGTTGTTCCAGAACGGAAAGGGCGGCCCGGGCTCGCCCGCGTAGACGGTCTCCATGTCGGGGAGCGCTTCCGGGGGAGGCACCTGCGGCGCCGCGGCGGCGTCGTGCGCCAGGCCCTCGCCGCCGGCCGCCGTGCGCACGATCGCCTCCAGCACGGCGCGGTCTCCCTGGCGCATCGAAACGCGCAGCGATTCGGAGCGCCGGCCGCGCTGGAGCGCCGTCACCTCGATCTCGACCGGCTCGAAGCGCGCGATCGAAATGAAATGCGCGGCGAACGCCACCGGCCTCGGGATGCGCGCCTCGGCGCCGGCGGCCCGCAGTGCAATCGCCGCCACGTACCCGCCGTTCGGCCCCCAGATGCGCCAATCCTCGGAGAGCGTCGCGCGGTAGCGGCCGCCCTCCCCTTCCACGCGGGTATCCAGCGAGAAGTCGCCCATCGCCGCCAAAGCATACCAGGGCTAGCATCCGCGCCGCGCCCATTGCCCGCCGGAATCGCCTGAATGAACTTCGCTCGCCTGCGGCTCGCTGCGCGCTTCGCTTGCTAGAGATCATCCTTCTTCTCAGCTTCGTCGCGTTCGTGCTCGCCGCCCTCGGCGGGATCGGCTTCGTCGCGCTGCTCGCGCTCGGTATGGGCATGATGCTGGCCGCGATCTTCGCCGATTGGCTGCGGCACAAGCTGCTGCCCGCGCGCCACTGGGCGGACCGGCGCTTCGGGGCCCAGCTTCGAACCCTGGTCCAGATGCGCGTGAGCCTGCTGCTGTGGTCGGGGCTCGGCGTCTTCCTCGCCTGCCTCGCCTGGCTCTGGCTGGCCCGGCTCAGCTAGCCGCGGGCTCCCGCCGCGCGCGCACGAACTCCACCACCATCGGCATCACCGAGATCACGATGATCGCGAGGATCACGATGTGGAAGTTGCGCTTCACGGTCTCGAGCTGGCCGAACCAGTAGCCCGCGAGCAGGAAGGAGAGCACCCAGGTGAAGGCGCCCGAGACGTTGTAGGCGGCGAAGTAGCGGTAGCTCATGCTCCCGATCCCCGCGACGAAGGGCGCGAAGGTGCGGATGATCGGGACGAAGCGCGCCAGGAAGATCGTCTTCCCGCCGTGCCGCTCGTAGAACTCGTGCGTGCGCTGGAGATGCTTGCGGTTCAGGAAGCGCGCGTGGTCGCTGGAGAAGACCATCGGACCGAGATAGTTCCCGACCGCGTAGTTGACGGCGTCGCCCAGCACCGCCGCGCTGATCAGCAGGGCCGAGAGCAGCGGGAGCGAGAGCGGCGAGCCCTCGATCGAGCAGAGCGCCCCCACCGCAAAGAGCAGTGAATCGCCCGGCAAAAAGGGCGTCACCACCAGGCCCGTCTCGCAGAACACGATCAGGAACAGCACCAGGTAGAGCCAGGGGCCCAGCACGGCCGCCCACTCGTTCACGTGCTGGTCGAGGTGGAGGAAGAGATCGAGAACCTGCTGCAGGACTTCCATGCGCTCCTCGGGGCCGTCTTCAGCCGATGATCACGATACGCACTTCGCGCGGCGTCCGCATCGCGAGGCGGGCGAGCACGTTGCCGCGCAGGAAGCGCCAGAGCGTTCCGCGTTGCGAGGTGCCGACCAGGATCGCGCTCACCTCCAGCTCGAGGGCGACCTGCACGATCGCGTCGCCGGCCTCCTGGGCGAGGCGCCAGATCGGCACCGCCGTCATCTCACGCGAGTTCAGCCAGGAGACGGCCTGGGCGAGCACCTCGCGGGCCTCCCGGGAGGGTTGCGTGTCGCGCGGCACGAACAGGCCCGGCACCTCTTCGACGAAGAGCACGGCGACGTCGTGCTCGCCCCCGCCGGTCACGTGCGTGGCGGCTTCCTCCAGCAGGCGTTGATTCGGGCCGCGCAGACAGACGAGGGTCCGCGGCGAATAGGTGGGCTTCAAGTCGAGCGCTTCCTGGAGCGTCAGGATCTCGACCGCCGCGGGGCTCTCCGCGGCGATCCGCTCGGCCTCCTGGGTGGTCACCTTTCCGCCGCTTCGCCTGCGCAGGAAGGGCACGTCGCCGCGGTGCAGCAGGCCGTAGGCCAGCATCGCCAGCGTCAGCGTGCCGCCGAAGACGGTCGCGTGCGGCTTCTCGATCAGGTTGGTGGCGAACGCGATCAGGACCAGGCCGGTGGTGGCGACGCCCACCCAGAAGAGCATCCCGGTGCGGCCCTCCGAAATGCGCACGCGGTCCAGCGAGATGGAGGAGAGGAAAAAGGCCCCGAGCAGGCCGAAGGCATACAGCGCGCCGAGCGCGCCGAGATCGCCTCGCGTCGCCACCAGCACCGCGATCGGCACCACGGCCGCGAGGGCGATCGCGAGATGCGGCGTGCCGAACTTCTCCGAGCGCCGCACCAGCGGGCGGGGCAGGAAATCGCCGTCGGCGAGCGCGCCCATCACGTGGTAGGTGCCGACCACCGCCGTGTTGGCGGCGAACAAGAGCAAGGCGGACGCCGACACCACGATCAGCGCCCTCAGCCAGGTCCCGCCCATCGCGAAGGCGAGCTCGGACTGGAAGGCGTCGGGGTTCGCCATGCTGGGATCCAGCAGATTGGTCGCGAAGGCGGTGAGCAGCGGCGAGGTCGCCAGGATCGCGATCACGACCATCAGCATCGCGAGCCCGGCCGTGCGACGCCGCGGCGGACCCATCGCGGGGGAGATCTGCGCCAGCGATTCGAGGCCGCTGAAGGCGAGCCAGGCGAAGGCGTAGCCGGTGATCGCGTCGGCGATCGGAATCCGCCCGGCGGCGGTCGCGGCATTGCGCACCTTCTCCCAGGCCGCCGAGTCGATCTGCGTCGCGGTCACGCCGATCAGGAGCAGAAGCGAGGCGAAGGCGAGCATCGCGATCGCGGCGCTCACCTGCGCCGATTCGCGGATCCCGATCCAGTTGAGCACGCCGAGCAGCACCAGGCCCGCCGCCGCCAGCGGGAGCTCGAAGCCCTGGAGCACCGGCACCAGCGTGGCTAGATAGGTGAAGCCCGCGATCGAGGAGATCGCCGCGGTGAGGAAGTAGTCGACCAGGATCAGCATCCCGCCGAGCGCGCCCATGCGCGGGCCGAAGGCCTCCTCCGCCACGGATACGACGCCGCCACCGCCCGGATAGCGCGCGGCGATGTCGGAGTACTTCTCGGCCAGCAGCACGAAGGCCAGACTGGTCGCGAGTACGAAGGTCGCCGCGCTGGTGCCCACGCTGCGGAAGAGCAGGCCCGGCACGTAGTAGACGCTGGTGCCGATGTCGGCGTACACGATCGCCCAGCACAGCACGGGGCCGAGCGTGCGCAGCTGCGCGTGACCGTTTCCGACCCGAGCCAAGACCCACCCCCCGAGACGACCGGCGCGTCAGTGTACCTTCGGAAGCAGTCCGCGGCGCAGCGCCAGCCGAAATACCCACGCCACCAGCAGCGAAGCCAGGGCGAGGTAGACGAGGTTCTCGGCGCTGGCGAGCGCGAGCCGTCCCCAGGCGATCCCACCGCCCGCCGCCGCCAGCCGCATCCCCTCGAAGACGTGGTTCGCGGGAATCGCCTGCGCCACCGCGCGCGCCGCGGTCGGCAGCACCGACTCCGGATAGAAGACCGAGGAGAACGGCATCAGCAGCACCGGCAGGCTCCAGGCCAGGATCCCCCAGCGCCCGCCGAAGCGCAGGATCAGCGCGAGCGAGATCAACCCGACCGTCCAGCCCAGCAGCACCAGGTTCGCGATGAAGGGAACCAGCGCGAAGCCGAACGAGAAGAGGTCGAAGGCGTAGAGGAACCAGGCGGCCGCCGCCATCACCCCGAGCGTGAGCGCGAGCTTGACCAGCCCGAGCAGCATGATCGCCGCCGCGAACTCCCAGACCTTGAGCGGCGACGCGAAGACCGTCACCAGCGAGCGCGCCCAGACGTCGTCGAGGAAGGAGACCGAGACGTCCTGCGAGCAGCGGAAGAAGAGGTTCCACAGGATCGCGGCGCCCAGGAAGATGGCGAGAGCGTTCGGGAGCTGCGCCCCGCTGCCGGCGACGTAGAGCGTGAGGTATCCCCAGATCACGACGTCGATCAGCGCCCACTGGAAGGTGTCGATCACGCGCGAGGCGTCGCGGCGCAGCAGCAGCAGGTAGCGCAGCACCAGCGCACGGATCCGGCGCGCGCTGGCGCGCGTGCGCGCGCCCGTCGAGAGCGGCATTGCGACGGCGGCCGTCACGCCACGGCCCCGCGCGAGATCCGCAGGAAGACCTCCTCCATGGCGGCCGCGTCGAGATCCTCGCTGCCGAGCACGCGCTTGCTGACCTCGAGCGGCGTGCCCTCCGCTACGACGTGGCCCTTGTGGAGGAAGATCACCCGGTCGCACACCTCCTCGACCTCGGCCATGTTGTGCGACGTATATAGGATGGAGAGACCGCGCTCGCCGCGCAGGCGGAGCAGCAGCTTGCGCGTCTTGTCGGCGATGTCGGGGTCGAGACTCGAGGTGGGCTCGTCAAGTACCAATATGGCCGGATCGTGCAGCAGCGCGCGCGCGAGCCCGGCGCGCATCTGCTGGCCGAGCGAGAGATCGCCGAACTTGTTGCGCGCGTGCGCCGCCAGCTCGAAGAGGCCGAGCACCTGCTCCACCGCGCCGTGCGGCGCCCCGTAGAGGCCGGCGAAGACCCGCAGGTTCTCGCCCACCGTCAGGCGCCAGTCCATCATCGCCTCGGGCGAGGTGAAGCCCACCTGCCGCAGCGCCGTCTCGCGATCCGCAAAGGGATCGGCGCCGAGCAGCCGCACGCTGCCCGACGTCGGCTGCACCAGACCGAGCAGCACGTGCAGCGTGGTCGTCTTGCCGGCGCCGTTCGGCCCCAGCAGCCCGAGCACCTCGCCCCGGCGCAGCTCGAACGAGATGCCCGCGAGGGCCGTCGTGTGCGGAAAGCGCTTCACGAGATCGCGCACGCAGATGGCGCTCTCGCTGAAAGCTGGCAGGGCGGGCGTGGGCGGCATGGGCGGGGCGGGACTCTAGAGCACATCCCGGAACTGACGCAGCAACCTGGAACCCCGAGGGGTAGCATGGCCTTCGGGAGGACTCGGATCCTCGTGTCGTCGGGAAGGCTCGAGCGTTGGCTCTACCGGGGCGGGCGACCGGGTCAGCTGGCCCGCCTGCTCAATCGCTGGTTCGCAACCGTTCACGCCAGCGGCCGAGCTCCGAGCCATTGGGTCACGCTGCAAGTGGTCGGTCGCCGATCGGGACGCACGCTCTCGTTCCCGCTCGTGATGGTCGTACTGGGTGCAGATCGGTACCTCGTCTCGATGCTCGGCAGAGACGCCGCCTGGGTTCGCAACCTGGAAGCGGACGCAGGCCACGCCGTCTTGCTTCACGGACGGGCGGAGCAGGTCCGCCTCGAAGCGCTCGAGAGCGAGAGACGCGCCCCCGTGTTGAAGGCCTACTTGCAGCGGGCGCCGGGGGCGCGGCCGCACATCCCGGTGGACAAGGACGCGCCGCTCTCGGAGTTCGAGGCGATCGCCGAGCAGATCCCCGTGTTTCGCGTTCTCGTCGCCGGCTGAGCTCACCCGACCCGATCCCCCCGCAGCGGCACCTTCCGGAAGCTCGCCCAGAGGGCGAGGTCGTAGACGATCTTGAGCGCGCCGCCGATCGCGAAGGGGGCGGAGAGGGCGATCGTCTGCATCACCCAGCCGGTGGCGGCCGGCGAGATGGCCTGGGCGAGCGTGCGGGCGAAGGTGGTGGCGCTCGCGGCCGCCTCGCGCTCGCGGTCTTCGACCAGCGCCATCACGTAGGCCTGGCGCGTGGGGACGTCCATCTGCGAGAGCAGGCCGCGGCCGAGCAGGAGCGCGATGGCGATCTCCGCGCTCGGCGCGAGCGCGAGCCCGATCAGCAGCAGGTTCGCGATCAGGTGCGAGAAGACCATCGTGCGCAGCAGGCCGAAGCGTCCGCCCAGGCGCGCCGCGAGCAGCTGCGACAGGGCGGTCAGGATCTGCACGGCGAAGAACACGCCGCCGAGATCGGCGAGCGAGAGCGCGAAGCGTTCGTGCAGCCAGTAGGCGACCAGAGCCTGGAGCGCGAAGCCGCCCGCGAAGGAGTCGAGCGCGAAGAGAGCGGCCAGACGGCGGACCAGCGGGCCGGAGCCCGCGCCTTCGGCAGGAGGGCGCGCGGGCGGCCGCGCCGCGGGGAGCGTCCGGTAGGCGAGCCCCTGCACGCCGGCTCCGGCGACGAAGAGCGCGAAGAGCAGCTCGAGCGAGCCGCTCAGGCTCACCGCGGCGGCGCCGAGCGCGGCCGCCCCCGCGCCGAGCAGGTTGTAGACGCCGAACAGCCAGGTGCGCCGCTCGGGGGGCAGCGCACGCGCCAGCACCACCTGCTCGAGCGAGAGGAAGGCGCCGGACTCGCCGGTGCTGACCGAGACGTTCCCCAGCATCGCCGCCGCCACCACCAGCCAGGGCTCGCGGAAGAAGAGCAGCAGCGCTCCGGCCGCGGCGGTCGCCGCCGCGAGCCCGAGCAACACCGCTCGCGCGCCGAAACGCTCGGCCGGGCGCCGGACGGCCCAGGTGAGCGCCGCGCTCGCGAACAGGGTGGCCGAGACGGCGACGCCGATCCCGACCGCGCCCACGCCGAGCGCCGCCAGATGGATGGGGAAGACGATGCCGAGGAAGCCGTAGCCGAAGGTGCGCACCGCCTTCGCGACGAAAACGGCGGTGACCTCACGCGGCACGGCGTGGATCTTATGACAGCCTCACGGGCGAACACCAGCAAGCGAAGCGCGCAGCGAGCCAAAGGCGAGCGAAGGCGGAGGCGCCGGCTACGCCGGCGCCGTACCCGCCTAGATCGACGCTACGAACGCCCGCAGCGACTGTTTGAGCGAACGCGTGGTCGCGAGCACGGCGGTCGGCTCGTAGCCGCAGTGCGCCATGCAGTTCGCGCAGCGCGGATCGCGGCCGCGCCCGTACTTCTCCCACTCCGTCGTCTCGATCAGCTCGCGGTAGCTGCTCGCGTAGCCGTCCGACATCAGATAACAAGGGCGCTGCCAACCGAGCGTCGAGAAGCTCGGGATCGCCCACGCCGTGCAGTCGAAGTCGGCCTTGCCCTCCAGGAAATCCAGGAAAAGCGGGGAGTGGTTGAGGCGCCAGCGGCGGCGGCGGCCGCCCGCGAAGGCCTCCGAGAAGAGCTTGCGGGTCTGGTCGACGGGCAGGAAGTTCTTCTGGTCGGGCGCCTTCTCGTAGGCGTAGGCGGGCGAGATCATCATCTGGTCGACGCGCAGCTCGTCGTTCAGGAAGTCCAGCACCTGGCGTACGGTGCTCGGCGAGTCGGTGCTGAAGAAGGTGGTGTTGGTGGTGACGCGGAAGCCGCGCTGCTTGGCGGCGCGGATCGCGAGCACGCACTCGTCGAAGACGCCGTCCTCGCAGACCGCCGCGTCGTGGCGCTCGCGGAGCCCGTCCATGTGCACGGCCCACGAGAAGAATGGAGACGGCGCGAAGAGATCGAGCTTGCGGCGCAGCAGCAGGCCGTTGGTGCACAGGTAGACGAATTTCTTGCGGGCGATCAGCTCGCGCACGATCTCGTGGATCTGGGGATGGATCAGCGGCTCGCCCCCGGCGATCGACACCATCGGCGCGCCGCACTCCTCGACCCCGCGCACGGCGTCCTCGACGCTCAGGCGGCGCTTCAGCACCGCGTGCGGGTGCTGGATCTTGCCGCAGCCGGCGCAGGCGAGGTTGCAGGCGAAGAGCGGCTCCAGCTCGACGATCAGCGGGAACTTCGCGCGCCCGGTCAGCTTCTGGCGCATCAAATAGCTTGCGACCTTGAGCATCTGGCGGATCGGAACACCCATCAGCAGGACTCCTTCCGGACGAGCCGCAGATGGCGCCCGAGCGCCATCATCGGGAAGACGAGACGGTAGAGGTGGTAGTTGATGTAGAAATCGCCCGGGAAGCCGGTGCCCGTGAACTCCGGCTCGTCCCAGTCGCCGTCCGCGCGCTGCGTCGCCGCGAGCCAGGCGACGCCGCGATCGACCGCCGGCGTGCGCTCCCCGGCCGCCAGCAGCGCGAGCAGCGCCCAGGCCGTCTGCGAGGCGGTCGAATTCCCGCGCCCGCGCCAGGCGTCGTCGGTGTAGGAGCGCAGGTTTTCGCCCCAGCCGCCGTCGGCGTTCTGGTGGGCTTCGAGCCAGCGCACGGCGCGGCGCACCGCGGGGTCCGTCGTCGGGACGCCGGCCGCGACCAGCGCCGGAACCGCCGCGCCGGTTCCATAAACGTAATTCGCGCCCCAGCGTCCGAACCAGGATCCGTCGGGCTCCTGCTCGGTGCGCAGCCAGGCCAGGGCGTCGCGGACGCGGACGTCCGCGACGAGCCCCTCGGCGGCGAGCGTCTCGAGCACGTGGGCGGTGACGTCGGCGCTGGGCGGATCGATCACCTCGCCGAAATCGCAGAACGGGAGCTCGTTGCAGAGGCCACGGGTATTGTCGGCGTCGAAGGCGGCCCAGCCGCCGCCGCGTGATTGCATGCCGAGGATCCAGCGCACGCCGCGCGCGATCGCCGCGTCGACGTCGCTCCGGCCCGCGGCTCCCGCGGCGCGCAGCGCGAGCACGACTTCGGCGGTGTCGTCGATGTCCGGATAGTGGTCGTTCGCGAACTCGAAGGCCCAGCCGCCCGGCTCGAGCCGGGGCCGCCGCACGGCCCAGTCGCCGCGCACGCGGATCTCCTCGCCGAGCAGCCAATCCACCGCGCGCGCGAGCGCGGGATCGCCGCGCGGGACGCCCGCGTCGGCGAGCGCGATCAGGGCGAGCGCCGTGTCCCACACCGGCGATTGACAGGCCTCGAGCCGGCGCAGGCCGTCCGGGTCGAGCGTGAAGCCATCGAGTCCGCGCAGGCCCTGGCGCAGCGCCGGATGCTCGAGCGGGTAGCCCTCGAGATGCAGCGCGATCAGCGAGTAGACCCAGGGCGGCTGGATCCCGCCCCAGCCGCCGTCGGCCTCCTGGCGCCGGAGGATCCATTCGCTGGCGAGCCGGAGCGCGAGGCTGCGCAGCCAGCGCAGCGGTCGGCGCTCATAGCGATGCAGCGCGCGATCAAGGAACTGGAAGCGCCCGGCCCAGCTTCGCAGCGATTGCCGCGGCGGCGGCGGCGCGCCGCTGCGCAGCTCGGGGATCGCGAACGGCAGCGGGCGGACCGGGCGATGCGCGGCGACGATCGTGAGCGGCACGATCGTCTGCCGCGCCCAGCAGCCGAAGTCGTACACGTTGAGCGGGAACCAGCTCGGCAGCAGGATCAGCTCCGGCGGAAGCGCCGGGAGCGCTTCCCAGGGCCAGAGACCGAAGAGCGCCAGCCAGATCCGGGTGAAGACGCGCGAGCGCTCGATCCCGCCGAGCTCGCGCACGAGCTGCGCGGCGCGCTGCATGTGTGCGGCTTCGACGGGATCCCCGGCGAGGCGCAGCGCGAGGTAGGCCTCGATCGTGGTCGAGAGCTCCGGCGGGCCGCCGAAGAACGTCGCCCAGGAACCGTCCGGACGCTGCTGCGAGCGGATCCAGTCGGCGGCGCGCTGCGTCTCCGCGGCGCCGCGAATCCCGAGGAACTCGCGCAGCAGGAGATCCTCGGCGTCCATCGTGACGTTGGTCGCCAGCTCGCCCTTCCAGTAGCCGCGCTCGTGCTGGAGCGAGAGCAGCTGGTCGCGCGCGCGCGCCAGCGCCTTCTCCGCGTCCGCGAGCCGGTTCGAGCGGTCGAGCGGCGCGCTCATGCCGCCACCTGGGGGAGGCCCTGCCGGCGGCCCGCGGCCGCCAGCGCGGCGCGCGCGGCGGCGAGGCCACTGCGCACGGCGCCCTCCATCGTCGCGGGCCAGCCGGTGTCGGTCCAGGCGCCCGCCAGGTAGAGTCCGTCGACACGCGTCTGCGTCGCCGCGCGCAGACGCTGGCTGCCGGGCGCCTGCCGGAAGGTCGCGGCGGGCTCGCTGGTCACGAACAGCTTCTCGAGGCGCGCCGCGCGGGCGGCCGGGAAGAGGCGCCGGAACTCGGGCTCGAAGCGGCGCCGCAGCGAGTCCGAGGAGACGCCGACGTAGGCCTCCGCCGCCGAGAGCGAGACCGCCAGGTACTGGCCGCGCGCGAGGCCCGAGGCCTGGGTGCGATCGAAGATCCATTGCAGGGGCGAAGCGACGGCCGCCGCGAAGGCGTGCGCGAGGATCTTGCGATCCCACACCACGTGGAGGTTCACGATCGGCGAGCTCGCGAGCGCCGCCAGCGCGCGGATGTCGACCCCGCTCTCGGCGGGAAGCAGCCCGGCGGCTTCCGCGTGCGGCGTCGCGAGGATCACCGCGTCGGCGGGGACCCGGCCCGCGTCGAGCCGGACCGCGGCGACGCTGGCGCCCCGGAGCTCGATCTCCCGGACTCGCGCCCGGGTCACCACCTCTGCGCCACGCTCGGCGAGCGCGCGCGCCGCGGGCTCCGCATGCACCTGCTCGAGCGGCACCCGCGCCCAGCCGATGTCGGCGGCGTCCGCCTCCCGGAGCAGGCCCGTCTGGAAGACCATCGCGGCGAGCGCCAGCGAAGCCTCGCCGGCGCCCGCGTTGAGCGTCGGCCGGATCACCAGTTCCCAGAACAGCTCGATCGCGCGCGGCGACTGCCCGCTCTGCGCGAGCCAGTCGCCGAAGCTGCGCGCGTCGAGCGCCGGATCCGCGAGGTCGAGCTTCGCGAGCTTCCGGGCCGCCGCCGCGATCCGCAGCCTGTCGGCCCACGAGACATGCGCGTAGCGCGCGAGGCTCGGCGCCAGGTGCAGCGGCGCCGGCAGCGGATGGCGGCGCAGCCATGCGGTGCGCCCGGCGGGCGCCACGACGGGAATCGCGAGCCGGCTCTGGAGCGCGACGAGATCGCTCGCCCCGATCCGATCGAGGAAGCCGCGGTAGGCCGTGCAGCAGCGCAGGAAGACATGCTGTCCGTTGTCGATCGCGAGACCCTGGTGCCGCGTCGACCAGGTGGCGCCTCCCAGCCGCGGGCGCGCCTCGAGCAGCGTGACGCGCGCGCCGGCGTCCGCGCAGGCGAGGCCGGCGGAAAGGCCCGCGAGCCCGCCCCCTACTACCGCGACGCGCAGCTCGCTCATCGCAGGGCCGCCGCGAGCCGGCGCAGCAGATCGCGGCGGCGCGGGCGCGGCGCGCCGCCCAGCACGTCGAAGCCGCGTCGCTCGATGGCGTCGGCGGCCGCGCGGCCGCCCGCGATGAATCCGGCGATCGCGAGCCTCGGCCGGCCGGACAGCGAGCGCACCAGGGGGACGCCGAGATCGAGCAGAGCCCGCGCGCGCTCCACCTCGAAGCGGACCAGCGCGCACACCGCCGGGCTCGCCGTCGGCGCGCGCAGGTCGTTCTCGTCGCAGCCGAAGCGCGCGAGATCCTCGGCCGGCAGATAGCGGCGGCCGCGCGCGAGGTCCTCGGCGACGTCCTGGCAGTGCTCGACCAGCTGGAGCGCGGTGCAGACGGCGTCGGAGGCCGCGAAGCGCTCCGGCGTCGCCGCGCCGAATACGCACAGGACCAGCCTTCCCACCGGGCTCGCCGAGAGCGCGCAGTAATCGCGCAGCTCCGCCCAGCTCGCGTAGCGGGACACCTGCTGGTCGCGGCGATTCGCCTCGATCAGCTGGCGAAACGGCAGCTCGGGCAGGCGCAGCGCGCGAACCGTCGGCACGAGGCGCTGCAAGACCGGGTGCAGCGGCTCCCCGCCATCGAACACGCGGCCGAGATCGGCGTCCAGCTCGCCGAGCAGCGCGAACCGATCGCCCGCGGCCTCGTCGCCGATGTCGTCGGCCAGCCGCGCGAATCCGTAGAGCGCCATCAGGTGCGTGCGCTGCGGCCGCGAGAGCAGCACGAGCGCCACCGGGAAGTTCTCGCGCCGGGCGCGCGCGAGCAGCGCCGCGGCACCGGGCGCCGGCAGTCCATTCACGGCGAGCGCGGTCACGGGCGCGGGCGGCGCCCGCGCGCGCTCGCTGGACCCTCCGGCAGCAGCCTTTCAGCGACCGCGCGCAGGCTCTCGCGCCGCCGCTCGTTGAGCTTCTCGTCGGGGTCGAGCAGCTCGAACAGGAGATTCCCGGCGAGGTGGGAGACCAGCCCGAGGCTGATCTCCTCCGCCTGCTCGGGCGTCGCCGTCAGCATCCCGATCGCGCCGGAGACCTTCCGGATGAAGAGGCCGTGCAGCGCGAACAGCTCCCCCTGGAGCGACTCGCGCATCGTCTGCGACTCGAGCACCCAGCGCACGAAGGCCCGAATCGTCTCGCGGTTCGACGCCACGAACTTCTCGTAGGCCTCGAGCAGCTCGAAGACCCGCTCGCGCGGCGGCCCGTCGAGGCTCTTCTCGAACTCCCGCCAGAACGGGATGAAGAAGCGGACGCAGGCCTCCTTGAAGAGGGCCGCCTTGCTCCCGAAGTGCCAGAAGACCGCCCCGCGGCTGACGCCCGCGCGCGACGCGATCGCCGAGATGCTGGTGCCCTCGAAGCCGCGCGTCGCGAAGAGCTCCATCGCGGCGCGCAGGATCCGCGCCTGGGTGGCCTCCTTGCGCGAGGCGCGCGCCAGGCCTTCTTTCGGAACCGCCGGTGTCTCCATCAGGCTCGCTCCCCGATCCGGACTTCCTTTTCGATCCAGAGTTCGTTTTCGATCCAGAGGCGCAGCTCGCCGCCGATCACGCGCGCCGCCCGTTGTAGCTCGCTGGCTCGGCGCGCGCCGGTGAGCAGGGTCACCACGCGCAGGCTCTCGATCAGGCGCTCGGCGGCGAGGATCACGCCGGGCGCGTCCGCTTCGTGGTAGGCGCGCAGGAAGGGCAGCGCGAGCGCGACGGCGTCCGCCCCCAGCGCGAGCGCGTTCGCGACGTCGCGGGGGCCGCGGATCCCTCCCGACGCAATCACGCGTAGCCCCGCGCGCGCCGCGTAGGTGATCGCCGCCGCCGTGGGGATTCCCCACTCCCGGAGCTCGAGGCCGAGCGCCCGTTGGCGCGCCGATCCGCGCAGCGCCTCGACGCCCGTCCAGCTGGTGCCCCCCGCGCCCGAGACGTCGACCCAGCGCACCCCCGACTCGCGCAGGCGCGCGAGCGCGCGGGGCCCGAGCCCGCAGCCGGTCTCCTTGACCACGAGCGGAACCGGAATCTCGCCGACGAGTCTTTCGATGGCCGCCGCGCAGCCGCGGAAGTCGCGGTCGCCCTCGTCCTGCACCAGCTCCTGCGCGGCGTTCAGGTGGATGCAGAGAGCGTCCGCCCCGATCGCCTCGATCAGCGCCGCGACGCGGGCCGGCCCGGCGTCGCGCGCCTGCACGGCGCCCAGGTTCGCGAGCAGCAGGATGTCCGGGGCGACGTCGCGCACGCGGTAGCTGTCCGCCGTGCGCGGATCCAGCAGCATGGCGCGCTGCGAGCCGACCCCCATGCCGAGTCCGAACTTCTGGGCGGCCGCCGCCAGCGCGCGATTCAGCTGGCCGGCTTCCTCGGTCCCCCCCGACATCCCGGAGATCAGGATGGGGGCCTCGAGACGCCGGCCGAGCAGCTCCGTGCCGAGATCGATCTCTCCAATCGACAGCTCCGGCAGCGCGTCGTGGAGCAGGTGCACGTCGTCGAGCAGCGTGCGGCCGTGGTGCTCCACGTCCTCGCTCGCGCAGAGGGCGAGATGGGAACGCTTGCGCTCGTCAATTTCGTTCAAGCGCGCGCTCCTTCCAGCCAGACCGAGGCGGTGATCGCGAGCCGCCGGGCGCTGGAGAGCCGCAGCGCAGGCGCCGTGTGCGGGAAGCGGCGGCGCTGGAGCTCTTCGAGCAGCGCGCGGTAGATGCGGCCCATGGCGTCGGCGGGGCGCAGCCGCGCGCGGTCCTCCTCGGGAAGCAGCCGCTCGGCGCGCTCGTAGTAGAGGCGCGCGCGCTCCGCGTAGCAGGCGAGCAGCACGCGCAGCTCGTCCGGAGTGGGGTCCGCGACCAGCGACTGCCGGCTCACGCCAAAGCGATGCATGTCCTCGCGCGCCAGATAGATGCGCCCCGCCGCCGCATCCTCGCCGACGTCGCGCAGGATGTTGGTGAGCTGCACCGCAATCCCCATCGCCTCGGCGTAATCGAGCGCGCGGGGGCTCTGATAGCCGAGCAGGCGGACCAGCAGGATCCCGACCGTCGAGGCGACGCGGAAGCAATACCGGGTGACGTCCTCGAAGGTCTCCAGGGGCGCGCGCTCGAGATCCGACTCCACGCCCGCCAGCAGCTCTTCGAAGATCCCGCGCGGGAGATCGAAGCGCCGCACCGCGTCCGCGAGCGCGATCCCGACGGGGTGGCTGGGTTTCCCGTCGTACGCTGCGCCCAGCTCCGCGCGCCAGCGATCGAGCAGCAGCGCGCGATTTCCGAGCAGGCTGGGATCGTCGGCGACGTCGTCCGCGAAGCGGCAGAAAGCGTAGATCGCGTGCACCGCCTGGCGCTTCGGCTTCGGAAACATCCAGAACGCCGCGGCGAAGCTGGAGCCGCTGCGCAGCGTCACCGCGCGGCAGTGCGCGTGCGCGGCGAGCAAATCCGAACCAGGCGCCGCTTCAGCTCGCATGCGCGATCTCCACGGCAGCGCCGCCGCGCGAGGCCGCCGCGAGGCCGGGCGTGGCGAGCCAGCGCTCCACGTCGTCGGCGACCGATTCCGGATCGATCCGCGCCGCGCGCCACTGATCGCGCAGGTCGCCGTGCTCCACGAAGGCGTCGCCGAGGCCGTGCAAGCGCACCTGGCAGAGGGGCGCTTCGCGGGCCAGCAGCTCGAGCACGGCGCTGCCGAAGCCGCCCAGCGCGGCGTGATCCTCGAGCGTGACGACGAAGCGGGAGCGGCGCGCAACGGCGCCGATCAGCGCCTCGTCGAGGGGCTTCACGAAGCGCGCGTCGACCACGCCGGCCTGGATGCCGCGCGCCTCCAGCAGCTCGGCGGCGCGCTGCGCCACCGCCACGGTCCGGCCGATGCCGAGCAGCGCCACGTCGCCGCCCTGCCGCAGCAGCTCGGCGCGTCCGATCGGAAGCGGTTCGGGGAGGGGATCCACGGCGACGCCGGTGGCGCTCCCGCGCGGGAAGCGCAGCGCGAAGGGGCGGCCCGATCGGACGGCCGTCTCGAGCAAGCGCGCGAGCTGGTTCTCGTCGCGCGGCGCCGCCACCACGAGGTTCGGGATCATGCGCAGGTAGCCGAGGTCGAAGACCCCGTGGTGGGTCGGCCCGTCCGCGCCGACGAGTCCGGCACGGTCGAGCGCGAAGATCACCGGCAGGCGCTGGAGCGCCACGTCGTGGACGATCTGGTCGAACGCGCGCTGTAGGAAGGTCGAGTAGATCGCGCAAACCGGTCGCAGCCCCTCGGCCGCCAGGCCCGCGGCGAAGGTGACGGCGTGCTGCTCGGCGATGCCGACGTCGTAGCAGCGGTCCGGGTGCCGGCGCGCGAAGCGATCCAGCCCGGTGCCGTCGGGCATCGCCGCGGTGATCGCGACCACGCGCGGGTCGCGGTCCGCGAGCCGCGCCAGCGCGTCGGCGAAGGCCGCCGTCCAGGTCGGCGCCCCGCCCGCGCCGTTCGTGCGGGCGGCTCCCGTCGCCGGCTCGAAGGGCGCGGTGGCGTGCCACTTGTAGGGGTCGGCCTCGGCCGGGGCGTAGCCGCAGCCCTTGCGGGTCCGCACGTGGAGCAGCGCGGGGCCGCTGCGCGCCAGCAGCCGCTCGAGCGCCGGCAGCAGCGCGCCCAGATCGTGGCCGTCCACGGCCTCCAGGTAGGCGATCCCGAGCGATTCGAAGTACTCGCGCGCGCGGCCGCCGCGGGAGAGCCCGCCCACGCTCGGCGCGATCGACATGCCGTTGTCGTTGAAGACGATCCGGAGATCCGTTTCGAGCCAGCCCGCGTGGTTGAGCCCCTCGAAGGCCATGCCGGCGGTCGCCGCGCCGTCGCCGATCACCGCCACCACGCGCTCGCCCGTGCCGCGCCGGCGAATCGCCTCCGCGATCCCGAGCGCGGCGGAGATCGAGGTGCCGGCGTGGCCGGCACCGAAGACGTCGTACTCGCTCTCGCAGCGGCGCAGGAAGCCGCTCGGGCCGTCCGCGCGCTTGATCCTTGCCAGATCCGCCCAACGCCCGGTCAGCGCCTTGTGCCCGTAGGCCTGGTGGCCGACGTCCCAGATCAGCCGGTCCCGCGGCGTGTCGAGCAGGAAGTGCAGCGCAACGCTGAGCTCGACGGTGCCGAGGCTTCCCGCGAAGTGCCCGCCGGCTTCCGCGCCCACGCGGACCAGCTCCTCGCGCAGCGCGGCCGCGATCGCCGGGAGCTCGGAGCGCGGCGCCTTGCGCAGCTCGGCGGGATGCTCGATCCGAAAACCAGCCACCCGGCCCCCACTCCGCAGCCCGCGGCGCCTGCGCGCCCCGGAGACTGCGGCCCAACCCCGGGCGGGAGGTTTCCATCGCACCCGGTGCCCCACAAGCAGAGCTGCAGACCGAAACCGGCCGATCGGTCAGCGAAACCCGGATCGGGTGCAGGGTTCGGCCGGTTCGGGCAGGTCGCTAGAGTCCCGGCGTGACGCGCCGCGCGGAAAGGCTCGGGCTGCTCTTCGCGGCGCTCTGCGCCGTGAACGGCGCGTTCGTGCCCGCCATCTCGAAGCTCACCACCGACCGCGCCGATCCCATCTTCGTGGCCGCGGCCTCCAGCCTGGTCGCCGCGCTGGCGGCGGCGGCGGTGCTGGCGGCGCGCGGGGAGCTCGCGGTGCTGTTCGAGCGGAGCCGGCTGGCCAGGCTCGCGCTGCTGGGGACGCTCGGCACGGGCGCCGCCTTCGTCCTGTTCTTTGAAGGCGTGAGCCGCAGCAGCGCGATCGAGACGGCGCTCTGCCTCCAGATCGAGCCGGTCTACTCGCTGCTCTTCGCGCGCTTCTTCCTGGGGCACCCGCTCAGCCTGCGCCGCGTGATCGGCGTGACGCTGCTGCTGGCCGGCATCGCGCTCGCGGTCGGCGTCGAGGGGGTCCGGGGCTCGCCGGGGGTCTGGCTCCTGCTGGCGACGCCGCTCTGCTGGCAGGCGTCCCACCTGCTCGTGCTGAAGCGCCTCCCGGGCCTCGCGCCGCCGCAGCTCACCGGCGCCAGGTACGTTTTTGGCGGCATCGTGCTCTGCCTCTACTGGGCGCTGCGCGCCGGCCCGGAGACGATCCCGGCCGCGGACGTGCTGGCTCCCCTGCTGCCCGTGCTCGTGATCCAGGGCCTGATCACGTTCTACCTCGGCACCACGCTCTGGTACGGCGCGATCGAGCGGCTCGATCTCGCGCGAACCACGGCGATCGTCGTCCCCTCGATTCCGATCCTCTCGCTCGGCGCGAGCTTCCTGCTGCTCGGGGAGGTCGCCTCGCCGCGCGAGTGGGCGGGTCTCGCGCTCTGCGTGGGCGGCGTGATGGTCTTCGTCACCGCGCCGCATGCGGCGTGAGGTTCGGAACGGCGAGCGCGTGGTTCTCGCGCCGGATCAGGTAGAGCAGCGGCCCCACCGATCCGAAGGCGAGGGTGAGCAGCGCGTAGGGCACGAACGAGAGTCCGCGCTCGCGCGAGTCGCCCATCATCCAGATCAGCACGAGGCCGAGCGCTATGGTGAGATCGACGAAGAGCAGCGCCGCTCCCCAGCTCGAGATCGCGAGCTGGAAGAGCCCCAGGTAGCCGTGCTTCCAGATGGCCCAGGCGGTGAGCGCCGCGAAGTCGAAGAGCACGCTGCCGAGGATGATCTGCTTGCGATTCATGGGATCCTCCGTTGTGTGTCGGGTGCGCGCCCGCCTGCATCGCAAGCCGCGTGCCAGCCCTGGGACGCCGCCCGGCGCGAGCGCGCGGGCGGCGGCGTTGCAGCGCTGCAACGCCCGTCGCAAGCATGCGACGCTCGCGGCCGCGCCCGCCCGCACGGGACGCCCCAGGGCCTGGCACGGGCCTTGCGACGCGCGTGATACCCTGAACGCGGAGCCCGCATGAGCCACCAAACCGGACCGAGACGCCGCTGGGACCTCTGGGGCTGCGCCGCCGGGATCGCGATCGGCGCGGTCGACGCCGGGATCTTCCTCTTCTTCGGCGCCGATCTGACGCTCGCCGGCCGCGACGTGACGATCCCCGTGCTGGGGCTCTTCGAGTTGGCTTATGGCGCGCTCGGCTTCGCGGTCGGAAGGCTCGCGATGGCGCGCGCGCAGGCGCGCGAGGACGCCGACACGATCGAGCGTCAGCTGCGCGCGCTGGAAGACTCGCAGCGCGCCGCGCTCCAGAACGAGAAGCTCGCCGCGATCGGCCGCCTGGCGGCGGGCATCGCCCACGAGGTGCGCAACCCGCTGGGCGTGATCCGCAGCTCTGCCGCCATGGTGCAGGAGAGCTTCGCGCCGGGGGACGAGCCCTGGCGCGCCTGCGAGTTCATCCGCGAGGAGACGGTGCGGCTCGACGCGCTCACCTCGAAGCTGCTCGACTTCGCGCGGCCGCGTCCGCTGCGCTTGCAGAGCAGCTCTCTCGAGAAGGCGGTCCTGCACGCGCTCCAGCTCGCGCAGCCCGAGCTCGAGAGCCGCCGCATCCAGGTGTCGCAAACCGGAATCCGGGAAGCGCCGGAGCTGGAGGCGGATCCGGATCTGCTCGCGCAGCTGGTGCTGGATCTGGTGGTGAACGCGGCCGAGGCCGCGGGCGAGGGCGGTCGCGTAGCGCTGCGCGCGCAGGGCCTGCGCGGGGATCTGGTGCTCGAGGTGGCCGACTCGGGCCCGGGGGTTCCGGTCGTCTCCGCCGAGCAGATCTTCGAGCCCTTCTTCACCACCAAGCCGCGCGGGACCGGCCTCGGCCTCGCGATGGTCGCGCGCATCGTGCAGGCGCACGGCGGATCGATCTCGGTCGCGATCGGCCGCGGCGAGGGGCCGGGCGGCGCGGGCGCCTGCTTCCGCTCGAGCCTCCCGCTGCACGGGCCCGCCGAGCGGCGCCGCAGCGGATCCGCGGAGCGCTCCGCATGAGCGCGCCCTCGGTGCGGATCGCGCTGCTCGACGACGAAGCGCGCCTGGTCGAGATCCTCGCCATGGTGCTGCGCCGCGAGGGCTACGAGGTGCACGGGTTCACGGATCCGATGGCGGCGCTCGCGGCGCTCGAATCGCGCGACTTCGATCTGCTGGTGACGGACCTCAAGATGCCGGGCGCCGACGGGCTCGAGGTGCTGCGCCGCGCGCGCAAGGCTTCGCCCGAGCTGCCGGTGATCCTGATCACGGCCCATGCGACCGTGCCGACCGCCGTCGCCGCGCTGCGCGAAGGCGCCTTCGACTACGTACAGAAGCCCTTCGACAACGAGGAGCTGCGCGCGCTGGTGAAGCGCGCGCTGGAGGTCACCCGGCTCGCCCGCGAGAACCGCTACCTGCGCGCGGAGCTCCGCACGCGTTACTCCCTCGATTCCATCGTCGCCGGGAGCCCGCGCGTGCGCGAGGCGCTCGAGCTGGCGCGGCGCGCGGCGGCGAGCCGCAGCACGGTGCTGGTGACGGGCGAGAGCGGCACCGGCAAGGAGCTGGTGGCGCGCGCCGTGCACTACCACAGCGAGCGCGTCGGGGGCCCCTTCGTGGCGGTCAACTGCAAGGCGCTCGCCCCGGGCGTGCTCGAATCCGAGCTGTTCGGCCACGAGCGCGGCGCCTTCACGGGCGCCGAGCGCGCCCGCCCGGGGCTCTTCGAGCGCGCGGACGGCGGCACGCTCTTCCTCGACGAGATCGGCGAGATCGAGCCGGGCTTCCAGACCAAGCTGCTGCGCGTGCTCCAGGAAAGGCGGATTCAAAGGGTCGGCGGGAGCGAGGAGAAGCCGATCGACGTGCGCATCGTGGCCGCCACCAACCGCGACCTGCGCGCCGAGATCGCGGCCGGGCGCTTCCGCGAGGATCTCTACTTCCGGCTGGCCGTGATCCCCATCCATCTGCCCCCGCTGCGCGAGCGGCGCGAGGACGTGCTCCCGCTCGCAGTTCATTTTCTGGCGCGCTGGAACCGCGAGCTGTCGCGCAACGTGGCCGGCTGGACGCCGGAGGTCGAGCGCTGGCTGCTCGCGCACGACTGGCCGGGCAACGTGCGCGAGCTGGAGAACGCGATCGAGCGCGGCGTGGTGCTCGCGCGCGGGGAGCGAATCGGCTTCGACGATCTGCTGGTCGACCCGCCGGGCGAAGAGCCGCGTCCGGACGCGGCGCAGGGCGCAGCGGGCGGCGCGAGCCTCCAGGAGTTCCTCGACGCCGCCGCGGCCGAACGGATCCGGCGCGTGCTCGAGCAGACCGGCGGCAAGCGCGTGGAAGCCGCCCGCCGCCTCGGCATCGACCGCGCCACCCTCTACCGGCTGATGCGGCGCTACGGGATCGAGTGAAGCAGGGGACGTTGTTGGTTTACAAGTTTACTTGGTCGTCGAGACCCGGCGTCGGCCCACCCCAGCGCGGGTCGCGCTAAGTAAACATGTAAACCAACAACGTCCCCTGCTACCCCTAACCGGTCTCGTCCCAGAACGCCCGCTCGGCTTCGAAGGGCGCGTCTTCGACGCGGCACTCCTCGCCGAACAGCATGGTGGCGCGGCGCGCGGCGTCGTAGCGGGGCCAGTCGCCAAGATCGGGGGAGGCGGGGACGCCGGTGCGCGCAAAGGCGAGCCAGGCGTCCTGCATGCGGAGGGAGACACCGGCGGCGGCCGGGTGATCGCCGACAAAGCGCTGCACCAGGCGGTCGTCGACGCAGCCAAAAACGAACGGAATCTCGAGCGCGTGGCAGCTCCCGAGCATGCCGCCCAGCGCCGGCGACTTCCAGGTGAAGAGGTACGCATAGGTGGCCGGCTGGTGCGCGGCATGCTGCTCGGCCAGCCGCATGGCCGGGACCCGGAACCAGCGGTCCGTCTCGATCGCGTACCAGAGCTCGCGGGGTGACACGTCGAAGCGTCCCTCGCGCGCGGCGCGATAGCGCTGGATCGCGTGCTCGCCGCGCGGCCGGCCGTCCGGGCCGGGCGCCGGGAGCGTGCGCCGGCAGCGGCGCAGCAGGCCATCCTCATCGAGCGATTGCGCCTTGGGATCGGTGGGCGAGTAGAGCTTCTGCTCTTCGAGGTTGGTCCCGATCAGGACCGAGACCTCGCGCGAGAGGCCCGCTGCGATCGCATCGAGCGGCGGGCGCGGCAACACGTCGCCGTCCACCACCGGCTGGAAGGGGAGCTGCGGCACCACGCCCAGCAGCTGGGCGACGGCGCGCTCCTGCGCGGCGAGCACGGCCTCGAGCGGCCGCGCGCGCAGACCCTCGGCGTCGTCCGCGGTGAGACCCAGCTCCTTCAGGAACGTCTCGGCGACGCGGATCGCATCCTCCTGGTCGTAGACGTTCGAGGCGGCGCCGCTCTGGAGGATCGCGCGGGAGAAGAGGCCGCGCGCGCGCGGCGTCCCCAGCAGGGTTCCCACGCTCATGGCGCCGGCTGACTCTCCGAACACGGTGACGTTGCCCGGATCGCCGCCGAAGGCCGCGATGTTCTCCTGCACCCAGGCGAGCGCCGCGAGCTGGTCGAGCAGGCCGAAGTTCGCGGAGGCATCTCCCGCCTCGCGCGCGAGCGCCGGAAGATGCAGGAAGCCGAGGGAGCCCAGCCGGTAGTTGACCGTGACCACGACCGCGTCGCCGCGCTGCGCGAGGCGCGCGCCCCGATAGACGGGCTGCGATCCCGAGCCGGTCGTGAAGGCGCCGCCGTGCAGCCACACGAGAACCGGCCGGCGGCCCGCATCCGCCGCGGGCGTCCAGACGTTCAGGAAGAGGCAATCCTCGGCGAAGATCTCCGTCGGGTTTCCGAGCAGCGCGGCCAGGCGCCCGGGATTCTGGGGCGCCGCCGGGCCGAACGTCTTCGCATCCCGCACACCGCTCCAGGGAACCGGAGGCAGCGGGGCGCGCAGCCGCAGCGCACCCTGCGGCGGCCGCGCATACGGAATCCCGCGGAAGACGAGCACCCCGTCCTCACGGCACCCCTCGATGCGACCGCTCGCGATCTCGACCCGGGGCTCCATGCACGTCCTCCTCGACGACGCAGAAGCGTAACACGACCCGGCGACCGCCATCGCAGGCGGCAGGTGACGGCGGCGGTGCAGCCACGGCATGCAGGCCCGTCACTGCACGGCGTGCGCTCTCGCTGGATTTTCAGCGCCGATCTCGCGTCTGGCGGCTCGAGAGCGCGCGGCGGCCGTCGGACCCTGCTGGCACAGCTCTTGCTCTACCCGTCTCGTCTTCTTCCGAGAAAGCCCAGCATGAGACGAACCCCGCTCCTCCTGATTCTGGCCGCCCTGCTCGCGCTGGCCGCTCCGGCGGGCGCCGAGGATCTGACGCAGACGCTCGCGGTCGAGCGTCCCGGCCGGCTCCGCGTCGAGCTCGACCGCGGCAGCGTCGAGGTCCAGACCCACCCGGCGCAGAGCGTGTACGTCGAGGCCACCGCGCGCGGCCTGGGCGCGAACGGCGTCGCGTTCGAGGTCGTCCGCGAGGGCGACGACGTGGTGCTGCGCGCCCGCACCGAAGAGTGGATCGACTGGCTCAGCTCGGGCCCGCGCCTGAGCGTGCTGGTCTTCATCCCGCCCTTCTTCGAGGTCGTGAACGCGAGCGATCACGTCCTGATCACCCGCCGCGACGCCGTCGAGCTTTCGTACCCGACCCGCGCCGTCGGCAACCGCACGCAGTAAGTCCCGCCTCAAGCCTCGCCTTTTGACACCCGATGAATGCCCCGGAGGCCGTGTATGCGGGCGGGGGCGGACGTGTCTGCGCAGGCGGCGGGGAGCGGCGCGCGCCGCGCCGGCTGGCTCGCGGCCCTGGCCGGGCTTGGGCTGTTCCTCGCCTCGCGCGCGGCTTCGATCGCCACCACGGCCATCAATTGGGACGAGTTCGCGCTGCTCGACCGCGTCGCGCGGATGGCGCGCACGGGGGTCCCCGAGACGGGGGGCCGCCCGGGCCTGGCGGAAACGCTGCTGCTCCCGATCGTCTCGGCCTGCTCGGACGAGATCGCGACCGCGCGCACGGCGCGCTGGCTCTGGCTCGGCCTCACGCTCTGCTTCCTGATCGGCCTCTTCGCGATGCTGCGCGAGGTGCTACGCGGGCGGCCGCAGCGCAGCCACGACGCGCTGCTGGGCGTCGCGCTGCTCGCGCTGGTGCCCGCGTTCCTCGAGTGGTCGCTCCAGGTCCGCACCGACCAGCTGGCGCTCGCGGGCGGCGTCTGGGGCGGGATGCTGCTGCTGGCCTCGCAGCGCCGCGCGCCGCTCGCGCTCGCCGCCGGGATCCTCTTCGGCGTGGGATATCTCGGCTCGCAGAAGCTGCTCTACGCGGCCGCGCTGGCGGGGCTGCTGACGGCCGGACGCGCCTTCCTCGACCGCGACCTGCGCCCGGGGCGCGAGGCGCTGCGCGCGACGCTCTGTCTGGCCGGCTTCGGGCTGGTCTTCGCGGCCTTCCGCGCGGCCATGGGGGCCGCCTTCGACGTGCCGCCCAGCCATCCGTCGCAGCGCATGCTGACACCGTATCATGTCGGACGCGCACTCGACGTCTTCGAGTTCTACCGGCATTCGCTCGGCTTCAGTCAATACCGGGCGATGCTGCCGACCCTCTGGCCGCACGCGCTGCTGCTGGCGGCGAGCGCGGCCGCGGGCCTGCTCGCCTGGCGCAAAGGGCTCGCGAGCCTTCCGACGCTGCTGCTCGCGTTCGGCGTGCTGGCGCTCGGCGCGGGCATCGCGGCCTTCCACGCCGGCGCGTTCTTCTACTTCTGGATGACGCTCGGCCTGTTCCCGGCGGCGGCCATCGCGCTCGCGCTGGAACCGATCCGCGAGGCGCTGCTGCCGGCGCGAGCGCGGCCGCTGGCGGCCGCGCTGCTATGGGCCGCCCTGCTCCTCCCCGGCGCCGTGACGGCGACGCGCCTGCTCGCCGACACGCAAGGCGTCCAGCGCGAGAGCCTGGGCTTCATCCGCCGCAACTTCGCCGCGGACGACGCCGGCTTCCATCCGGAGCGCGCGCTCTTCTGCAGCCCGGCCGAAGCCCCCCTGCCCCTCTACTTCTCGCAGACCATCTTCCGTGACTTCGTCGGGCCCCAGGCCGAGGCGAATCTCGCGCATCTCGAGCAGCGCTTCCGCGGCGAGCCGATCAAGTTCCTGGTGCAGTCGTTCCGGCTGAACCAGTTCCCGCTCGAGCTGCGGCGGTTCTGGTCCGAGAACTACCAGCCGTACCGGGCCTCGGTGTTCGTCGCCGGCCGCCATCTCGAGGGCGGGCGCGGCGCCACCAGCGGATTCGAGCTGATCGTGCCGGGCCGCTACCGCTGGCTCCCCCTGGATGCGCCGCGGAGCGTCCGGATCGACGAAACCCTGCTCGGAGCCGGCGACGTGGTGGCGCTCGCGACGGGTCCGCATACCGCCGGCTTCGTCGAGGACGCGACGGGCGGGATGCTGGTGCTCGCGCTCGAGGACCCGCCCGGCCCGGCGCCGCTGCCGTTCTACAAGGTGTATTGATGCGGGTTGCGCTGCTGACCAACATCCTGCCGGCCTATCGCGTGCCCGTCTTCCGCCTGCTGGCGGCGACGCCGGGCTGGCAGCTTCGCGTCTTCCTGTCGGAGGGGAGCGCGTGCCCCGAGGCGGCGGGCTTCGACATCGAGGTGGTGAAGGGCTTCTCCTTCGAGCGCCGGATCGCATCGCGCGGCCGCGGCAGCGTCGCGCAGGTGGTGACCACGCACCTGCCCTGGGGACTTCCCGGAGCGCTCCTGCGTTTCCAGCCCGACGTCGTGATCAGCGGAGAGCTCGGCTGGAGGACGCTGTTCGCCTACGCGCTCTGCCGCCTGCTCGGCGCAAAGCTCGTGATCTGGAGCTACCACTCGAAGACCGGCGTCACCAGCGCCGGCCCGGTGCTGCGCGTGGTGCGCCGCTGGCTGCTCGCGCGCGCTGCGGCCGTGATCGGAATGGGGCGCCAGGCGCGCGAGACGCTGGAGGCGCTCGGGGTCTCTCGCGCGCGCCTCTTCGACGCCCCGAATGCCCACGATCACGACGCCTTCCTGCTGGCGCGCGCGCGCGTGGAGCCCGAGGCGGTGCGCCGGGCGCTCGCGGACGAGTTCGGCTGTCGGGATCGGATCGCGCTGGTCGCGGGAAGGCTGGTGCCGATGAAGGGCGTCGCGCCCCTGCTCGCCGCCTGGGAGCGGCTCCCGGAGAAGATCCGCGAGGACTGGACGCTGCTGTTCGTGGGGAGCGGCCGGCTCGCGTCGATGATCGAGGAGGCGAGCGCCGCCGAGCCCGACGGCGCGATCGTGCACGTTCCGGAGGTGGAGCCGCTCGAGCTGGTCGACTACTACGCGGCGGCCCGGCTGCTGATCTTCGCCTCGCTCGCCGACCCCTGGGGTCTGGTCGTGAACGAGGCCTTCGCCTGCGGCGTACCCGTGCTCTGCTCGCGCCACGCCGGCTGCGCCGACGACGTGATGCGCCCGGGCGAGAACGGCTGGCTCTTCGATCCCACCGAGCCGGCCGAGTTCGTGTCCGCCCTGCGCGAGGCGCTCTCCGCCCCTGATCTCGAGCGGCTCGCCCGCGGCGCGCGCGACACCGCCGAGCGTTTCCGGCCCGCCGCGATGGCGGACGGGATGCGCAAGGCCGTGCGGTTCGCGATCTCCGCCTCCACCGACCGACGCGGGTCATGAAGCTCCATCTCGGGTGCGGGGCGCAGACACCCGAGGGCTGGGTCAACGTCGACTACTTCATCGGCGCGCGCCTGGCGCGCATCCCCGTGCTGGGATGGCTGGTCCGCCAGAGCGGCGCGTTCGATCTCCGCTGGCCGGCCGACGTGTTCCTGCACGATCTCCGCCGCCCGTTTCCCTGGCCAGACGCGTCGGCGCACGCGATCTACGCCTCGCACCTGCTGGAACACCTCACCCGGGAAGACGGCGCCCGCTTCCTGCACGAGTGCCATCGCGTGCTCGAGCCCGGGGGCATCCTGCGCGTCGTGGTTCCCGACCTGAGGGCGATCGTGGACGCCTATTGCGCGGGAAGCTCGTCGTCGCTCGACTTCGTCGAGCGCCTGGGTGTCTGCGCCGAAGCCCCCAGCGACGGCCGGCTGAAGCGCCTGCTGGCGCCCTGGTTCCGGTTCCCACACCGCTGCATGTACGATCGCCAGTCCCTGCTCGGCTGCCTTTGCGAAGCGGGCTTCGAGGCGACGACGCGGGCGCCGTTCGAGAGCCGGATCGACGATCTGCGCGCGGTCGAGAGCCAGGCCCGGACGACGGGCGCCGTGATCGCCGAAGGCAGCAAGCCGGCAGCCGCCGCCGGCTAGAGGCGCGCCGTCCCGCGCGCGCCAACCTCGCGGGCGAGGCGGTACAAGGAGAGCAGGCGCGCGACGCTCCGGTCGGGCCCGAGCTCGTCCTCGTAGCGCGCGCGCGCCTCGCGGCCCATCGCCTCGGCGCGCGCGGGATCCGCGGCCAGCTCGCGGCACGCCTGCGCGAGCGCGCGCGCGTCGCCGCTGGGAAAGAGCAGCCCCGTGCGCCCCGGCTCCACCAGCTCGGCCATCGCCGTCGGGTGGGAGGCGACGGCGGGCTTGCCGGCGGCCATCGCCTCGGCGACCGCCAGCGGGAAGTTCTCGTAGCAGATCGAGGGCGCCACCAGGAACAGCGCCTCACGGAGCTGCTCGCGCACCCCCTCCGGCGGAAGCTGGCCGGTGAAGCGCACGCCGGGAATCCCCACGCCGAGCTCGCGCAGCTCCGCCGCGAGCGGTCCCGAGCCGACCACCGTGAGCGGCAGCCCGGCCATCTCGCGCCAGGCCTCGAGCAGCAGGCGCGGGCCCTTCTCCTCGGAGAGGCGGCCGACGTACACCGCGCCGCGACCGCCGAAACGGGGCTCCCCGGGATCGGCCACCGGGTTCGGCTTGACCACGACCTTGACCGGGTCGAGTCCCGCCGCCACCAGCTTGCTCCGCGCGAACTCGCTGGGGGCCACGAAGAGCGCGACGCAGCGCTCGAAGGTCCGCCGGCGCCGCTCGCGCGCGGTCGCCTCGGCCCAGACCGCCGTCTGCACGCGCGAGCCCCGGTAGCAGCCGTGGCGCACCGCGTTCCAGGGCCCCGCGGTGACGCAGTCCTCACAGGGCCTCCCCTCGCGCAGGAAGGCGCCGTTCGCGCAGAAGAGCCTGTAGTTGTGGAGCGTCTGCACCACCGGGATGCCGCGCGCGTGCAGCGCCTCGTGCGCGGCGGGCGTGAGCAGGGGAAAGAAGTTGTGCACGTGGGCCACGTCGATCGGATGCGCGTCCAGGAACTCCCCGACCCGGCGCGCGGACTCGGCGCTGCCCCGCACGCGCAGCCCGGCGCGCAGCCTTCCCGCCAGCGAGCCGAGCCGGGCCTCGCGGTTGTCGAGCGTGAAGAGATCCACCTGGACGCCGGCCTTGCGCAGCAGCTCGGCCTCCAGCGCCACCACGGCGTCCTCGCCTCCGCGCCAGACGTACAAGTTATGGAAGATGCCGACGCGCACCCCCGGCCCCGCTAGAAGGCGCCGCGGCGCGAGAGCACCGCGCCGATCGTGCGCAGCAGGATCGAGAGGTCGAGCGCAACGCCGCGGTTGCGGATGTAATAGAAGTCGTACTGGAGGTTCGCGTGCATCGGCAGATCCTTGCGCCCGAGGATCTGCCACAGCCCGGTGAGCCCCGGCTTGACCGTGAGCCGCCGCCGCTGCCACTCGTCGTAGCCCGCGACGATGAAGGGCATCTCGGGGCGCGGCCCGACCAGCGACATCTCGCCGCGCAGCACGTTCCAGAGCTGCGGAAGCTCGTCGAGGCTCGAGCGCCGCAGCCAGCGCCCGACCGGGGTGATGCGCGGATCGTCGCCGGCCTGCGGCGCCACGGTGTAGGGATCCGCGTCCTCGCGCAGCGTGCGCAGCTTGTAGCAGGTGAAGGGCCTGCCGTGCAGGCCGACCCGCGTCTGCGCAAAAAAGGCGGAGCGCGCGCCACTGCGGCGGATACGCCAGACGCAGGCGAGCAGGAGCGGCCCGGCGAGGAGCAGGCCGAGCGCCGCGCCGATCAGGTCGAGCCCGCGCTTGATCGGCGCGTACAACGGATTCGGGCGGTCGCGGCCGAGCTGCACCAGCGGCAGATCGTCGACGAGATCGAGCGGCGAGCCGGCCGTCAGCACCTCGAAGAGATTCGTCACCACGCGGAACGTGATCCCGAGGTCTTCGCATTCGAGCACGAGTGACAAGAGCCGGGTGTGACCGAGCGACGGCATCGCGACGAAGATCTCGGCGACGCCGTGCGCCACCGCGATCTCGCGCAGCTCGTCCACGTGGCCGAGCACGGGCCGGTTCGCCACGTCCTTCCCGGTGGTGTCGTGCGTGTCGTCGAGGAAGCCGACCACGCGGTAGCCGGTCTCCGGGTGGTCCTGGAGCTTCTGTAGCAGCCGGATCGCGGCCACGCCGGTGCCGGCGATCAGCACCCTCACGTCGTGCTCGCCCGAGCGGCGCATGCGCTTCTCGATCCGGTGGAAGACCACGCGGCTCGCGCCCTGCAGCACCAGGTTCATGCCCGCGGCGGCCAGCACCACGAAGCGCCCGAAGTGAAGCTCCTTGACGAAGAAGCCGATCGCGGCCAGCACGAGCAGACCGAGCGCCACGCCGCGCAGCAGGCGCTGGAGCTCGTCGACCACCGTCTTCATGCGCTGGCTGGCGTAGATGCCGAAGAGCCAGCAGGTGAAGATCCAGGGGCCCACCACGATCGGGAGCGCGCGCACGTACCAGCTGAAGGGGTTGATGGCGCGGCCGAAGGCGTCATCCAGCGCGTAGCGCAGGCCGTAGGCGGCCAGCCAGCCGAGCGAGACGAGGGCCGCGTCGGCGAGCAGGTGCACGCGCCGCAAGGCCTGGATCTCGAGCCTGCGCATCGCGGACGGGTCCCCCCGTTCTGCATCGGAGCCGGGGGGCCTCGGCTTGAGGCAGAAGACCCGCGGGAGTGCGCAAGAAACCAAGGGAAAGCTGCGGATTCCGCCTCAACTGCAAGGCGCCGCGGGCCGATGCGTTCCGCATGTCGATGCCTGCGCCCACGTCCCGGGTGGTGATCGAGCCCCAGGCGGGCTGGGCTCCCCTGGGTCTTCCGGAGCTCTGGCGCTACCGCGAGCTGGTCGGCTTCCTCGCACTGCGCGATCTCAAGGTCCGCTACAAGCAATCGGCGCTGGGTGCGGCCTGGGCGGTGCTCCAGCCGCTGCTCACGCTGGCGGTGTTCACGGGGCTCTTCGGCGCGCTGCTCGGCGCGGACCGCATGCCGGGCGCGCCGGGCATCCCTTACGCCGTCTCGACCTTCTGCGCGCTGGTGCCCTGGCAGCTCTTCGCGCGCGCCGTCAGCGCGGGCAGCGAGAGCGTGGTCGTGAACCAGGCGCTGGTGACCAAGGTCTACTTCCCGCGGCTGGCGGTGACGCTCGCGCCGGTGCTGGCGGCGCTGGTCGACTTCGCGCTCGCCTTCGCGGTGCTGCTCGGGATGCTCGCCTGGGCGGGGATCGCGCCGGGCGCCGCGGCGCTGCTGATCGCGCCGCTCGTGCTGCTCACACTGGTCGCGGCGCTCGGCATCGCGCTCTGGCTCGCCGCCGTGAACGCGCTCTACCGCGATGTGCGACTGGCGCTGCCGTTCGTCGTGCAGATCTGGATGCTGGTCACGCCCGTCGTCTACGCCTCGCAGAGCGTGCTGGAAGGGCGCGCACCGTGGGTCGCGGGGGTCTACGCGCTCAATCCAATGGCGGGCGTGGTCGAGGGCTTCCGCTTCGCGCTGCTCGGCGTCGGCGAGCCGCCGCTGCGGCCGCTCGCGATCTCGCTTGCGGTCAGCACCTGTCTGCTCGCGAGCGGGCTGGTCGCCTTCCGGCGCCTCGAGCGCCGCTTCGCGGACCGGGTCTGACGCGATGGGCGAGAGCGCCGCGATCCGCATCCAGGGGCTCGGCAAGCGCTACCGCCTGGGCGAGCAGGGGCCGCTCGCCGGCTGGCTGCGCGCCGGGCGGGCGGGCGCGGTGGCCGAGGAGATCTGGGCGCTGCGCGATGTGACGTTCGACGTCGCGCGCGGCGAGGCGATCGGCATCGTCGGGCGCAACGGCGCCGGCAAGAGCACGCTGCTCAAGATCCTCGCGCGCATCACGGAGCCCAGCACCGGCTCGGCGGTGCTCGAGGGCCGGGTCGGAAGCCTGCTCGAGGTGGGCACCGGCTTCCATCCCGAGCTCACGGGACGCGAGAACGTGTACCTGAACGGCGCGATCCTCGGGCTGCGCAGGCGCGAGATTGCCGCGCGCTTCGACGAAATCGTCGAATTCTCGGGCGTCTCGCGCTTCCTCGACACCCCCGTCAAGCGCTACTCCTCTGGCATGCGCGTGCGCCTCGCCTTCGCGGTGGCGGCGCACCTCGATCCCGAAATCCTGATTGTCGACGAGGTTCTCGCCGTCGGCGACGCGGAGTTCCAGAGCCGATGCCTCGGCAAGATGAGCGACGTGGCCGGCCACGGCCGCACGGTGCTCTTCGTGAGCCATAACCTCGCGGCGCTGCGGGCGCTCTGCACGCGCGCGATCTGGCTCGAGAGCGGGCGCGTCACGGCTGCGGGCGAGGTCGCGTCCGTGGTCGATGCCTACCTCGCGGCGAGCCACCAGCGCGCCAGCGTGCCGGTGGCCGAGCGGAGCGATCGCGGCGGTAGCGGAGACCTGCGCATCACGCGGATCGAGATCCGCACGCCGTCCGGCGCGCGCCCCAAGACCGGCGCGCCGCTCCGGATCGTCTTCGGCTACTGCGCCGCCAACGAGGCGCCGCTCAAGAGCGTGCGGCTCGCGCTGCTCTTCTGCGACTCGCTCGGCACCCGCGTCTTCGTCACCGACACGCGTCTCGTGAACGCCGATTTCGCGAAGCTGCCGCCGGAGGGCGAGCTCGTCTGCGAGATCCCGGATCTCCCGCTCGCCGCCGGTCGCTATCCGCTCTCGGTGTGGGCGGCGGTCGGCGACGAGGTGGCCGACCACGTCGAGAACGCGGTCGCGCTCGAGGTGGAGAACGGCGACGTATTCGGAACCGGGCGAGCGACGGTCGCCGCCGTCCAGGGTCCCGTCGTCGTGCGACACGCCTGGCGGTTCGACGAGGCGCCCGACGACGCCGCGCTGGCGCGCGCCGATGCGCGGCCGTGAGCGGCATCCTCGGCCAGGTCGAGACGCAGCGGGCGGTCGATCCGGACGCTTTCGCGCGCATGCTCGGAGCGCTCGCCACGCGCGGCCCTGGCGGGGAAGGCACGCGCGTGCTGCACGGCAGCCGGGTCGTGCTGGGACACCGCCGGCTCGCGATCCCGGACCGCGCGGGGAGCGCCGCCCAGCCGATCTCGAACGCGTGCGGCACGCTGTGGCTGACGTTCGACGGCGAGATCTACAACTTCCACGAGCTCGGCAAGCAGCTCGCGGCCGAGGGTCACGCCGTATGCTCCGGCTCCGACGCGGAGGTGGTGCTGCACGCCTACGCCGAGTGGGGGGACGACTGCCTGCTCCGGCTGCGCGGGACCTTCGCCTTCGGACTCTGGGACACCCGGCGCGAGCGACTGCTGATCGCGCGCGACCGGCTGGGCGTGAAGCCGCTCTACTACCTCGCCGAGGGCGGAGGTCTGACCTTCGCCTCCCAGCCGCGCGCGATCCTCGAGCACCCGCGGGCTCGCCGCGAGGTCGATCCGATCGCGTTTCGTCACTGCCTTGCGTACGGCCAGCCCCGGGACGATCGCACGGTCTGGGCGGGGATCGCGAAGCTACCCCCCGGCCACCGGCTGGTGCTCGACCGCCGCGGGCTGCGCAGCGAGCGCTACTGGGAGATCCGCTACGCGCCGAGCGTGTTCAAACCGGCGGATGCCGCGCGCCTGGTGCGCGCCAAGCTCGAAGAAGCCGTGCGCCTCCAGCTCGCGAGCGAGGTCCCCATCGGCGTCCACCTCTCGGGCGGCATCGCCCCGCCCACGATCGCGGCGATCGCGATGTGCGCGCTCGAGCGCAAGCTGCCGAGCTTCGAGATCGGCATCGGCGAGGGAGACGGGGCGGCGCGCCGGGGCACGCCGCTCGTGAGCCGTCACTTTACCGCTCCGGCGCACGAAGCGCGGATGTCGGCGGAGGCGGCCGCCTGCCTGCTGCCGGAGCTGATCGCAATCTCCGACGAGCCCTGCTTCGGCGACGCTGGCCTCCACACGCTGGCGGCGTCCCGCCTCGCGCGCTCCCAGGGCGTTGGCGTGATGCTCGGCAGCGGCGGCGCGGACGAGGTCTTCGCCGGCCACGCCGGCTACGAGGGCGCCTCGCCGAAGCCGAAGTGGCCATGGCGCCGCCTTCGGGGCGCCGCCGCCCTGCCGCGCGTGACGCGGCTCCAGCTCGCCGACCTGAGCACGTCGCTAGCCGGGGACCTCCTGCCCCAGATCGACCGCGCGAGCCTGGCCGGCGGCGTCGAAATACGCCTGCCGTTCCTGGACCACGAGCTCGTCGAAGCCGCCTTCACGATCGACAGCCGCGTGCTGTTCGCCGAGGGCGAACGCCTGGCGCTACTCAAGCGCGCCGCGGCGAGCTGGCTTCCGCCCGAGGTGCTGGCCGATTCCCACTCGGCGGGCGACACAGCGCTGGATGCGCGATGGCAATCGACCGCCTCGTCGCTGCTGCCCGACGGCGTGCTGGTTTCGCGCGGCCTGCTCGAGCGCGACACGATCCTCGCGCTGCTGGCCTCCGAGCGCCCGGCCGAGACCCGGTTCCTCGCGCGAGCAGAGCTGTGGGCGCGCCACTGGCTCGAGCCTGCGAGCGGGGCCGCGTGAGGGCGCGACACCGGATCGCCTTTCTCACCACCGAGTTCGCGAGCGAGGGCGGGCGTGGGGGCGGCCTCGCGAGCTACCTCGCGCGCATGGCGCAGGCGCTGCGCGACGCCGGCCACGAGCCCGAGGTCTTCGTGCTCTCCGCGCAGATGCCGGGCGTTCTCGATCACGCCGGTGTGCGCGTCGAGCGCGTGCGACGTGCCGACCGCCATCCCGCCGTGCGCGCCGCGCGGCGCTTGCTGCTCGCGCTCGGCCTCGCGCGGCTGCTTCCGACGCTGCACGTCGTCGCAGGTGCGCTGGCGCTCGCGCGCGCGCTCGAGGCACGCGACGCACAGCGCCCCTTCGACGCCGTGCAAAGCGCTGACTACCTCGCCACGGGCCTCTTCGTCGCGCGGCGCGCCCGGCGCCCGCACCTGGTCCGCTGCAGCTCGGCGAGCGATCTCTGGGCCGAGGTCGACGGCGACCGGCGGCTCGCACGACGCCTCGAGGCCTGGCTGGAACGCGTCTCGAGCCGGCGCGCCGACGTCGTGTATGCCCCGAGCCGGTTCATCGCCGCCCACCTCTCCCGCCGGCTCGCTCGCGAGGTGCGCGTGCTCCGCCCGCCGGCCTTTCTCGAGACAAAGCCCGCACCGCAGCCGCCCCGCGCGCTGCCCCCGCGCTTTCTGCTGCACCTCGCCAAGCCCTCGCGCGTGAAGGGCACGCACCTGCTCGCCGCGGCGCTTCCCGAGGTCTGGGCGCAGGAGCCGGCCCTCACGCTGGTGTATGCGAGCAGCGCGCGCGCGCCGGAGCTCGATTGTCTGGACGCGGGCGGGTGCGCTTCCGCCTCGCGGGTGGTTGCGCTGGGCCCGCTCGAGAAGCCGGAGCTCTACGCCTGCCTCGCGCGCGCCGAGGCCCTGGTGCAGCCGTCGCTGGCCGACAACCTCCCCAACGCCGTGATCGAGAGCCTCCTGCTCGGGATTCCCGTGGTCGCCTTCGCCGGCGCGAGCCTCGACGAGCTGATCGAGCCCGGCGCGACCGGGGAGCTGGTTCCGATGGGGGACGCCGACGCGCTCGCCGCCGCGCTCCTGCGCGTCTGGCGCGGCCAGGCTGCCGCCCGCCGCGGCTTCACCTGGGGCGGGGCGCTGGCGGCGGAGATGCGTCCGGATTGCGCCGTGGCGCGCCTGCTCTCGCTCGCCGGCCTCCGCGCCGAAACCTGACCGAATCAAGATTCACCCGCGCATTTCCGATGTTCGGTGGGGGAGTTGCACGGGAGAGCCAGGCCCGCATGGAGACTCTGCGAACCACGGCCTCGCGCAATCCGCGAATCCTGCTGCTCGCCGACCGCCCGGGCTGGGCATACGACACGGCCGCGCGCGCGATCGCGGACCGCCTCGCGGGCGACTTCGAGTTCCGGATCGAGTACGTGCGCGACAAGCCCGACCTCTCGCGCTGGCCGTTCGACATCCTCCACGTGTTCTTCTGGGGCGAGACCCATCACCGGGATTTCGTCTCGGACCCGCGACGCGTGGTCAAAGAGGTCAGCTCGCACCGCTGGGCGAACCTGGCCGTCTTCGGCCACCTGACGCCCGAGCAGATGGCGCGGCGCCACCTCGCCGATGCGGCGACGCTCACCGCGACGTCCCGGCGGCTGCAGCGGATCTTCGAGCCATTTCGCGAGGTGCACTGGTGCCCGAACGGATTCGATCCGGCGAGCTTCGGGCTGCGGCGCGAGCGCACGGGGCCGCTGCGCATCGGCTGGGCCGGCAACCGGGACGACTCCTGCAAGGGCCTGTACGACATCCTCGAGCCCGCCGCCGCGGGCGGGTACGAGATCGTCGTCGCGGGTGGGGACGTGGAACCTGCGCAGATGGTCGAGTTCTACAACTCGATCGACGTCCTGTGCGTGGCGTCCACCGACGAAGGCGAGCCGCTTACGCTGATCGAAGGCATGGCGTGCGGCGTGTTCCCAGTGGCCGTCGACGTCGGCATCGTCCCGGAGCTGGTGCGCCACGGCGAGAACGGGCTGATCGTGGAACGCTCGGCGGCTGCCTTCCGCGCGGCCTTCCAGTGGTGCGAGGCCCATCTCGACGAAGTTCGCTCGGCGGGACGGGAGAACGCCGGCAGCCTGCTCGCAACGCGTACCTGGGACGCCGTGGCCGTGCACTGGCGCGAGGTCTTCGAACGCGCCCTTCGGCTCGCGCGGAGCGGGTCCGAGCCGCGCACGGCCGCCGATCGCACCTGGCAGGCGAACCTTGGTACGAACGACACCCTCGCGCAGTGGCCGGAGCGCGCCCAGGCGGCGGCGCGGTTGCTCGCGGAGCTCCCGATCCGCACGGGCGACAGCGTGCTCGACCTCGGTTGCGGGCAACAGACCATCCGGCGCTGGCTGCCCAGCGGCACCCGCTATCTGCCCGTCGATCGCCTGGCGCGAACGCCCGACACGCAGGTCCTCGACCTCGAGCACGAGTTCCCAACGGGCCGGCACCGCGCAGCCGTGGTGCTCGGGTTGCTCGAATACCTGGAGCGTCCGCTCGACCTGCTCTCGCGCATCGCGCGGGCGGTCGACTTCTGCGTCTTCTCGCTCAACGGCGATCCCGATCCGGAGCGACGGCGCCGGCAGCACTGGAAGCCTCGGGTCGCCCCCGAGCTGCTCGAGCGCCACCTGCGTTCGCTCGGCGGCCGGGTCCACCGACGCGTCGATCTCGGAAGGGGCCTCGAGCTGTTCGCGATCGACTTCAGCGCGGGGGTCGGTCGGCACGCGGGCCCGGGAAGGCGCCTCGCGCTGCTGGACGCCTCCCACACCAGCACCAACTCGGGTGATGCCGTGATCACCGACGCGATCCGGCGTATGCTCGGGCCGAACGCATTCGAGACGTTTCCGCTGCTCGAGCCCTTGCGCGACGCGCAGATCGAAGCCGTCAACGCGTGCGACGCCGTGATCCTCTGCGGCACGAACCTGTACCAGCAGCGCTTCGCCTGCGCCCTCTCCGAGGCGATCGTCCGTCGAATCCGGGTGCCGATCATCCCCCTGGGACTCGGCGCCAGCGCGCCGATCGGCGAGCTGCCGGCGATGAACGCCGGCGACGCGAGGGTCGTGCGCGAGATCCACGACCGCTGCGAGGTCGCCAGCGTACGCGACCCGGACTCGCTGCGATTCGTAGAGCGGCTCGGCGTTCAGAACGCCGTGCTCACCGGCTGCCCAGTGCTCTTTCACGGTCTCGTGCCCCCGGACTTCGCTGCGCGCCCGGAGGGCCCCCTGCACCTCGCGATCCGCGCACGCCTGCTGCACGTCGCCGAACGCTGGCTGGAGAAGGAGATCGAGATCCTCGAGGCGATCTGTCGGGACCTGCGACCCGTGCTGGTGTTGCAGAGCCCCTTCGACGTACCCATCGCAGAGGATCTCGCGCGCCGGTTCGGCGTCGAGTTCAGCTGGGATCCGCGCACGGACTCGTGCGAGCCGCTGCTGCGCAGCATCGCCGCCGCCGGGCGGACGGCCGGATTCCGGCTCCACTTCGGGATGCTCGGACTCAGCCACGGGCGCGCCGCCACCTTGATCGGCTCCGACACGCGGGTCGCGTCGTTCTGCGAGATGATGGGAATCCCCTGGCACGACGTGCGCAGCTGCCGCGCGGAAGACGTCGTGCGCGAGCTCCGCGAGCCCGCCGCGGGCCTCGAGCGGTTCCCGGGCCGCTGGCAGGAGCTGCGCGCGGCGATGGCGGCGATGCTCGACGCGAACGGCCTGCCGCACCAGCTCGGAGAGCAGGCGGCGAGCCGAGAGCCGGCTCGCGTCGAGACCGCGCAGCGCACCGCGCCTCGCGTGACGGTGCTGCTCCCCGTCCACGACGCGGAGCGGTACCTCCCCGAAGCGATCGAGAGCGTGCTCGCGCAGAGCTTCTGCGACTTCGAGCTGCTCGCGATCGACGACGGCTCGCGCGACGGCTCGGCCGCGATCCTCGACGCGTACGCGCGCCGCGACTACCGCGTGCGCGTGGTGCGCCGCCCGCACGCCGGGCTGGTGGCGACGCTCAACGCGGGCCTCGAGCTCGCGCGGGCCGAACTGATTGCGCGCCTCGACGCCGACGACGTGGCGCTCCCGCAGCGGCTCGAGAGCCAGCTGGCCCGGCTCGCGCGCGAGCCCGAGCTGGTCTGCATCGGCGGCGGCTTCGAGCTGATCGACGAAGCCGGCCGCGCCTTCGACCGCGCCTTCCCGCCCTGCGATCATGCGGCCATCCTCGCGCGCGCGCTGCGCGGCGAGTCGCCGATCAGCCACTCGGCGGCCACCTACCGGCGCGATCTCGTGCGCCGGCTGGGCGGCTACGACGAGCGGGCGCGCTGGGTCGAGGATCTCGATCTCTGGCTGCGGCTCTCGGAGCACGGCGAGCTCGCCAACCTTCCGACCCTCGTCTGCCGCGTGCGCCATCACGAGCGCTCGGTGAGCGAGCGGCATGCGGCCGAGCAGCTCGCGCAGGCAAGACGCGTGGCCGAGATCGCCTGCCGGCGCCGCGGGCTCGACACCTCGCTCGTCCAGCCGCGCCCCTGGCGCGCGCCCCCGGATCGCGGCTCGCGGCAGATCCTCGCGCTGGGCCGCGCGCTCTCCGCCTGGCGGATCGGCGAGCGCGGCACCGCGCTGCGCTACGCCGCGCGCGCCCTCTGGATCCAGCCCGCGAGCCTTCCCCTCTGGCGCACGCTGGGCCACGAGCTGAAGGCGAGCCTGCTGCGCGGACCCACATGACGTCGCTGAGCGTCGTGATGCCGGTCTACGACGCGGAGCGCTGGGTCGCCGCCGCGGTCGAGAGCCTGCTGCGCCAGACCCACACCGACTTCGAGCTGCTGATCTTCGACGACGGCTCGCGCGACCGCACGCTGGAGATCATCGAAGCCTTCCAGGATCCCCGCATCCGCCTGCACCGCCGGCCGCACGCGGGCTATTCGATCTGGCTGCGCGAGGGCGTCCAGCTCGCGCGCGGGGAGTACCTCGCGCGCATGGACGCCGACGACGTGGCCCGGCCGCAGCGCTTCGAGCTACAGCTCGCCCATCTCCGGCGACACCCGGAGTGCGTGGCGCTCGGCAGCGAGGTGCTGCTGGTCGATCCCGAAGGCCGCCCGCTGGGCGAGCGCGGCGTTCCGCTCCGGCACGAGGCGATCGAAGCCGACCTGCTCGCGGGGCGCGGCGGCTCGCTGGTGCACCCGTCGGCGATCTTCCGGCGCGAAGCGCTGCTCGCGGTCGGGGGCTACCGGCCGGAATGCGAGCCGGCCGAGGACCTCGACCTCTACCTCCGGCTCGCGGAGAAGGGACGCCTCGCCAACCTGCGCGACACCCTGCTCGAGCATCGCCTGCACATCGGCAAGGTGAGCGCCGAGCGCGCCGGGGAGCAGCGGCGGCAGCTGCTCGCGATCCTGCGCGACGCGCGGATGCGACGCGGCCTCCCGCCCGAGGCGGTCTCGCTTCCGCCCGTCGCGGAGCGGTTGTCCGCGGTCGACTACTGGCACTACTGGGCGCGCAGCGCGATCCGCGCCCGCCGGCTTCCGATCGCGCGCCGCTACGCGCTCGCCGCGCTGATCCGGCAGCCCGTCGCCCGCCGCTCCTGGAAGCTGCTGGCGAGCGCCCTGCTCGGCCGGCGGGCCCACGGCCTGAAGCGCCTGCGCGAGCTGCTGCGATGAAGCCGCAGGTGAGCGTCACCATGGCGGTCCACGACGCCGAGCGATATCTCGGCGCCGCCCTCGAGAGCATCGAGCGCCAGAGCTTCCCGGACTTCGAGCTGATCGCCGTCGACGACGGCTCGCGCGACGGCTCGCTGGCGATCCTCCAGCGCCACGCCGCGCGGGATCCGCGCCTGCGGGTGATCGCGCGGCCCCACTCGGGGATCGCCGTCACGCGCAACGCCGCGCTGGCCGCGGCCCAGGCGGACCTGGTGGCGGTGATGGACGCCGACGACGTCGCGCATCCCGAGCGCCTCGCGCGGCAAGTGGCGCACCTGCGATCGCACCCCGAGATCGTGGCGCTGGGAGCCGGCGCCCTGATCATCGATCCCGAAGGCTGGCCGATCCGCCGGCTCGAGGCGCCGCTCGAGCACGCCGCGATCGACGCGGCCCTGATGCGGGGACGGGGAGAAGCGCTCGTGCACCCCTCGGTCGTCTTCCGGCGCGACTCCCTGCTCGCCGCCTCGGGCTACCGCGAGGGCATCGACAGCGTCGAAGACCTCGACCTCTGCCTGCGCCTCGCCGAGCGCGGGCGCCTGGCCAATCTGCCGGAGACGCTGCTCGAGTACCGCCATCACCTGCGCAAGTCGACCTACGCGCTGGGGAGCGAGCACCGCCGGCTCGCGAACCGGGTGCTGCGCGACGCGCAGCTCCGGCGCGGGCTCGACGCCGCGAGCGGCTACCAGATGCCGGCGCTCGCGGGCGAGACGCCCGCCGTCGACTATCGCTGCGAGTGGGTGCGCCAGGCCGTGATCGGCGGAAACCTCGCGACCGCGCGCAAGCACGCACTCGCCGTGCTGCGCGAGCAGCCCGGGCGGGCTCGCAGCTGGCAGCTGCTCGCGCGCGCCCTCTTCGGCTTGCGCAGCGAGCCCCTCCGGCGCTGGCTCGGGCGTCCGGGCGCCGCCGTGAACGGAGCCGGCCGATGAGCGAGGCGGCCGACGCAACGATCCACGTCGCCTGCGCCGCCGACGATCGCTTCGCGATGCCGCTCGCGGTCACCCTGCGCTCGGCGCTCGACGCGATCTCCGAGCCGCACCGGCTCGAGGTGCACGTGCTCGACGGCGGGATCCGCCCCTCGAATCGTGAGCGGCTGGAGCGCACGCTCGACTCGCCGCGCGTTCGCCTGCGCTTCGTGACGCCCCCCGCCGACGCGCTCCGGGAGATCCCGCGCAGCGGCCGCTTCACGCCGGCCGCGTTCTATCGGCTGCTGGCGGACCGCCTGCTGCCGGCCTCGCTGCCGCGCGCGCTCTACCTCGACGCCGACCTGGTGGTGGTGGCGGATCTCGCGCGCCTGTGGGACGAGCCGCTGCGGGGGCTACCGCTGCTCGCGGTGCGCGACGCCGGCGCCCCGACCGTATCCTCGCCGTGGGGCCTGTTGAACCACCGCGAGCTCGGCCTCGCGCCGGACCTCGCGTACTTCAACTCCGGGGTCCTCTCGCTCGACCTCGCGCGTTGGCGGCAGGAGGAGATCGGCGAGCAGCTGCTCCGCTACCTCGCGACACACAAGAACGTGATCCGCTGGCCCGACCAGGACACGATGAACGCGGTGCTGGCGGGCCGCTGGGGCGAGCTGGATCCGCGCTGGAACCAGATGCCCCAGGCCCGGGAGACTCGCGATCCCTGGATCCTCCACTTCTCCACCTGGTCGAAGCCTTGGCACTGGGACTGCGCGCACCCCGAGCGCGCGCGCTTCTTCGAGGTCCTCGACCGCACGGCCTGGGCGGGCTGGCGACCCCGCAAGGGGCTCCGGGACACGCAGGCGGTGCGGCAGGGGAAGAGGATTGCGCGCGGCGCCGCTCGCGCCCTGCGCAGCGCGGGCGGGCGCTGGCTTCGCAGCCACTACCGGAGCGCGCACGCGCTCGGGCGGGCCCGCTATGCGCTGGCGCACCGCGCGCAGCGGAATCTCCCGCCGCTGCTCGTGCATCAGATGGGGAAGGTGGGCTCCCTCTCGGTGCTCGAGATGCTGCGCGAAGCGTGTCCGGAGCGCGATCTCCACCACGTCCACTTCCTGGCGCCGGAATCGATCGCCGGAGAGGCGCGCATGTTCCGGAAGGGCTTCGCGCGCACCCACCGGATCGACGAGCATCACTTCGCCAGCCTACACCTGCGGGCGCGCCTCGACGCCGACCCCGCGCAGCGCTGGCAGGTGGTGACGCTGACGCGCGATCCGGTCGCGCGGAATCTCTCCGCCTTCTTCCACAACCTCGCCTATGCCGCGCCCGAGCTGGCCGTCCGCGTCGAGCGCGGCGACTACACCGAGATTGCGGACGAGCTGCGCCGCCTGCTGGAGGCCACGCCCTGGTGGTGGAGGAATCCGCTCGAATGGTTCGACCGCGAGCTCGCGCCGGTCTTCGGCGTCGACGTCTTTGCGCAGCCCTTTGCGCGGGAGCGCGGCTGGAGCATCCACCGCTCGGAGCGGGCCGACGTGCTGGTGCTGAGGGTCGAGGACCTCTCACGCGTCGCGGGCGAGGCCTTCGAGGCCTTCCTCGGCGTCCCGCGCATCCGGTCTGCGCGACGCAACACCGGAGAGCACAAGCCCTACGCCGCCGCCTATCGCGAGCTGGCCCGCAGCCTCGCGCTCGACCCGGAGTTCCTCGACGGCATCTACGGGGCGTGGCGCACGCGCCATTTCTACACCGATCCGGAGATCGCGGCCTTCCGCTCTCGCTGGACCCGCTGACGGGATCAGCGGTACATCCCCGAGATCTGCTGCGCGATCCCCTCCCACGCGTAGCTCTCCAGCGAGACCTCGCGCGCGGCAGCGCCGAGCGCCTCGCGGCGGGCGTCCTCGCGGGCCAGCGCCAGGATCTCGCGGGCTAGGCGCGGCGGCTTGCTGGTGTCGCAGAGCACGCCCTCGACGCCGTCGTCGAGATACTCGCGGAACCCGGGGATGTCGGAGGCGATCACCGCCTTGCCGAAGCTCATCGCCAGCAGCAGCGCTCCGCTCTGATCGACGTGGTGGTACGGGAAGACGACCACGTCGGCCATCCGCAGCAGCGCGACGAGCTCGGGATCGGTCGAGAATCGGGGGCGGAGCCGGATGCGCGCCTTCGCCTCGCTGCGCTCGATCGCGGACTCCAGCGCGCGCGCCAGCGCGGGCTCCGCCGCGCCCGCGATCACGAGATGGAGATCCTCCGCCTTGGCCAGCAGCTCGAAGGCCTCCAGCAGACGCTCCACGCCCTTGTAGGGCCGGATCAGCCCGAAGAAGAGCACCACGCGCGCGTCCTGCGGGATGTCGAAGCTGCTGCGGCAGGCGGCGCCGCCGTCGGCCGGGTGGGCTTCGACGAAGCCCTCGTAGTTCCCGTGCGGAACCAGCAGCAGCTTCTCCGGAGCGACGCCGAACTCGGCGATCAGCCGGTCGCGCGTGTGGGAGCTGAGCACGTGGATCCGGTCGGCGAGTCGGTACCAGCGCCGGTAGAAGCCGGCGTGCCAGGAGCGCGGCTCGTGGGGCACGGCGTTGTGCGCGGTGATCACCAGCCGGCGCAGGAACCGGCGCAGCGCGAAGTAGACCGGCGCCTCGAGGGCGGTGACCCGAAACGACTGGACGTGGACCGCGTCGCGGCGATGGCGCCAGAGCTCGAAGGCGAGGCGCGCGGTGCCGGCCAGCTCGCGCACCAGCTTGCGCAGCCGCCAGCGCCTTCCGCCGTAGCCCGGCAGCACCGGCAGCAGCCGGGCGCCGTCGCACGGCGCGAGGCGGGTATCGTCGACCGTCAGCACCGTGAGGCGCACGCGCTGCGCGAGCGCGCGCACCAGCTCCACCCCGTAGGCGTTCCCGCCCGAGAGGCTCTCGACCAGCAGCACCCGCGCGCGCGGCTCCGCCATCCGCGTCAGCCCGGAAGCCGGTTCTGGGCGCGCAGGCGCGACTCGATCCAGCGGTAGGTGAGCTCGAGACCGCGCTCGAGGCTGGTGGTCGGCACCCAGCCGAGCACCTGACGCAGGCGCGTGTTGTCGCTGTTGCGGCCGCGCACGCCCTGGGGCTTGCTGGTGTCGTAGCGGAGCTTCACGGACTTTCCGGCGATGAAGGACACCATGCGCACCAGCTCCTCGATCGAGACGAGCCGGTCCTGGCCGAGGTTGAGCGGCTCGCGGTGCTGGGAGCGCATCAGCCGGTGGATGCCCTCGACGCAGTCGTCGATGTAGCAATAGGAGCGCGTCTGCTGGCCGTCGCCCCAGACCTCGATCTCGTCGTTCGGGCTGGCCAGCGCGATCTTGCGACAGAAGGCGGCCGGCGACTTCTCGCGCCCGCCCTCGAAGGTGCCGAGCGGGCCGAAGATGTTGTGAAAGCGCACGATCCTCGTCTCGAGCCCGTGGTCCTCGAAGTAATGCCGGCACTGGCGCTCAGCGAACAGCTTCTCCCAGCCGTAGCCGTCCTCGGCGTCCGCCGGGTAGGCGCTCTCCTCGCGCAGCGGCGCCACGTCGGGACGGTCCTGGAGATAGCGCGGATAGACGCAGGCCGAAGACGTGAACAGGTAGCGGCGCACGCCGTTCTCGCGCGCCGCCTCCAGCATGTGCAGGTTGATCAGGGCGCTGTCGTGCATGATCACGGCCTTGTTGGCCTCGATGAAGCCGATCCCGCCCATGTTGGCCGCCAGGCCGTAGACCTCCTCGATTCCCTGGGTAGCGCGCTGGCAGCTCTCCCAGCGGCGCAGGTCGAGCAGCTCGAACTCGTGGGCGGCGGTGGCCTCGAACTCGGGCGGCTTCACGTCGACGCCGCGCACGCGGTAGCCGCGCGCCACCAGGTACTTGCACAGGTGGTGGCCGATGAAGCCGCCGGCGCCGGTTACCAGGACGCGCGTCTCCTCGGTCATGCCGCCTCGCCGCCGCGGAGCTGCCGCGCGAGATGGAAGACGAAACGGGGATTCTGGATCAGGTAGCGCCTCCAGAGCCGGCGCGGCTCGCTCGCCAGCCGGAAGAGCCATTCGAGGCCCGCGCGCTGCAGCCAGCCCGGCGCCTGGCGCTTGCTGCCGGCCAGGAAGTCGAAGGCCGCGCCCACCCCCAGCATCACGCAGGGTAGCGCCTCGCGGTGCGCCGCCATCCAGCGCTCCTGCTTGGGGCAGCCGAGGCCCACGAACAGGATCCGCGCGCCCGAGGCCTCGATCGCCTGCACGCTGGCCGCGTCCTCCTCCTCGGTCTCCGGCCGGAAGGGAGGGCTGGCCGCGAACGCGACGCGCAGCAGCGGATGCTTCTCCAGCAGCCGCTCGCGCAGGCGCTCCAGCACCTCGGGGCTCCCGCCGTACAAACCGACCGGCAGGCCGCACTCCTCGGCCCGGCGGCAGACCAGACGCATCAGCGTCGGCCCGTACACGCGACGGGTCTCGGGGAGGCCGAGCCCGCGCAGCGCCCAGACCAGCGGTACACCATCGGGGGTCACCAGATCGGCGGCGTTCACGCTGCGCTGGAAGTCGGGCGCGTCGAAGGCCTCCATCACCATGTGGACGGTCGCGACGCACACCATGCCGCCGGCGCCGGCCTCGGCGAGATCGAGCACCGCGTCGGCCGCGACGCTGGTGCGCAGCCCGTCCACCCGCATGCCCAGGATCCGGCGCGAGCCCACGCCGGCCAGCGAAGACGAGAGCGCGTGCCGATCGCGCTTGCGCGGCGGTGCGGACCCTCGCTCGTCCGGTGCGTCGGGGTTCAAGCCGGGATCCATGGTGGGCTGCGGGGTTGCCTGCGAGCCTGCGTATCGGCAGGGAGCCGCCCCCGATTGAGCCCTCCGGCGCCCTCGCGGATGCGCAGCTTCCGCCTCAAGCTGCGTGCCGGCATTGCCGATCCAGTGCCATCCGCCGACCCCGAGGTTGAGACCATCCATGCCCCGCCGCCGCGTCCTCCGCCCTCGCGCCCTGGCGCTGGTGGCCGGCCTCGCGCTGGCGGCCTGCTCCGGTCCGCCCGCTCCCGACGCGGGCCTGCCGCCCGGCGCGCTGCTGGTGGCCCGCACGGCCGGGCTCCAGCGCCTGCTCGCCACCGCCGCGAAGCTCGAGGGAACTCCGCTCGCGCGGCAGGCGCGCGCGCTCGCGGGGCGGCTGCCCGACTGCGAGCGGGTGGAGGCGCGGGCGGACGGCAACGCAGGCCTTCCCGATTCGCTCGCTTGCGGCGATCCGAACGGCCCGCTGGCCGCGCTCCACCGCAAGCTCGGCGAGCACGACCTCGCCTTCGCGCTGGCCGTGGGCGTTCCCGCGCGCATGCTGGGCAGCGCGGACGTCGCGGGCGACGGAACCCTCGCCGTCTCGCTGCTGCTCCCCGGCGATGCGCTCGCGGGCCCGGCCGGATTCCTGCTCCCCGGCCCCGAGCCGGCGGGCCCCCCCGTGCTCTCGACCCGCGCGCAGCTCCTGCACGCGCGCGTGCGCGCGGGCGAGCGCCTCGACCTCGCGTCCTTCGTCCCGCCCGAGAGCCAGGCCGCGCGCCTCTTCCATCTGGAGAGCGCGCTCTTCAGCGGGCTGGTGCTCGACGGCACCTGGGAGGCCGCCGTCTACCTCCCGGAGGACGGGAGCGGCACGCCGCGCACGGCGCTCGCGCTCGGCGTGCGCGAGCGCACGGCGGCGGTCGCCGCGATCGAGGCCTTCATCGAGAAGATCCGCGAGAGCTGGCCGGTGCAGCGCAGCGACTTCTCGGTCGGCGGCGCAAGCGGCGCCTGCCTGCTCGATCTCAATCTGCTCCCGGACCTCGCGCCGTGCTACGTCGCGACCGAGCGCTCGCTGGTCGCCGGCTGGAACCCCGCGAGCCTGCGCCAGGCGCTCGCGGGCGGGAGCAGGCCGGCGCAGCTCGGGATCGGCCTGGGAGGCGCGGGGGCGCTCGTCCTCGACCTCGCGCGCGTGGAGGAGGCCGATGCCAGGCTGCGCGCGCGGCTGCCAGCGGGGGCCGTCCTGTTACCCGCTTCGGTGTACCCGTGGAGCCGCCTCTCGCTGCGAGGGGAGCGCGGGCAGGGCGGCGTCCGGCTCCAGCTGCGGCTCGCCGCGAAGGAGAGCGCGTGAAGCCCGCCGCCCGCAGGCTCGCGTGGATCGCGCTGGGTCTCGCCCTGGCCGCCGCCGGCGTGGGGCTCGTCTCGGCCGAGCGCGTGCGCGATCAGCTGGCCGTAATCGAGGCCTGCGAGGCGACCGGGACCGGCGACTTCGCGACCACGCTCGCGCGCACGCAGGGACGCGCGGACGCCAGCGAGACCGGGCGCGCCGCCGCCGAATGCCGCTGCCTCGCCCTGCTCGCCACCGGGCGCGGCGGGGAATGCTCCGAGCTGCTGGCGCGCGTGCTCGCCGACCCCCGCGCCAGGAGCTGGGCGCCGCGGCCGGATCTCTCCATCCACCTGATCCAGACCTGGCGCGAGGAAGGGCGCGCGGCCGAGGCCGCCGGGCTGGCGCGGCGCGCCGCGCAGCTGCACCCCGACGACGCGCAGCTCTTCGGCCTCGAGCTGGCGACACGCGCCAGCGTCGAGGACGAGAGCGCGGTGCTGGCGGAGCTCGGGGAGCGCCTCGCCCGGCGCGAGGATCCGCCGGTCGCGCTGCGCGTCGCCCTCGCGAACCGCTGGCTGCTGCGCGGCGAGCCCGCGCAGGCGCTGGCGGCGCTGGGCGCGCGGACGCCGGCGGGCGGCAGCCAGGATCTCGCGCTCTGGTTCGAGACGCGCGGCCGCGCCTTCGCGTCCCAGGGCGATCTCGCCTCCGTGCAGCGCACCTACACGAGCTGGCGCGGGTCGGGCGGCGATCCCGGCGAGCTGTTCGCGCGCTACGCGCTCACGCTCAGCATCGCCGGGCTGAAGGATCCCGAGCGCCCGCCGCTCGCGCTGATCCGCGAGGGAGCGGCCGCCGGCGAACGGGTCTCCGATCCGCGTCTGCGCGAGGCGCTCGCGATCCGCCTGATCCTCTCGCTGGTGAGCGCCGGGCGCCGGGAAGAGGCGCTCGCCGTCTACGACCGCGAGCGCCTCCGCTTTCCGCTCGAGGGCCTCACGCGCGCCGAGCTGGAGCGCTCGCAGGGGCAGGCGCAGCTCGCCCGCTCGCCGGGCGCGGCGGCCCGGAGCCGGCTGCGCTTCGCGCTCGCGGAGCCGCGCCCCGGAACCCGGCTGCGGATCTCCCCCGAGCCGGGCGCGCCGCCCGACGCCGACTACCCGAGCCTCGCCATGCCGGAGCGCGGCGAGCTCGCGATCGAGCGCGCGCCGGGGAGCGCGCCGCTGCGCTGGGTCTGGCAGGACGCGCGGGGATCCGTGCTCGGATCGGGGACGCTGAGCCCGCGCCCCGGCGAGACGCGGCGGGTCGAGATCCAGGCGCGCGCGCCGCGGGCGCCCGGGCGCGCTGCGCTCACGCGGCGTCCGGGCGACGGACACCGGCAGGTGGCGCTCCTGCTGCTCGACTGCGCCGACTGGCGGATCGTGCAATATCTGCGCGCGCGCGGCGAGCTGCCGGTGCTCGACGCGCTGCTGCGCTCGGGCACCCGCGCGGTGCTGGAGAGCGACCCCCCGCTCACGGCCGCGGCGCTCGAGTCGATCGTGTGGCCGGATCGGCGCAGCACGGCCTCCTTCGCGGGGATCGTGCACCAGCTGGGAACCGAGCTGGCGGGGCTCGCCTCGATCGGCGAGAACCCCTTCGACGCGCTTCGCTGGGTGCTGCCCGAGGAGCGGGATTTCTTCAGCGTGGTGGGAGCCGGCGATCTCTCGGCCGCGAACCTGCTCTTCGCGCATGGGGACATGCAGGCCGGGCGTCACAGCGAGGTGACGGGGCCGCACGGCGCGCGGCGGCAGGTGCCCCTCGGCGCCAGCGCGCGCGACCTCAGCCCCGCCGAGCGCGCCCGCTTCCCGGGCCTCGCCGCCGTCCGCGCCGAACGCGACCGCGTGCACCTGCGCACGATCGCGGCGCAGATGGACACCGCCGAGGCGCTCGTCCGCGCGCGCGAGCTCGACCTCTTCGCGCTGCGCGTGGAGGCGCTCGACATCCTGACCCACGCGCACTTCGCGGACGCCGTGCAGGACGGCCAGGACGACGGCGGGCGGCTGCTCTTCGACGTCTACCGCTATCTGGATGCTCGCCTCGCGGACATCCACGCCGCGCTCGACGCCGACGACCTGCTGGTCGTGATGTCCGACCACGGGATCCGCACCGCGATGGAGCACGACAAGCCGGCGATCTTCGTCGCGGCGGGCCCCGGAGTTCCCGCGACGCGCGTGGCGGGCACCCCGTCGCTGCGCGGCGTCCCCCACGCGCTCGCGCGGCTGCTGGGGGTCGAGGCCCCCTGGCCGGACGCCGGCCTGATTCCGGCCACCGCCTTCGCGAGCTCCCGTATGAGATGATCCCGCACGGGGCGGGAGCGAGGAGTGGGCCGGATGCGAGAGCTGAAAGGCTACCAAGACAAGACCGCGCTGGTGACGGGGGCCTCGAGCGGGGTCGGCCGGCTGCTGGCCATCCGGCTGGCGCGCGAGGGCGCCCGCGCCGTGGCGCTGGTGGCGCGCCGCGAGGCGCAGCTCGGCGAAGTCGCGCGGGAGGTGGAGGCGCTCGGGGCGCGGGCGCTCGCCCTGCCCTGCGACGTCGGCGACCGCGCCGCCGTGCTGGCGACCGCGAAGACGGCGCTCGCCGAGCTGGGCAGCATCGACCTGCTGGTGAACAACGCCGGCTACGGCCACCACCGCCGCTTCCTCGAGTGGGACCTCGACGACATGGAGCGCATGCTGCGGGTCAACTTCCTGGGCTCGCTCTATTTCACCAAGGCCCTGCTCCCGCAGATGGCCGAGCGCCGGCAGGGGTGGATCGTGTTCGTGGCCTCGGTGGCCGGGAAGCTCGGCGTGCCCGAGGAGAGCGCCTACGCGGCTTCGAAGTTCGCGATGGTCGGGTTCGCCGAGGCGCTCTCGATCGAGGTGGAGGACGCCGGGGTCCACGTGCTCACCGTCTGCCCGGGCACCGTGCGCACGGAGTTCTTCGACGAGGAAGCCCTCCGGCGGATGCCGCCGGTCTCGCGCCGGATGATGATCGAGCCCGAGGTCCTGATCGACGCGATCCTGCGCGCGCTGGCGCGCGGCAAGCGCGAGATCACGGTGCCGCGCGGAATCGCCGCGGCCTACGTGATGCGCGCGGTGGCGCCGGGCATCCTGCGCCGCAGCACCAGGCGGGCCACCATCGAGGCGCTCGGCTAGCGGGCGCTCGCCTACGTCTTCGAGCTGGCGCTCTTGCGGTACATCTCGCGCAGCCCGAGCCGGCGCACGAGCCAGGCGGGCAGGCGCGGAAACAGCTGGCCGAGCGCCGCCGTCAGGCGCGCCGGGCCCGGATTCACGAGGATCTCGGGGACGTCGTCGCGGATCGAGCGCAGGACCGCCCTCGCCACGGCCTCCGGCGTCGAGCTTCCCAGCAGACGGGGAGCGCGGACGCCCTCGGCGCGGGCGCGATCTGCGAACATCCCGGCATCCGACACGAATCCCGGGCAGATGGCGGAGGCGCTGACGCCGCTGCCCTCGTAGCTCACGCGCAGGGACTGCGTGAAGCCGATCAAGCCCGCCTTGCTGGCGGCGTAGGTCTCCGTGAGCGGCGGACCCGCCTTTCCCGCCAGCGAGGCCAGGTTCACGATGTGTCCTCGCGAGCGCGCGAGCATGCCCGGCAGGCACAGGCGGGTGAGGGTCATCACCGAGACCAGATTGGTCGCGAGGATCTGATCCATCTCGGCGAGCGGCAGCTCGTCGAAGGGACAGACCACCTCGATCCCCGCGTTGTTGACGAGCACGTCGATGGAACCGAGATCCGACTCGACCTGCGCCACCAGCGAGGCGAGGGCGCTGCGGTCCGTCACGTCCACCGGATAGGCGAACGCCGGCCGGCCGGCCTCGGACAGCGTCTTGGCCAGCTCCGAGAGGGGAGCCGCCGAGCGCGCCACCAACGCCAGCCGCATGCCGGCGGCCCCGAGCGTCTGGGCGATCACGCGCCCGATCCCGCGAGAAGCGCCCGTGACGAGGGCCACCCGGTTCCCGAGGTCGCGCATGTGCGTGATGGTACCATCGCGAGTCCGTGCAGCGGGAAGGATTCCGTGTCACCGCGGCGCACGAGGCCGAGCATTGGTGGTTCCGGTCGCGGCGCGATCTCTTCCTGCGTCAGGTGGAGCGCGCCGCGCGCGAGCTGGGCTTCCCCGGCCGTCCGCTCCGGCTGCTCGATTTCGGGTGCGGAACCGGATTCAACCTCGCTCCTCTGCGCGCCTACGGCGAGGTCAGCGGCGCGGACCGGCTCCGGCCGGAGGACGAGGGGTTCCGCCGCGAGGTCGGGTTCCCGATCCTCGACGTGGAGCGCGATCTCGCCGCCCGCGCGGGAAGCTTCCACGTCGTGACGGCGCTCGACGTGCTCGAGCACCTGGAGGACGACGTGCGCGGGCTCGGCCCGTCGTGCAGGGTCGACGCCGCGGGGCCACCACCCGCTTCTTCGACGTGAGGACGGAACCGATCCCGGAGGCGGACTACGTGGTGATGCTCTCCAGCCTGTATCACTTCCGCAGCGGCGCGGGGGAACTGCTCGAGCGCATGAAGGCCGCGCCGCGATCATCAGCGAGCCGATCCGGAATCTCTCGTCCCAGGGCTCGCTGCTGGGACGCCTCGCGATCCGGCTCTCGAATCCCGGCGTCGGGGAGTACGCCGAGCGATTCGACCTCCCGGAGCTACGAGCGCTGGCCTCCGCGCACGGCGCCTCGGAGCTCCTGCACCCCGAAGGCGCCCGCAACGCCCTCGCCGTCCCCCCCCACCACCTAGACCCGATCCGACCTTCGAACGAGCAAACGGAGGGAGGCGGCGGGGGGTGGGCGGAGGCGAAATAAAGCGGAGCCGGCCCCGCAAGCCGACCGCTCCCTCGACGCCACAAACTCGAGTTCCGGCACGCGCTCCCGAAGAGAGGAACGGCGAGCCATTCGCCGCAGCCCACCCCCCGCCGCCTCCCTCCGACGGCCCGCATCGTCGGATCAGAGAACTAAGCGCGCTCCACAGCGACCGGCAGCGCGCCCATGCGCGGGATGCCCGAGACCGGGTCGAACTCGTCGTCGGCGCGCAGCAACCGCCCGGTGTTGGACCCCACCGCGCGCGGGTCGGCCGTCTCGCTGGGCAGCGCGCCGAAGGCGTGCGTCATGGCGACCACGCCGGGGCGCAGGGTGGCATCCGCCTCCACGATCCCGAGGATCTCGTCGTGGCGCGACCGGATCCTCGCCAGGTCGCCGCTCGCGAGCCCGAGCGCACGCAGATCGTCGGGATGCAGGAAGGCCGGATTCCAGGGCTTGCCGCGGGTCAGGCCCGCGAGGCTCTGGCCCGTCGAGTTCACGAACTGGTTCGAGCGGCGCGGCACCAGCCGATAGGGAAGCGCGGGCGTCGCGTGCCGGGCGCGCCAGTCGTCGGCCGCGACCTCGGCGAGCTCGCGCAGCATGTCGGCGTTCGCGATCTCGAGGCGCGCGTCGCAGTCGGGGTCGCGCGGGTGCACGACGTCGCGCACCTCTTCGAAGACATGCCCGTGCGGATGTCGCTTCACGGTGTCGAGCGGAATGCGCGAGCCGGTGGTGAGGAGCGCGTACAGCTGATCCGTGCTGGGCCGGCGCTGCATGTCGAGCGGGACGATCACCGGCGGGCTCTCGAGGTGGCGGCCCCAGCCGTAGAAGCCCACCAGCTGGAGGGGGAGCCCGAGCTGCCGCGCCATCTCGTAGAAGAACTCCCACTCCTCGATCAGATCGGAGCCCGCGGGAGGGCTGGCCACGGCGGGCGCGTACTGCGCATAGGGAGCGCCGAATCCGGACGAGGCCCCGAAGTACTTGAGCAGCTCGGCCGCCTGTGTCATGCCCGGGGTCTCGAGCGTGAGCCGCGGCGCGATCACGTAGTGCGCGAGCCGCGCGGTGGCGGAGAGCTCGGGGTCGAAGGCGACCAGCAGGTCGAGCTTTCGCAGCGCGGCCTCGCTGCGGCGCTGGTCCGGAAACGCCAGCATCGGATTACCGCCCAGGCAGAAGAGCGCGCGCACGCGCCCCTCGCCCTCCAGCAGGATCTCGTCGGGAAGCGCCGCCGTGGGCAGGCCCGCCGCCGTGTTCCGGAGGCCGCGCGCGCGCAGCCTCTCCCCATAGCCCCAGGCCTGATAGGGAGCGAAGGGCTGCGCCTTGGGCGTGAAGGCCGGCAGCAGCACGTTGAGGCGCGTGGCGGGGTCGCCGGCGCGCGGCCAGAAGCCGCACACCGTGGTGAGACAGAGCGCCAGGTATTCGGTGAGCGTGCCGCGCGTCGCGAAGCTGGGGCCGGTCCCGCACACGGCGCCGCCGCGGCGGGCGCCCGAGAAGACGCGCGCCGCCTCCACCAGGTCCTGCTCCGGGACCCCCGCGCGCTCCGCCACCACGCCCGGCGCGAACGGCGCCGCCGCCTCGCGGAGCGCGGAGACGCCCTGCGCATTCGCCGCCAGGAACTCCGCGTCCTCGCGCCCCTCGTCGAAGATCACGTGGAGCATGCCCGCCAGCAGCGCGGGGTCCTCGCCCGGGCGCGGCTGAAGGTGCACGTGCGCGCGCCGCGCCGTCTCGCTGCGACGCGGGTCGATCACCACCAGCCGGAGCCCGCGCGCCACCGCCTCGGTGAGCCGGCGGCCGGGATTCTGGCTGGGAACTCCGGCGCTCTTCGAGATCAGCGGATTCTGGCCGACGATCAGCCAGGTACCCGCGCGGGTGAAATCCTGGGCGCCCGCCTGCCAGCCGCCGTGGAGCGCGGTCGCGATCTGCTTGCCCGGCTGGTCGATGGTGTTCGACGTGAAGAGCATCCGAGAGCCGAGAGCGCGCAGCCAGGCCGTGGCGAGCGCGGGCGAGGCCGGATACGGGAGCGAGTTGGTGCCGATGTAGAGCGCCACCGAGCGCGGCCCGCTCTCGGCCACGATCGCGCGCACGCGCTCCGCCACCTCGAGCACGGCGCGCCCGCTCGCGATCGGCCGGAAACCGCCCTCCGCCTCGCGCCGCAGGCTCGAGAGCAGACGACCGGGATGGGCGTGCTGCTCCGGCAGGGCCCGCCCCTTCGGGCAGGTGTACCCGTCGTAGAGCGGCGCTTCGGGGTCCCCCACCACCTCGACTGCGCGGCCGTCCTCGAGCGTCACCCGGATCGGGCAGAAGGCGGGACAGAGCCGGCAGATGGCGGGCTGGACGGAGCGCATGCGCCGATCACCTCTTCGAACGAGCGGGCGAGCAGTTGTCGGAATTCATCGACGTCGGGCAGCGACGTCGCATCGGTGTCGAGGCCGACGAACAGGTGCTCGCGGTATCCGTAGCACGCGATGCTCACCGGGCAGCGCGACGTGACGGGCGCGAACGGATACGCCGCCTCGATCTCCGCGCCCGCCAGGTGCCGTACCACGGGCACGCCGGGGACGTTGGTCACGATCAGGTCGATCGTCTGCGAGCTCCGATAGGCGAGCGCGCGATAGAGCGTCCGCGGCAGTCCCGCGAGCACGCTGGCGAAGAGCGGGAAGAACTCCACCGCCGGATGCGCCTTGCGCTCCTCCACGCGCCGGTGGATCTCGCGGAAGCGCGCGCGCGGATCGTCGATCCGCAGCGGCAGACGGACGATGATCCCCGTGGTGCGATTGCCGACGCCGGCGCCGAGGCCCTGCGCAGCGCGCGACCGCAGGTTGATCGGCACCAGCGTCTTCAGCTCCGACACGTTGCGGAGCTGGTGCGCGCCGTGCCAGACGCCGACGGCGCCGGCCACCGCGGTGAGCGCCAGATCGACGACGGTTCCGGCCATCGCCTGCCGGGCTTCGCGCACCCGCCCGAAATCGACCTGGATGCCCGCCAGCCGTCGGGCCCGGCCGAACTCGCGCAGCGGCGATTCGCTCTGCCTTCCGAACTCCTGCGCGATCCCGCCCAGGATCCGGCCGGCGTGCAGCAGCGAGGAGGGTTTGCGGACGGCCCGCCAGAGCGCGCCGGCGACGGCGCTCGCGCGCGCCGCATCCTGGGCCACGCGATCGCGCATGGCGCGCTCGAAGACGGACGCGAAGCTCTTCTCCGCCCAGGCGCCGGGAGGCTTCTCCGGGGGCGGCGGCAGCGGGTCGCCCTCGCGCGCGGCGTCGGTGAGCGCGGCGAGGATGGCGTTGCCCCCGACGCCGTCGGCCACCGCGTGGTGCAGCCGGAAGAAGATGGCGGCGCCCGCTTCGCGCCGGTCGATCTCGATCATCTCCCAGAGCGGCCGGGTGCGATCGAACGGCCGCTCGTAGATCGGACCGATGGTGCGGAAGAGCTCGCCGAGATCGCTCGGATCGCTGGACTCGTCCGCCAGCGAATAGCGGCGGACGTGGAAGTCGAGGTCGAGGGTCGGATCCTCCTCCCAGCGCGGGAGCGCGAGCCCGAAGGGCGCCTCCACCACGCGCTGCCGCAGCCGCGGCACCGCTTCGACCATGCGCGCGATCGCCGCCCGCAGCCGATCCGGATCGGGCTTGCGATCGAGCAGCAGCAGCATCGCCATGGTGGTGCGCTGGCGGGGCTGATCCGCGTACCAGAAGCCCAGATCGTCGGGGGAGAGCGGAGCCGATTCGAGGCCAGCCACCGGGAGTGCCTCCGTCGTGACGAGCATACACCCGAAGCCGGCGGCGCCGCCGGCCGTCAGGCGCCGCCGGCTGGCTGCGTGCGGCGCGCCGCCGCGAAGCGTTCGAAAGCCTGGCGGGTTCCCAGCCGCGGCTGGTAGCCGAACTCCTGTACCAGCCGGCGGTTCGAGAGCACCGGACGGTGGCGCAGGAAGCGCACCTGCTCCGGCCCGTACTGCGAGAGGCGCAGCCCGTGCAGGATCCAGAGCGCCGCCGCAACCAACCCCGGCGGGAGAGGCAGATACGGCTTGCCCAGCAGCTTCGCCATCTCGCGCAGCGTGAGCGTGCCGTCGCCCGCCAGGTTGTAGACGCCCACCCCGCCCTGGTGGATGCCGCGCAGGATGGCGCCCACCACGTCCTCGTCCCAGACGATCACGAAGGGACTCTGCGCACCCGCCAGCCCCAGCACGAAGCGGCCGTCGAAGAGGTCGGTGATCTGGTTGCGCGCGCGCAGGCCCAGGATCACGCCGGGGCGGAAGACGAGCTGGAGCAGCTCCGGGTGTTCGGCGCGGGCGCGCGCCAGCAGCTCCTCGACCAGGCGCTTGTGGTGGGAGTAGGCGAACTCGGGATTGCCGCGCAGCGGCGCTTCCTCGTCGAGACACGCGGGATTGTCGGCGTGGTAGCCGTAGGCGGCCCCGCTGCTGGTGTAGACGAGCTTGCGCACGCCCGCCGAAAGACAGGCGCCCAGCACGTTCCGCGTGCCCACCACGTCGACCTGGTACTCGAGCTCGCGGCTCGAGCCCCGACCGGGCGTCACGATGGCCGCGAGGTGGACGACGAGGTCGATGCCGTGGCGCCGGCAGAGAGCGAGGACGGCCTCGGGCTCGCGGACGTCGGCCGGCGCGTACACGACGCCCGCCAGCGGCTCGCCCGGCTCCCGCACGTCGCTCGCGACGATCGTCTCGAGCCGCCGGCGATCGCGCGCGAGAGCCGCCACCAGCTGGCTGCCGACGAAGCCGCCGGCGCCCGTCACCAGCACACGGCGGTAGGGCGCCTCCGAGAGCAGGGCGGAGCTCACGCCCCCGCAGGCTCCTGATGCATGTCCTTGAAGTACTGGAGACCCGGCGCCAGCAGATGCGCCTTGGGATCCACGTCGACGTGCACGACGGCGCAGCGCCCCGACGCGAGACACCGTCGCAGCGCGGGCTCCAGCTCCCCGGGATCCGAGACGCGTTCGCCATGCGCGCCCATCGCCTGCGCGACGCGATCCCAGGCGATCTCGCCGAGATCGGTGTTGATGGTGCCGGCGTGGTCCGGCCCGAGCGCGCGCTGGAAGCTCTCGCGGAAGGGCGCGAGCGCCAGCATCTGGCTGATCTTCACCATGCCCCACTGACGGTCGCAGCAGACCAGGAAGATCGCGCGCAGATCGTGGCGCACGGCGGTCTCGAGCTCTTGCATGTTGTACGCCATCGCGCCGTCGCCGATCACGCAATAGACCTGGCGCCCCGGCCGGGCCACGGCGGCGCCGAGGGCCTGTCCCACGCCGGCGCCGAGGTGACCCATGTGCGGCGTCGAGAGCTGCGTATTGGGCACGCGGATCTCGCTGAAGAAGTTGCCCCAGACGGCGGTGTTGCCGCCGTCGAGGACCATCACGGCGTCGTCCTCGAAGACCCGGCGGCAGCTGGCGGGGACGTGGGCCGTCAACAGCGGCGCGGCGCGGCTCGCGAGCAACGCGTCGAGCTTCCCGCGGTCGCCGGCCTTCTCCTGCGCGAGGTCCGCCACGCGGCGTCGGCGCTCCGCGAGCGAGGCCGCGCTCGCGCGGCCTTCGAGCCGGCCGAGCAGCGCGGCCAGGAAGCGCTTCGCATCGGCGAGGATCGGGAGATCCGCGGGTCGATTGCGGCCGAGCCGCGCGTCGTCCACGTCCACCTGCACCAGCTTCTGCCTGGCGGGGGGCGCCCAATAGGGCGGCTTTCCCCACCAGTCGGTCTCTCCGAGCTGAGTGCCGATACACAAGATGACGTCCGCCTCGTTGTGCAGGCGGTTGCAGGCCTCGATGTGGATCATGGGCCAGGCGAGCTCCGAGGTCTCGGGCAGCACGCCGCGCGCGCTCCAGGACGTGCTCACGGGAGCGTGGAGGCGATCCGCGAGCGCGGCCAGCTCGGCGAAGGCCTGCGCGTGGATCACGCCGCTTCCCGCGTGGATCACGGGAAACCGCGCCGCCACCAGCATCTGCGCGGCGCGCTCGACGTCGGCGTCGTTCGGCTCCAGGGGAGCCGTTCGCCGGTACGCCTCCGGGGGGCCGAGCACGGGCTCTGGTCCGATGCCGTTGATCAGGTTCTCGGGCAGGTCGAGGTGCACGACGCCCGGTCGCCCCGTGAAGCAGGCGCGCAACGCCTGGCGCATCAGCTCCGGGATCCGATCGAAGGCATGCACCGTCTCCGACCACTTCGACATGCCGCGGATGACGGCGACGTGGTCGAAGCACTGATAGGCGCCGCCGCGGTCCGGGTAGGTGATGCCGGTGCGGCGCGAGCTGGTGAGCAGCAGCACGCGGTTGCCCTCCGCGTTCTCGACCGCGACCCCCGGCAGCATGTTGGCGACGCCGGGCCCGTTGCTCGCGATGCAGACGCCCAGACGCCCGGTGAGACGCGCGTAGGCGCCGGCCATGTGCGCCGCCACCGCCTCGTGTCGAGGCGAGATCATCTGGATGCCGCGCTCCACGCAGTGGGCGAAGAGCTGCGTGTAGGTTCCGTCCACGATCCCGAAGAACTTCTCGACGCCCTCCCGCTCCAGCATCGCGGCGAGGACGGCGCCGCCGGTCGTCTCGGCCATGGCTGCCTCCCTGGGTCGCGGCATGCCGAGCCGCTGGCAGCGAGCTTCCCTCGCCGACCCTGCCATTGTAAAGCCCCCCGACCGGAGGGCGGCGCTTGTCCGGCGGCGACCGGCCGGCATATGCTGCCGCTCCACCGCCGAGGCCCTCATGCGCGCGCCGCCCCTCTACCGCTCCCGCCCCGACGGTTTCGCGATCCGGCCGGCGGGCGCCGACGCGGCGATCCGCGTCCACGATCTCGTCTGGATGTCGCCCGGGCTCTCGAACAGCTTCCTGATCGTCACGCCCGCGGGCCGCGTCGTCGTCAACACCGGCATGGGTTTCGAGGCGCCCGTCCACCAGCGGCTCTACCAGGCCGTCGACCGCGGTCCGCTCCGCTACATCGTGCTCACGCAAGGCCACGTCGATCACGTGGGCGGCGTCGACCTGCTGCGCGAGCCGGGCACCGAGATCGTGGCGCAGCGCAACAACGCCGCCTGCCAGGAGGATGACGCGCGCATCCACCGCTTCCGCGTGCGGCGCAGCGCGATCTTCTGGGGCGAGGCGGTGCGCCGCGCGAATGCGCACGCGCGGCGCCCGCCGGACGGACCGGCGCCGGCGCAATCGCGCCCGGTCCCCACCATCACGTTCGACGACGCTTTCGCCTTCGAGCTCGGCGGGGTGCGCTTCGAGCTGCTCGCGACGCCCGGCGGCGAGACGATCGATTCGCTCTGCCTCTGGCTGCCGCAGCACGGCGCCGCCTTCGTCGGCAACCTCTTCGGGGCCCTCTTCGGCCACGTCCCCAACCTCGTGACCCTGCGCGGCGATCGCTATCGCTTCGTGCCGCCGTTCCTGGCTTCGCTCGGGCGCGTGCTCGCGCTGGAGCCGGAGCTGCTCCTGACGGGCCACTTCGATCCGATCCGGGGCCGGGCGCTGATCCGCGCCGAGCTGGAGCGCCTGCGCGACGCCGTGGCGTGGCTGCACGAGGCGGTGCTCGCCGGGATGAACCAGGGAAAGGACGTCCACACGCTGATGCGGGAGATCCGCCTCCCGCCCGAGCTCGAGATCGGCGAGGGCTACGGCAAGCTCGCCTGGAACGTGCGCGCGATCTGGGAGGGCTACGCCGGCTGGTTTCACCACCGCTCGACCACGGAGCTCTACGCGGTTCCCGTCAGCGACGTGTACGGCGACGTGGTCGAGCTGGCGGGGGGCCCGGACCGCGTGGCGGCGCGCTCGGCGGAGCGCGCGGCGCGGGGCGAGGCGGCGGAGGCGCTCCACCTGGCCGAGATGGCGCTGGCGGCGGCGCCCGGGCATCGCGGCGCGCTGGAGGCGCAGCTCGCGGCGCTCACGAAGCTGCTCGAAGCGAGCGGAGGCGCGAACTTCTGGGAGGTCGGCTGGCTCCGGCACCAGATCCAGCGCACCCGGGCCCTGCTGGAGCGCCCCGCGTGAGCGACCTCTTCACCGTCGACGAGCTGGCGGACGCCGCGCGCCGCGAGACCCGGCTCGAAGACCTCGGCGATCCCAGCTGGCGCGAGGGTCTCGAGCGGCTGCTCGAATCGGCCGCGCGCGAGGCGGATCTCAATCCGATCGGCCGCGAGGTGCTGCGCGGCTGGGTCCACCGCCGCCTGGTGAGCCGGCTGCGTGTCATCGACTGGACGCAGCGGCATCCCGAGCTGCGCCGCGAGCGCATCCAGCGTCCGCTCTTCGTGATCGGGATGCTGCGCACGGGAACCACGCTGCTCTGCGAGCTGCTGGCCCGGGACCCGGCGAACCGCCCCCTCTGGAAGTGGGAGGCGCTCGACTGCGTGCCGCCCCCCGAGCGCGCGCACTTCGCGGACGATCCGCGGATCGCGAAGATGGTGGCGGAGATGGAGCAGACCTACGCGCGGGTCCCCGCGCTCAAGGCGATCCATTTCGAGCCGGGCGACGGCCCCACCGAGTGCGTCGCCCTGCTGGGCCAGACCTTCCGCAGCCAGGACTGGGTGGGCCTCTTCCGCGTGCCGGGCTACAGCGCCTGGCTGCACGGCGCCTGCGAGATGCGCCCCGCCTACGCCCATCACCGGGTCGCGCTCCAGCTGCTGCAATCGCGCGCGCCCGGGCGCTGGTCGCTCAAGGCCCCCGGGCATCTCTTCGCGCTGGACGCGCTCCGCGCCGAGTATCCGGACGCGCGCTTCATCGTCACCCACCGCGATCCGCAGAAGACGGTCCCCTCCAGCGCGAGTCTCTCGGTGACGGCGCGCCCCGAGTCGCTGACGCGCTCGCGCAACGATCCGCGCGCCTACTTCGGGGCCCTCTGGCTCGAGATCCTGGGCGGCATGACGGACCGGCTGATCGAGTTCCGCGCGCGCCGCGGCGACGCCGGCTTCGCGGACCTCGCCTATCGCGACTTCGTGCGCGACCCGATCGCGGCGGTGCGCGGCGCCTACGCGCGCTTCGGCGAGGCGCTGACGCCGGAAGCCGAGGCGGCCATGCGAGCGCACCTGGCAGCGAGCCCGCAGGGCCGTTGGGGCAAGCACGCCTACGCCGCGGAGGATTTCGGCCTGCGCCGCGAGGTCATCGACGAGCGCTTCCGCGCCTATCGCGAGCGTTTCGGGGTGGAAGCCGAGTAGCCGGAGGAGGAGCCGTGCCGGACCGATTGAAGCTTGCGCTGGTGGGATGCGGCGCGATCTCGAAGATGCACGTGATGGGGATCCGCGCCGGCGCTCCGCGCACCGAGGTCGCGGCGGTGGTCGACGTCGATCGCGAGCGCGCCCAGGCGCTGGCCCGGGAGACCGGCGGCGCGGTCTACGGCTCCCTCGACGAGGCGCTCGCGAAGGGTGGATTCGACGCCGTCGACCTGATGCTGCCGCACCAACTCCACGAGAGCGCGGCGCTCGCGGCGTTCGCGCGGGGCAAGCACGTATTGCTCGAGAAGCCGATGGCGACCACGCCGGACGCCTGCGCGCGCATCCTGGCCGCAGCGCGCAAGGCCGGCACCGTCTTCATGGTGGGCGAGAATGCCCAGTACTGGCCCGAGGTGGTGCGCGCGCACGAACTGATCGCGCGCGGCGCGATCGGCGAAGTCGTGACCGCGCGCGCCTGCATCTTCTTCCCGCCGCTGGCGGCCTACTACGGCGGCGAGCGGGCCTGGCGCCTGCGCCGCGACGCGGCGGGCGGCGGCGTCGCGATCGACACCGGCTCGCACTGGCTGCGCCCGCTCCACCTGTGGCTGGGCGAGCTGGAAGAGGTGGTGGCGGCGCTGGGCCGCCCGTTCGTGCGCATGGAGGGCGAATCGCTGGTGCGGGCGCTGCTGCGCTTCCGTTCGGGCCGGATCGCGAGCTTCGACGCGCTGCTCAGCGAGGCGCCGCTCGCGCCCGAGCTGCTCTTCCGCATCACCGGCTCCGCGGGCGAGATCGCGATCGACGGCCTGGGGCGCACGCTCCTCTACGACGCCGAGCATCGAAAAGGCGTTCCGGTCGGCGAACCGGGGGGCTACCTGCAATCGTACGCGGGCGAGATGGCGGATTTCGAGGCGGCCGTGCTCGACGGCAGGCCGCTCGCCGCCGGGCCGGAGGCCTCGCTCGGGGAGCTGCGCGCGGCGCTCGCGATGGTGCGCTCCGCCGAAACCGGGCGCTGGGAGAAGGTGTGGACATGAGCGGCGTCGCTTTCGACTTCTCGGACGCCCGCGTGCTGGTGACCGGCGGCTCGAACGGCATCGGGCTCGGGATCGCGCGCGCCTTCCTGGCGGCGCGCGCCAGTGTCGTGATCACGGGGACGCGCGCCCGCGCTGCGGACTACGCATCCGATCTGTCGGCCTTCCGCTACCTCCCGTTGCAGATCCAGAGCCCGGAATCGATCGAGGCGGCCGCGGCCGCCGCCGGCCCGCTCGACGTGCTCGTCAACAACGCCGGCGCGAGCCTGCCGGGCGGGCGCAACGAGTGGACGCCGGAGGTCTTCGAGGAATCGGTCCGGATCAATCTGTTCGGAGCCTTCCGGATGACGAGCGCTTGCCGCGAACGGCTCGCGGCGAGCCGGCAGGACGGCGGCGCGGCCGTCGTCAATCTCGCCTCGATGGCTGCCTGGTTCGGCATGCCGATCGTACCGGGCTACGGCGCCGCCAAGGCCGGGATCGTGCAGATGACGAAGATGCTCGCGGTGGCGTGGGCGAAGGACGGCGTGCGCGTGAACGCGGTCGCGCCGGGCCTGGTGCACTCGAACATGACCGCGCCGCTCGCGAAGATCCGCGGCGCCGATCAGGCGCACCTCGCGCGCACGCCGATGGGGCGCTGGGGTACACCCGAGGAGATCGCGCCGGCGGTACTCTTCCTGGCGAGCCCGGCGGCCTGCTTCATCACGGGGCAGACCCTGTCGGTCGACGGCGGCTACTCGATCGCGTAGCCCGGCCGCCGTGCGAGCGGTGGTACCCTCGTGGGCAATCCGCTGGTAGCTCGGGGTGCCCATGCCTTCCTCCGCGCCCGCCCTGCTCGCCCTCGCCGGCCTGGCCGGAGCGCTGCTGGCGCTGCCGGCGGCCGCCCACGAGAGCGAGGGCGAGGCGCTCGCCCGCCTCGAGCTGGCGCTCGCCGTCGCGCCGCGCGACGCCGAGCTCTGGCGCCGGCGGGCGGCGCTCGAGCGGGCCCGCGGTGAGATCGATCTCTCGGGCGCCGATCTCGAGCGCGCCTGCGCCCTTGGCCTCGCGCCGGCACTCGCCGAGCAGGAGCGCGGCGCGCTGGCGCGCGCCGCGGGGCGGCCCGCCGACGCCGAGCGGCACCTGCGCCGGGCGCGGGAGCTCGCGCCGGACAACGCCGCGACGCTGGCGGCGCACGCCGAAGCCCTCGCCGGGCTCGGGCGTTGGCGCGAGGCCGCGGACGCCTATGCGCGCGCCATCCGGCTGGCGCCGCAGGCAGGCCCGGATCTCCACCTGGCGCGCGCGCGCGCCCTCGCCGCCGGCGGAGACGCAACGCTCGGCGAGGCGCTCCGCGCGCTCGACGAGGCCGAAGCGGAGCTGGGGCCGATTCCCGCGCTCGTGCAGGAGGGCGCCCTGCTCGAGCTGCGCGCGGGGCGCAGCGACGCCGCGCTCGCCCGGCTCGGCCGGCTTCCCCCGCCGACGCGCCGCCGCGAGCGCTGGCTCGTGCAGCGCGCCGAGATCCTGGAGCGCGCCGGCCGCCCGGAGCAGGCGATCGCGGAGTATGCGGCCGCGCTCGCCTCGATCGAGGCCCTGGCGCCGGCGCGGCGCTCGACACCGGCAGCTGTCACGCTGGCCGCGCGAGCGCGCGAGGGGATCGGGCGGCTCTCTCGTCCCGCCGAGGCGCGGGCCCGATGAGGGCGAGGCTCACGCGCTTCAGCGCGGCTTGCGCGGCGGGGCTCGCGCTCGGCGCTGCGCCGGCCGGCGCCGAGTCGATCGGCCAGTTCCTGGTCTCGACGGGGGCCAGCTGGCGGTACCTCGACGACGGCAGCAATCAGGGGAGCGCCTGGCGGGCCTCGGGCTTCGACGATTCCGGCTGGGCCCAGGGGCCCGCGCAGCTCGGGTACGGCGATGGCGGAGAGGCGACGGTCGTGGACTGCGGCCCGAGCTCGCCCGCCTGCACCACGGGCAACTTCATCACCACGTATTTCCGCAGGACCTTTTCCGTCAGCGACCCGGCCTCGATCCCGCAGCTCCAGCTCTCGCTGCTGCGCGACGACGGCGCCGTCGCGTACCTGAACGGCGTCGAGGTGGCGCGCAGCAACCTGCCCACCGGGGCGATCGGCGCCGCCACGCTGGCATCGTCGACGGTGGGGGGCGCGGCGGAGTCGACCTTCTTCGGCTTCGCGGTCCCGGCGGCGTTGCTGGTGGCCGGCCCGAACCTGCTCGCGGTCGAGGTCCATCAGGTCCTGAGCACCAGCTCGGACGCGAGCTTCGACGCCTCTCTCCAGGTGACGGCCGCCACGCCCATCCCGCTGACGCGCGCCCCCTATCTCCAGGACCTGACGCCGACCAGCGCGGTGCTGCGCTGGCGGACCGGCATCGCCAGCGCCACCCGCGTGAAGTGGGGGCTGGCCGCGGATGCGCTCGCGAACGTGATCGACGTTCCCGGCACCCGCACCGAGCACGAGGTTCCGATCAGCGGCCTCCCGCCGGAGACGAAGATCTTCTACTCGGTCGGCAGCAACACGCAGACGCTCGCGGGCGGCGACGCGAACCACGCCTTTCGGACGCCGCCGCCGATCGGAGTGGGCCGGCCGACACGGATCTGGGTGATTGGAGACTCCGGCTTCTGCGCGGTGTCGTCGCTGGGCTGCACCGATGCCGGGGCCGTGCGCGCGGGATACCAGTCGTTCGCCGGAACCCACCCGGCCGATCTCTGGCTGCTGCTCGGCGACAACGCCTACAACAGCGGCACGGACGCCGAGTTCACCGCGGGCTTCTTCAACGTCTATCCGACCGTGATGCGCAGCACGCCGGTCTGGGCGGTTCCGGGCAACCACGAGTTCGGGGCATCCGATTCGCCGACGCAGTCGGGCCCCTATTACGATTCCTTCACGCTGCCCGAGCTGGGCGAGGCGGGCGGCGTGCCGAGCGGCACCGAGGCCTACTACTCGTTCGACTGGGGCAACATCCACTTCATCGCCCTCGACTCCCACGACACCGATCGCTCGGCGCCGGCGAACCCCGCGAGCAACGTCTGCCCGCCGGGGGTGGGAGGCGCCATGTACCAGTGGCTGTGCGCGGATCTGGCGGCGACCGACCAGGACTTCCTCATCGTGTTCTGGCATCACCCGCCCTACACCAAGGGCTCGCACGATTCGGACAACGCGGCGGACTCGAGCGGCATCATGAAGGAGATGCGCGAGCGGTTCCTGCCGGTGCTGGACGCCTACGGCGTGGACCTGGTGCTCGCCGGCCACAGCCACAGCTACGAGCGCTCGCTGCTGCTCCACGATCATTACGGGGTGTCGAGCAGCTACAGCCCGGCGCTGCATGCGCTCGACACCGGAGACGGCGATCCCGACGGCGACGGCGCCTACCAGAAGGAGGCGCTCGGGCCTTCGCCGGACTCGGGCGCGGTCTACTCGGTGGTGGGAAGCTCCTCCCAGATCTCGGGCGGCCCGCTCAACCATCCGGTGATGCGGGTGAGCCTGAACATCCTCGGCTCGCTGGTGATCGACGTGGACGGAAACCAGCTCGACGCCAGCTTCCTGGGCGTCTCGGGCAACGTCCTCGATCACTTCCGGATCGAGAAGGGGCCGCCGATCGCGGATCAGGATCAGGACGGCGTGCTCGACCCGTTCGACGATTGCCTGCTGGAGGCCAACCCGGGCCAGCTCGACAGCGACCAGGACGGCTACGGCAACCTCTGCGATGCGGACTTCGACGGCGACGGCGCCGTGAGCAGCCTCGACTTCGCGCTGCTGCGCTCCGCCTACCTGACGCAGCCCGGCGATCCGGGCTGGAGTCCCGCCATCGACGCGGACGGCGACGGCGTGGTGGGCGCGCTCGACTTCTCCCGCTTCCGGACGGCGTACCTCGGGGCGCCGGGCCCCTCCGGCCTCGCCTGCGCGGGCACGCCGCCCTGTCCGTCACTCTAGACACCGAATCGCGTCATGGCGTCTCGCGGCTCCGGATCAGGCGCCCGAGCAGGCCCTGGTGACGCAGGAGCCGCGGGCTCCGGAGCGCCACGGGATCGCCCGGGAGCGGCCCGGGGTCGAGCTCGCGGAAGGCGGCCATGTGGTTCTTCCAGACCAGGCGCAGACTCTCGGCGCGCCGCGCCACCGGGTGGTTGGTGCCGGGCTTCAGCGTCGGATTGGTGTTGATCTCGTAGATCTGCACGCGCCCGCCGACCAGCCCGAAGTCGGCGCGGCCGTATTCGATGCCCGCGATCTCGAAGGCGCGCTGCACCGGCTCGGCGAAGGGGTTCCCGCTCACGATCTGGAACTCCTCTTCGTAGAGCTCGGGCGTCGCGCAGGCGGCCTTTCCGTATTTCACCAGCCAGCGCTCGTCGTGCACGCAGATCTGCGGCACCCAGAGCGACCCGATCCGCGAGAGCGCCAGCTTGCGGAAGAGCCCGGGGGCCACCGGCTCGGCCGCGTACTCGATCAGCAGCAGACCGCTCTCGGGGATGCCCCTCGCGAGCGCCCTGTCGATCGCGCCCTGCGCTTCGCTCCAGTCCGCCAGCAGCTTGCTCAGCGGGCGGCCGTGGCCCGCGGCGCGCCGCAGGAACACCGGATAGCGCGTCGGCCGCACGCCCTCGTCGAGCCGATAGGCATTGAAGTCGTTGAGCCCCGCCTCGTGGAGCGCGCGCAGCAGAGCGAAGCGCGTGCGGGCGCGCGCCGGATCGTTGAGCACGGGCAGACCCGCCGCCGCCAGATCCCGGTGGACTGCGGCGGCCAGCTCGAGATCCCAGGGCGCCAGGCGATCCAGATCGGTGAAGACGTAGGCGGCGCGCGGGAGCTGGCGGCTCGCGAACAGCCCGTCGTAGTGGAGCAGCTCGATGCGCGGAGCCGCGGGGTCCTTCACGACCTTCGTGTGGGTCCGCTCATGGCCGCGCGTCATGACGAAACGGATCACGGGTGGGGGACTCCGTGCTGCGCGGCCTCGAGCGGCAAGCTTGACACCGGGAAGACCGCTGCATAGGGTACCGCTCGTCGCAGGTTTGGAGGGCTGGGCGTGAAGGAAATTTCCACGAAGGTCCGGGCCCCGATCCGTCTCGACTGGAGTCGGCTGCTCGGATTCGATCAGGCGCCTGCTCCCGATTCCGGAAGCCACCCGGCGCTGCGCCGGATCCAGCTGGCCAAGGTGGGAGCCAAGATTGGCGGCAAGCCGGGCCTCAAGAACATCGGGATCGCCCGACTCGCAGCGTCCTGATCGCCCCCGCGCGTGGCTGCGCGACCGGCGCATGCGCCACCGGCTCGCCGAGAACCTGCGCTGCGTCGCCGCACGAGCCTCCGATCACCTGACCGCACCGCCGGATCGGCTCGCGAGCTTCCTCGCGCGGCTCGAGCAGGGGCCCGCGAGCCCCCATGGCTTCGTCGCTGCAGCGAAAGGGCGAACGTGAAATACCGGGTGATCCAGTGGGCGACCGGCGGCGTGGGACGCGCCGCGATCGAGGGCATTCTCGACCACCCCGAGCTCGAGCTGGTGGGCTGCTGGGTGCACAGCGCCGACAAGGACGGACGAGACGTCGGCGAGATCCTGGGCCGCGCGCCGATCGGCGTGCGCGCCACGCGCGACGTCGACGCCCTGCTCGCCCTGCCCGCGGACTGCGTCGTCTACAGCCCGATCGTGGGAAACCCGGGCGTGGTGGCGCGCATCCTCGCGGCCGGCAAGAACGTGGTGACGCCGCTCGGCTGGTTCTATCCCTTCGCCAGCCAGGACGTCACCGAAATCGAAGCCGCCTGCCGAAAGGGCGGCGTCACGCTGCACGGCACCGGAATCCATCCCGGCGGCATCACCGAGCGCTTCCCGCTGGTGCTCTCGTCGCTCTCGCGCGCCATCACGCACGTGCGCGCCGAAGAGTGGTCTGACATCCGCAGCTACGGCGCGCCCCAGGTGATCGGCGACGTGATGGGCTTCGGCAAGACGCCCGAGCAGGCGAAGACCAGCCCGATGCTGCGCATGCTGGGAGCCGGATTCCTTCAGTCGGTGGACATGCTGGCCGCCGGTCTGGGCTTCGCCCTGGATCCCGAGCGGCGCGCCCTCCACGAGCTCGCCGTCGCGACGCGGGCGATCGATTCGCCGATCGGCGCGATCCCGCCGGGCCGGGTGGCCGCACAGCGCTTCACCTGGCAGGGGACCGTGCGCGGCGAGCCGGTGATCACGGCGCGCGTGAACTGGCTGATGGGCGAGCAGCATCTGGATCCCGCCTGGAGCTTCGGCGCCGGCCGCGAGCGCTTCGAGGTGGAGATCACCGGCGACCCCTCGACCACCACCACCTTTCACGGCATCCACCCGGAGTCGGTGGCGGCGGGCCTGATCCGCAACCCGGGGATCGTGGCGACCGCGATGCACTGCGTGAGCGCGATCCCCGCCGTGTGCGCCGCCGAGCCGGGCATCCGGACCTATCTCGACCTGCCGGCCTACTCGGGCCGCGCGGCGCCTCGCCTGGCCGGAGAGCGCCGGTGATCCTGGATCGATTCAAGCTGACGGACCGCGTCGCGATCGTGACGGGCGCCGGCAAGGGCATCGGACGCGGGATCGCGATCGCCTTCGCCGAGGCGGGCGCGGACGTGGTGTGCGCCGCGCGCACGCTCGCCGATCTCGAGTCCACCGCCGCCGAAGTGCGCGCGCGCGGGCGCCGCGCCCTGCCCTTCGTGTGCGACGTCACCCGGAGCGATCAGCTCGAGGCGCTGGTGGCCGCCGCGCTGGCGGAGTTCGCGCGCCTCGACCTGCTCGTCAACAACGCCGGAGGCACCGGTCCGCGCCCCGCCCTCGAGACCAGCGAGCGCTTCTTCGAGGCGGCCCTGCGCTTCAACCTGACCAGCGCCTTCCTGCTGACGCGCCTGGCCGTTCCGCGCATGATCGAGACCGCCGGCGGCGGCGCGATCGTGAACATCTCCTCGCGCGCGAGCGACATGGTGCAGACGGGCTTCGTCGCCTACGGCGCCGCCAAGGCGGCGCTCAACCAGCTGACCCGAAACATGGCGGCCGAGTTCGCGCCCCGGGTGCGGGTGAACGCCATCTCGGTGGGCGGCGTCGACACCGCCTCGCTCGAGGTGGTGCTGACGAACGAGGCGCTGCGGCGCGAGTTCGAGCGCAACACGCCGATGGGGCGGCCGGGCACGACCGAAGACATCGCGGCCTGCGCGCTCTATCTCGCCTCGCCCGCCGCCAGCTGGGTGACCGGCAAGATCTTCCAGATCGACGGCGGCACCGAGTTCCCCGCGATTCGCGTCCCGACGCCGCGTCTGTAGCGCGGGGCTCCGGAACCTCAGCGGTCGTAGCCGAGAGCGCGGATCTGCTCCCGCGTGGCGTCGTCGATCGGCTTGAGCTCCCGCTTGGCATCGCCTCGCGCCACCCGCTGGCGAAGCTCGCGCAGGGCCTCGCGCAGGGCGGCGCGCTCAGGCTCGCCGAGCGCGTTCGGGCTGCGCTCGGCGGGATCCGCCTTCAGGTCGTAGTACTCCATCTCGCCATGCTCGCCCGCGATCAGCTTGTGGGATCCCACCACCACGCTGCTCACGTGCGGGCTGTACCGCTTCGCAGTGCTGCCCTCGGGGATCGGAAGCTCGCTGTAGGCGATCCGCCCGCCGGCCCCCGGCGAGAGGGGAAGCAGCGAGCGCCCCTCGAAGGAGTCGGGGACGGGGCGCCCGATCAGGCCCAGGAGGGTGGGGGCCAGGTCGATCAACGAGGCGACCTCTGCGACGTCCGTTCTGCGCGAACCCCCGGGCAGCGCGATCAGCAGTGGAACCTGGATCACCTCGCCGTAGAGCGTCTTCTCGTGACCGATCAGGCCGTGCTCCTTGAACTCCTCGCCGTGATCGGAGGTCACGACCACGATCGCGTTCTCGAGCAGGCCGCGCGACTCGAGGCCGTTGAACAGGCTGCGCAGCTCCGTGTCGAGGCTCAGCACCTCGGCGTCGTAGACGTCCTGCAGGTCGCGCAGAACGCGATCCTCCATCGGCGTGACGTTGCCCATGAATGCGAAGCGGTTCACCTCGTCGAGGTCCGGGGGCTTCCGTCCCTCCAGCACCCGCTGCAAGGCCGCCTTCGAGGGCAGATACGGGCTGTGCGGCTCCATGTACTGGACGTACAGGAAGACGGGGGGGCGGCGGCGGCCCCCCGCTTTCAGCGAATCCAGCCAGGCGAGCATGTGGCGATTGGTGTAGTCGGCGCGATACGGCATCCGCAGATGGTCGGGCTGGCCCGGAATGCCCGGGATCGCGAACTCGCTGAACTCGTCGAATCCCTGTCCATAGCCCCAGTCCTCGCGAAGCAAGCCGTTGGGCGAGAAGAAGGCGGTGGCGTAGCCGGCCTCCCGAAGCGCCTCGGCCAGCGTGACCTCGCCCTCGGAGAGCACCGACTCGAACGTGATCACGCCGTGTTGAGAGGGGAAACGCGAGGTGAACACGGACGCCACCGACGGATTCGTCCACGAGGACTGCGCGTAGGCGCTGCGAAACACCGTCGCGCGCTCCGCGATCGAGTCGAGAAAGGGCGTGAGGCCCCGCGGATTCCCGTAGCTGCCGAGGCGATCCGCGCGCAGCGTATCGCCGACGATCACGATGATGTTCGGCGGCGCCTGGGCACGACAGGCCGCGAGGGTGCAGAGCGCAGCGACGAGCAGACAGCGCGACGCGACCCTCGACTTCGCCATCACGCGTCTCCCGTGGGCTGCGATTCCGGTTCCGATCGGGGTGCGTCGTAGATCACGAGGCTCTCCGGGGGGTCGAGCACCCGCAGGAAGGGCGCCGGCTCGCCCTCGACCGGAAACGGCTCGAGAGTCCGGGGGGGATCCGTGCGCAGCGTTTCGAGCCAGTGGAACTTGATCGCCACCGCCCCGCCCTCGGGCGCCAGCTCCGAGAGCGCGATCCGCCGACCGCGCACCTCGAGCCGGCCGCTGCCCTGCAAGAACCAGGAAGGCGGCGTCTCGAGCCGGAACAGCTCGAACACGTCGTAGACGCCGACGGGTGTCGCGCCCGCGAGATTTGTCAGGCGGCGCCGGGCGGGCGCGCTCCAGCACAGCACGTAGCGCACGTTGTACAGCGCGAGCAGCGGGTGGAGGTCGTCGTCGCCCCAGCCCGAGACCGGGCGACCGCGCAGGGTCCCCGCGATGAAGCGCAGCGAGTTCTCCACCAGCAGCGCGTGGGGGGCCGGCCCGCCCGCCAGCAGCCGCCCGGTGTGCAGCGGCATCAGGGCCGCCAGGTGCGATCCGTAATACCGATGGGAGAGCCGGTCGGTCTCCTCGTGCAGGATCCTGCCTTCCGAGTCGGTCTGGTCGCGCAGCCAGTCGAGCAGCGCAGGCCCCTTCGTGTCGGTGCCGGCGTCGCGCTCGAGCTGCGGCAGCGTGTAGGGGCGGAGCAGCGCCGTCGGCGGCGCGCCCGCGAAGAGGGCCAGGGCGACGGCGATCGCGAGCAATCCGCCCGCCGCCGCCGGACCGCGCGTGCCGAGCCGGGCCGTGAGGCGCCGGTGGACCGCCAGGAGCGCGAAGGCCCCCCCATGCGCAGCGGGAAACAGCAGCCAGAGCGAGAGCGGCAGCGTGAAGCGCCCGGGCGCGAGCGCGGCGAGTCCGAGGGCGACGCCGTAGAACGAGAGCGTGAAGAGCAGCGCGATCTGCACCGCGAAGAGTACGCATCGGCGGCGCTCTCCCTCGCGCCACCAGAGGACCAGCCCGAGCGGGCCGAAGACCGCTGGCAAGAGAGCCAACCCCATCGGCGCCGGGATCGAGACCCGCAGCGGAGCCAGCCAGCCGCCCGCCGGCGCGAAGTGCCGCGTGCCTCCCGGTGTGTAGAAATCGCGCAGGTCGGCGTGATGGCCCAGCACGAGCTGCCCCTCGTACCACGGCCAGCTCACGCCGGCGACCACGACCACGACGAGGGCGAGCCCGAACGCCCGCGCGAGCGGGATCCCGCGAAGCGAGCCCGCCGCCAGCACCACCGCCGGCGCGGCAACCAGGAGCGGCGCGGAAGGGTGCGACACGAAGAGCAGGCACCCGGTCGCGGCCATCGCGAGCGCCGCGCCGACGCCGCCGCTCGACAGATATCGGCTCCCCGCGGCGACCAGCGGAAGCGACACGAAGCTCGCGAACAGGAACGACACCATGCCGGAGGCTTCCATGTAGCCGTAGAAGTCGGCGGCGGGAACCAGCAGGTGGGGAACGCTCCCGAGCACGACGATCACGAGGCGCTCGGCGTCCGGAGCCCTCCAGAGCAGCGCCGCGGCCAGCAGGCAGAACGGGAGCGAAGCCAGCAGCGCGAGCACGCTGCGGTTGAAGACCAGAGCCGGATCCGCGCTCTCGAACCAGCGGAAGGCCAGCTCGAAGGGACGGCTGCTCGGATAGTAGAGCGGCAGCTTGGGATAGCCCGCCAGGAAGTTCGGGTCGTAGCCGTAGTTCACGCCGGTCTCGGCCAGGAGCTGCGCGCCGAGCTGGCCATAATAAAACTGGAGGGCGTAGTCGTCGTAGCGCAGCGGTATCGGCGCCGCGGCACCGCCCGCCACGCGCTCGGGCCCGACCACGCGCAGCGCCGCGGCGACGCCGAAGCCGAGCCAGGTCGCGGTCGCGATGGCGATTCCCACACGCAGCGGGCTCATGCTCCGAGCGGCCTCCGCCGCAGCACCCGGTACGGGCCCACGCGGTACTCGACGCCATACTGCGTATCCAGGGTCCGGTCCAGCCCGGGGAAGCGGCGGCGCAGCTGGAGCGAAGAGGCGTCGTCGCGCTCGACCAGCAGCGCGCCGGGCTCCGCTGCCAGACGCTCCAGCAGGTCCCGCTCGACGATCGGGTCCCACGGGTCCGGCGGCCACATGTCGAGCCCGATCAAGAAGAGCTCGAGCAGATGGTCCGGCGCCAGCGAGCGGCGTCCGCTCAGCACCAGCAGCATCGGCTCGTTCGTGATCAGCAGCACCGGCGCATCCGCCGGCTGCTGCGAGCGGAGGTGATCCACCAGCCATTCGACCGAGCGCAGGCCGTCGCGCCGGAATTCGGCGGGTGGGACGCGGACGCCGCGCAACGCGGGCATGCGCAGATCGCTGTCCGCCAGCTCCGCGGGCGCCGGCGCGCTCAGGACCTGCTTGACGATGTGCGACACCAGGAAAACCGGGACCGCCGCCGCGAGCGCGAAGGCCAGCCCCGCGCGCAGCCGCGGATGCGCCGCGCCGGGCCGGCGCGCCGCCGCGCCGGCTCGTTCGACCAGCAGCGCCGCCACCGGCGCGATCGTCCCCAGCACCAGGGCCGTGTTGAAGCCGCCGCGCGGGAAGATCTGGAAGGCCATGCTGGACTGGACCAGCAGCACGCCGATCAGCGCGAGCGTGCGCGCGCCCGCCGGCGGCGCGTCCCGCGGGAGCAGACGCGCCGCCACCAGCGCCGCGCCCGCCGTCGCGCTGAGCGCGATCAGCACGCCGTTGAAGCCGTCGGCCGCGAAGAGCAGCTGCTGGACCGAGCCCAGCGGCCCGCGCGCCGCGAAGCCCAGCGCCAGCGCCGCCAGGGCGGATGCGAGCGCCGGCGCGCGGGCGCCGCGCAGCGCGCAGAGTCCGGCGGCGCAGGCCGCGAGACCGGCGCCGATCAGCGCGAGCGCGCCCGCGGGCGGCAGATCCACCGGCATCCGGTAGTTCTGGAGCCGCATCGGGACGGCGAACATGTGCTCGACGAGATTTCCCAGCGAGCCCCAGCTCGCGTAGACGGCCGCGGTGGCGAGCAGCGGCAGCGCAAGGCCGGCTGCGAAGGCCGCCAGCCGCGGCAGGCCGGTGCGCAGCGCCGCTTTGGCATCGCCGCGGCGCGCGAAGCGCACGCCGATCACGGCGAGCAGCAGGTGCAGGGGCAGGAAATGGATCGCGTAGTCACGTATGTCGATGCCCGCCGCGAAGGGCGCGGCGATCGCGAGACCCGCGAGGCCCCATAGACACAGGATCGCGACGCGGCCGCGGGCGTTCCCGCGCCCGGATTCGCGGAGCAGCCCGGACGCGGTCAGCGCCATCCAGAGACCCCAGGCGCAGGCCAGTCCGAGCGACTGCTTGAAGAGCACCGCCGTGCCGCTGGCGAGGCCCGCCGCGAACAGCCAGCCGAGGCCGCCGCGAAGCAGCCCCCGCAGCGCGAGCCAGAGCGCCAGCAGCGCGACCGGAACCGTGTAGAGGGCCGCGTACGGCGTGTTCAGGTTCCAGAGCACCCGGCCGAACCAGGCGGCCGCGAGCAGCGCGGCCAGCAGGGCATGCGGCCGGCCGACCAGCTGGCGCGCGATCGCGTAGACCGCCACCACGGCCAGCGCGCGCAGCACCGCCAGCTGGCGGCGCACGGCCAGGATCTCGCCGCCCGAAGCGCGGAAGGCCGGCGCGTTCGCCGCGTAGACCAGCGGGCCGTAGACGGACCGGAAGTCGCGGTGGGGAATCTCGCCGCGCGCGACTCGTTCGATCTCGTAGAAGAGATATCCTTCGTCGCGCAAGTCCAGGGTCAGGTGCAGCGAGCGGCCGAACCAGGCCAGCGCTCCGGCGAAGATGAGCAGCACGACGACGGGCTCGGCCCAGCGCGGGAGGGAGCGTACAGCCTCGATGCGGGCTCCGGACGAAGCGCCGCCGGGCACGCTGGATCGGCTCTGCCGGCCGGCGCTCTTCGCCCCATTGCTCGCCACGTCGGGGCTCCTGCTCTCGCTCTGGTTCATGAACCGCGGCTTGCCCCCCAACGACGAGGGCGCCCTCCTCACGAATGCGGCGAAGATCCTACAGGGGGGGGTCTTCTATCGCGACATCGACGCCTACCCGTTTCCCGCCGCGCCCTATCTCCTGGCGCTCGCGATGCGCATCTTCGGCGAGCAGCTCGCGGTGGCGAGAGGGCTCGCCCTGCTCCTCTTCGTGGCGGTGCTGCTCGCGCTCTATGCCGCATCGCTGCGCCTGTTCGACCGGCCGCGCGCGGCGCTCTTCGGCCTGAGCCTGCTCGTCTTCAAGTTTGCCGCCTGGCCGGCCTTCACGGCCTACACCTACTCGGATCTCTCCTTCGCCGGCGCCTGCGTCGCGCTGGCGGCGCTGCTGGCGCATCTCGAGCGCGGCTCCCGGGCAACGCTCGCGGTGGCGGGCGCCGCGGCGGCGCTCTCGATCGCGGCCAAGCAGAACCTCGGGATTCCGCTCGCCGGCGTGATCGCAGCGGTGCTGCTCTTCCCCGGCCTTGCCGCCGGGCCCGCGCGGGAGCCCGGCCAGCGGCTTCGCGACGCGTCCGCCTTCGCGGCGGGCGCGGCCTTGCTGCTGCTGCCGGCCTTCGCCTACTTCGCCTTCCAGGGGCTCGCGGGCCGGCTGCTCGAGAGCGGCCTCTGGCGTCCCTTCACCGGCTACCTGCCGACCAGCTCGATCTCCATCCTCGAGCCGCTCGCGTGGTGGGATTGGGGCGCGCTGCGCGGGATGCCGGCCTTCCCGTATTTCCCGGGCGCCTACTGGTCGCTGCTCGTGTGGGACGCGCTGCCGGGCGCCGCTCTCCAGCCCGTCTATTGGAACGCGGGGGAGCTCTTCGCGCGGCTGCTCTACCTCTCGACGCCCGCGCTGCTGCTGACCGCCTGGCTGCGGACGCGGCGGGCGGCGGCCGGCGCGGGCCGGATCCGCGTGCTGGGCCTGATCGCCCTCGCGGGTCTGCTCTCGGCCTTTCCGCGCGCCGATTACTTCCACCTGATCAGCGTCTACCCGCTGCTGCTCCTGCTCGCCTTCGCGCTGCTTCCCGTCAGCTCGGCCGCGGCAACGCGCCGGCTCGCCCTCGGCGTGGCCCTCGCGCTCGCGATCGCGGGCGCACTCTCCGCCGTCTTCCAGGCGCAGTTCCGCCACCGGATCGAGCTGCCGCGCGGCCAGCCCGTCGTGCAGCCTGCCACCGCCTGGCTCGAGCCGATCGTGCGCTACCTCGACGACGAGCTGGCGCCGGGCGAGCCGCTGTTCGTGTACGGCCACGAGGCCTACTACTACTTCCTGGCGGACCGCTACTCGGCCTGGCCCTTCGCGCAGCTCTACCCCGGCCAAGAGGGCGATGACGGCGGACAAGCGCTGGTCGACGTGTTGAAGCGCGATCCGCCCCGCCTGATCGTGCGCGGCATGCTCAACTGGCCCGCCCTGCCCGTGCTCCCGCACTACGCGCCGAAGCTCCACGCCTGGCTGAGCCAGCACTACGAACCCGACCCCGGCCTCGCCCAGCGCTACCAACCCCCCGCCGGCGCCGCCCCGCCGCCTGGCGCCATCGCAGTCCTGCGAAGACGCGCGCCCGAGCCCTGACGCGAAATCACAAGCCTCGACGGGACGCGGCGGGGGGTGGGCGGAGGCGAAATAAAGCGGAGCCGGCCCCGCCAGCCGACCGCTCCCTCGACGCCACAAAATTGAGTTCCACCCCGCGATCCCGAAGCGAGGAACGGCGAGCCATTCGCCGCAGCCCACCCCCCGCCGCCTCCCTCCCCTCGCTGCTGGTACGCGGGCTCGGGACAACCCCGGCGCCCCGACTGCGTTGCGATACGCTGCGTCCCCGCGGAGACCGATGGATGGCGCGAACGAGAGCGGCGACGGCCCTGCTCCTGACGGCCGCCCTGGCGGCGGGGCTCCACGCCGCCGCCGGCGAGATCGAGAGCGAGCGCGACCAGACCCTCTACGCGATCGGCGCGCGCCTCGGGCGCAGCCTGGCTCCCTTCGCGCTCAGCGAGGCGGAGCTCGAGATGGTGCTGCGCGGCCTGCGCGACGCCGTCCTGGGTCGCGAGCTGGCCGTCAACGAGACCGCGCAGCAGGACCGCATCGACGCGCTCCTGGGGCAGCGCCGATCGGTGTCGCTGGCGGCGGAGCGCGAAGCGTCCGCCGCGCTCCTCGCACGCGCGGCGCAGGAGCCGGGCGCGGAGCGCACGCCCTCGGGTCTCGTCCTGCTCACGCTCCGGGAAGGATCGGGGCGCAGCCCGGCTCCGAGCGACCGCGTCCAGATCCACTACCACGGCCGGCTGCGCGACGGGAACGTCTTCGACAGCTCCGTCGAGCGCGGAGCTCCGGTCGAGGTGGCGATCCCCCGCGCCCTGCCCTGCTGGCGCGAGGCCCTGCTCCGGATGCGCGTGGGCGGGAAGAGCCGCGCGACCTGCCCCGCCGAGCTGGCGCACGGTGCAAAGGGGGATCCGCCGCGGGTCGCGGGCGACGCGGCGGTCGTCTACGAGATCGAGCTGCTCGCGATCGTCGAGCCTTGAGCCGGGCCTCGCGGACGCCAGCGGCGCGCCAGCCAGAGCGCCGCGAGCAGGCTCGCCGCCGCCGCGGCCGCTCCCAGACGGAACGCGCGCGGGCGATAGCGGAACGCCACCTCCCACTCCCCGGGCGGTAGCGCGACGGCGCGGAACAAGCCGTCGGCCGGCAGGATCTCGGCCGGCTCTCCGTTGCGGGTCGCCGTCCAGTCGGGGTCGAAGCTGTCGGTGAGCACCAGCCAGGCGGGCGACGCGGCCTGCGCTCGCACGATCACCCGCTCGCTTGCATAGTCGGTGATGCGCGCTTCGCCGGGCGGCTCGCCCGCCGCTGCCGGGCGCAGCCCCGCCTCCGCCTCCACGATCGCCGTGCGCCGCGGATCGAAATCCGGAGCCAGCAGCTGGCGCAGCGCATCCTCGGGGCCGGCCGCCAGCGCGAGTCCGGAGACCAGGAACGCGCGCGGCAGCGCGCGCGGATTCGCGTAGATCTCGACCGGCGCGCTGCCCCGATCCGTGGGCACCCGGCATTGCGCGGCGGGCTCGAGTCCCGCGACCAGCGCCCGCAGCGCGGGCGATCGCGCCGCGGGCCGCGCATCGACGAGCACCGCGCGCACGCCCAGCAGATCGAGCAGGCGTTGGCGCTCCGGGGTCGGGACGGCCGTCAGGAACCCCATGAACGGGCTCGCTTCGTTCCACGGGCTCGCGTAGCGGGGCGCGCCCCCCGCCTGAAGCGCCGCGAAGTAGAGCGCGTGGCGACGTGTCACGAGCGGCTCGTAGTGGGTGGCGCTGAAGCCGCCGTGCAGCTCGCCGTCCTTGTCCTTGAGCGCGTAGCTGTCGGGGAGCGAGAGGCTCAGATGGCGGCCGTGGCTGCCGAGGATCTCGGCCGCGCTCGCATAGCAGCCGGCTCCGGCGAAGGCCGGCGCGGCGTCGCGCGAGGGATGCAGGAACGGGCTCTCGAATGCGTAAGCGAGCTCCGCGGCGGCGAGCGCCACCACCGCCGCGCGCGCTGCGCGCCCGCCGCTGCGGCCCGCGCGCCAGGCGGCCAGCGCGAGCACGCCGGCGGCGGCGGCCAGATGGATCCCGGCGTGCGGGAGGAGGCCCGCGAAGTGCGCGGGGCTGAGGCCGTACATCCAGAACCAGCCCCAGGGATGCGCCGCGCCCGCGAGCCCTCGCGCCAGCCAGCCGCTCGCGATCGCCCAGCCGAGGCCGGCGGCCAGCGCCGCCGCCGCGACCAGCGCCGGTGTCAGCGCGCGCAGCCGATCCGCCGGAGCCGGCGCAGGCAGCAAGCGGTCGAAGCCGCGCGCAGCGCCCAGCGCCAGCGCGAGCGCGAACAGCGTGACGAAGCGATCGGGCAGCCGGAAGACGGAGCCGAGCGGAAGCGCGCGGTAGGCGGCGTAGAGCGGCGTCTGCGACCCGAAGCAGAGCAGCACGGCGAGCACCGCGAGCAGGCTCGCGAAGACCGCCACCCGATCGCGTCCCCACAGACGGAAGCCCGCCGCGAAGCAGAGCAGCGGAATCCAGCCGGCGAACTCGCGCCGGATCGGGCCCCGCTCGGGGTTCACCAGGTTGGCCAGGAAGAACGACGGAGGGAGCGGGCCGAAGATCTCGAGCGAGGCGTCCGCCGGCCCGGTCAGCAGCCGCGTGCTGCGCGCGGCCAACTCGAGCGTGGGCAGCCACTGCGGCGCGGCCAGCCCCGCCGCCAGCGCCGCCGCCAGCGCCAGCGCCAGCAGATGGCGCGCCGCGAGCCGCGCCCCCCGGCCATCCCGCAGCATCCAGAACGCCTGCCAGAGCGCGAAGGCGGCGACCGCGTGCGCCGTCATCACGAAGGTGTAATCGCGACCGGCCAGGAATTGGAGCGCCAGACAGGCGCCCAGCGCGAGCGCCAGCCGCAGATCCCCGGTGCGCGCGAGGCGCGCCGTGCAGGCGAGCGCCAGCGGGAGCCAGGGGAGCGAGTCGATCGCGTTGGTGTGGTAGAGCGCGAAGAGCGTCGCGCCGCCGAGCATGAAGGCGACGGCCCCGAGCCCGGCGCCGGCCGGGCTGCTGCCGAGCTCCCGGCAGAGCGCGTACGTGAAGACGCCCGCCAGCGCGAGGTGGAGGCCGCCGAGCAGTCCCATCGCAAGACCCGTGGGCAGCAGCGCGTAGAGCGCGTTCGGCGGATACAGCACGCCGCCCTGGAGCGTGGCGAGGAAGGGCAGGCCTGCGATCTGGTGCGGATCCCAGAGCGGAAGCTCGCCGCGCGCGAAGGCCGCCCCGGCGTAGGCGTGCCGCGGCAGGAATTCCGCGAAGAGATCGAAGTTGGTGAAGCCGACCAGCGCGTCGCCGGAGAGCAGGTCGAGCCCGAACACCGCCGCCGCCGCCGCGACAAGGAGCGGAATCGCGAGGGCGGCGGGACGCCGGCTCGCCGTCACCGCGCCCTCTGCACCTTCACGACCTGGTATTCCTTCTTGAGCGAGAGCAGGTCGTAGACCCACCAGGCGAGCCGGACCGCGGGGCCGACCCGGCGACCCTCGGCCTCCTGGAGCTTGAGCCAGCCCGAGCGCTGCCCCACCTGGCGCGCGGCCAGGATCCGGAAGCCCGCGGCCAGCAACATTTCGTGCAGCGCGCGCCGCGTGAAGTAGGCGACGTGGCCGGTCAGCACGCTGCCCTGGTTGATCGAGCCGTAGCGACGCTCGCGCGAGCACTCGATCCCGGGCGGCTGGTAGCCGAGCAGCAGCAGGCCCAGGTTGAGGAAGGAATCGAGCCGCGGGACGTCGATGATTCCGATCCCGCCGGGCTTGAGCACGCGGTGGATCTCCGCCACCAGCCGGTCGGTGGGCAGCACGTGCTCCAGGGTTTCGATACACACGACCACGTCGAAGGCGGCATCCGGATGAGGCAGGGGCGCGCCCGAGTTCAGGTCGAAGGCGACCGCGTCGACGCCCTTGCGGCGCGCCTCCTCGACACCGGCCACGTCGACGCCGAAGACCCGCCGGGTGCCGACGCGCTCCGCGTAGAGCCGGGTCAGGCTGCCCTCGAGGCAGCCCACGTCGAGTAGCGCGGCGTCCGGCCCCAGCTGCGGAAGCAGCGCGAGGATGGTCTCGACGCGGCGGTCGACGAAGGTCTGGGGCTGGCGCTCCCACAGCTCCTGGTTGTGGCGGGTCAGCGACGAGGGGCCCTCGGCCACGGGCGTCACCGCCGCCGCTGGGGCGGCGCCCCCGGCCGCTTGCGCGGCGCCGTCTGCATGGTCCGGCCCTTGCCGGTGAGATCCTCGACCACCGGCTCCTCGCCGGGGCGGTTCGGCCGCAGGAAGGCGATCTCGTCGTCGAAGGCGTGCATCTCGTAGCGGGTCAGCACCCATTTCACGACCCGCGGCGCAAACCGGCGGATCGATCGCTCGGGCATCGCGTCGAAGACCCGCAGCGGCCAGAGCACCAGCACCGGGGGAGTCGCTTCCAGCCGTTTCAGGAAGAGCATCTCCTCCTCCTCGTCGACGAAGGTCCCGGGCATCACCACGTCGCGGTAGCCGGGGCCGAGCCGGCCGGTGGCCACCAGCAGCATCGGAGAAGCCGTGAGATCCAGGACCGTCTCCTCGGGCTTCGACCACGCGAGGATCTTGTCGATCCGCTTCTGCTGGGTCCAGGTGATCGACTGCGTGGACGTCGCCAGCAGGTTCGCGAACGGGAAGCGGAAGACCATGTCCACACCGAGGAGGGTCACCCACAGCGCGCATCCGCCGATCACGAACGCCGTCGCCGCGCCGCGCACGGGCCAGAACCGGTAGACACGGTGGGCGGCAAGGGCCAGCAACAGACAGACCGGGGGAATCGCCGAATCCAGGTGGGGCTCGTCGGCACGACCGTAGGAGCGGACGAAATAGATGCCGCCCCAGACGACGGTGGCGAGCAGCAGCGGGGCCTCGAAGCTCCGGCCTCCGCGGATCGCGCGCAGCAGGCGCGATCCGAGCCAGAGCGCAAAGACCAGATACAGGGCCGCGTAGAGCCGAAACTCGAGGTTGACGAAGAAGAACACCAGCTCGAAGCGGCTGAAGTCGGCTGGCAGCCTCAGCTCCGGAACCGGAAGCGCCTGCAGCATTTCGAGGGGATGGATGGCCGCTTCGTAGAAGAATCGCGGGAGGCCCACCGTCGAGCCGAACCAGATCAACACCGGCAGCCCCACGATCAGGCCACCGCCGGCGTACCAGAGCCCATCGCGCAACCAGATCCGCGGCGAGCGGTCCGCGGTGATCACGCCGAGCGTCAGCCCGACCACCAGCGCCGAGGCGGGGTCGTAGCGAAAGTAGAAGCCCAGGCCGGTCGCGAAGCCCGCCGCCAGCATCCAGCGCGGGTTGCCGGTCACGAGGCGCCGATCGAAGGCCAGCAGCGCCAGCACGCAGAAGACCAGGTATCGGTATCCGTAGATGGCGTGCATCATGTGCGTGCGGGGCGCCGCCACCGCCAGCAAGAGGGCGCCCAGCAGCGCGAAGCTGGGCGGCATCAGGCGCCGGCCCAGCGCGTACATGGCGACCACCAGCGCGACCGCGAAGGCTCCATAGATGATGCGGGTGATCTCGATCCCTGGCGGGGCCAGCCAGGCGCCGAGCCAGGCCGGCAGCACGTGCCCGGGCGGAAAGACCCAGAGCACGTCGTCGTAGAGGGTGCCGCCCGCGTGCATCTGCATGGCGGCGTAGAGCGGCCAGCCCTCGTCGCGGACGTTCAAGCCCCGCCGGATGAATCGAGACTCGTAGAAGCCGCTGACCACGATCAGGATCGCGAGGTGTGAGGCCCAGGTGGCTGCCGGTACGAAGCGGCGGAGAGACGAAGGTCGCAACGAGGGCCACCCTGCGGAGGATCGCGGCGGCGGGTCCGCAGCGCGCGCACAGATTACCAGCGGCGACACGATCTGGACCAGGGGGAAAGCCCCGCGCCTCGCTTGACCGCTTTCTCGGGCGTCGAGTAGAATCGATCCGGATTCCAGCCAGATAGGCCACGCAACCCGCAGCCGGAAACCGGCGGTCGAGAACGGACAGCCAAGCGCAATGACGAGCGCAAACACCCAATCGCAGGGGGTTTCGCAGCCGGCCGCCGAGCCCCTGGACTTCGGCCGCCTGGAGGCGCTCGCCGAGAGCCTGCGCGACGAGTTCCGCGGTGCGCGGCCCTTCCCGCACGTGGTGATCGAGGAATTCCTTCCGCAGGCGACCGCGGACCGGGTGCGCGCGGAGTTCGAGGAGACCCGCGAGGGTTGGGACCTCTATCACCACTACAACGAGAACAAGCTCGCCGTCTCCAGCCTGGATCCGCTGGGCCCGCACACCCGCGCGCTCTTCGACGCGCTCCAATCGCGCCGCTTCGTCGATCTGGTCGAGCGCCTGACCGGCATCGAGGATCTGGTCTCCGACCCGGACCTCGACGGCGCCGGTCTGCACAAGATCGAGCCCGGCGGCTTCCTCAACGTCCACACGGATTTCCTGGCGCACGGCAAGAACCGGACCTGGAGCCGCCAGGTGAACCTGCTGCTCTACTTCAACCGCGGCTGGCGGCCGGAGTGGAACGGAGACCTCGAGCTCTGGGACGCGGACGTGACGCGCTGCGAGCGCTCGATCGCGCCGCTCTTCAACCGCTGCGTCCTCTTCCACACCGCCGAGAAGTCCTATCACGGGCACCCGCATCGCCTCGCCTGCCCGGAGGGGGAGACGCGCAAGTCGATCGCCCTGTACTACTTCCGGGACGAGGGCGCCGCGCGCGCGGTCAGCTCCACGCACTACCACGCGCTCCCGGGCGATCCGCTCCTCAAGCGGTGGCTGGTGGCCGCGGATCGCGGGCTCCTGCGCGCGTACTCGATCGCGAAGCGCTACACGGGGCTCTCGAACCAGCTGGCGAGCCGCATCCTCAAGCGCTTTTGACCGTCCGGCGGAGGGCGTGAGCTCGTCGCAGCGAGGTGTCGGAACGCGGGTCGACGAGCAGATCGTCCAGGCCCTCGACCAACGCCGCGCGGAGCTCGCCGGCGATCCCCCCGCGATCGGGCTCTTCCTGTTCGGATGCGCGGACCGCGAGCGGCTGCGCGAGACGCTCGCGCGTGTCCCGGCGGCCGCCGCCGGCTGGCTGCGCGAGGTGGTGGTGGTGCCCGCACCCACCGCCGGTCTCTCGCTGGGGGACGTCGAGGTCCTCGCCAAGGAATCCGGCCTTCCGGTGCGGCTGCACCGCGACCCGCGCGATTCGGGCTACGGCGGCGCGCGCCGCGCGGCCTTCGAGTACGCGCTGGTCCGCGGCTTCGACTGCGTGATCCAGATGCGGGGCGACGGAGTCCACCCGCCGGAGGCCCTGCCGGCCTTGTTGCACGCCGCGCTCGCGGACGGCCAGCGCGTGGTGATCGCGTCGCGGCTGGTGGACCGCGTCGAAACGCTCCGCGCGGGAATGACGCTGGCGCGGCTGGCGGCCCACGCGCTCGCGACCGGTTTCCAGAACCGCGCGCTCGGGCTCGCGCTGCGCGACTATCACTCGAGCTACCGCCTGTACGCGGCGAGCGTGCTGCGCGCAATCCCCTTCCAGCTGAACGCCACCGACCGCCGCTTCGAGACGCAGATCCTGATCCAGTGCCGGGCCCTGGGCGTGCCCCTCTGCGAGGTGCCGGTGCTGCCGGCCTGGAAGGAGTACGGCGACGGCTACCACGGGCTCCGCGAGGTGATCCGCGGCTGCGTCACGGCCGTCGACTACCGGCTGCACCAGATGCACGTCACGCGGCGGGGCTGCTTCTTCGTGGAGCAGGACGTCCACTACACGCTGAAGCGCAGCCCCACCGGCTCCCACATGCAGATCGTCGCCTCGATCCGGCCCGGAAGCCGCGTGCTCGACCTCGGCTGCTCGCAGGGTCTGCTGGCCGGCCCGCTGCGCGAGAAGGGCGTCCGCATGGTGGGCGTGGATTCGGGCCCCCCGGAGCGGCTCTCCGCCGAGCTCGAGGCCTATCACCAGCGGGACCTGGAGCAGCCGCTCGAGCTCCCGCTCGGCCGGGTCTTCGACTACGTGGTGGTGGCGGACGTGATCGAGCACCTGCGCCAGCGCACGCAGCTGATGCGCAGCGCGCGGCGCTTCCTCAAGGAGGACGGGCGCCTGATCATCTCGACGCCGAACGTCGCGCTCTGGTTCTACCGCCTCTCGCTGCTGGCGGGGCGCTTCGAGTACGGACCGCGCGGCGTTCTCGATGAGACCCACGTGCGGCTCTACACCGGCGCGAGCTTCCGGCGCGAAGTAGAACGTGCCGGCTTCCAGGTGATCCGCCAGCGTGTCACGGCCCTGCCCTTCGAGGTGGTCTTCCAGTCGACCGGCCGCAGCCGCCTGGTGCGGACGATCGCCGAGGCCTACCACCTGCTGGCGCGCGCCTGGCCCTCGCTCTTCGCCTACCAGTTCATCCTGGAAGCGGAGATCATCACGCTCGACCAGGAGGCGACCGCGCCGCCGGGCTACGTCGAATAGATGGTCTTCAGCTCGGTCATCTTCCTGTTCTGCTTCCTGCCGCTGGTGCTCGCGGCCTACTGGATCGCGCCGCGGCGCGCGCGCAACACCCTCCTGCTCGTCGCCAGCCTGATCTTCTACGCCTGGGGGGAGGTTTTCTACGTCGGCGTGATGCTGGCGTCGATCGCGATGAACTACCTGTTCGGGCGGTGGGTGGACGGGGCGCGCGGCGGCCGCGGCGAGCGGCAGGCGCTGGCGATCGCAGTGGCCGCCAACCTGGGTCTGCTCGGCTGGTTCAAGTACGCGAACTTCCTGGTCGAGAACGCGAACCGACTGCTCAGCGGCCAGCCCGGTTCGCCGCTCGAGCTAGCGCCCGTGCATCTGCCGCTCGGCATCTCCTTCTTCACCTTCCATGCGCTCTCTTACCTGATCGACGTGCGCCGAGGCGTGAGCCCGGCCATGCGCAATCCCGTCGACATGGCGCTCTACATCGCGCTGTTTCCCCAGCTGATCGCGGGGCCGATCATCCGCTTCCACGACATCGCAGCCGAGATCGTGAGCCGGCAGCCCCGGATCGCCGACGTCGCGTCGGGGATCCGGCGCTTCGTGATCGGCCTCGGCAAGAAGGTCCTGATCGCGAACGTGGTGGGCCGCGTGGCGGATTCGATCTTCGAGATCCCGACCGGCGAGCTGACGCCCGGCCTCGCCTGGCTGGGCGCGCTCAGCTACGCCCTCCAGATCTACTTCGACTTCTCCGGCTACTCGGACATGGCGATCGGCCTCGGCCGCATCTTCGGCTTCCACTTCCTCGAGAACTTCAACTTCCCCTATGTGTCGCGTTCGGTGACGGAGTTCTGGCGGCGCTGGCACATCTCGCTCTCCAACTGGTTCCGCGACTACCTCTACGTCCCGCTGGGCGGCAACCGGGGCGGCGCGGCCCGGACCTACCGGAATCTGCTGACCGTCTTCCTGCTCTGCGGCCTCTGGCACGGGGCGAGCTGGAGCTTCGTCCTCTGGGGGCTCTACCACGGGAGCTTCCTGGTGCTGGAGCGCGGCTTCCGGGGGCGAAACTTCCGTGTGTGGAGTCCGCTGGCGCATGCGGCAACCCTGCTGGCGGTGCTGATCGGATGGGTGATCTTCCGCGCCGAGACGCTGCCCCAGGCCGGGGCGTTCCTCGCGGCCATGGCCGGCCAGGCGTCCGGAACCGGGCGCGAGTGGTACCTCGCGATGTACCTCGATCCCGTCTTCGGGATGGCCTTCGCCGCGGGGGCGGTCGGATCGATCCCCTGGCTGCCGGCGCTGGTCCGGGCCTGGCAGGCCGCCGCCCTGCGCGCGCAAGGAGGACGGCGCGCGGCGATCGAGGCGCTGGGCCAGCTCGCCGCCTTCGCCGCGCTCGCCGCCATTGGGCTCGTCTCGGCGATGCAGCTCTCGATCGCGACACACAACCCTTTCATCTACTTCCGGTTCTAGGCTTCCATGTCGCAACCCCGATCGCGCGTCGCCGTCGCATCCGACATGCTCACGCTGGGCGCTTTCGCGCTCGCGATCGGCCTCCCGCTGCTCGGGTTCTGGTTCGGGTGGCAGCCGCAGAACATGATCATCGACAACCGACTCCCCGCCCCGCGGCCGGAGCTCGCGCTGAACCTCGCCGGGCTGCGTTCGCTTCCGGCGCGCTTCGAGGCGTACTTCGACGACCGCTTCGGATTCCGGCGCCCGCTGATCCGCTGGAACAACCTGGTGACGGTCGTCTGGCTGGGCGGGTCGCCGGAGGCCCGCTCCCGATCCTCCGCGCGAGGCGACGGCGGCCTGCGCTTCGATCCCCTGAGTCACCGGCTCGTGCACGGCGAGGACGGCTGGTTCTACCACTTCGGCGACGGGACCATGCGCGACCACCGCGGCCTCGATCCCTTCTCGCCGACGGAGCTGCTCCATTGGCAGCGGGTGCTCGAGCAGCGGCGCAACTGGCTCGCGGCGCAGGGGATCGAATACCTGTTCGTGGCGGTGCCGGACAAGCAGAGCGTGTATCCGGAGCATCTCCCGGCCAGGATCCGGCGCGTGCGCCAGCAGACGCGCATGGACCAGCTGGTCGCCCGCCTGCGGGCCCGCTCGAACGTCGACGTGCTCGACCTGCGCACGGCCCTGATCCCGGCCAAGAGCGAAGAGCTGGTCTTCGAGCAGACCGACACCCACTGGAACGCCTATGGCGCTCACGTGGCCTACGCCGCAATCCTGGAAAGGCTGGCCGCGCGCTTCCCGGGTTTGCGGCCGCGGCCCCTTTCGGACTTCGAGATCCGCAAGTCGATCGGTCCCGCGGGCCCCTTCCTCTGGCTCACGGGAGTGCGCGACCGTTACCAGGAACCGATCGTCGAGCTGCTGCCGCGGACGCCCCGCACGGCCGTCACGATCGAGCAGTCGAGGCCGCCGATGGGGACCGGCGGCTACGGCTATGGCACGCGGCTGGTGCGCGAGACCGCGCGCCCGGAGCTCCCCAGCGCGGTGGTGCTGCACGACTCGTTCGTGCCGGCCGGACTGGAGCCGCTGCTCTCGGAGCACTTCCGGCGCGTCGTCTACCTCTGGCAGAACGAGTTCGACGTCCATGCGATCGCAAAGGAGCAGCCCGACCTGGTGATCGAGGAGAAGGTCGAGCGCTATTTCGTGACCCAGATCCCGTCGAATCCGTCCGAGCTGCGCGGTGCGCCCGCCGTCCGGCCGCGCCAGCCCCGCCGATGATGCGCAGCAAGCACTGCGCCTTCCATTTCGCGCTCGCGCTCGCCGCCGCGCTGCCGGCCTGCACGCCGGCGGCGCGCCCGAAGAACGCCGTCCTGATCGTGCTCGACACGCTGCGCGCGGACCGGCTCTCCGCCTACGGGAATCCGCGCCCCACCTCGCCGGTGCTGGATGCGCTGGCCCGGGACGGCGCGCTCTTCGAAACCGTGGTGAGCAACGCCCCCTGGACCCTGCCGGCGATGGTGGGGCTGATGACCGGGGAGTACCCGACGGCCCGGACCTACGACGCGGGATTGCGCCGCTCGCTCGCGCTCGAGCTGCAGGCCGCGGGCTATGCCACGGTCGCCTTCACCGAGGGCGCCTTCGTCTCGAAGCGCTACGGCTTCGATCTCGGCTTTCGCGAGTTCCGGGAGCACGAGGGCAGCGTGCCGTTTCTCTTGAGCGCACCGGGCGAGGATCCGGAAGCGGGCGGCGACCGCGGCATCGAGAAGACCTTCGGGTGGGCGAAGTCCTGGCTGGCGGAGCACGCGCGCGAGCGCCCCTTCTTCCTGCTCGTCCACAGCTACGAGCCCCACGTTCCCTACCGGCGGCGCACCTTCGCCGAGGGCATGCCGCGCGGCCGCCTCGGCCCCACCTTCGAGGCCGGGTCCGCGATCACCGCCAAGCGATCGGCGCTCTCCGCGGACGAGAACGAGCTCGCCTACATCCGGGCCTTGTACGACGGCGGCGTCGCCGCCTGCGACCGCAGCGTGGGCGAGCTGCTCGCGGAGCTCGAACGCCTCGGCGTCGCGCAGGAGACGCTGGTGGTGGTGACCAGCGATCACGGCGAAGATCTCGGCGATCGGCTGCCGCTGCGCCCGGGGAATCACGGTCACGCGCTCTACGACGAACAGCTGCGCGTCCCCTTGATCGTGCGGGATCCCACCCGCGCCTTCGCCGTGCGCCGCGTCGCCGCCCAGGTGCGTCTGGTGGACGTGATGCCGACGATCCTCGATCTGCTCGGCCTGCCGGCCTCCCCGGATCGGATCGGCCGCTCGCTCGTCCCCCTGCTCGACGGAGCGGAGAGCGAGCCGCGCCTGGCCTGGTCGGAGATCCCCCACCACGCGCTGATCGATCCGGGCGTGCGGTGGTCCGTGCGCACCGGCTCCTACAAGCTGATCCTGACCCCGCCCCCGCCGGGGGGAAGCGCGCAGCTCGAGCTGTACGATCTGCGGGCGGATGCCCAGGAGCGCTCGAACCTGGCGGCCCGGGATCCGGCTCGGCGCGCCGAGCTGATGCAGCAGCTGCGGAGCCTCTCGCGCGAGCTGAACGCGAGCGGCGCCGCGGTCTATCGCGAGGCGTCCGAACAACCCGACCCGGCGCTCCAGGAGCGCCTGCGCTCGCTGGGGTACGTCGAATAGCATGCCCGCCGAACCCCTGGTGAGCATCGTGATCCCCCACCAGGCGGGCGCCGAGATCCTGCTCGCCTGCCTCGCGAGCATCGCGCGCGACACCTCGTACTCGAACTACGAGATCTGGGTGGTCGACAACGGCTCCTCCGATGGGAGCGTCGAGCTCGCGCGCCAGCGCTTCCCCCGGATCCAGGTGCTCCGCCTCGAGGAGAACCTGGGCTACGCGGGCGGGTGCAACCGCGGCATCCAGGCGACCCGCGGCGATTACGTGCTGCTGCTCAACAACGACACCGAGATCGAGCCGGGCTGGCTGCGCGAGCTGGTCGGCGCCGCGGAGTCGGACCCGAAGCTCGGCGCCTGCCAGCCCAAGATCCGATCCCTGCGCGAGCGGTCGCAGTTCGAGTACGCCGGCGCGGCCGGCGGACTGCTCGACCTCTACGCCTATCCCTTTTCGCGCGGACGGCTGATGGGGCACGTCGAGACGGACCGCGGCCAGTACGACGACCCGATCGAGGTGTTCTGGGCCAGCGGGGTCTGCATCCTGATCCGTCGCGAGGCGCTGGCCGAGACCGGCGGCCTCGACGAGGTGATGTTCTGCTACATGGAGGAGATCGACCTCTGCTGGCGTCTGCACCTGATGGGCTGGCGCGTCGGCTACGTCCCCACCGCGATCGTCTACCACATCGGCGCCTACTCGCAGGACATGCTCGTGGTGAGGCGCATGTACCTGAACCATCGCAACAGCATGATCATGCTGATCAAGAACTACTCCGCGCGCTCGCTCGCCTGGATCCTCCCCGTCAAGATCGGGCTCGAGCTGTTCATCCTGACCGGAGCGCTGCTCCGCAACCCGCGGCGCTCGCGGGCGGTGCTGCTCTCGTTCGGCTGGCTCGCGCTCCACGTCCCCACCGTGCTGCGGCTGCGCCGGGAGGTCCAGGCGCGCCGCCGCATACCGGATGCGGAGATCTTCGAGCACCTCTACCTGGGCATGGCGCCGCTCTGGTACTTCGTCTTCGGCGTCCGGCAGGTCACCGATCTCCCGGACATCGATCGGGTGCTGCACCGCCCGCTGCACCCGGGCCAGAAGCCGCGGGAGGGCGAGCCGGTGCAGCCCGAGCGCCGCGATTTCCTCTACACCTGGCTGGATCAGGCGCCGACCGGCCACGCGTTGATGCGCGCGATCGAGTGCGAGCTCTTCGCGCGCCACGCCTTCGAGCGGCCGATCCTCGACGTCGGCTGCGGCGACGGAACCTTCGCTCGCATGCTCTTCAACGGGGTGATCGTGGATGCCGCGGTGGACGCGAACCCGGAGGAGGCGCAGCGCGCGCGGGCCACGCGCTGCTACGCCGAGGTGAAGGTCGGGCGCGCGGAGGCGCTGCCCTTCGAGTCCGGTTCGGCCGCCGCGGTGCTCTGCAACTCGGTGCTCGCGCTGGTGCCGGATTGCGACGCCGCGCTCGCCGAGATCCACCGCGTGCTGCGGCCGGGCGGGCGCGTCTACCTCACCGTTCCGAGCCCCCGCTGCACGCGCTTCCTGTTCTGGAGCCGGTGGCTCGAGCGCCTGGGCCTGCGCGGGCTCGCGCGCCGCTACGCCGAGTGGACGCCGACGCTGTTCCGCGCGCGCCATCTGCTGGAGCCGGAGGAGTGGAAGCGCCGCCTCGAGCAGGCGGGCCTGCGCGTCGAGGCGTGCGAGCCCTACATGGCCGAGCGCACCGCGCGGGTGCAGGACGCGTTCCTTCCTACCGCCCTCTCCGCGGCGCTGGCCAAGCGGCTCGCCGGGCGCAGGCTCTGGCTTCCGCGCCTGCACCGGCTGGTGGTGCGGAGCTACCGGCGTTGGCTGCGCGGCCCCTACGCCGCGCGCGGGGGCGACGGCAGCGGCACCTTCCTGGTGGCGCGCCGGGCTCCGGATCGGGAGGCGCCGTGACGTCGCCGGCGGCGCCCTGGCTCACGCGCGCGGACCTGCGCAGCGCCGCGCTGCTGGTCGCCCTGTCCCTGTGTCTCCAGATCGCGATCGCGGTCCAGGTGACGCGAGCCACCGCCATGCCGCTCTCCTGGCTCGCGGCCTTCTTCGACGGATATCTCTACCTCGACATCGCGCGCTCCTTCCCGCTGCCCTTCTCGCCGGAGGGGCGCGACTACCTGGGCCAGGCCCCCGGCTATCCCGCGCTGATCTACCTGGCCCGCCAGCTCACGCCGCTCGATCCGGTGAACTGGGGCGCGCTCGCGCTGGCGACCAGCTGGCTCTCGGCCGCGCTCTGCGCGGGGGCCTTCCATCTGGTGTGTCGCGCGGCCGGGATCGCGCCCTTCTGGCCGAGCGTCGCGTTCGTGGTCGCGAATCCGCGCTGGCTCAGCGTCGCGGCCACCGCGCATCCCGAAGGCCTCGCCATGCTCTTCGTCCTGCTCACCGCGGCGGCGCAGCTTCGCGGCCGGACCGGCTGGGCGGTGCTCTGGCTCTCGCTCGCCGGGCTCACGCGTTTTCCCGCGCTTCTCATCGGCGCCGCGCTCGCCTTCGATCTGTTGTTCGTGCAGCGGCGGCGCGATCGGCGCACGCTCGCGCTCCTCTCGCTGCCGCTGCTCGCGTTCGCGGCCCACAACCTCTACCTGTTCCTGCGGATCCCGGGCTACGCGGGGATGGGAGAGGCGCACTCCGTCTTCTGGGACACGCATCTCACCTGGCCGTTCGCGGCGCTGCTCGAGAACGCGCTGGCCTGGCTGCGAGGCACCGCCCCCGGGCCCAACTTCGCGCTCACCTACGCGAGCGTCACGTTCTACGTCGTCGCCCTCGCGCTGGGTCTGCGCGAGCGCGAGCCGCGGCTTCGCTTCCTGGTGGTCTGGGTCGGCGCGATCGTGCTGTTCCACGTGTCGCTGGCGGGCGAATGGGGCGGCTTCGACTTCGCCCGCCTTGCGATCCTGGCCTGGCCGGCGGCGCTGCTGCTGGTCTGGCGCCGCGTCCGCTTCTCGGCGCCGCCGGCGGCCGCCGCCGCGGGCTGGGCCGTCGCGGGCGCGCTCTCCGCGGCGATCACGGTGAACCTGCTGGCCGACGCGGTGCGCTGGCAGCGGGCGAGCTATCCCTGGCCCGTGATCTCGATCCGCAGACTCGAAGCCGAGCAGCCGTTCTGGTTCGACTTCGGCGCGCGCTACCGATCTCCCGGGGCGCGTGGAGCGCCCGGCGAGGCCTCGCCGTGACGGCGCCGCGCGTCGCGCTTCTCTGCCTGTTCGCAGCCGCCAGCGTGCTGCGCGTGCACAACGCCTGGGTCACGCCCCCGCTCGCGGGGTTCGACGGCCCCTATCACGCCGCCTACATCGGGATCATCTTTCTCGAACATCGCTGGCCGCTCTCGCAAGAGGGCTGGTCGACCAACCATCCGCCGCTCTACTACGCCCTCTCGGCGCTGGTGTGGAGCCTGCTGCCGGATCGCTGGGGCCCGCACGCGGTGCTGTTCTGCCTTCGCCTGGTGAACGTCGCGGCGGGCCTCGCGATCGGCTTCGCGGTGCTGCGCAGCGCCCGCCTGCTGCATCCGGAGCGCCCGTGGCTCGCGGTCCAGGCGGCCGGGCTCGCGCTCTTCCTGCCCATGCTGATCGGGCCTTCGTCGGAGCTCGGCAACGAGATCCTCACCGCCGCGCTCTGCGCGCTCGCGGTTCCGCTCTGGCTGCGCTGCCTGTCGGAACCGGACTCCCGGTGGCGCGCATTGGCGCTGGGCGGCGTGCTCGGGCTCGCGGTCCTCTCCAAGCTCAACGCCACGGCGGTCGTCGCCGCCGCGGGGCTGACCCTGATCGCGCGCGGATTCCAGACGCGCGGGCTTCGCCTCGCGGCGCTCGAGATCCCCGCGCTCGTCGGCGCCGCCGTCCTGCTGGTTTCGGGCGTCTTCTTTGCGCGCAATCTGACCTACTACGGCAAGCCGTTCCTGACCGAGGTCGCGCTCTCGGCGCAGGTGATGGCGCCCAGCGGCTATGGAAAGCCTCGCGAGCTCGCGAGCTATCTCCGGCTCACGCCCGACCTGCTTCTCGATCCCACCGACCGCTCGCCGCGCGCCACCGGCGCCGTCTGGCCGGCCACCTTCGCGAGCGTCTGGTTCGACATCCACGGCTCCGTGATCCGCGTGCAGAGCGAGTGGGGCCTGCGCTTCGCGCGGATCCTGTTCGGATACGGCGCCGTGATCTGCGCGCTGGGCCTGTTCGGATTCGCCGCGATGCTCGGGCGCCGCGCGCAGCCGTCCGTCCCGCTCGGCGCCGCCGCGCTGCTCGCGCTCGCCCTGCTCTGCCTCGCGAGCTACGTGGTCTTCACGCGCCAGGTGGCGACCTTCTCGACGCTGAAGGGAACCCTGCTCGCTCCGGGCGTGACCGCCTTCGCGATCGCGGCCGCCCTGGGCGGGGATCTGGTCGCGCGCCGCGGACGCCTCGCCGCGCGTGCGCTCGCCGTCTTCGGAGCGAGCTTCGTGCTCGCGGTCGCGGCGATCTTCTGGGTCGGCTGGCTCGCGCCGACGGGCGTCACCCCCGCGGTCTTCGCCCTGCGGACCTACTCGGACGAGGCCACCCGGCGCGTCGCGCGCTACTTCATCTGGGGAGAGCCCCTCGAGACCCGGGCCCGGCGGCTCCCCGGCGGAGCGGCCCCGGCGCCGCCGCCTCGCTAGCGTCGCTCCGAGCCCTGGGAGACTGGCATGCTCGCTCGGATCGCGCGGCAGGCGCCTTCGCTGATTTCCACACCGGCGGTCTTCCTTCCGATCCTGATCCTGCTGTGTGTCGGATTCTCGGCCGGTTACGTGGATTCCCGCCTGCCGACGCCCGACGAAGGAGCGCTCCTCACGGCGGCCGCCCGGATCCGCCGCGGAGCCGTCTTCTACCGCGATCTGGACGCCTATCTGTTCCCCGGCGCGCACTACGCGCTCGCAATCGGGATGGGGATCTTCGGCGAGCATCTCGGCGTCGCCCGCTGGATGGCTGCGGCCTTCTTCTGCGGAATCGTGGCCAGCCTGTACGCCACCGCGATCCAGCTGATGGACCGCCGCTGGGCGGCGCTCTTCGCCCTCTCCCTGCTCAGCTTCAAGTTCCTGGCCTGGCCGGCCTTCAGCGCCTACCTGTACTCGGATCTCGCCTTCCTCGGAGCCTGCGTCGCGATCGCGGCGCTGGTGGGCCACGGCTTCCGGGGCGCCTCGCCGCGCCTGCTGCTGGCCGGCGCCGGCATCGGGGTGGCCTTCGCCAGCAAGCAGAACGTCGGGATCTATCTGGGAGCGGCGAGCGCCGCGGCGCTGCTCTTCCCCGGTTTCGTGACGGGCATCCGCGGGGAGTCGCCGAAGCAGCGCTTGCGCGAAGTCGGCCTGCTGCTGCTCGGTGTCGCGGCAGCCCTGACCCCGTTTCTCGGCTACTTCGCCTGGCAGGGCGTGCTCGGCAGGATGCTCTACAGCGGCCTGATCCGGCCTCTCACGCGCTACCTGCCGACCAGCGGAATCCCCTTCTCGCCGGCGCTCGCCTGGTGGCGCCTCGGAGCGATCGAAGGAGACGCGGCCTCGCCCTATTTCGTGGACCTCTTCTGGCACATGCTCCAGCAGCAGCAGCTCCCCAACCCCGACGCCTATTCGTTCTATTGGCTGGCGGGGGAGACCTTCAGTCGCCTCGTGTACACATCGGTCCCGGTCGCCTTCCTGTGGGCGCTGCTGCGCCGCCTTCGGAACCGATCCGGAAACGACCTGGGGATCGCGAGCTGCTCGCTCTTCGCCTGGCTGGCGCTCGCGGTGGTATGGAGCGCATTCCCGCGTGCCGACTCGTTCCACGTATTGAGCGTCTACCCGGTCGTGGTGCTGCTGCTCTTTGCGCTGTGTTCCCGGGGCGCGGGCGGGTCTCAGGCTTCACGCCGGCTCTGGGCGGTGGGGAGCGGGGTCGCTCTCCTGCTCGCGCTCTGCCTGGTCCTCACCGCGAACTACCGCGCGCACCTCACCCATCGCGTACGGCTGGAGCGGGCGGAGGTCTGGGTGGACCCCGCCGAGGCGTGGATCGAGCCCCTGGTCGAAGCCGTCTCTCGGCAGGTTCCGCGTGGCGAACGTATATTCGTGTATGGTCACGAGGCGCAGCTCTACTTCCTGATCGGCCGCTTCTATCCCTGGCCGTACTCGCAGCTCTATCCGGGTCAGGAAGGGGGAGACGGCGGACTCATGCTCAGCGTGCTGCTCGAGCGGGTTCCTCCCAAGCTCGTGCTTCGCGGCGTGCTGAGCTGGCCCGGGATTCCCAATCTCCCGGAATACGCTCCGCTTCTCTTCAACTACATCTGGGAGCACTTCGAGATCGACGAGAACTTCTTCGTCGAACATCCGGTCTCCGGCGGAGAAGCGCCGCCCAGCTGGGTGATCTCGGTGATGCGCCCGAAGCCTTCCGAAGCCACGGCCCCGTAGCCGCAGCCTCGGGTCGCCACACCGCTCGGCTACGAGATCTTCGGCGCGGCCGGATCCCTGCGCGCGGTCACCACGAAGAAACCGCCTTCACGGCTGCCGCGGGCGATCATGCCCAGCTCGACCATCACGCGCTCGAGCCAGCTCCCCGGGGTTTCGGGTCGGAACAGGCTGTCGCCCTCCCCGAACGGCTGGAAGGGCTTCGAGCGGGGCACGCTGGTCACGAAGCTGAATCCGGTCTGGCGCAGCCAGCCGAGCACCTCGCCGATCGTGTGCTTCGACTCGTGCGGGTGCTTGTACTGGTCCATGAACCAGGCGCGGCGCTTGGCCGCCGCAAAGCCCCCCTTGCGCAGATTCGGGTCGAGGAAGGTCAGGCGGTCGCGCGTGTAGCGGAAGACCTGGCGCCGGAAGTCGGTGATCAGACGCCCGTAGCGATGGTAGAGACCGATCAGGATGTAGCCGTTCGGCTTGACCAGCTTCGAGATCGATTGAAACGCGGCGAACGGATCGGAGGTGTGGTGGAGCACTCCGTTGGAGACCACCAGATCGAAGCTGCCCGGCTTGAAGATCGGGCGGAACAGGTTCATCTGGAGGAAGTGCGCGTTCGAGAGGTGGTTCTTGCGCTTGAACTCGAGGCCGAGGCGCAGCGAGTTCAGGCAGATGTCGGTTCCGAAGGCCGTCCGGTTGGCGATCGACAGGAAGTTCGTGAGCTGACCCGTACCGCAGCCGCACTCGAGGATCCGCGTTCCCGGCGGCACCTGATCGTCCAGCAGCTTCGCGAACATGCCCTGGCGCGCCTTCTGGATCAGGCTTCCGACGCTGTCGAAATCGTCGTAGTTCGGAAAGGGCGTCTCCTCGTAGAAGCTCTTCACGGCGTCGGTCACGTCCCCCTTCGACGCGTCCCAATCGTTGGGCCAGAAGAGCATCGGGATTCCGTCCGTCACGTCGAAGCGATGACCGCATCCCGAGCAGGTGAGCACCGCAGGGCCGCGCGCGAGATCGGCGCCGCAACCGGGGCAGCAGAGCAGCGGCAGGTATTCGTCGAGCGCGCTCTCGGGGTCCGACGCGGCCGTCATCGCTCGAATCCTACCGCACTTGCGGGGCGCCCACGGCTCGCGCAACTGCACAGACGCCTTTTGGATACACTCGCCGCCCCATGCCGAGACGGCGACTCGCGCGTGAATGGCTGAGTCGGATCGGGTTGATCGGCTTCGGCCTCGCGCTGTCCCTCGCCCTGCTCGAAGCCGCGCTCCAGCTCGGAGCCGCGGTCGTGCGGCTCACGCACGAGAGCCGGGGCGCCGCGGGAGACCCCGATCGGTTTCGCATCGTCTGCGTCGGCGACTCCAACACCTACGGCCTGTATCTGGCGCGCCGCGAGTCCTACCCAGCGCAGCTCGAGCGCGAGCTCGCGGCGCTCCGGCCGGACCAGCCCGTCGAGGTCGTGAACCTGGGCGCTCCCGGGCTCAGCTCGTCGCGGCTGCTCCGGAGCTTTCCGGAGATCCTCGAGGAGCTGGCGCCCGACCTCGTGATCGTGATGCTGGGAGCGAACGATCTGTGGACCGATCCCACGGCCGAGTCCCCCGCGCCCCCGACCACGCTCGGCGGCTTCCTGAAGCGGCACTCCCGCGTCCTGCGCCTGTTCCGGCTGCTGCGCGCGCGGGGCCGGGCGGACACGGAGGTCGCCATCGTCCCGGTTCCGGAAAAGGGAATCCTGCAGCGCGCGGATCACTGGGTCCGCATCGGCGACCACGTCTTCGACTTCGGCTTCCAGCACGCCAACCGCGAGATGCCGGGGGCCGACGCTCGCCTCGTCGAGAACCTCGAGCGCCTGAACGCGGCCATCCAGAAGTCCGGAGCCCGGGCGCTGTTCATGACCTATCCCGGTCGCTACGCGCTCTACGGCCAGGCCAACCGCGCGATCCGGCACGCGGCGCACACGAAGCAGCTGCCGCTGCTCGACCTCACAGTGATCTTCCAGGAGCCGTGTCCCCTCGAGAAGTGTCCGACCATGCTCTTCGAAGATCAGCACCCCACCGCGCGGGGCTACCGTCTGATCGCGGAGCAGATCGCGGCCTGGATCCAGGCGCATCCCTGAATCCGTCGCGGCGCGAGGCTTCGCACGCGGCTTGACACGGACTTCGCGAATCGGATAGAAGTGTTCGTTTTCATTGACGTTCTGGTCACGAACCGGCAGCGCGGGTGCAACCGACCGGGAGCCTGGCGCGAGCCTGTTCGAAGAGTTCGAGGAAGCGTGAGCCGCCCCCCGAGACGATCGCGAACCGCGGCACAGCGCTCAGGGTGGCGTGCCTCCCTCGATCCGCGCGATCAGCGACTCGGCGACGATCCGGTAGCCGGCCGCGTTCGGGTGCCCGTCCGGGAAGAGCAGCTCGGGGCAGTCCTGGTCCGGGCAGAGCGGCTCGAAGATCGACTTCAGGTCGACCAGCGGCGTGCCGGCTTCGGCGGCGACCTCCGTGATCGCGGCGCTGGCGGAGGGGTAGAAGCCCTTCTTCGACGCGTAGGTCATCAGATAGAGCGGTGTCTGGGCGGCGCGCGCCGCCTCGATCAGCCGGTGCAGGTTCTGCTTCAGCGCCACGCTGTCTCCCCACAGCCCCTTCTCGGCCTTCACGAAGCCCATGTCGAACTCGAGATCCCCGAGCCGCGCCTTGTGGCGGGCGCCCTCGGCGAGGCTTCCGTTCGGATCCATCACGATCTCGACCTTCTCGGCGACCTGCCCGCGGCGGACCAGGTAGTAGAGCCGGTAGATCAGCGAGTGGCGCGCGAGGAAGCCCTTCTGCGGACGCGCCTGCTGCGCATCGTCGATCGGAAACGGCAGCGTCCAGAAATCGTTGACGCCGACCAGCAGGATCAGGATGTCGGGATCGAACGACTCGAGCAGTCGCGGCAGGTCGCGCACCAACCGCGACGAGTTCGTGCCGGGGAAGCCGAGGTTCACGACCTCGAGCTTCGGCGCCGCGACGCGCTCGTTCCAGAGCGCCTCGAGCTGCTGCGGATAGGCCTGCTTCCGCTCGAGCCAGAGGCCGTAGGTGTTGGAGTCCCCGAGGCACAGGACGCGCAGGTTGCCCGTGACCCAGGCGACCGGCAGCTCGCCGCGCGTCGACCGCTTCATGAAGAAGGCGCCGATCTGGAGGCCTCCCTCCAGCATCAGCAGGCCGAGCAGGATCCCGAGCGGCACCAGCGCCAGTCGCTTCCAGAGCATTCCGAAAGGCTATGGGCTGCGTCGAGGAACTGCCAGCGTCGCGAAGCGGCGCGCCGACGGCTAGGCTGCCTTCACGAGGCACAGTCCGCGAGCGGATGGAGAGTGTACGCGTGACGACACTCCGGGTGGGAAGTCCGAAGGCGTCGGCGGCGATCTGGCGTTGGCGCGCCGGCGAGCCGGATTCCGAGCCGCGGCCGTCGGCGGCGAGCGTGCGCGTGCGCGGAACGCTGCAGGCGCTGGCCGGAACCGCCTTCGGTGTGGCGTCGCATCTGTACTGGTCGAAGACCGTCGCGATCGTGGCGTTCTCGGCGGCGGGCGTGGTGCTCTTCTGCGCGCTCGCCTCCCCCCACGGGCTCTACGCGCTCCTGAGTCGGCTGTTCGAGGCCACCGGACGCGTGGTGGGGCGCGCCATGACCTGGATCGTGATGCTGCCGATCTTCTACCTCTTCTTCCTTCCCTTCGGAAAGCTCCTGCGGCGGGGGCGGCGCGATCGCCTGCACCGCTTCTTCGACCGCGATGCCCAGACCTACTGGGAACCCCACATGGTGATGAAGTCCTCCTCGCGAGAGCGGCAGTACTAGCCGTGAAGATCCTCGGACTCAGCTGCTTCTACCACGACTCGGCCGCCTGCATCGTCGTCGACGGAGAGATCGTCGCCGCGGCCCAGGAGGAGCGCTTCACCCGCATCAAGCACGACCAGGATTTTCCCGCCAACGCCGTGCGCTACTGCCTGGCCGAGGCGGGGATCGAGAAGAAGGGCCTCGATGCGGTGGCCTTCTACGACAAGCCCATCCTGAAGTTCCATCGCATCCTCGAGACGACCTTCTCGGTCGCGCCCGCGGGTCTGCGGCCCTTCATGAAGGGCGTGCCGCTCTGGCTGCGCGAGAAGCTCTGGATCGAGCCGGAGATCCAGGAATCGCTCGAGCGCTGCGGCGTCGAGGCGCCCGACAAGCTCTACTTCCCCGAGCACCACGAATCGCATGCGGCCAGCGCCTTCTACCCCTCCCCGTTCCCCGAGGCCGCGGTGCTCACGGTCGACGGCGTCGGCGAATGGGCGACGGCGACGATCGGCGTGGGCGAGGGCAAGGACCTGCGCCTGCTCCAGCAGCTCTCCTTCCCGCATTCGCTCGGGCTCCCTACTCCGCCTTCACCTACTTCACCGGCTTCAAGGTGAACTCCGCCGAGTACAAGCTGATGGGGCTCGCGCCGTACGGCGAGGGGATCTACACCGATGTGATTCGGGACGAGCTGCTCGACCTCAAGGAGGACGGCTCGTTCCGCCTGAACATGGATTACTTCGGGTACCTCGACGAGCTGGTGATGACGAGCCACCGGTTCGACGAGCGCTTCGGCGGCCCCGCGCGGCGACCCGAGGCCCCGATCACGCGCCGCGAGATGGACCTCGCCAGGTCCGTGCAGGAGGTCACCGAGGAGATCGTGCTGCGGATGGCGCGCCACGCGCGCCGCGAGACCGGCAAGAGCAGGCTCTGCATGGCCGGCGGCGTCGCGCTCAACTGCGTGGCGAACGGCCGGCTCGTGCGGGCCGGGATCTTCGACGATCTCTGGATCCAGCCCGCCGCCGGCGATGCGGGCGGCGCCGTCGGGGCCGCCCTGACCGTGTGGCACAACGAACTCGGCGGCGCGCGCAGCGCCGACGGCGTGAACGACGCCATGCAGGGCGCTTTGCTCGGGCCGGAGTTCTCGCGCGAGCAGATCCAGGAATACCTGGACGCCAATGGCTGCGTCTACACCGAGCTCACGGAAGCGGAGTGGCCCGACGCCGTCGCGAAGATCCTGGCCGAAGAGAAGGTCGTGGGCCTCTTCCAGGGGCGCATGGAGTTCGGACCGCGGGCGCTCGGCAACCGCTCGATCATCGGCGACCCCCGCTCGCGCAAGATGCAGTCGCAGATGAACCAGAAGATCAAGTTCCGGGAGGACTTCCGGCCCTTCGCGCCGGCCTGCCTCGAGGAGCGGCTGGCGGACTACTTTGAACTCGACCGGCCCTCGCCCTACATGCTGCTGGTCGCGCCCGTGCGCAAGGACCGCTGCATCCCGCCGAAGGGCGACGAGCGCGAGCTCGCGCTCGACGAATGGGTGAACCGGCCGCGCTCGGACCTGCCGGCGATCACGCACGTCGACTACTCGGCGCGCATCCAGTCCGTGAACGCGAGGTCGAACCCGCGCTTCCACCGCCTGCTCCAGGCCTTCGAGCAGCGCACCGGCTGTAGCGTGCTGATCAACACGAGCTTCAACGTGCGCGGCGAGCCGATCGTGGGCACCCCCGCGGACGCACATCGCTGTTTCATGCGCACCGGATTGGACTACCTTTCCCTGGGACCCTTCCTGCTGGCGAAGGACGCGCAGCCGCCCTGGCGGGAAGATTCGGATTGGACGAAGACCTTCCCGCTGGATTAGAGCATCCGCGGGAACGAGGGTGAGGCGATGGCGAAGATCGGTCATGGCGCGAAGGTGTTGCGGGAGATCATGCGGTTCGCCGTCGCCAACAAGGCGTACTGGCTGATCCCGCTGATCCTGGTGCTCGGAATCGCCGCCGTGGTGGTGGTGGCGTCCCAGGGCGCGGCTCCGCTGATCTACACGCTGTTCTGAACCCCGATGTCGGCGCCCCGATTCGATCTCGGCTTCGAAGTCGAGCGCCTGACGTTCGTGCAGAAGCTCGCGATCTACGCGCGAACGCTGTCCACCAGCCCGGCGCGGCTGCCGCTCGAGCAGCTGATCTTCCTGCTCGCGTCGTGGATTCCGACACCCGTCGGCGTCGCGCTGCGCGCGCTCCTGTATCCGATCATCCTGCGCGCCTCCTTTCCCCTGATCGTGGAGCGGGGCGCGACCCTGCACCGGCCCGGCGCCATCACGCTGGGCCGGAACGTCTTCCTGGGCGAGAACTCCTACCTGCTCGCCGGGGGACGGGGAATCTCGATGGGCGATTACTGCCAGATCATGCCCAACGTGGTGCTGATGATCCGCGACTACCGCGGGATCCCGAACGCGGGGATCGAGATCGGCCACCACGTCGGAATCAACGTGGGCTCGATCGTCTTCAGCCACGGCCGGACCCGGATCGGCGACAACGTGCTGATCGGGCCCGGGGTCGTGATCAGCACGGCCGGCCACGCCTTCGAGGACCCCAGCCAGCCGGTGCGCACCCAGCCGGTGACGGTGGCCGACATCGAGATCGGCGCGGGGGCCTGGATCGGAGCACGCGCCGTGATCATGCCCGGCGTCCGGATCGGCGCGGGAGCCGTGATCGGCGCCGGCGCCGTGGTCACCGACGACGTGCCGCCCAACTCTCTCGCGCTGGGGGTTCCCGCGCGCGTGATCCGGAGCTGGTAGAAGGGGACGGTCCCCCCTCTTACCGAGCGACGAGCTCGCGGAGCTGCTCGTCCTGTTCGCGCACGCAGTCCGCGCGCCGCGCGACGACGCAGGTGAAGCGGATCGCCTCGTGCTCGCGCACGCGCAGCGAGGGATTCTCCGCCACCAGCTGCTCCGGGGCCGGATCGGTCCACTCCGCGGCGCGCCACTCGCTCGCCGGACGCGGAATTCCCGCGCCGCGCAGCGTGCGTTCGATCTCCGCGGCAATCAGCTGATGCGCGCGCAGGTTGGGGTGGGCGAACTCGTTGATCAGCGCGTCGCCCACCAGGCCCTGGTCGCTCGCCGCGGCGAGCAGGCCGTCGGTGTCCACCACCAGCGAGCCGGTCCGCTCGGCGACCGCGCGGATCCAGTCGTTGAACCAGGTCGGCGCGCCGTGGGGCACCCGGTCGAGATCGCTGGCTCGGCGATACGAAGCGCGCGCGAGATCGGATCGCCCGAGCGCCCGCTGGCAGCCGGCGATGCGGTAGTGCAGGAGCGCGTATTCGTCGTCGATCGCGAGCGCTCGCTCCCAGGCGGCGAGCCCCGCTCGGCAGTCCCCGCCGTCCGCGGCGCGCTCCCCCTCCGCGAAGCGCGCCTGCCACTCGGCCGCCCCCGCGCCGCCGAGGCCCGAGCGGTGGGTCGACGCGCCGGGCGGCCAATCCGCGAAGTTCTGCGAGAGCGTGAGCAAGACCACGCGCGCGCCGGCGCCCTGCGCCGTGCGCGCGATCTCCTCGAGGTTCAGCCGGTAGAGCTCGTCGCGCTGCGCGATCTGCTCCGGCGTGGCGTAGCCCTCCCCCTCCACGCGCTTCGAGAACACCGCGAACATCTCGCTGAACTCCTGGCGCTCTCCCGCCATGAAGCGCTCGAGCGCCTCCCGCGAGCTCTCGCGGCGGCCGCTCAGCCAGTGGGAGGCCAGCGTGAAGAGCCGCGTGGAGAAGAGCCGCTCCCGCAGACGGAAGAGCCGCGGATCCATCTCGATCAGACGGCTGTAGTAACGGCTCTCGGCCCACTCGTTGTGGCCGCTGTAGACGATCACGAGATCGGGCTGGTGGTGAGCGACCTCCCGCGTCGCGACCAGCGCGCGGCGCGAGCTGTAGCCCGCGATCGCCGCGTTCACGACCTCCACCTCGAGATCGGGAAGGGCGGCCTGGAGCCGGCGCTCGAGCCAGGCGCCGAAGGCGTAGGCCGGCGGGTACGGGTATCCCGCCGCCGAGGACTCTCCCACCACGAACACGCGGAAACCGTTCGCGGGTTTTTCGGCGAGGAACTCCCGCTCCGGCGCCGGATCGGCGGCGGATTCGCCCTGCACGCGGGCCGGGGAGACGCGCAGCACGCGGGCGCCGTCCGCGCGCTGCGCGGGCACGAAGAGGGGAACCGCGGCCGAGAAGCCGACCATCGGATCGTAGGCGGGAGGCCCCTCGCCCGCGCCGGCGACGCGCAGCACGAGCTCGAGGGCGACGAGCAGCGCCACCCCGGCGGCGAGGCCGCCCGCGACGAGACCGAGTCGGGCCCAGACGCTCACGGGCAGCGACGTAGCCGATCGGACGCGCCGTGTCGAGCAGCGTCCTGGTTGCAGCGCCGCGATACAATGTCGCCGGTTGACACGCGATGCGCGCCCTGCGACTCCACCTCCAGCGTGCGGCACTCGTCGTGCTCGGCGTCGTCGCGGCGCTCGCGCTCGGCGAGGCGGCGGCTCGCTTGCTGGTTCCGACGGACTCCGTCAGCGAGCTGCGCGGGCTGCACGAGTTCCGGCCCGACCGCGGCTGGCTCTACGGCCTGCGGCCAGGCGCCGAGGGCCGCCTCTCCGAAACCGGCGAAGCCCTCTACCGCATCAACCCGGACGGATTCCGCGGCCCCCGGCACGCGCGCCCCAGGCCGGCGGGGGGGATCCGGGTGGTGGTGATCGGCGATTCGATCGCGTTCGGGTACGCGGTGGACGAGGCGGCCGCCTTCCCGCGCGTCCTCGAGACGCGTCTCGCCGCGCTCGTCCCGCAGGCCGGGGTCGAGGTCGTGAACCTCGGTGTCGGCGGCTACAACGCCTGGAACGAGGCGGAGCTGCTGAAGGACGTCGGCGTCGGCTACCAGCCCGATCTCGTGCTCGCGCAGTTCTGCATCAACGACCTCAACGATCCGTCGGTGCACTTCGACGCACAGACGCGTCTGCTGCTCTCGACCATCCCGGACGCGGCCTTCCCGAATCCGTCCCTTCGCCGCGGGCCTCGCCACGCTCCCTCCCGGATCCTGGCGTGGTGCGCCGCGTCGAGGCTGTGCGCGCTGGCGCGCGATCGCTGGCTGGCCGCGCGCTCCGTCGAATTCGACGACGAAGCCAAGCGGGCGGCGGTGGTGCCCGTCGGGTCGGAGGACGGACCCGAGTGGCGCTGGCTCGAGGCCCGCTACCTCGAGATGGCCACGGCGGCCGAGCGCGCCGGGGCCCGCTTCGCGGTGTTGGCGTTCCCCTACCCCGCGCAGCTCGCCGGCCGAGGACAGGATCCCGTGCAGGAGCGGCTGCTCGCGCTCGCCCGTCGGCACGGCTGGACGGTGATCGACCCGCTGCCCGCCTTCCGCACCGCACACGCCGCCGGCGCGGTCCTCTTCCTGGATTGGTGGCATCCCACCGAGATCGGACATCGGATCGCCGCGGACGAAACGCTGCGGGTGCTCGCCTGCACCGGCGAGCTGGGCGAGCAGGCTCGCGACGCATGCCCGGGTCTCGGCGCTGGACGGGCCGCGGGTGGTTGATCCGGCCGCGAGCTCGGGCGTCCGCCGCGGCTGGATCGTCCTGCTGCTGCTGGCTTGTTCGGTGGTCGAGCTCCGGCCGTTCCTCGAGAGCGGCCTTCCGCTCTTCTTCGATGCGCACAGCCACCTGACCCGCTCCTGGCTCGCGAGTCTCGCGCTCGCCGCGGGCGCCTATCCCACCTGGAGCTTCGAATGGTACGGGGGCTACCGGCTCTTCGAGTTCTACAGCCCCGGCTATTCCCTGCTGACGGCGGCGTTCGGACTCCTGGGCGGAGACATCGTGGCCGCGACCAAGCTCGTGCTCTTCGCCGGCCAGCTCCTCTCGGTGGTCGCGTTCTTCGGATTCCTGATCCGGCTCGGCGCGGCTCCCCTCCCGGCGCTCTTCGGAGCGCTGCTCTACCTGCACGACGCCGAGCGCTGGATGGTGCTGGGCGTGATCGGCAACTACCCGACGCTGATCCTCTACCTGCTGGCTCCCCTGCTGCTGCTCGCGGTGCTGCGGGCGGACGCGGAGCCGCGCTCCCACCTGCGGCTCTTCGCGTCGGTCTCGCTGCTGCTGTCGGCGATGGCCGTCGGCCATCTCACGAACGCGATCCAGATCCTGCCGGGTCTGCTCGCCTTCGCGCTGGCGTGGCTCTGGCAGCGGCTCCCCCGCCCGGCCGCCGCACGCGCGTTCGCCGCGCTGGCGGCGGCCCTGCTCGCATCCGCCGCCGCGACGGCCTTCCTGACCGTCCCGATGCTGGCCGACCTCCATCTGGTCTCCTTGAGCCTGGATGCGGGCGGTGTCTCCTGGGACCTCGAGCCCGTGGCGATCGCGCTAGGCCTCAGTCCGGGCTCGATGCGGCGCATCTTCGTCGCCTCGCCCGGCGCGTTCTGGTGTGCGCTCGCGATCGGCGCCGGCTGCCTCTCCCTGCGCTCTCGGGATCCCCGCTGGAGGGCCTGCTTCGCGGGCCTCGGCGCCAGCCTGCTCTCGCTGGCGCTGCTGGGCGAGCGCGCCGCGATCTCGCTGATCTTCTTCGTGTCTCCACTCTGTGTCGCGGCGCTCGAGATGGCGAGCCGGCTCGCGCAGGATCGCAGCGGCCGGGCGGTCGCCGTCGCCTTGCAGATCCTCGCGGTCGCGGCGGTGCCGCTCTGGGGCTTCGCGCGGGATCGGATTCCCCTGCGCTACGTCGACCCGCAGACGCTCGCCGTCTATCTGCGGATTCCCGAGCCGGGCGGTCTCGGGCGCACGTTCGACGTGACCCCCGCGACCGATTCCGTCGACGGCGTCTACGGGCGCAGCTCCTTCTCCCCGTATTGGACCGGCCGCGCGGTCCCCTTCGGCGCCTTTCCGCAGGGGGCGCCGCTGGCCAGCAACCTCCAGCTGGCGCTGCTCGGCAAGCTGGTGACGGAGCTGGCGGCGCCGCAGCCGGTGCTCTCCGCGGACGGGCTCGATCTGCTCGCACTCCTCCACGTCGAATGGCTGGTCGACCGCGACGATCCGCCCCGGCTCGCCCGGCTCGCGCTGGATCCGCGGGCGGTCGAGCTGCTCGAGCCCGGGCTGCTCCGGATCCGCCACGCTTCGCCGGCCCTCTTCGCGCCCCACGTCGATCCCGTGGCGCCGCAGATCCCCCTCCTCGAGGCGCAGTGGGCGAAGGATCCGCTCGAGGCCCGCGGCCAGCGCTCCCTCGACGCGCTCAACCGGACCGGAACCCGCCGCGATTGGCCGCTCCTGCTGCCGTTCCTGCGCCTGATGCGGATCGAGCGCGAGCAGGCGCGGGCGGATCGCTTCTTCGTCGCACGGAATCTCTCGCCCCCCAGGCCGCGGCCGGGGGACGACGCGGAGTTCGCCGTGCTGGCGCACGAGGAGCAGCGGCTCACGGTGAAGCTGGTGGCTCGCGCGGCGCAGCCCGGCTTCGTCCGGCTCGCCTACAGCTACGATCCCGACCTCGAGCTGGAGGTCGACGGCGAGGCGACGGAGATGACGTCCGACTTCCTCGGCGCCGTCGTGCTTCCCTTCCCGGCCGGAACCCACGAGATCGCGCTGAAGGCGCCTCGCTCCAGCCTGCGTCTCCAGCTGCTCGCGCTCGGCGGGTCGATCACGGCCGCGCTCGCTATCCTCGGGGTCTGGAGCCGACGTAGGCGCCCCTTTCCCTCGATCCGATCCGGACTCTCGTGACGCATCCCTCCAGAGCGCGCCTCGGACTCCTGCTCCTCCTCTTCTTCGGCTCCGGCGCCAGCGGCCTGATCTACCAGGTCGTCTGGATGCGCGCGCTGACCCTCACCCTCTCCGTCACCGTCTATGCCGTCACGACGGTGCTCTGCGCGTTCATGGGGGGGCTCGCGCTGGGCGCGTTTCTCGCCGGACGGCTCGCGGACCGGCTCGAGCGGCCGCTGCTGGTCTTCGGGGCGGTCGAGATCGGTGTCGGGCTCACCGGGATCGTCACGCCGCACGTCCTGCTCGCGATGGGGCCCGCCTACGGCTGGCTCGCGGCGAACCTCGGAGAGTCGGCGCCAGGTTTGATCGTGGCCCGCTTCCTGTTCGCCTCCGCGGTGCTGGTGATCCCCTGCTCGCTGATGGGGATGACGCTGCCGCTGCTGAGCCGGACCGCCGTCTCGCGGGAAGACGAGGTGGGGCGTGGAGCCGGAGCGCTCTACGCGGTGAACACGCTGGGGGCGGTGGTCGGGTGCATCGCCGCCGGATTCCTGCTGATCCCGAGCTTCGGGTTGACGACGACCAGCTCGCTGGCGGCGGGCATCAATCTGCTGGTCGGATTCACCGCGGTCGGGCTCGGCCGGGGCGGGTGGATGCGCTCGGGCGCGCGGGCGGCCGCGCCCGCCGCCCGTGCGGAAGGCGCCTTCTCGCGCCGCGCCGCGCTCGCGGCGCTCGGATTCGCCGTCTCGGGCTTCACGGCGCTCGGCTACGAGATCCTCTGGACCCGCGCGCTCGAGCAATTCACCCACAACTCGACCTACGCGTACACGGCCATGCTCGCGATGTTCCTGCTCGGAATCGGCGCGGGCAGCGCGTTCACGGCGGCCTGGGCCGATCGCGCGCGCCGGCACCTGGCCCTCTTCGGCGCCATCGAGATCGCGATCGGCCTCAGCGTGATCGCCGCCCTGCTCGTCTACATGCGCCTTCCGGATTGGATCCCGGCGGGAGCGGCCGCCATCGGCGGCCTCGAATCGTGGGGGCGCGCGCTCACGGTGATCTTCGCCGTCGCCGCCGTGAGCCTGCTCGCCACCACCCTGCTCTTCGGGGCGACCTTTCCATTCGTGGCGCGCGCCGTGGTGGATTCGGCCGATCAGGTCGGACGCCGCATCGCGATCGCCTACACGGTGAACACGCTCGGGGCGATCGCGGGGGCGCTCAGCGTCGGCTTCCTGCTGCTTCCCCGCCTGGGGCTGCGCGGGAGCTTCCTCACGCTGGTGGGGCTCAACCTGCTGGCCGGCGCGCTGCTGGTGGCCGCCTCGGAGCTGCGGCGAGCGGCTCGTTTCGCCGCGGGGCTCGCCGCCTTCGCATTCGGCGCCGCGCTCTTCCTGATCCCCCCGCAGCTCTTCGAGGCGATGTTCACCAAGCGCTACGGTAAGCTGCTCCTCTACCGCGAGCAGATCACCGACACCGTGATGGTGACGCAGGACGCGATCGGAGAGCGCTACATCCGCTACGGAGACGGACGCGGCACCGCGGGAACCGCCACCTTCCTCGAGGACCGCAGCTACGCGCACACGGCGATGCTGCTGCATCCCGATCCGCGCCGGATCCTGAACATCTGCTTCGGGGTCGGCAACTCGCTGTCCAGCGTCTCCCAGTACCCGGTCGAGCACATCGACGCCGTCGAGCTCAGCCCCGGCGTCTCGTTCGCCGCGCCCTTCTTCGAGCGCACCAACCGCAAGGTCCTTCAGGATCCCCGCATCCGTCTCACGATCCAGGACGGGCGCAACTACCTGCTCTCGCACGCCGATCGCTACGACGTGATCCGGCTGGATCCGCCCGAGCTCCACACCGCGGGGGTCGTCAACCTCTACACCCAGCAGTTCTTCGAGCTGGCCCGCGACCATCTCGCGCCGGGGGGGATCTTCAGCATCTGGGTCAACATCGCCTACACCCCGGAGCGGGAGTTGAAGATGATCGCGCGCACCGCCGCCGAGGTCTTCCCGTACGTCAGCATCTGGCACAGCCCCTACCTGTATTCGTGGGTGATCAACGGGAGCCGGGAGCCGCGCCCGCCGGACCTGGCGCTGCTGGTCCGACATTTCGCCGACCCGAAGGTGCGTGCCGACCTCGCGAGCATCCACTGGGACGATCCGCTCGAGTTCCTCGCCTACTTCGTGATGGCGGGCGACGAGGTCGCCGCCTACACCGGCGACGTCCCGCTGATCACCGACGACCGGACCCAGCTCGACTTCACGGTGCCGCGCTCGGTCGAGTCTTTTTATGGGATCTCGAACAGCATCACCGACGACTGGCTGGTGAACCTGATGAACCGCCGGGAGAGCCTCGTCGCCAAATCCGTCCGGATGTGCGCGCACAAGCGCTCCATCCTTCCCTACCTGGCCAACCCCGGAGCCCTCGGCCTCGACCCCACCGCCCTGCGCGCCGCGCTCGATTCCCGGCTGGCCTCGCTGCCCTACGACTGCGTCGGCCAGGCCCGCGACCCCGGTCCGCCGGCCGATTAGCGCCCGGCCGCCGCGGCCTCCCGGGCCAGACGGCGGGCGGCCACGAAGTGCGCGTGCGCCTCGTCGGCACGGCCCGCCTTCGCGAGCGCGATCGCGAGCGTTTCCTTCAGGTCCGCCCGCTCGGGCGCCGCACGCACGGCTTCGCGCAGATGCGAGATCGCCTGCTCGACCTCGCCCCGCTGCATCAGCAGCTCGGCCAGGTTGCCGAGGGCGAGGGCATAGCCGGGCTGGATCTCGACGGCCCGCCGATAGTGCAGGGTCGCCTCCTCGAGCTTCCCCTGCTGCGCGAACACGCCCGCGAGGTTGTTGTGCGCCATCGCCAGATCGGGGGCCGCCGCGATCGCCGCTTCGAAGTGTCGGATCGCCCGCTCCGTCTCGCCGCGCTTCCGGAGCAGATCGGCGAGGTTGTATTGCGCGAGATGGGCGCCGGGATTCTGCTCGAGGGTGTCGAGCCAGAGCGATTCCAGCCCCTCGTAGACGGGGATCCGCCGCGCGGTCAGCGCGCCCAGCGTCGCCAGCAGGAGCGCCGCGCCCAGCCACGCGGCCCGCCGGCCCGGAGCTGGGAGGCGCCGTGCGCCCGCCGAGGCCGCGGCGGCGGCCAGCGCGATCGGACCGATGCTCGCCAGATACTGGAAGTGATCGGCCACGAACGAGAAGCGCATCGGGTAGAGGTCGAAGAAGCCGAGCGCCGGCAGCAGCGTTCCCGCGAAGAAGAGTCCGCTCGCGAGGGGGCCGCGCCCCAGGCGACCGCGGAGCTGCCAGAGCCCCGCGACGACGGCGAGCGCGGCGAGCGGGAAGAGATACTGCCACGCCGCTCCGGCGTCGATGCGCCAGCGCGGGTAGACGAAGACCAGCGGCTCCGGCCAGGCGAGCTTGCCCAGGTAGAACCAGAGCGCGCGGCCGGCGATCAGACCGCGCTCCAGCCAGGAGAGATTCCACGGAGCCCCCGAGGCGCCCACCGCGTGCCGCTCGAGCCAGACGGTGACCAGCCCGAGCCCGATGCCGAGCGCGAAGAAGGGGGCGAGCGCGCGCAGGTCCCGCCGCGCGACCAAGCCGTGCTTCCACCAGAGCGCCAGCAGCAGCGCCGCAGGAAGGGTGCAGGCGACGGTCTTGGCGAGCAGGGCGCACAGGAAGAGCGCGAGCGACGCCGCCCAGAGCCGCCGCGCGCGAGGCGAGCCGCGCTCGTGCGCTTCCGCGTAGCGGAGGTAGGCGAGCGCCGACGCGAGATAGAACGCGCCCGAGAGGACGTTCTTCCGCTCGCTGATCCAGGCCACCGACTCCACGTGCACCGGGTGAAGCGCGAAGACCGCCGCCGCGAGCCAGGCGCCGGGCGCCCCCAGCGCCAGCAGCACGCGCCAGAGCAGGACGGCGCCGCTGGCGTGCAGCGCGAGATTGACGAGGTGGTACCCGAGCGGGTCGGCGCCCCAGAGCCGGTACTCGAGCCAGAAGCTCGTGAAGACGAGCGGGTAGTACTGCTTGTTCGAGGCCAGCTCGAACCAGATGCGGCGCAACCCGGCGAGCGAGCGCAGCGTCGGATTCTCGCTCACGCGCAGGTTGTCGTCCCAGATGAAGCCGCAGTCCGCGACTCCCGCGTAGGCGGCCGCCGTCATCAGCAGCAGCGCGGCGGCGGAGAGCAGCGTTCGCTGGCGCTCGCTCATCCGGGACGCTCCGGGTCCGATCCGCGCGGGTTCAACCGCGATCGCGCGCGGCGCGCAGCGCGCGGGTCCCGCCGCGAGCCAGGGCCCCGACCAGGAACGCCAGCGCGAGACACTCGGCCGCGGCGATCGGCGCCACCGCCGGCAGGTAATAACGCTCGAAGCGCATCGGCGGCCAGAGCGACACCGCCGCGAGCGACGCGATCAGCCAGAGCAGGACGACCCGCGCCGCCGCCAGGCTGCGCGATCGCCAGACGAGCAGGCCGAGGCCGAGCGGAAGCAGCAGGTGGTCGAGAGGCGCGCCGAGGTGGGAGGCCAGCATTCCGAAGCTGCCGAGCAGCACCTCGTAGGCGGCCTGGATCCGGCTCGGGACGCTGTCCAGCAGGCCGATCGGGCTCAGGAAGCGCAGCTCGCCGAACTCGGAGCCGACGCGCAGCATCGAGAGCATGCCGCCCAGCGGGTCGCCGTAGAGAGACGGGTTCAGCAGGACGAACAGGACAAGGGCGAGCGCGGCGCTCACCGCGGCGCGAAGCAGCAGGCCGGGCTCCTTCCGGAGCCACGCTTCGATCAGGAAGGCCGCGGCCAGGACGGGGGCGAGGATCCCCGCGTTCAGCTTGCTGCTGATCGCGGCGCAGACGAACACGCCGGCCAGCAGCATCGGGCGCCAGCGGCCCTCCCGCCCGCAGGCGCGGATCGTGAACAGGATCGCGCCGATCGCGAACGCGTTGGCGATCACGTCGGTCGTCGCGAGACGCGAGAACCAGTGCACCACGGGGTTGAACGCGAAGAGCAGCGCTCCCGCGAAGGCCCAGAACGGGGAGAGCAGGCCGCGCAGCACCGTGAACAGGAGCGCCGCGCCGGCCACCCCGGAGATCGCGGAGGGAAGGCGCGCCGCGAACAACGTCGCCAGCGGCGGCAGGCGTCCGTGCTCGCGGTTCCAGGCCACCGAGCGGAAGTAGTCGTACGGCCGGGGACGGGGCTCGGGGGCGTCGAGCAGCAGCACCGAAGAGCCGATCAGGATCAGCCCCAGCTTGGGAACCCGGGTGGGTGGCATCAAGAAAAACGGAAGCTCGGTCTTGGCCAGCACGGGTGCGTCGCGCCCGTAGCTCCAGAACGGATGATCGAGGTCGCGCCTCACCAGCAGGAGCTGCGCCGCCTTCCAGCCGTGGGCCGTCCAGTAGGTCTCGTCTGCGAAGCCGATCGCGTCGGAGGCGAGCCCCCGCGCGTAGCAGGGCGCGAGCACCAGGATCAGGAGCACGCGGAGCAGCCGGTCGCGACCGCGTTGCCGGGCGAGATCCTCCACTGCCGTGACCTCGATTCGCCGCGGGTGCAGCCGCGCGCGGCTATCTGTACCTCAGTCGGCCGCCCTCTGCCGTCGGATCCGATCGAGGTTCGCGCGGGCGAGCGGGTTCGACGGATCCAGGCGGAGCACTTCGAGGTACTGCGCGATCGCGGGCTCGAACCGCCCCTGCCGCTCGAGCACCACGCCCAGGCTGATGCGCGCGTCCGCGTCGAGCGGCGCGATCCGAAGCGCGGCCTCGAACTCGCTCTCGGCGTCCAGGATCCGCGACTGCTGGAGGCGGAGATGCCCCAGGTTGTAACGCGCGCAGGCCGCCTGCGGATTCGATCGGAGCGCCTGGCTGCAACGCTGATCCGCCTCCGCCAGCCGCCCGGCTCGCGTGAGCACGCCGCACAGGTTGCAGAGCGCCGCCGTGGCGTGCGGCTTGATCCGCACCAGCTCGGACCAGCGGTCGATCGCCTCCTGCGTCCGCCCGAGCTCGAGCAGGACGCCGGCGAGGCTGTTGAGAGCGCCGGTGTAGTCCGGATCGATCCGGATCGCTTCCGAATAGTGGACCAGCGAGCGCTCGCGGTCGCCCGGCTGGTTTCTCTGGTAATAGGCCGAAGCGAGGTTGTGCTGGGCGATCGCGTTCTCCGCGGTGACCTGGATGGCCCGCTCGAAGAGCGGGATCGAGGCCCGCCAGTACCCGCATTGCAGGAACGCGAGCCATCCGGCCGCCGCCAGCGAAGCGATCGCGACGGCTCCTGCAGAGCGCTGCCGGCGTCCGAACAGCGGAGGCACGCCCCACGCCAGCAGGATGAAGATGCCCACCAGCGGCAGGTAGGTGTAGCGGTCGGCGCGCGCCTGGTATCCCACCTGGATGATGCCGATCACCGGGACGAGCGTCCCGAGATACCAGAGCCAGCCGACGATCAGATACGGCCGGGATCTCCCCAGGATCGCGATCCCCACGCTGACGGCCGCCAGGAACAGCGCCGCGCCCAGCCACGAGGCGAGCGGCAGCTCGCTCCCGGGGTGCGGGTAGAAGACCGCGAGCCCGATCGGCCACAAGGTCTGCTTCAGGTAGAGCGCGTAGGAGAGGACGGCGTTGGCGAGGCGCGCCGCGAGCGGATAGGCGTCGAGGCTTCCGAGCGCGCCGCCGGCGCGCTGCGCGATCACGGTCGTCGCCGAAGACGCCGCCGCCAGCGCCAGCAGCGGAAGCTTCTCGCGCACGAGCTGGAGGAGCGTCCTCTCGCGGCGCCGGCCGAGCGGCCAGTAGTCGAACAGGAGCAGCACGCAGGGCAGCGTGACGAGCATCGGCTTGCTGAGCAGGCCGAGGCCGAACGAGAGCAGCACGGCCGCGTAGCGGAGGGCTCCAGGGCGCTCGGTCCAGCGGAGCCAGAGCAGCATCGTGAGGAACCAGAACAGCGTGGAGAGCACGTCCTTCCGCTCGGCGACCCACGCGACCGACTCCACGTGGAGCGGGTGCAGCGCGAAGAGCGCGGCCACCCACGCGCTCTTCCAGCGATCCCGGCTGGCGCGGTCGAGCAGCCGGAAGAGGAGCAGGGTGCTCGCGGTGTGGAGCAGGAGATTCGTCAGGTGGAACATGCGCGGGTCGAGGCCCGCGATCTCGGCGTCGAGCATCAGCGAGAGCCAGCTGAGCGGAATCCAGTTCGCGAAGAAGAAGGTTGTGAACGCCCAGCGCAGCCCTTCCCAGCCGAGGCCCCGCTCCACCCACGGATTGGTCACCACCGCCTCGGGATCGTCGTAGCTGATGAAGCCGAAGCCGAGCGTCTGCCCGAAGACCGCGAGCACCGAAAACGCGAGCAGCGAGCAGACGAGCCAGGTCGGCGCGGCCCTTCGGATCGGAGATTCCAACCAGCGCTCCCGCGAGATCGGTCGCGAGTGTAGACCCTGGAGCGGCTACCCTGGTAGGCTTCCGACCCGCGCAGCTGCCGACTCGGAGCGCCGACCGTGCCGCACCGGACCCGCTCTCTGCTCGCCCGATTCGCGCTCGCCGCCGGCTCGCTCGCGTTCTTCTTCGGCCTGCTCGAGCTGTTCGCGCGTCACGCGAACTCCGAGATCCCGGAGCGGCTCGCCCGGGCGGACGCGCTGGCCGTGGCCGAGCTGGAGCAGCGCGACCCGGAGCTCTTCTGGCGATACCGCCCGAATCAGGAGGTCGAGAAGCAGAAGATCCGGGTGCGGACGAACGACTTCGGCCTGCGAGACCGCGCTCGCACGCGGGAGAAGCCCGCCGGCGTGTTCCGGATCCTCTCGCTCGGCGAGTCGACGACGTTCGGCGAGAACCTGGAAGCGACGGAGACCTATTCGTTCCTGCTCGAGCAGCTGCTCGAAGCCGATGGCACGCTCGGGCGCGGCGTCGAGGTCTGGAACTGCGGGATCTGCTCCTACACCACCTACCAGAGCGTGAAGTGGCTCGAGCGCGATGGGCTCTCGTTCCAGCCCGACCTGGTCCTCTTCTATCACGAGATGAACGATTTCCTGCCCACCTATCACCGGACCGGCGACGGGCAGGCGCTGGGCCTGGGGCGGACCGACCGCGAGCTGGCGGCGCTCCGCGGGCGACTCGGCCCGTTGATCCTGCTGCTCGAGAACAGCCACTTCTATCGCTGGCTCCGGATCCGCGTGTTGCTGGCCGCGTCGCGCGCGCTGGCGCCCGCGCTCGAGCCGCGCGGGCGCGTGTTCCAGGAGACGGGGTCGCCCGAGTACGATCCCGCGCTTCGGCTCCGCATGCCCTGGAAGACGCTTCCGATCGCGCCCGCCGATCCGAAGGCCTGGCCCGATCCGCTCCCGTACATGGAGAATCCCAACCCGCTCTGCCGCGTTCCGGATCCCGACCGCCTGGCCCTCCTGAGCGAGCTCGTGCAGCTCCTGCGCGGGCGCGGCGTCGACCTCGTGCTGATCCATCCCGCCTACCAGCTGAGCCGGCCCCACCGCTGCGTTCTCACCGAGCTCGCGCGCAGGGAGGGCGTCCCCGTCGTCGAGATGGAGCGGATCGTCGCCGAGGCGGGCGTCCCGAAGAACGAGGCGTTCTTCGACATCTACCACCCCAAAGCCGCCCTCCACCGCCGGCTCGCCGAGGAGCTCGCGCGCGTGGTGCGTCCGCGCATCCCGCCCGCTCCCGCGGACGTCAGCTCTCGCTGAAGGGAACCTGGGGCCTGCCGACGGGCGACACCATCGCATGCCGCCGGGTGGCCTCGATCAGACCTTCGGCCGCGCGGTCGAGGGCGCCGAACTGGCGGTAGAGGTCGATCCCATGCGCCTTCTGCATGCTGCGGCCCGTCTTCGACGACAGGTGCCACACGGTGCCGCCCGAATTCGCCTCGACCACGAAGACCTCGCCGGTCTCCGCGTCGCGCAGCAGGTCGATGCCCAGATAGGGGTAATCCGGAAACGCCAGCCGATGCGCCCGCTCGGCGAGGGCGATCAGCTCCTCGTCGTCGGTCAGGGCATAGGTCGAGGTCATCGACGGCGCGATGATCTGGATGCCGCCGCCGGTCTTGGAGCCTGCGAACTGCCAGCGGCTCTCGAGCCGCCGCTTCTGGTGCGATTGCTCGACGCGCCAGGCATAGAGCGCCCGGCCGAGGAACGTGCAGACGCGGTAGGAAACGGCCCAGGGCCCGGTGTACACGAAGCGCTGGGCCAGCAGCGGGCCCTTGTGGATCATGTGCCTCGGCGGGAAGTTCTCCGGCGCTTCCCAGCGGACACGGCCCGTCTTGCGGATCCGGACGTCGAAGCCCTGGCCGCCGCGTGTCGGCTTGACGACCACGTAGGGCCCCCAGACCCCGGGATCGAGGCGCGTGCACGGCTCGATCACGGTCCAATCCGGTACCGGGATCCCGACCCAGCGAAGCCGCTCCAGCTCCACGTGCTTCGGAATCCACGGCGTGTGCAGGATCCGACCGCTCAGGAACCGGCTGCGGCTGAGAGCGCCGAAGCCGATCGTCAGCGTCGGCCGGAAGGCGTGCGGGAGCAGGTGCCACTGTTCGGTGCGGTGCTTGCCGACCACCGCGACCTCGACGTCGGGAGCCCGCCTCTCGACGCGCTCCGCCAGACCGGAGAGATCGCGCCGGCCGATGCTGCGGGCGAGCGGCCTCGCGAGCACCAGGCGGTAGCGCCTCACGATCGCCCGGCGCCCCGCCCCACCGCGATCGATCCCGCGGCGGTCTCGGCAATGCCGGCGGCGAAGTGCTTCTCGACGTGCGGCGTCCTGAGCATCGGGCCGGATCACGCCTCCGGAAGGCCCGACCAGCTCCCGGTCTCCTGCGGTCCGGCGGCGGGCCGGACGTCGACGGGGATGCCGGTCAGGCGGGCCATGCCGGAGATCCGCTCGATCGCGTCCGGTCCGTCGGCGGCGAGCAGGTTCACGTTCACGCCCCGCGTGCGGCTCGCGACCGAGAGCCCGGTCGCGCGCTGGTGTCCCCAGCCGTGGGGCAGCGCGACGGTCCCCGGCATCAGCTCGAACAGGGTGCGGACGGGGACGCGCACCGTGGCGATCTCGCTCGAGACGTCGGCGAGGTCGCCATCGGCGAGGCCGGCCCGGGCGGCGTCCTGCGGGTGCATGTAGAGGTGGTTGGTGGCCCGGTCGCCGGCGACGAACTCCTCGAAGTTGTGGGTCCACGAGTTGTGAGTCGCGACGTGCCGCTTCGTGATCAGGCGGAGCCGCCCGGCGCTGGCGCGCTCGCGGTCGAAGGCGGCGGCGAGCTCGCGCGCGGCGTCCACCAGCTCCGGCGGCGCCAGGTGCACGCGGCCGTCGTCGGTCACGACACGCTGGCCCAGAAAATCGGACTCGCGATGCTCCGGTCGCAAGCGGCCGTGCGGCTCGCCGAGCAGCCGGGCGAAGCCGCCGTTGCCCGTCGCGCGCAGCAGGAGCGAGAGCAGCAGCTCCTGCGGGATCTCCGGCTGCCGGCCGGGCCGGCGCGCGGAGTGCAGCCGCTTCGCCGCCTCGAGCACCCATTGCGCCAGGCGGGAGCCGAAGAGCGGCGCGCCCGCCGCCCGGGCCAGATCGAGGTAGATGGTGGCCTCGTCGCGCTGCTCGCCGTCGGGGGGGAGGATCTCGCGGGTGGCCTGGAGGTAGGGCTTCGATTGCAGCCCGAGCATCAAGGGGAAGATGAACGGGAGATCCGGCCGCTGGATCGGAGCCGTACACGGGAGCACGTAGTGCGCGAGGCTCGCCGTCTCGGTCGGCAGGATGTCGAGCACCACCAGCAGCTCGAGCGATTCGAACGCCTTCGCCAGCCGCCCGGAGTTCGCCATCGTGATCAGCGGATTGCCGCCGGTCACGAAGAGAGCGCGGACCTGCTTCGGCCCGGGGGTCAGGATCTCGTCGGCCAGGATGCCGCCGGGGAAGGCGTCGTTCACCGACGAGAAATCGCCGACCCGGGAGCGATCCTCGCGCATCAGCACGCCGTTCTTCACGCCGAAGCGCGGAAAGTCCATCACCCCGCGGCCGACCAGCGTGCCGCCGCGGCGGTCGAGATTGCCCGAGAGCGCGTTGATGCACTCCATCAGCCAGAACGCGAGCGAGCCGTGCCCGCCCATGTTGACGCCCGTCGAGCAGTAGAGCGCCGCGCCCTGCGCCGCGCGGTGGACAGCGACGACCTCGCGCAGCTTCTCCGGCGCGATGCCGGTCACCTCGGCCGTGCGTTCGGGCGTCCAGGGCGCGGCGATGCGCTCGACCTCGTCCGCGCCCGTCATGAAGCTCGCGGCCTTCGCGCGATCCACCCCGCCGGTGGCGAACATCTCCTGGAGGAAGGACAGGAAGAAGAAGACGTCCGTGCCGGGGCGGATGAAGACGTGCTCGCTGGCGACCTTCGCCGTCTCGGTGCGGCGCGGATCCACCACGATCACCCGGCCTCCGCGCTGCTGGATCTCGCGCAGCCGCTCGATCGGATTGGAGACCTGGAGGAAGCTCCACTTCGACACCACCGGATTCGCGCCCACGATGATCAGGCACTGGGTGTGATCGACGTCCGGGAAGGGCTGCGTGAAGGGAAAGCCGTAGACCTGCCGCGCCACCGCGAACTTGTTGCTGCAATCCTGCGTCGCCGAGGCGTACATGCTCTTCGAACCGACCCCGGTCATGAAGCCCTGCGCGAAGACCGGATGCAGGACGCCGAATCCGGCCGCGGTGCCGACGTACATGGCGATCGCGTCCGGGGAGAAGCGCGCGCGGATCTCCTTCACCTTGGCGCCGATCTCGCTGATCGCCTGCTGCCAGGGCACGCGCACCAGCTCGCCGTCCGTCCGTTTGGCCGGATATAGAAGCCGGTCGGGCGACGCGAAGAGCTTGTGCTGCTTGAGGCCCTTCATGCAGCCGAAGCCGCGCGTCGCCACGTGCTCCGGATCCGGGCGGATCTGGCGGATGGCGCCGTCCTCCAGCGTGATCTCGAGGCCGCAGAGGGCCTCGCAGATCCGGCAGAAGGTGTGGCGGGTCTCGGTGCTGGCGGCGGCGGACATGCGCGGGGCCCTCTCAGGCGGGCGTCGCCCCGGATCCGGATCGCTTCGTCCCCGTGTACTCGCAGAAGGCGCCGGGCACCACCACCTGGAAGCGCGGGGCCTCGAAGCCGGCCTCCCGCATCGCCTGGAGGATGGTCTCGGGCGGAACGCACTGCTCCACGGTGTCCCAGTAGTAGTCCATCAGCTCCTTCGCCGGGCGGCTGCGCGTGGAGAGCAGGGTCATGCCGGGGATCACGCGCGCCCACACGAAGCGCGTGAGCTTGTGGCCGAGGGCGGACTCCGGCACGTGGCCTTCCAGGATCCACAGCTTGCCGCCGGGACGCAGCACGCGCAGATACTCGCGGAAGGTCGCGACCAGGTCGGAGACGTGGCGCAGCGCGATGCCCATGGTCACGAAGTCGAAGCGGTTCGAGGCGAAGGGCAGCGCCTCCGCGACGCCCCGCGTGAGCGGTCCCTTGAAGACGCGCCGCGCCTGGCCGAGCATCCCGATGCTCGGATCCACGCCGAATACCCGTCCTTCGGGTCCCACGATGCGCGCCGCGCCGCGGGCCACCGCCGCCGTCCCGATCGCGACGTCGAGCACGTGCATGCCCGGCCGGAGCCCGGCGCGCTTGAGCGAGAGCCGCCGGTAGAGGAGGCCGCCGTTCAGGAACAGCCCCTCGATCGTGTTGTAGTGGTGCGCCGTCTCGTTGAAGAGATCGATGACGTAGCGATGCCGCTTGGCGTCGTCGTCGTAGTAGCGGCCCAGCGGCGCGTGGGGCGGAACCGGCTCGCCGGGGTCGAGGGGCTGGGGCGACGTGTTCATCGGGTCCTCGTTCGTCGGTGGATGGGCTTGCATGGTGCGCGCACCGGCGGCGCATTTCAAGATGGCCCGCGGCCTGTCTTCCCGGGCTGGGACGCCTCCAGCCGCGCCAGCAGCTCGCGCGCCCGGGGATCCTGAGGCTCGAGCTCGACCAGCCGGCGTGCGGCCGGGAGCGCGCGCTCCGTCGCGCCCGCTTCCTCCAGGAAGGTCGCGAGCGCGAAGAGCAGGTCCCGGTCGTTGGGGCTGCCGCGAAGCGCGGATTCGAGCACCCGGGTCGCCTCCCGGCCCTGGCCCAGATCGTGCAGCGCCACGCCGTACACGTAGGCGAGCCGCGCGTCCCCGGGCGCGAGGCGCACGGACTCGCCGAGCTCGCCGAGCCCCTCCTCGCGGCGGTTCTGGCGGACCAGCGAGAGGCCGAGCACGTGATGCAGCACGGCGTCCTGCGGAGTGCGGCGAATCGCCTCGCGCAGCGACGCCTCGGACTCGGCTTCCCGGCCGAGCGCGCGGAGCAGATCGGCGCGGTTCACCGCCGCGGGCGTGAAGTGCGGATCGATCTCGAGCGCCTTCGCAAACGCGGCGAGCGCCGGCTCGGCTTCGCCACGCTCGGCCCGCAGCGCGCCCAGGTTGGTGTGCGACTCGGGCCGGTCGGCGTTGAACTCCTGCACGCGGATCCACTCGGCGATGCCCTTCTCCAGCGCCGCGCGCTGGGCCCCGGACAGGCCTTCCGGCGGCAGCGGCGCCAGCGCGCGCGCCGCCGCGATGCGCACGCTCAGAACCGGATCGCCGAGCGCCCCGCTCAGCAGCCGCTTGCGCAGCTGCGGCTCGAGGTCCACCGCCGCCTCCACCGCGGCGGCGCGCACCAGCGGGTCGGAATCGCCGAGCGCCTCGGAGAGCGCGTCGATCGCCGCGGGGTCGCGCTGCCCCGCGAGCCGCGCCGCCGCGCTGGCGCGGACGATTCCCGGCTGCTGCGGGTCGCGTAGCAGCGCGATCAGTTGCTGGCGGGCTCCGGGCTCGCCCCGGGCTCCTGCGTGGAACGCCTCGGCAAAGCCCTGGAAGCCCGGCTTCGGATCCGGATGCCGCTTACGGATCTCGGCCGCCGCCCACTCGGGCGACTGCTTCCGGTGGCAGGCATTGCAGGCGTTCGGCGTGCCCAGCCGGCGCGAGAGATCCGGGCGCGGGATCCGCAGGGAATGATCGTGCCGGGGATCGATCTGCATGTACGTGACGGTGGGCATGTGGCAGGCGGCGCACTCCGCGCCCGCCGAGGCCGCGGGATGGAAGTGATGCTCGGGGGCGGCGTACTTCTCCGGGAGATGGCACTGCGCGCAGACGGCGCTGCCCGGCTGGCGGAGCTGGAGCGAATGGGGCTCGTGGCAATCTCCACAGGTCACGCCCTTCGCGAACATCCGGCTCTGGAGGAACGAGCCGTAGTCGTAGACCTCGTCGCGCATCTGGCCGTCGCTCCAGTAGAGCCCCTCCTCGAAGAGCGCGACGCGATGCGTGTCGAGCAGCGGCGCTCCGTACACGTAGTCATCGGAGAGCTTGCTCGCGCGCGCGTGACAGCGGCCGCAGAGGTCGACCTCGCGCTGGCCCTCGCGGGCTCGGCTGCGCTCCGCGTTGCCCGTCCCGGCAGCGATCGCCCAGTGAACGTCCCGCCGCTCGTCGAGCGCGATCGCGAGGCCCTTGTCCGCGTCGAGCGCGCTCCAGTCGCCTTCGCGCCGCGCCCACGCCACGTGGTTCGAACCGGGGCCGTGGCAGGCTTCGCAGGAGACGTCGACCTCGGCGAAGGTGGTCGCGAAGTGACCCTGCTTCGCGTCGAAGTTCTTGCGCAGATCGGTCGAGTGGCACTCCGCGCACATGAAGTTCCAGTTCTGCTGGATGGCGGTCCAGTGGAGCGGATCGCCGGCGCGGAGCGTCTCGTCCGGGTACAGGTGGAACCAGCGCTGCCCGCCCTGCGCGCGGGGCCGCGCGTCCCAGGCGATGCCGAGGGCCTGGATCCGGCCGCCCGGGAGCTCGATCAGGTACTGCTGGAGCGGCGCCGCGCCGAAGGTCCAGCGGATCTCGAAGTCGGCGAGCTTCCCGTCCGGACCGTCGGTGCGGACGAAGTACTTCCCGTCGCGGCGGAAGAAGGTCGAGGTCACGCCCGCGTGCTCGAACTTCGCAGCCTCGAAGTCACCGAGCACGCTCGCCGGGTCGGGCAGCTGCATGGCGAGATCGTGGTGGGAGCCCTGCCAGGCCTTCAACTCGTTCGCGTGACAGGCGCCGCAGGCCTCGCGGCCGGTGTAGGTGGCGGCCGGGAGCGCGGCCGGCGGCGCGAGCACCGGAGCGGGCGGCGGCGGCGCGGGCGTGCGGCCGAGCGCGAAGTAGGCCAGCAGCCCGGCCGCGAGCACGGCGACGGCCAGCGCGCCCGCACGCACCCGGCCGCCCTGACCGGCTAGGCGGACGGCGGGCTCCGGCGGCGCCGCAGGGCGCGGGCTCCGGCGAACAGCAGCGCGCCCCCCAGCAGCGCCTGCCCGGCGAGCGGCAGCAGCGGGAGGGGAGTCGGGCCGGGCGAGAGCGGATCGTTCGGATCCGACCCGTTGCCGATCTCGAGGCCGTCCGGGATGCCGTCGTCGTCGCTGTCCGTGTCGAGCGGATCGCTGCCCGTGTTGGACGCGGACACCAGGATCCCCGTGTTCGTCTCGACGACGTCGAGCAGGCCGTCGCCGTCGTCGTCGCCGTCGCAGGCGTCGCCGAGCGGATCGCCGTCGAAATTTTCTTGGCCCGCGTTGGCCGTCGCGGCGCAGTTGTCGAGACCGTCGAGCCGCGTGTCGCTGTCGCGGTCGATGCCCATCCGGGTGCCGGAACCCGGGGGCGCGCAGGTATAGGTGAGCGGGCCCTGGCTGACCGCCAGCGCGCGCAGCGCCGCGTCGCCGAGCGTGGCGTTGCTGTCGTCGCGGAACAGTCCCGACGCTTCGCGAACCCAGCCGCGCTCCACGCCGCCCACGCTGCCCTTCACGATCAGGTCGCACTCCTTGGCGGTGGCGCCGAACCGGAGCGAAGGGTAGGTCGCGCTCGCGCGCGCGATCAGCAGGTCGATGCGCGGATTCACGCCGGCCCCGTTGTTGGACCGCAGCGTGACCTGCTGTCCGACGATCGGCGCGAGATCCGACGGAAACGCGAGGACGAACTGTTCGACCTGGGTCCTCTGCTCGGGCGTCAGGGTGAAGACCGGCGCCCCCACGAAGGTGTTGACCGTGTCGATGCTGCCGTCGTGCAGGAATCCGAAGCCGCGCACCTGTTCGCCGGCGACCGAGAACATCCCGACCTTGGAGTAGACGTTGCGCAGGTGGGGAACCTTGGCTTGCTGCGGCTCGCCCTCGAAGCTCTGCTCGCCGCCCGAGCCGAAGAAGCCCTGGGCGGGATCCGTGGTATGGCAGCCGTTGCAGGTCGCGATGAAGTCGGAGGTGGCACCGAAGTAGAAGCCGCTGCCGAGGTTCTGCACCGCATTCAGCGAGTTGTCGAGCGCGCGCACCGGATTCGGCGGCAGCGTGATCTGAAGCACGAAGTCCGTGAACTGCTGCATCTGCGCCGGCGTGATGGTGCCGTCCTTCCCGACCAGGCCTTCGAAGGCGACGATGAAGTTCCGGAAGGAGAGATCTTCGTTGCAGGGCGCGCCGGTCGGTTCGGTGCAGGGGTCGAGGCCGAAGAAGCCGTCCACCCGGTCGCCACGCCAGTGCATGGCGCCCTCGGTCGCGAGGCCGCGCAGCGTCTGCGTCGTCATCGGGCCCTTCATGGGATGGAACGTCGTCGCCGGCGGCAGGAACGTCGACGAGGGCTGGGTGTTGGTGGTCACCGCGCCGTCGGGATCGCCGAGGTCCCAGGCGAGGCTGTCGAGATCGCCGAAGACGTGGCAGCTCGAGCAGGAGGCTTCCCCGTTGCCCGAGGTGAGGGCCGCGTCGTACAGGAACGGGCGTCCGTTCACGATCGACGCCGGCTCCGGGTTGTGGAGGGCGTGGGTCGCCAGCGTGGCCTTGCTGACCGGATCGATCACCTGCACCGAGTTATCGAAGCGCGTCAGCACGTAGAGGCGGGTGTTGGCCTCGTCGAGCACCAGGCCGGCGGGGCCGCCTCCGGTCGCGATGTAGCTCGCGCTCTCGACGGTCGGATCGAAGCTCGTCTCGAAGCTCGGGCTCTCGATCTCGGCGGTGCTGAACACGCCGATCCTCGCCGAACCGAAGGCCGCCACGTACAGGGTGCTGCCGTCGCTCGACACCACCGGCTGGAGCGGCGTCGCCAGGCTGTGCCCGATCTGCGTCGGGTCGACGAGATCCGGGACGTCGGTGTGCAGCTTGCCGTAGTCGATGTGCTGGTTCAGGTGCTGCGGGTTCACCACCACCGGAGGGACGGGATCGGTGGAGGGATCGATCACCGTGATGCGCGACTCGGAGAGGTGCCCCTGGACCGTGCTGCCGCCGTGCTCGCCGGCGCCCTCGAAACGCAGGTGGTTGGGCAGCTCCGTGTTGGTCACGTAGATCTTCTGATTGACCGGATTCACGACCATGTTGAAGAGGATGGTCCCGACGTGATCGAAGGTCCGGGTCCAGGTCAGGTCGTTCGCGTCGATCTCGAAGACGTCGTGATCCGGCAGGCTGAAGGGGACGGCCCCGCTCCAGTTGCGGTTGATCGAATCGCGCCAGCTGGTGCCATTGAACTTGACGATGATGCCGACCTCCGGCGCCTGCGCGCCGAAGGCGTTGTTCGCCGGCCCGACCACGCCGCCCGGCGCTCCGGGGCCGCAGCCGCTGCCGCCGCTCACCTGGAATCCGTTGCAGACGACCGTCTCGGTGACGGCCGTGGTCTGATTGCCCGAATGAAATGCTGCCAGGTAGACCATGTTGCCGCTGGGGCTGGTCGCGAGCGCGCGCGGCGTATCCGAGGGAAGTGTGAGGATGGCGATCGGCAACCCGCCGAAGGTGTTGTTGGCGGCGGGGTTGATCGCGTCGAACACCCACACGTCAGCACGGCCGATTCCGGGGGTGGTGAGCTCGGGGTCGCCGCTATTGGAAGCCATCGCGATCGACGCATCGGTGCGGTGCTGGCCGCGGTGCGCCGTCGAGATGAAGGCGCGGCTGCCGCCGGTCCCCGCGAAGACGATGTCGCGCGGCTCGTCGCCGACCAGCAGGGTCCGCGCCACTCGGGCCGGGGTCGAGGCGAGGTCGACGATGCTCACGCTGTCGGACAGGTGGTTGACGACCCATACCTGCGTGTTGCTGCGCGCGGCGACGGCGACCGGCTCCATGCCCACCGGGATCGAATCCAGATGGGTGAGGACGCCCCCCGCGACGCTGAACACCTCGAGCCGGTTGTCGGGGGTTTGACCGCAAAGAGCCGGGGTCCGTCCGGCGAGAGGGCGAGCGGCCGAACCGGTCCGCTCTCGAAGGCCACGAACGAGGGCTGGGCGCCCGCGGGGCCCGCAGCCCCCAGGGCCAGAACGAGAAGCGCGCCGGCCAGGCGGCAGCGAAGCGGCAGGTGCAGCACGAAAGTCGCCTCCGCTGGCGGGAGCTCCAGAGGATAGTGGCGCCCAGGCTACCACGGGTGTCATGCGAAGACATGTCGCTCCGGCGCACGCCGTGGGCGATCGTCCCGGGTCGAGGCGGGCCGCGTGACCACGGAGCAGATCCTCGATCAGGTCTTGATTCCGCGCCCGAACGGAAGCGCCGGGCTCGACCGGGTCGCGTCTTTTCTCGCCGAGACCCTCGAGCGCCAGGGCGCGCTGGTGAGCTCGCACGAATTCATCGCGACTCCCCACGGCTTCGCGCTCGTCTGGGCCGCCGCGCTCGCGCTCCAGCTCGGATTCATCGCCGCGATCGCAGCCCGTCGCCATGCGCTCGCGCTGGCGCTGATCGTCGTCACCGCGGGCATGTTGCTGCTCGAGTTCGAGGCGCTGCGCTCACCGGTGAGCGGCCTGCTTCCGCTCCCGGAGCGCAACGTGATCGGAACCTTTCCCGGGCGCGAGGGCGCGCCGACGCTGCTGTTCAGCGCGCACTACGACACCACCACGCATTTTGGCGACCACTTCAGCTGGGGCCGCTGGGGATTCCTCCAGGGCCCGGCCACGGCGGCGGCCATCGCGCTCTCGATCGGCGGGCTCTGGCTCGGCCGCCGCGGACGCCGGCTGCCTCCGCGCGTCGCGCTTCCCATCGCGGCGGCCTGCGCCCTTCCCTTCGCGGCGATGTTCTGGTTCCAGACGGTGGGCCCCCTCGTGCGCGCGCCGAGCCCCGGCGCGATCGACAACGGCGGCTCGGTCGCGGCGCTGCTCCAGCTGGCGGAGCGGCTCGCGGGACGCCGCGCGGATGCGCCCGTCGAGGTGCGGCTGGTGTTCTTCGCCGCCGAGGAGGAACGCACGCTCGGATCCTGGGCCTACGCGCGCTCGCTCGACCCGGAGTCCCGGGTGGTCGCCGTCAATCTCGAATCGGTGGGAGCTTCCGACACGCTGGCGTTCATCCCCGAGGACGGCTTTGCGCTGCGCCGCTTTCGCAGCGGCGAGCCGCTGATCGCGTTCGTGAACGAGACGTCTCGCGCGCTGTGGGGCGCGGAGCTTCCGTCGCGAACGCTCCCCGCCGGCACCCTCACCGATGGACGCAGCTTCCTCGCCCACGGCATCCCGGCCCTGACGCTGCGCGCCTTCATCGACGAGGGCTTCCCACGCCGCCTCCACTCCGTGTACGATGCGCGCGATCGGCTCCGGCCCGCGGCCATCGAGCGGAGCGTCGATCTGCTCGAGGAGCTGGTCGAGCGGGCCGACGCGAGTCCGGAGCGAATTGCGGAGCTCGGCCGGCGGAATCGCTAGGCTGGGCCGCCGACGGAAGAGGAGGTTCCCGGGGATGAGTGGAATTCGCGTCGGGCTCGCGGCCGGCATCGCGCTGCTGGCGTTCGGGATGGCGCCCGCGGCCTCCGCCAAGGAGCACCTGTTCGTCGGCGTGACCAAGTGCAAGAGCTGCCACCAGAAGGAGCTGATCGGGAATCAGTACAAGGAGTGGCAGAAAGGGCCACACGCGAAGGCCTTCTCGACCTTGAAGGGTGACAAGGCCATCCAGATCGCGAAGGAGAAAGGGCTCGCGAAGCCGGCCCACGAGAGCCCCGAGTGCCTCAAGTGCCACGTCACGGCCCACGGCGTCGCCGCGGCCAAGATCCGCTATCCGCTGAAGGAAAGCGACGGCATCCAGTGCGAGTCGTGCCATGGCCCGGGCAACGACTACCGGAAGAAGAAGGTGATGTCGGACGAGAAGAAGGCGATCGCCGCCGGCATGTGGAAGCCCGGCAAGGACGCGAAGATCTGCACCGACTGCCACAACGACGAGAGCCCGAGCTGGAACCCCAAGGCGTTCAAGCTCGCCAACGGCAGCACCGTGGGCTTCGACTACGAGCAGGCCAAGAAGAAGATCGAGCACGAGATCCCCGAGGACGTGAAGGGGCACTATCTCGAGCTGCAGGCGAAGAAGAAAGCCGGCGGCGGAGCGGCCGACGACGAGGAAGACGAAGACTAGGGCTTCGCTCCTCCGCCGCTCCGATTTCCCACCGCGTCGCGCTTCTGCTTCATCAGGTCCACCAGCGCTTGCGTCTCCCGCTCGATCTTGCGCAGGTCGAAGGAGTGCCAGGTCACCGCCAACGCGTGCATGCGCGCATCGGCATCCGTCAAGAACACCGCCTTCTCCTCGGGCTTCAACCGCACGCTCAGATAGCGATGGAAGCGTTCGATCGAGAGGAACTTGTTCAGGATCACCCGAGCCTCGTCGGGGATCTCGGGCTTGTTCTCGGTCTCCTCGTTGTGGCAGCGCGCACACGCGGCCTTCACGGTCGTCACGTCCAGGACGGTCGTGTTCATCGACCCGTGGCAGGTCACGCAGTTGGGGCCCTGCTTCTCCTGCTTGGCCTTGACCAGGTGCTCAAAGTGCTTGCTGCCGAGGTACGCCTCCAGGAACTCGTCGTGACACTGGCCGCAGGTGTCGGGGATGTTCCGGAAGTTCACGGCGTTATCCCTTCCCTTTTCGTCGACCTCTCCCCCGTGCGCCCGCGCCTTGTCGGAGATCTCGGGATTTCCTCCGTGACAATCCGAGCAGCTCACGTCCTGCTGCCGGTGGATCGAGAGCTGCCAGTCGCGAAAGTATTCGTAGAGCTTCTTGTTCTGGACCAGGAAGTCCGGGTTGCGATGGCAGTCCACGCACGAGTCCTTCGCCTCCTTCCCGGGCGCTTGCGCGCCGGTCGGGAGGGCCGCCAGCAGCGTCAGGGCCAGCGCGAAACCGGCTGCTTCGAAGCGCTTCCTCCGCATCTCAACCTCTCCAACCGCCGGGCCCGATGGCCGGCGGCTCCGAACGCTGGTAGCGAAGCTCCCCGACGTCGATCGCCATCGCGACCTTCGCCATCAGCGTGAACGCGAGGGCTCCGACCCCCCACACGCCCAGCCCCACCATCACCTCGTTGAGGCTCGGGGCATAGTCATAGACCTCGCCGAGCATGTCGGGCGTCATCCCGGGCAGCAGCAGGCCCATGCCCTTCTCGATGAAGACGCCCGCGGCGGCGAGCACGCACGCCGCGTACAGCAGACCCAGGCGGCGTCGAAGCACCGGAATCATGAACACCAGGAAGGCGGCCGAATTGAAGGCCAACGCCAACCACGAGTACTTCGCCATGCCCGTCCGGCCGGCCGCGTGGATGCCGAACCACTGGAATTCGGCATGCACGACCTCGGCGCTCGGAGAGTAGAAGTCCGTGAAGACCTCGGTCGCCAGCAAGAAGAGATTGATGGCCATGGCATAGGCGAGCAGCTCGCCGATCTTGTAGAGCGCCTGGTTCGAGATCGATATCCGTCCGACGCGCCGCAAGACGCCGAAGATCACCAACAGCAACGCGGGTCCCGAGCAGAAGGCGCTCGCCAGGAAGCGCGGCGCCAGGACCGCCGTGTGCCAGAAGGGGCGCGCCTTCAGGCCCATGAACAGGAAGGCCGTCACGGTGTGGATGGAGATGGCCAGCGGGATCGACAGGAAGATCAGGGGGAGGATGAAGGCCGCGTTGTACTCCCGCCCCGTGTACGCCTTGAACAGCAGGTACGAGACGATGAAGAGATTGACCAGGAAGTACGCGTTCAGCACCAGGATGTCCCAGACCAGCAGGGAATAGGGGAAATTCGGATTGCCCAGAGCCGGCAACAGGTGCCACAGCCGCTCCGGCCGGCCGACGTCGACGGTCACGAAGAGAATGCACATGATGATCGCGGCGATCGCCATCAGCTCCCCGAGCAACACGACCTGCTTGAGCGGACCCCAGTCGTACACGTAGGCCGGGATCACCAGCACCACCGCCGCCGCCGCCACGCCGACCAGATAGGCGAAATTTCCGATGTAGAAGCCCCAGGAGACCTGATCGCGCATGTTCGAAACGATCAGCCCGTGCGACAGCTGGTTGGCGTAGGCGTGCACACCGAACGCGATCAGCAGCGCGAGGAAGCCGAGCCACGCGTAGTAGCCAAGCCTCCCCCGGGCCACCAGGAGAGCGCTCGCGACCACGAAGCTTCCGAAGGGTCTCAGCATCGATTGGGCCTTCACGCCACCTCGGCGATTCCGCGGGCGCCGCCCGGCTACCCGTAGAAGTAGAAGAATTTCGGCCGCGTCTTCAGCTCCGCTTTGAGGACGAAGGTTCGCTTGTGGTCGAGCAGGTAACGGATCTCGCTGTTCGGATCGAGCAGGTTTCCGAACTTGCGGGCGCCGACGGGACAGGCCTCGACACAGGCCGGATAACGCCCGTTGCGCACGCGCTGGATGCAGAACGTGCACTTCTCGACGACGCCCTTCGGGCGCGGCCGGTTGCCCAGGATGTGCGTGTCCGGATTGACCTGGTCGGCCGACAGCTCGGGCTCCGTCCAGTTGAAGTGGCGCGCCCCGTAGGGGCAGGAGGCCATGCAGTAGCGGCAGCCGATGCACCAGTCGTAGTCGATCACCACGATCCCGTCCGGCTCCCGCCAGGTGGCGCCGGTGGGGCACACGTTGGTGCAGGGCGAATCCTCGCATTGCTGGCACTGGATCGGCAGGTAGATCATGCCCTCCGCCGGGACCTTCTCGTGGTCGTAGTAGGGATTGCCGTCCTCGAGATCGATGCCGCGAATCGCCTTCTCGCGCTCGAACTCGAGCACGCGGATCCAGTGGATCTCCGGATCCCGCGATTGGTTGTTCTCGTCGACGCAGGCGTACACGCAGCGCCGGCACCCGATGCAGCGCGAAATGTCGAGGCCGTAGCCGTAGACGACGCCGTCGATGGGACCGGTCGCCTGCACGTGGACCGGCTTGTCGAAGCGCCTGGAGTACTGCTCCTCCAGCCGGCGGAGCGTGTCCTGGACGTCGGCGTCGGAGAGCTCGCGGAAGTGCTTCTGGAAGAAGGCCTCGATGTCGAACGCCTTCGCGGCCCCGGGGACGCCCGCCAGCGCCCCCACTCCCGCGGCGGCCGTCTTCAGGAACGTGCGCCGGGATGCGTCGCGCTGCCTGGGTTTCCCGACCTTTTCAAAGTCCTTCATGGGCATTCTCCTGTCCGGAGGGTGCAGCCAGCCGGATCTCTTCGGGGCGAATCGGCCGCCGCATCGGCTCGAGCGGCGCGAAGCGGGGGGAGTGCGGATCGTGGCAGGCCACGCAGCTCCAGTATTCCTTCGGGCCCCACCAGTTCCCGGTGCGTTTGCCGTGTACGCCGGCGCGCCAATCGGCGAGCTTCGCGCCATGACACTGCGTGCAGAGCCTCCACGACTCCTCGAACCCGATCCGGTTGGCGTCCGCGAGGTGCAGCTGATCGCGCTGATCCGCGTCGTGGCAGTCGAGGCACCAGGTGGTTCCGTGCGCGAGCTCGAGCTCGTCGTGCTCGTCCTCGAGCTTCCTCACGGTCCGGTCGGTGGGCTCGTCCTCGTGGCAGTCGCTGCACGGGAAGAACTCGTCGTCCATCGGGGGCGGGGCGAGCAGTACGGGCTGCGGCTCGGGGGCGAGCCCACGGCTCGGGTACGCGCGCGCCGTCTGCGGCCCGTGCGCGCAGCGAATCGAGAAGAGCAGCAGCACGGCGACGAACGCAGCCCCCAGGAAGGCCCACGTCTCGGCCCGATACCCGATCGGCACGCCGCCATCAGCCGGGTTCCTCTGCATGCGCGCTTCCAACCCAGCTGAGCACTGGTGCAAGGCCCATACCGGGTCCGGAGACCGGCCAGCTGTCGTGCAAGTCATTGGAAAGGAACGGGAAACAGGAGAGTCGCCGAGGACCAGGGCGATCTGGTTGGAGCCCTGACTGGGGCGAAGTGCCGCGGGCAGCCGGTCCCCTCGGGATCCCGGCGCTTCGGTCGCGCCTATTCGTAGACCTCGGCTCCGCCGGTGTGGCAGTCGCTGCAGGCCGAGTACTCGTCGATCTCCTCGCCGTCCTCGGGATGAACGAAGGCCTTCCCCTTCTTCAGGTCCACGGACAGCTTCTCCCCGTCGGCTCCTTGCGACAGGATCTTGTGACAGCGGTCGCAGGTCGTGAAGATGGTGTCCCCGTCGGCGGACTCCAGCGCGTCGTTGTGGCAGCGAAAGCAGCCGGGCCAATCGAGGTGGCCGATGTTGTCCGGATGCGCCGACCAGCGGGCCTTCATCTCCGGGAAGATCGTGTCCCGGTAGATGGCCTGCACGGCGTCGATCGCCTTCGGCAGCTGCTTGCTCCCCTCGTCGACGAACTCGGGATGCTCCTCCCGGTAGGCCGTCGTCAGCGCCTCCGCGATCCCCGCCATGGCCGCCTCGCGCGTGGCGTAGTCCTGATCCAGCGCCTTCACGGCCTCCAGCTTGATGAACGGGATCTCGGGCGGGATCACGCCGCCTGCGAGCGCGTCGTTGACCGAGGCGATCGGAGCGATGAATCGATGCGCCGGGCGGTTGTGGCAATCCAGGCAGTCCATCGTGCGGACCTCCAGGCCCGCCCGCTCCGATTCTTCGATCGGGTTCTCGGGATCCCCGTATTCCACCGTGCTGCCATCCGCGCGTGTGACCTTCACCCAGGCGATCTCCTGCCGCTTCGGGTCCCGCGCGATGTACTCCACCTTCTGCGCCACGAACATGTGGTAGTGGATGCCCGAGCCCTCGCGGTGGCCATGATCCCGCCCGCCGACGTTGATCAGCATCCGCAGGTTCACCCGGGTGTTCTCCTCGTCCGCGAGGAAGTACGACCGCTCGATCTGGCGCGAGTCGACGAAGCGACCGGGCGTGTGGCATTCGCCGCAGAGCTCGCGCGCCGGCCTCAGATCGTGGATCGGGGTCGGAATCGGGCGGGTGATGTCGCCGGTGACCATGGCAACGACGCGTTCGATCCCGGATACCTTGGAGCGGATGTACCCCCCGGCATCGCGCCCGACGTGGCACTGCACGCAGTTCACCCGCGCATGCGCGGATTCCGCGTATCGGATCCACTCCGGGTGCATGACGCTATGGCACGTCTCACCGCAGAATTCGTTGGATTCGGTCAGCTCGGTCATCTGGAACAATCCGCTGCCGACGGCCAGGATCACGCCCGTCACGGCCGCCGTGGACGCAATCGTGAAGAAGAGCGGCTGGCGGCGGGTGAGCTTGACCAGGTCGATCGAGAGCGTCGCGTTGATGCTGGGCGGTCGACCTCCTCTGCGCCGCCTCGACTCGCGCAGGATTCCGAAGAGTACGAGCGCGAGGCCGAGCAGGACCAGCAGGAAGAACGGCAGCAGCACCAGGCCCGGATAGGTGGGCTTCTGGTCCGAAAGGCTTCCCACGAACGCGAAGAAGAGGACGCTGGTGGCGCCACCGACGGCCAGAACGGTGCCCGCGATGCTCCACCAGTTGTAGAAGAGCCTGAGGGGACGGGGGCTCCGGCGCGGCGGCGTCGCGGCGCCGCCCGGAGCGGGGTTCGGCGTCGGCGGGTCCCCGGCCACTATGCGAGCCTCCCAGCCAGGGCGCGTGCCCTCGTCGTCCTCGACCCGGCGCCCATCACCCTACCAGAACGTGTAGACCAGCGACCAGGAGACCACGTTGGCCGTGTAGTGGGGGGAATCCTGGCCCACCCCGATCACGCAGGCGTTGCCGCTGCACGTGAGCGAGGTGGGGGTCAGTCCGTCGAGCGCCCAATCGTTCGTGTTCAGGTACTGGAAGAGATATCCCACCCGCACCGAGAAGTTGTCCGTGAAGTGGTAGTCGGCATGCACGCTCACGTTGTGCTGCCTCTCGAGCAGGTCGGGAAACGGCACGGGGATCGGCAGCGTCGTGCCGGGATTGCGGACCGTGTCGATCGCACCCTTGCTCTGGGCGAAGAGATAGTCGACGCCGAGCTCGAGACGATCGCGGATGATCGCCAGGTTCACCCCGGCGCCCGCCGTGTGCGTGTTGACCTTCTCCTTGCTCCACCAGCGGCGCGTCGGGTCGAGCGACTGCTGGACGTTCCCGTACTCCCACCCCGCCGAGTCGGTGACCGTCTTCTCGTAATTGTAGAAGGCGTATGTGGAGATCCATTCGTTCAGCATGTACGCGACGTCCAGGCCTGGGCTCACGTGTTTGGCGCTGGTCAGGCCCAGCTCGCTGTCGTCGTATTGGTCGTTCCACCAGTTCACGTTCAGCGTGATCGCCAGGTCT